>NZ_JBITJP010000003.1:189698-649016 GCF_044460165.1 Embleya sp. NPDC050154
CCCGGCGGCAAACCGGGGGCCGTGCCGCCCTACGGTGGCTGGGGCCCGGCGCTGGGGGCGCGCGGCGGGGCGGGGGCCGCGGCACACGGGGGCCGCCGCAAACGGGGGACGCCGCCCCCGCGACCGGCGCCGCCACCGACAACGGTGGCGGCGCCGGTCGCCTCTCGTCAGGTGTGGTGCTCTTCCGTGCCCAGGCCGAGGGCCCTGCACAGTTGTTGCACGCTTTCGTAGTCGAAGCCGTCCACCGGCAACCCGGCGAGGAGATCCACCAGGTGGTCGGGCGCCGACGTCCCGCGCAGCCGTGCCAGGAGCGCCTCGCGATCGGCGGGGTAGATGTCGCGTCCCAGGTGGCGCGCCAAATCACTTCGTACCCGCACGTCGGTCGCGCTCATCCCGGATGGCGTGCCACCCACACCCGAAGCGCGCTCGACGAGGTCCTCCGGCGCGCCGCTGGGGACGTTGTCATGCTCGTGAGTGGTCATGTCGTGATGCCTACCCGATTCACTGCGATCCGGAATCCCGTACGGCAAACCGGTCGATCCCGCCCCGGACGCGAATCACCCGCATCCCCGCTGCCCACGAGCATCCGTACCCGCGCGCCGGGACGGTCGCGGCCCGAAACCGAGCGCGCACGCAACGACCCACCGGCCACCGCGTTCACCCGGCACCGGACCTGAACCCGTCTCCGGACCCCGGCATCGCGCCGCCGGTCTCCGGGCGAGCGGACGCCGCCCACCGACGGGGAGGACCGGGAACTCGCCCGGCCCGTCGTCACCGAAGCAAGGCGTCCGGCCCGTCCGCATCCGACCGCGTCCGCATCGGTGTCACGCGACGACCCCCATCGGAGGGCGCGGAGCGCCGATACTCGTCCGCCAACCACACCAGTGCCAGGGCCATCCCCTCACCTTCGGCCGACTCCGCCGCCTCTCGCTCCGCTCGCTCCGCGAAACGATGCGGACCGAACCCGTTCGTCCCCATGACGCACGTCCCTTCACCCGGCCGGTCGCCCGTCCCGGGCGCCTCCAGCAAGGCTGTCCACGTCGGCCGCGGACATGCACGACGAATATCGAAATTGCGAGGAAAGGCCGGCGAAGCCATCCAACCGGGCTGGGGTGTCCCGGATTTCGCATCCCGCGCTCGCGCGCGAACACGGGTGCGCACATGCGAGGCGGCGCCTACGCGGCCTGGCCGGCCAGGAGCTTTCGGGTCACGGTGGTCAGGCGCGCGCCCTGGTAGCGGGCGGCTTCGAGGATGTTGTCGCCGGGCTCGCCGGCCCCGGAGGCGTGCGCGGTGCCGTACGGGTTGCCGTTGGCGCCGTACACGACCGGGTCGGTGTAGCCCGGCGACACGATCAGCGAGCCCCAGTGGTGCAGGGTGTTGTACAGCGCCAACAGCGTCGACTCGTTGCCGCCGTGCAGGTTCGCCGCGCTGACGAATCCGGTGGCCGGCTTGTCGACGAACACGCCCTGCTGCCACAGCCCGCTGGTCGTGTCGATGAACTGCTTGAGCTGCGAGGAGATGTTGCCGAACCGCGTCGGCGAGCCGAACGCGTAGGCGTCGGCCCACACGAGGTCGTCCAGCGTGGCGACCTCGACGTCCCGGGTGGCATCGAGGTGCGCGCGCCATGCCGGCACGGAGTCGACGACCTCGTCGGGCGCGAGTTCGGGCACCCGGCGCAGGCGTACCTCGGCACCGGCCTTCTCCGCTCCTTCGGCGACGGCCCGGGCGAGTTGGTGGACGTTGCCCGTGGATGAGTAGTAGACGACGGCGATCTTGGTGGTCATGGCGAAACCTCCGGCAGGACTAATCGGATTGCTATCCGCTTCGACGAGGAGTCAAGCGGATAGGAATCCGTTTGGCAAGTGGGAAGCGGATGACTATCCGTTAGGCTGCGATCATGAGCCCACCGCCCCGCATCGATCTCCCGATGGCCGAACAACCTCCGCCGGAACGGGCCGACGCCGCCCGCAACCGTCGCCGGATCCTCGATGCCGCCGGCCGGATCGTCGCCGAGCAGGGCCCCGACGCGCTCACCATGAACGCGGTCGCGCATGCCACCGGGATGGGCGTCGGCACGGTCTACCGCCGGTTCGGCGATGTGGCCGGCCTACTGTTCGCACTCCTCGACGAGCGCGAACAGGTCTTCCAGGCCGCCTTCCTCTCCGGCCCGCCCCCGTTGGGCCCGGGGGCGCCCGCCGCCGACCGCCTGCGCGCGTTCCTGCACGCACTCGTCGATCGCGTCGTGGAGCAGCACGCGATGCTGTTGGCGGCGGAGGTCGCCGATCCGTGCGCGCGCTACACCAGCGCGCCCTACCGTGCGATGCGGATCCACACGGCGATGCTGATCGCCCGGCTGCGGCCGGACGCCGACGCCACGACCCTCGCGGACTTCCTGCTCGGCCCGTGCGGACCGAGCCTGCTGCACCACCTGCGCACCGACCGAGGACTGGCGCCCACGGAGATCAAGCGGGCACTCGACCAGACGCTGGAGCTGTACGGCCTCGACGCCCGCCTCGACTGACGGACACGCGTCATCGGGCCGGGAGTCGCCCGCGCCCGTCGACGTCCCGCCCACAGGCCCGCCCCGCGCCGGTCCGGCCGCCCGGAGCAGCTCCTGGAGGACGTGTGGGGTGGTCGCGGACGGGCTCGGGACCCTCCGGCACGAGCTCTTCGTGCACCCTGCCGGAGGGCCGCGCCCGATCAGGTCACGCCTTCGGCGAGAACGGGCAGGCCGAGACCGCCCGAAAGCAAACCGAGGCGACCCGCGGGACCGAAGCCCGCGCCACGCTCAGCGGGTCGTGCTCAGCCGGCCACCTTCGCGGCGAGGTAGTCCTCCCACGTCCTGACGCCCACCGCGTTCTCCCGCGTGACCAGCCCCCCGGCGCGCAGCCCGGCGCCGGCCTTGCCCGGGACCCGCACGGGCAGGACCCACCGCCGCTTGCCCACCGCCTTCAGCCAGGAACGAGCCAGGTCCCCCGCCTGGTACACCCGCGGCCCGCCCAGGTCCGCGACCCGCCCGGCCGGCGCGCCCTGCGCCAACTCCACCAGTCGGTCGGCCACTTCGCCCTGGTCGACGGGCTGGCACACGGTCTTCGACGGGACCATGACGAAGGGCGTCCTGGACGACAGGCCGAACACCTTGTGCAGCAGCTCGGGGAACTGCGTCGCGCGCAGATTGCTCCACGGGATACCGGACTCGGCGAGCAACCGCTCACCCTCGATCTTGATCTCGTAGTAGGAGTACGGGATCCGGTCGATGCCGACGATCGAGATGTTCACGATGTGCCCGACTCCGGCCCGCTTCGCGGCGCCCAGCAGGTGCCGCCAGCCGGGAAGGTCGTGCTTCGGCTTCCGCGTGTCCGACGCGCAGTGGATGATCGTCGCGACGCCGTCGAACGCCGCGTCGACACCCTCGCCGGTCTGCAGGTCGGCGGTCACCCAGGTGACCGCCGCGTCGTCGGGCAGCGCCGCCCTGCGGGTCATCGCGCGCACCGGCAGCCCGGTGCGCCGGACCCGATCCAGCACCTCGCGCCCGAGCACACCGGTCGCGCCCGTCACCAGGATCACGTTCTCGCTCATCGGTCCTCCTCGCTACGGGGACGCCGCACCGTCGCGACGTCGCCCTCGTCAGCAAGGAACCGGACGGCTATGCGTTACGTGACAACCCTCGGCATTGTTCTTCGAGGAATTTCAGCTTCTCCGGATTGCGGACGATCCGCACGCCCGCGATGCCCTCCGCGCCGAACTGCGCCACCGCCACGGTCGTGAGCGCCCCGCCCTCCCAGCCCAACAGCGCCGCCTCGCCGTTGACCTCGGCGAAGCCGAATTCCATATCGGACGAGAAGCGCTCCACCAGACCCAGCAGGAACCGGGCCACCTTCTCGCGCCCGGAGACCGGTCGTGTCGACGCGGAGACCTTGCCGCCCCCGTCGGTCCACGTCACGACGTCGTCGGCGAGGAGCGACTCCAGTTGCTCGAGCGCCCCCTCGGCCGCCGCCGTCAGGAAACGCGCCAGCAGGTCGGAACGCACCTCCGCGGAAGCCTCGAAGCGCGGCCGCCCGGACACCAGATGTTGCCTCGCCCGCCGGTAGGTCTGCCGGGAGTTGGCCTCCGGCCAGTCCAGCACCTCGGCGATCTCCCGATGGCTGTACCCGAACGCGTCCCGCAGGACCACGACCGCCCGCTCCGGCGGCGACAACCGTTCCAGCATCACGAGCATCGCCATCGACACCGCGTCCCGCTGCTCGGCGGTCTCCAACGGCCCGAGCGCCCCCGCGTCCGTCCGCACCGGCTCGGGCAACCACGGCCCGACGTACTCCTCGCGCCGCGCCCGCGCGGACGTCAGCCGGTTGAGGCACAGATTCGTCAACACCTTGGCCAACCACGCCCCCGGCACCTCGATGTGTCCTCGATCGGCCGCGTGCCAGCGCAGGTACGCGTCCTGCACCGCGTCCTCGGCCTCGGCCGCCGACCCCAGCATCCGGTACGCGATCCCGAACAGCCGCCCCCGCTGCGCCTCGAACTCCGCGGTCGGGTCGGGGAAGGCGTCGATCGTCACGAAATCCACCGTACCGCCGGCCACCGAGTCGTTCGTCCGCGGCGTCTCCACGGCCGCCGGGGCAACGAGAAAGCCCCGGACGTCCTGACGTCCGGGGCCTTTATTCAAGGTATATTGGATGGTTCTGAATACCGGTTTCCTCACGGCATTCAGGAATCTCAATGAAGGCATAATACCCGCCCGGGAGACGAATTGTCAAACGCCGAATTGCGATACGAGCAGGAATTCGTCGACGCGCTCTACGCACGCCTCGCGGACCTGCGTGCCCAGGCGGAGGCCGCCGTGACGAGCGCGCTCGGGCGCGAGCACGACGGCACCCGGCAGGCACGCGTCGAGCGGGACATCGCGGTCTTCGAGCACTCGAGCCTGCGCGCGGCATTCGACGCCGGCGCCAACGGCCTGTGTTTCGGGCGATTGTTGTTCCGGGACGGCGCCGACCATCACATCGGACGGATCGGAATCCGTCGCGACGACGCCGAACACACCCCACTGATCATCGACTGGCGCGCCGACGTCGCACGACCGTTCTATCTCGCGACCGGGCACACTCCGATGGGCCTGCGCCGGCGGCGGCACATCACCACGTCCGGGCAGCGGGTCACCGCGCTGCACGACGAGATCCTCGACCTCACGGACGACACCCGCACCGGCTTCGAGGGCTCGGACGCCGACGCGGTCCTGCTCGCGTCGCTCGACGCCCGCCGCACCGGGCGCATGCACGACATCGTGCAGACCATCCAGGCCGAGCAGGACCGCATCATCCGTGCGCCGCACCGCGGCATCCTCGTGGTCGAGGGCGGCCCGGGCACCGGCAAGACGGTCGTCGCGCTGCACCGCGCGGCGTACCTGCTGTACGCCAACCGTGAGCACCTGACCCGCCGCGTCGTGCTCGTGGTCGGCCCCAACCCCGCCTTCCTCGGCTACATCGAGGACGTCCTGCCCTCGCTCGGCGAGACGGGCGTGCAGTTCGCCACACCCGGCGAGTTGTTCCCGGGCGTCACCACGACCGCCGTCGACACCCCCGCGGCCGCCGAGGTCAAGGGTCGGGCCGCGATGGCCGAGGTGCTCGCCCGCTTCGTGGCCGACCAACAGACGGTGCCCGAGACGCCGTTGGTGATCGGACACGACGACGGCGACCTGTTCCTCGACGCGGGGATCGTTCGGGCCGCCCGGAGCAAGGCACGTGCGACGCTGTTGCCGCACAACCTCGCCCGCGCGGCGTTCGCGTCGCGGGTAATCGACGGCCTCGCCGAGCAGTTGGTCGACCGGCTCGGCGCGGACCCGTTCGGTGGGCCGAACTTCCTCGGCTCGGAGGAGGTCGCGCAGTTGGCGATGTCGGTCGCCGAGAGCCCGGCCGTGCAGGCGGCCGTCGACGAGCTGTGGCCGCGCCTGACCCCGCAGACGTTGCTCGCGGACTATCTCGCCGAACCGGTGTACCTGTCCGACGAGGACGCCGCCGCGATCCGGCGGCCGGCCGCGTACGACCCGGTCTTCGGGACGTGGACCACCGACGAATGGACGGTGGGCGACGTGCCGTTGCTCGACGAGGCCGCCGAACTCCTGGGTGAGGACGACTCGTTGGCGCGGGCCGCGGCGGATGCCGAGCGCCGGCGGCAGATCGCCTACGCGCAGGGCGTGCTCGACCTGTCCTACGGCTCGCGCACGCAGGAGTTCGAGGACCGCGACGACGAGGAGTCCGAGGTGCTGAGTGCGCACGACCTCGTGGACGCCGAGCGCCTCGCCGAACGCCAGGAGGAGCTGGACCACCGCACCTCCGCCGAGCGCGCGGCGGCGGACCGCACCTGGGCCTACGGCCACATCGTGGTCGACGAGGCCCAGGAACTCTCGGCGATGACCTGGCGGTTGCTCATGCGGCGCAGCCCCACCCGGTCGATGACCCTGGTCGGCGACCCCGCGCAGACCTCGGAGCCGGCCGGGTGCGGATCCTGGGAGCGCATTCTGGTGCCGTACGTCGAAGGTCGCTGGGAGCGGGTCCGGCTGGGCGTCAACTACCGTACGCCAACCGAGATCATGCAGGTCGCGGCCGACGTCATGCGTGCCGCCGACCCGGGCTTCGAACCGCCGAAATCGGTGCGCTCGACCGGTGTGAAGCCGTGGTCGCACCACACCGGGGACCTGCCGGGGGCCGTGGCGTGGGCCGTCGCGCACGAGGGGGTCGCCCCGGAGTCGGACCCTGGGGACGGGGCCGCCGGCCGCGATCCGCAGGTTCCGGCCGAGGGACGCCTCGCGGTGATCGCGCCGCGTGACCTGATCGACGCGGTGGCGACGGCGGTCCCGCACGCCGAACGAGGCGTCGAGCCGGACCTCACCCGGCCCTTGGTGCTGCTCGACCCCAAGCAGGCCAAGGGCCTGGAGTTCGACGCGGTGATCGTCGTGGAGCCGGCCGCGTTCGCCCTGGCCGACCTGTATGTGGCGCTGACCCGCGCGACACAGCGACTGGGCGTCGTGCACACCCGCGACCTCCCGCCGGGACTCGCCGGTCTCACCCAGGCGGGGTGACCGGCCCGGCCGGGGCGAGGTGACCGCAGCGCGCGGGCGAGATCCGTCCCGCCCGCGCGCATGCGTCCCGCGCCATCCCCGGCCCGCTCGCCGCCGGCAAACGCGGATTCCGCGCCGGCCACCACCCCATCCGCCCCCGATGCCGCCGACGTCGGGGCAGATCGTCCCCACTCGCTGCGCGTACGGGTCGTCTCGGCGCGTGCCCGAGCCGTCCAGAGCACGACGGGCCCGGCCGCCCGGGGCGAGCGCGACGGCCATGGCCTCCTCGGTCGGATCACCCCCGGCGCCCGGTTCCAGCACCGCGTGATGCCGCGACCGCACCACGACTTCGTCCCCATCGCCCCCTGCTCACCATTGTTCTCGGCGGCGATACGTGTCACCGCAAAGGTGGTTGATCACCTTCAGGGGGCTGCGCGCCCGAACTCCGGGCGGCCACGCGCGTCGCGGAGGTGCTCCGCCGGGCGCCGCGGGGATCGCCTCGGCGCCCGCGTCACACGCCGGCCTTGAAGCGTTCCGCCAGCTTTGTCGTGGTCCAGTTCAGGAATCTTCCGCGTTCGGGTGTGTCCGCACACGCGATGCGGAAGGCCCGCTTGATGGCCTCGGCATTGACTGCCCCCGCGACGGTGGCGACCGCGTCGTGCAGTCCGCTGCGGAACGGGTTCCCGTACCGGGCGATGTTCGAACCCGACCAGTAGAAGGGCTTCTGCCACAACTCCTGCAACTGGCCGGCGGGCGTCGCGCCGGTCAGCCGCAAGCCCCGGCGGGCCCACTCGGCGCTGTCCGGGTGTTGCCACGGCGTGCTCGGATCGGCCTCCTTCGCCGCTTGCAGCGCGTCCTTGATGTCCTGCCAGCGGAAGGTCCCGTAGGTGAGGGCTCGCGGATCGACGGCCTGCGGTTCGGGACCCCGGTCGCAGCGGTGGGCGAGCACGGCCGCGAGCCGGCCGGCGAAGTCGTCCGGATCGATATCGCCCGACATGACCTCCACGCGTGCGGCCGCCGCGCGTTCGGCCGCGTACACCAGGGTGCAGTGCAGCTCGCGGTCGTCCAGGTCGCGCAGTCGCCGAAGGAGGGGTTCGCCGGGTCGCAACGAACCCTGCATGGTCACGATCACGACCGCGTTGGCCTCCGTCCACAGGACCAGTTCGGGATCGCCGGCCGTATGGGCGCAGTGGCTCATGACGCGCAGCGTGCATGGCTGTTCGGCGCAGGCGGTGCCGCACAGTACGCTGCGTCGGCCGCGCAGCGGTGGGTCGGTGGCGACTCCGTCCTCGCTCTCGGACCCTTCGCCGTACGGCATGGCGACGAGGACGGGCACGTCCATGCCGTCGGTGGCCACCGCCGCATGCCCCGGAGGCAGCGCCACCACCCGTTCGTGCTGGGTGCCTTGCAGGTTCACCGCGCCGCCGACCATCGCGCGGTCATCGGCGGCCGGGAGCCGATGGATGATCTTCAACGCGCTGTTCTTTACGACGTCGGACAGGATCTTGTTGGGGATCTGTTCGACGACCACGACGCCTTCGCCATAGGCGCGGATCTCGGCGAGCAGACCGGCGAACAGTTCCGCGGCCGCGAGGGAGATCCGGTTGCCACCCGCCCGCAGAAGGCGGTGGGCCTCTTCGACGACGGTGACATGACGCAGCCTGCCGGGCACGGCGGAATCGGTCCGCACCCGCAGATACTCGACGATGCGGATCAGGACCGTGCCGATGACGAAGGCCTTGTCCTGGTCATTGGAGATGTTCTCGAGTTGGAGCACGACGTTGCCTTCGAGCAGCGCGGCGATGTCGAGCGGGTGTCCACCCTGGAAGAAACGGCCGCACGCGCCTTCGCGAAGGCCGCCGATGCGGACGTCCACAAAGCCTCGGACATTCCTGGTGACCTCGCTGCCGTAGCCGATCGTCTGTACCACGTCGATCGCGGCCGTGCGGAGATCGTCGAGCGTGGGATAGCGCGCGGCGCGCGGGACGTCCGGCTCGTCCACCAGGAACTTGGGTTTGTACGGCGGGCGTTGCTCCCCGCCGACCACATCCCACCCGGAGTCGCGATAGCACTTGCTCATGGCTCGGGCCAACACCTGCGGCAACGGCTCGTGCGTGTCGAATGCCGCCAGGAAGAGTGCCCGTGCCAGGTCCATGTGGCTCTGCAGGGGAAACCCGGGTTCGGGCTCCAGCGGATTCAGTCCGGCCGGCGCCGTGTCGGGGTCGCCGGGGCGGATGACGGTCACCCGGTGATCGGGGCCGAGCCGGCCGGCCATCCGGGCGTACTCCGCCTTGACCGGCTCGATCACCAGCCACGGCACGGGCTGGGGGTGTCTGGACAGTTCACCCAGGAGCGAGCGTACGGTCTGGGACTTGCCCGAACCCGTCGCCCCGCAGACGAACGTGTGCCTGTTGAGCGTCGACCGCGCGACCCGCATGGGTCCCATCGGGGTCTGCGTCTCGTCGAGCGCGTCACCGATCAGGAACGCGCCGTCATCGAGCTCCGGGTAGGTGAGACCGAAGGTGTTGGGCGGGAACATGTGCAGTCCCGCCGTCTCCAGGACCGGCGGGCGCGCGAGCGCCCCCAGGAACTCCGTCGTGGCGGTGAACGGCCAGGTGCCGCCGCTCACCGGGTCGGGTCGGCGATCCTCCGGTGCCGCCCAGCTCCCGGCGAGGTCGCTCACACCGCGTGTCGGTGTGAGCAGGAACGGTTGGTCGGTCACATCGGCGGCACCGCACAACAATCCCGCGGCGGCATGTGCCGTCGCGGGGTCCGCGGCTCCGACCAGGATCCGGACGTCCCACATACCGGTCGCCCGCGACCGGGCCAACGCACGGCGTCGCTCGGCGTCGCGCTCCATGACCGCCTGGTCGGTCCGGGCCGGCGGCACGAACAGATCGGCCGGGTCGGGACCCGCCCAGTCCAGCACCTCTCTGGGCACGGGCTCGGCGATCACCAGCCACGCGAACGGCGTGTCGATGTACGTGGCGGCGGTGTCCAGGATCGGCCTCGGCCCGCCCACCGGCCGCGAAGTCGACAAGGTCTGGGTCCACAACATGTCGGGGGCGCCGACACACCGCACCCAGTACGGCAACGCCTCGAGCATGTCGGCGACTTCGCGTTCGGGGAGCGACATGACGCGCGCCCCGCGCGGATACGCGACCCTGCCGTGCCCACCGACCGGCTCGGTGCCGCCGGCGGGCGGAAAGTACGGTCTGCCGCCCATCAGGAACCGCAGTGGTCCGCCCGGCGTCGACCGTACCCAGGCAACGGACAGGGCAGGCGGTGGGCCTACGAGCTGGGTGGCCAGCCTCGCGTGCGCCGCGGTCAACGCCGCGAAGGTGGCCGCTTGCGCATGCCGCGCCGCGCCCGAACCGATCGCTCCGAGGTCCGGATCCGCCGTCGCCTTCGGCAGGGCGAGCAGTTGATGGAACCGAAACCCGTGATACACGCTTTCCAAGCGTCGACTCTCCTCGCGTCCGCGCATGCCAAGGTCACCGGGCGCGGACCGGACGCCCTGGCAGGTCTCCTGTATCCCCTCATTCAAGAGCACCGGCGGCAGCCGAGCTATCCCTTTGGCGCGGCATCTGGGGCATCTGCGGCACCCGCGGCACCCGCGGCACCCGCGGCACTCGCGGCACTCGCGGCACCTTCGGACGCGGCGACACCGAGGAAGTCGCGCCGGAGCCCAGGCTCGGGAACGAGACCGGGAACCGGGCCGCGACTCCGGCGCCGTCCCCGGTCGGGACCGCTGACGGACCCCGGGACCCGAAGTCCGGCCGGGTCATCCGCCGGGTGGCGGGGTGAGGTGGTAGCGGGCGATGACGTCCGGCAGCCAGTCCGGGTGGCCGAACTCGAGGCCGTACGCAGCGCCGAGTGCGGCGAAGTCCTCCGGGGCGGGCGGGCCGTCGGCGAGCAGGTCCGCGATTTCGCGGAAGAAGTGCTCGAAGCCGGCCGGGCTGATCACCTCGATCATGCGGGCCGGGGTGGAGCCGGCGTTCCACATCGTGTGCATTTCGCCGCGCGGCTTGGTGATGTAGCCGCCCGCGCCGAGGACGGTTTCGCGCTCACCCGAGCGGAAGCCGATCTCGCCCTCGGTGACGATGGAGTACTCGTCCTCGCGAGTGTGCAGGTGCGGGGGCACGAGCGCGCCGACGGGGAACGGGTGCTCGACGATCGAGACACTTCCGCCGGTGTCCCGGCCCCAGAGTTTGAAGGCGACGCCGATGCTGCCGAGGTCGCCGTCGGCGCCTTCGCCGGGGCGGACGATGGTCAGGTGAGGTGCCGGAGTCGTGCCGCTCATGGCTGCGGCCTCCTTGGGAGATTTACCGATGGAAAGGTGTTCCTCCAATATTCGAGTCTGCTCCTTTTGCGTCGTGTTCGCAGGACCGGCTCACGCGGCGGGTGCTGCCACGCCGGACGACCGGGCCGATCGCGGACCCCGCGGAGCGGCCGTGGGCGGCCCGGTGGACCTGTACGGGTGTCATCGCTCCCCGCGCGGACGCTCGCGCTCATCCATCCGCCGGCGGTCGCGGTGCGAGGAGCACTGCCTGACCGAAAACTCGGTCACCGATCCGGTGCGTGACACATCGGCGATGTCCCGGCGATCCCAAGGGTGTTCATCTACGGGACGGAATCCGGCGTGCGGAGTTCGCCCGTCGGCGGGCATCGCGGTGCCGCGCGTTCACCTGGTGCCGGCACGGTCGATGCAGCCAAGCGTCGAGATCCGGTCAGCCGATCACGACCCACCGTTGGGGCCGCCTTGTCCACGGGTTGCCCGGACATGCGAAAGGGCTTTACGCGTGTGGGGTTTGCCTCCGTCGACGGTTACCCAGCGAGCTTCCTCCTCGACGAGGCAGCCCTCCGAGCCGCCGGCGGTGGGTAACCGATGAGCTCCCTGCAGAAGCGCAGAGGGCCCAACGTCGAACTCGAAGCGCTGGTCTTCCTGTTCGGCATCATCGCCGTGGTGGTCCTGCACGGGATGATGTGGCTCGCGGCTTCCTGGGGTGGCGGACCGACGGAACAGCCCGGGTCCAACCCGCTGGTGCTGGGCGTGCGGCTGATGATCGGCGACTACCGGTGGCCGGGTACCGCGGCGACCGTCCTGCTCTGCCTGCAGGTCGCCGCGCTGCTGATCGTCGCGGTGGTCGGTTGGCGGGTGTTCGCCAGGTTTCGGGGCGAGCGCGAACGCATCGACCGCGCCGATCGCCATCTGGCCTCGTCCAGGGAACTGCACGCGTCCACGACCGCGGGCGTGACCCGTACCGCGGCGAAACTCGGGGTGCCGCAGGGCACGACACCGGGCGTGTTCATCGGCCGGGCCATTCGCGGCGACCAGGAGCTCTGGGGTTCCTGGGAGGACATGCACGTCGACATCTGGGGTCCTCGTACCGGCAAGACGGCGACCCGGGCCATTCCCAACATCGTCGCGGCGCCGGGGGCGGTGGTGGTGACGTCGAACAAGCGTGACGTGGTGGACGCCACCCGGGCCATCCGCGAGGACAAGGGCACCGTCTACATCTTCGATCCGCAGAACCAGGCCGGCGGCAAGCCGGTGTTCTGGTGGAACCCGCTGACCTACGTCGGCGACAGCATCGTCAGCGCGGTCAAGCTCGCCGGCAGGTTCGTGTCCGTCAATCGCCAGAGCCACGCCCGAAGCGACGCGTACTTCGAGCCCGCGGCCCAGGATCTGTTCGCCAACCTGCTCCTTGCGGCGTCGATCGACAAGCGTCCGATCACGCAGGTCTACGTATGGCTGACCCGTCCCACCGACGACACCCCCGTACGCATCCTGCGCGACGCGGGGCACCGGATGCCGGCCGAGTCGGTCGAGTCGGTGATCGGTCAGCCGGACCGGCAGCGCGCGGGTGTCTACGGCACGGCGATCCAGATGGCCTCGTTTCTGGTGGCGGACAACATCAACGAGTGGGTCACTCCGGGAAGCGACCCCTCACGGCCCGAATTCGACCACAAGGCGTTCGTGCGCTCTCCCTCGGACACGCTCTATCTGCTGTCCGAGGAGACGAACAAGATCGCGGCTCCGCTGGTGATGGCGTTGACCACGATCCTGGCCGAGGAGGCGGACAAGTACTCCCGAGTCCTGCCCAACGGACGGCTGCCCACTCCGGCGCTGTTCGTCCTGGACGAGGCCGCGAACGTGTGTCCCTGGAAGGCGCTTCCGGACAAGTTCACACACTTCGGCTCGCGCGGCGTGATCGTCATGGTGATCCTCCAGTCCTGGGCTCAGGGCGTCTCGGTATGGGGCGAGAACGGCATGTCGAAATTGTGGGGCGCGGCGAACGTCCGCGTGTACGGCGGTGGCGTCTCGGACATCTCGTTTCTGGAGAAACTCGCCAAATCCGGCGGCAGCTTCGAGCCGCGAACCACCAGCACCAGCCACAAGTTCGGCGACCACCGGGGCATCAGCCGGTCCTCCCGGTCGGAGGCGGTACTCGACGCCGCGGACCTGATGTCGATGCCCCGCGGCCGGGCCTTCGTCCAGATCAGCGGTTCACGCCCGACCCTGGTTCGCACGGTACCGTGGTGGGAGACGGAGTATGCCGACCGGATCCGGGAATCGATCGCCACCCACGACCCCTCCCACGCCCTCCCCGCCGGAGTCGGCATGGCGAAGTCGAGGTGAATCCCCGCACCGCGCGCGTCCGAGGCGCCCTGCGCGCGCCCATCTCCTCGTGGGCCGCACTCGTCCTGTGGAAAGATCGTCCACATCATGACTTCCCATCCGCTGGACAACGACAGGCAGGACTGGCAGCGACGCATGGAGGCGCTGTGGGCCGACCTCGACGCGCATGAGGGCGACGACTTCGTGGCGGCCGTAGGCGCGCTGGTCGCGGAGCGGCCGGAGGACGACGCCGTCGCCGCGTACTGGATGGGGTCGGCATACGACTCGACCGGGTACGAGGCGCAGGCCGCGCCGCACTACCGCCGCGCGTTCGCCGCCGGACTGCCGGACGAGCTGCGTCGACCCGCCACCATCCAGTTCGCCAGTACGTTGCGCAATCTCGGCGAGTCGGCCGAGAGCATCGCGCTGCTCACCGCCGAAGCGGCCGCCGCGACCGACGAGCTCGACGACGCGATCGCGGCGTTCCTCGCCCTGTCACTGGTCGACGCGGGCCGCGAGCGCGAGGCCGTCTCGCTCGCCCTCGGCGCGCTCGCGCCACACCTGACCCGCTACAATCGCTCGCTGAGCAACTACGCGCGGGCCCTCGTCGAGGACCGATCCGACGACCCGATCGAGAACGAGAGATCCTCCTAGCGCGTCTGCCACGCGTCATCCGTGCTCGGCGTATTCGGCGTGTCCCACGTCTACCGCGTGTTCCGCGTGTTCCGCGTGTTCCGCATCGCGGCAACGCGCGTGCGCCTCGGGCCCGTTGCGAGCGGTCCGGCCACCGGCTCCCGCTCACACGATTCCGCGCGGGTTCGTCTCTTCGCGTTCGGTGGATAGCGGTGCCGTGGGCCCGGCCCTAACATGCGCGGCAAGCCAACCGTTCGCTCGGGCTCACGGAGGACACATGCAGGGTCGGCGTGCAGCGCTCGCAACGATGGTGGCGGTGACCTGTGTTGTGGGCCTGCCGGGCGTCGGGCAGGCCACACCCGCGGCAGGCGGCAGGGATCTCGTCACCAACGGGGCCTTCGAGCCGAATCCCGCCTATTGGTGGACCACCGGTGCGACCACGGCCAAGACCGTGGACGGGCGGGCGCGGATCACGGTTCCCGATCACACCCGCGCGCCCTGGGATTCGATGCTCGGGCAGGGTGGTCTGCATCTGACCAACCTCGCCGTGTACACGCTTTCCTTCGACGCCTCGGCGACCACATCCGCCAAGGTTCGGGTCACCGTCCAGTCGCATCTCCCGCCCTACAAGACCGTCTTGGATCGCACCGTCACGTTCGCCGAGAAGACCGACAGGCACACGCTGCGCTTCCTGGCCATGCCCGGCATCGACGCGACCCAGGTCACCTTCCAACTCGGGGGCCGTGCCAAGGGTTTCCAGGCGACTCTCGACAACGTGTCGCTGGTGCCCACCGGTTCGCAGGCCCCCGGCGTGCCCGCGAAACCCTCGGCCTCCTCCCGCCCCGGCACGAAGCCCGCCGGTACCCCCAGCGCTCGACCGTCCTCCGCTTCCCCACCGGCCGGCACGTCGACGTCCTCGCCCACCGCCAAGGTCCCCCCGGCGAGTTCGGGCGAGAAGTTCTACACCGACCCGACGAACAACGCGGCGGCGTGGGTACGAGAGCACGGGTCCGACCCGCGTGCGGCGAAGATTCGCACCTCGATCGCCACGCAGGCCGGCGCCCGCTGGTTCGGCGCCTGGAGCGGAGACATCGGCAAGGCGGTGCGTACCTACGTCGACGCCGCCACCGCCACCCGGAGCACGCCGATCCTGGTGCCTTACAACATCCCGGATCGGGACTGCGGCGGCGCGTCCGGCGGCGGCGCCGCCGGTCCGGATGCCTACCGCCGTTGGATCTCCGACTTCGCGGGCGCGGTCGGCGATCGCTCGGCGATCGTGGTCATCGAGCCCGACGCCGTTGCCAACGTCGACTGCATGTCGGCTCAGGGAAAGGATGCCCGCTTCGCCCTGTTGCGCTACGCCACCGAGCAGTTCAAGGCCAAGGCGCCCAACGCCAAGGTCTACCTCGACGGCGGCAACGCGGGTTGGATCGCGCCCACCACCATGGCCTCGCGGCTGGCCCAGGCCGGAGTGGCCAATGTGCGCGGATTCGCGGTCAACGTCTCGAACTACAAGACCACCGCGGACTCGGCCGGTTACGCCGAGAAGGTCCGCGCCGCACTGCCGAACGGCGGGGCACAAACCGCCAAGTACCTCATCGACACCAGTCGCAACGGCAACGGCGGCGCCGACGGCGCGTGGTGCAACCCGGCCGGCAGCAAGCTCGGCAAGCCGTCCCGAGCGGGCACCGGCGGTGCCGAGTACGAGCTGTGGATCAAGGTGCCGGGTGACTCCGACGGCCCGTGCGGTATCGCTCCGGGCGTCGCGGCCGGAACCTTCGACCCGAACCTGGCCACCCGCCTGATCGACGGCACCTGACCGCGCCGGCCGGGCCCGCATCCGCGTCGGGTCGGGTCGGCCGGAGGCACGGCGGGGCGCGTCGTCGGTGCGATCGACGCCCCCGCCGGCGCCCCGGGGTCGAGCAGCCCGACCGCACGTTGTGAGGCTTCACTCGGTGGTCGGTGGCGGCGCGAGGTCGGCGGCGACTTCCACGGCGATCTCGATGGCCCTGGTGGCGAGTGGTGAGTGGGTCCGTCCGATCCGACAGTGCAGGTAGATCTCGCGTGGCGGCAGGGAAGGCCGCAGTTCGTGGATGCGGAGCCTGTCGTCGGAGGCGATGTCGGCACCGCGGATGGCCAGCCAGGGAAGTACCGCCGACCCCATGCCGGCGCGCACCATCGACAGCAGGGTGTCGTTGACCGCAGTGCGGAACACGATCTGCGGACGGGCGCCGCTCCGGGCGATCGCCTGCTCCATTCGGGGCTGGTCGCAGGTGAGCGGCCAGGCCAGCAGCGGTGCGCCGTCGAGCAGCGCCGGCGGGACCGGACCGTCGGGGAAGGTGCCGGCGCGCGCCACCAACAGGTACGGATCGTCGAGCAGCTTGAGGTGCTCGACGTCGCCGTCGATGCGACCGTCGTAGAACAGCAGGTCGAGGTCACCGAGCCGCGGCTGGTCCGGCTCGTCTTCGGACAACCGGATGTCGCAACCGGGGTACTCGTCTCGCAGCCGGCGTACGACCGACGGCAGGATCACGTTGGACACGCTCTGGAACGTGCCGATGTCGATGCGGCCTTCCCCGGCCTTGAATCGGTCCACGGCGTCGGCCAATGCCTCGGACTTCGCCAGCAGTTCGCGACCGTGGTCGAGGACCACGGAGCCGAGTGGGGTGAGCCGCACGGGCTTGGGCCCGCCCGGCCGGTCGAACACCAGGCCGCCGACGGCCCGTTCCAATGCGGCGATCTGCTGGCTCACCGTCGACTGGGTGTACCCGAGGCGGGTGGCGGCCCGGCCGAACGAGCCCTCCTCGGCGACGGCGGCCAACGCCGCCAGGTGGCGCAGCTCGACATCGGTCATGTGTTCCAACATAGTGCCGCACCGGCGATGACCATTGCGACAAGCGATTGAACCGATCGGAAATCATCGCTTTTCGCGATCGAGTCACGGGCTCTAACGTTCCGGACATGAGCCCTCAGCAATCACACGGGGAGCAACTCCTCGAAATCAACGGCGCCGAGTTGTGTGTCGAGACCTTCGGAGACCACACGGTCCCGGCCGTCGTGCTGGTCGCCGGGTCGTCGGCCTCGATGTTGTGGTGGGATACCGATCTGTGCGAACGGATCGCCGCCCGGGACCGGTTCGTGGTCCGGTACGACCATCGGGACACCGGCCGGTCGACCGCCTACCCGCCGGGACGGCCCGCGTACTCGTTCACCGACCTGGCACTGGACGTGCTCGGACTCCTGGACGCCTTGCGCATCGAACGCGCCCATGTGGTCTGTCAATCGATGTTCGGCGGGATCGCACTCATCCTCGGTGTGGACCATCCCGATCGGCTCGCGTCGCTGACGTTCCTCTCGTGCTCGACCGGAGCCGACGACCTGCCGCCGCCGTCGAGCGACCTGGCCATGCCGCCCGAGCCGGATTCCTCCGATGCCGCCGCGCTCGTCGAGTACGTGGTCGCCGCCGCGCGGGCGTACGCCGGTGGTTCGCCGTACTTCGACGAGGACGCCATTCGAGCATTGGTCGAACACGATGTGGCGCGCGCCAAGAGCTACGCGTCGACTCTGGTCAACCACTACGCCATCGAGCTCGACGGGCCGACCCGAGGCGGCTTCGGCGACATCGCGGTGCCGACGCTCGTGGTCCACGGCGACCGGGACCCGCTCCTGCCGCTCGCGCACGGCGAGGCGCTGCGGGAGGCGATCCCCGGTGCCGAGCTGCTGGCCCTGAAGGGGGCCGGACACGACCTGCCGCGGCCGGTGTGGGACACATTCGTGGCGGCCCTGGTGCGGCACACGACAGGAGACCGATCGTGAGCCGGCTGCGCTCGGCACTGTGGCTGCCGCTCTTCGACGACCTCGCCGACCCGCGGGTGGTGGCGGACCTGGCCGCCGACGCGGAGGAAGCCGGGTGGGACGGCTGCTTCGTGTGGGATCACCTGTGCTGGCGGGCGCCGGTACGCCGGGTCGCCGATCCGTGGATCGTGCTCGCGGCGATCGCGACCGCGACAGAGCGGCTGCGGCTGGGCCCGATGGTCTCGCCGCTTCCCCGTCGACGGCCGGCCAAGGTCGCGCGGGAGACGGCGACGCTGGATCGGCTGAGCGACGGCCGGCTCACTCTTGGTGTCGGACTCGGCGGCGACCGGTTCGGCGGCGAGCTGTCCAAGACCGGCGAGCAACTCGACGACCGGGTGCGCGGGCGCATGCTCGACGAGTCCCTGGCGATCCTGGGCGCCGCCTGGTCCGGCGAACCGGTGCGCCATCGCGGCGAGCACTACACCGTCGACGCCATCGCGTTCCGGCCGCGACCGGTCCAGCGGCCCGGCGTGCCGGTGTGGGCCGCCGCGTTCCCGGGCAGCCCCAAGCCGATCCGCCGGGCCGCCCGGCTCGACGGCTTCTTCCCGGTCGACCTCGAGCACCCGGACCAACTCGCCGAGGCCGTCGGCACCCTCACCGAACTGCGCCATGGTGAGATGGCCTCGTACGACATCGCCATCGCTGTGCCGCCCGATGTCGATCCCGAGCCGTACGTGCGGGCCGGCGCGACATGGTGGTTGCCGGAGCTCGACCCGGGCGTTCGGCTCGACACCGTGCGCGGCGTGCTCCGCGACGGCCCCGCGGTGTGAGGAGGCGATCACCATGTTCGACTACGACTCGGAACTCGCTCGGTACCAGGAACGGCTGTGGGACGCCCTCGACATCCATCCCGGCGATCGTGTCCTCGACATCGGCTGCGGCACCGGGCAGACCACTCGGCGCGCGGCCCGCGCCGCATCGCCGGGTACCGCGCTCGGCATCGACGTCTCGGACCGGATGACGGCGCGGGCTCGCGAACAGGCCGAGACGGAAGGGCTCGACAATGTCGGCTTCGTACAGGCCGACGCCCAGACCCATGCCTTCGCACCGGAGCAATTCACCGTGGGCATCAGCCGGTTCGGCACGATGTTCTTCGCCGACCCGCTCGCCGCGTTCGCCAACATCGGGCGAGCCCTGCGCCCGGGCGCGCCCTTCGTACAGCTGGTCTGGCAGGCCCGCGACCGCCAGGAGTGGGCCACCGCGATCCGGGCGGCGCTCGCGACCGGACACCCGGTGTCGACCTCGGCCGGCGAAGCCGATGCCGCCTTCGCACTGGCCGATCCGGACCTCGCGGCCGGCGTCCTGACCGCCGCCGGCTTCACCGCGGTGGACGTCGTCGACGTTCGCGAACCCGTCTACTACGGCCCGGACGCCGATCACGCGTGTGCGGCCGTGCTTCGCTTGCTGATGGCTCGGGACCCGCTCGCCGACCTGGACGCCGCGTCCGCGGAGCGCGCACTCGATCGGCTGCGCGCGACCCTGGACGCACACGACACCGGCGACGGCGTGTGGTTCGACTCCCGCGCCTGGCTGATCACCGCGCGCCGGCCCTGACACCCCCGCACGAGGCCGCACCGACCCGGCGGGGCACCCATCGGGATATGCCGGACCATTGCCCCGAATCAAATTCCGCCACCGTGCGTGGCGAAATATAACCAGGGTCACAGCGGTCGGCTTTGCGCTTTGCAAAGGCGGATCGATTGGGGCTACCGTGCGTGTCCAAAAGTCCGCAGTGGATGAGCATGCCGTGGACGGTGAAATCGGACGATCAAGGCGTTGACGCGATTTCCGGAAATACCGTGAGACTCCGTGGATCGCCCGTCGTCCTGCGTTTCGCCGCGACGGTTCTCATGAAATCGAGCCGCGCCGCACCGGTATCGGCCATGTACGACGGAGCAAATGTGCCCGCATTTCACCGGCAGGACGACCAGGCGCTGTTGCGCGAGCTGATGACCAGGAATCGCGCGCATCGGGCGTCCGAGGGCGTCGGGATCCCGTTCGCCAATGCGACGTTGGCCCGCCTGGTGACGGCGGAGGGCTCGCCGACGCACCTGCGCACGGTGGAGACGCTGCTGAAGGAGCGGGGCACGCTCGATCTGCCGGTGATCGAGGCCGGGAGCGTGCGGGTCGACGGAGAGGCGCGACGGGTCTCCATCGTCGCCGCGACGGACATCGCCGCCGACCCCACCGTGCGGCACGGCGAGATGTCGACGATGTTCTACCTGCGCGATCACGTGCAGGCCGCGAGCGCCATGATGGAGCTCTTCCTGAGCGACCCGGACCGATACGCGACGGAAGGGGCCATCGGGCGCGAGCTGATCCACAGCGCGCTGCACCTGATCTCCACACCCGCGCAACTCGCCCGGTTCGCCGCCGTCGTGGAACGAGGGGACACCGGGCAGGAGGAATGGCCCCACATATCCCTGTGGTTCGACGACCTCGAGGCCGAAAAGCCGAACAGGTGGCGAAACAAGCAGGATTCGTTCCAGATGCTCGCGTTCCTCGTCCTGGACGCGCTGGATCGAGGGTTCATCGGCACCGGCGAACTGTTGCCGGCGCACAAGGAGTTCCTTCGCTTCGTGGTGCCGTTTCTCCGGGCGGTCGGTTTCCCGTGCTACGAAAGCTCGGGATCGTGGGAGGAGGTCGCCGCGCGACGCACCTCGGTGATGGCCGTCGAAACAGCCTTGCTCGACAGAATCAGGGTGCTCGCGGACCACGCGGAACTCGGTTTTCTGGCGGACGGCGAGGATTTCACCGCGACCGTCGGCACGATGGTGGACGCCGGTCTCCGGGAAATCGGCCGGCGGATCCCGTTCGAATCGCCGGACTACGACGCCGATTCGATCCGGCACCGCCGGGCGGACGCGTCGTTGGTCTACCTCCTGATGTACGGCCTGCCGGAACTGCTCGCCGAAGGCCGCGTCCCCATCGGCGAGTCGGCCCGGCCCACGACCGCGCGCGAAGTGGAGACGGTGGTCCTCGACGCGCTGCGCTCCCTGGAGGACCCGGCCACCGGTGGCCTCATCCGCTATGCCGAGGACTCGTACCAGCGCGTCAACTTCCACACGCACGAGGTGCAGGCGACCGTCCACGCCATCAAGAACGAGATCAAGGCGGACGCGGAGGCCCGCGGGGGCGACATGGACCTCGACCGCAAGCAGGAGCTGCGCGGCCGCCTGACGCCGCGGGGGCGCGAGGCCGCCTGGACGCACCCACTCGGCCAACTGGCCGCGTGGGCCGCTCGCCGAAGTCTGCACACCCGGCGGACCGACCCCGAACAGGCCCAAAATTACCGCGAATTCGCGGTGCGCTACCTGAACCGCATGCTGGCCGGCGTCACCGGCGAGAATCAGTGGCACGCCGTGCTCCGCGAGGACGACGGCTACCACGTGCGGGAAGTGCCGCCCTACCGAGTCCCGGAATGCCATGTCACCTACCGTGACGAACAGGGCAACGAACTGATCGTGCCCTCACCCCACACACCGCTGAACTGGAGCACGGCCATGCTGAGAACAGCCCTCGGCCTGCTCACCACGGAAGACCACGCGCCCGCCCTCGGCGATGCCTCCGCCGCTCCCTCGGCCAAGCCGGTGGAGGAAGGTGGCCGGTAGCGCGACCATGACCTGTGGCCGGTCTCCGGCGGCGGGTTCGGGCCGGGCGATGACGGTCAGGTGTAGGCCGCCGTGTCACGCACTTCGCCGAATCGGGGGAAGATCCGCTCCACGGTGAAGTCGTGCTCGTCCGCACTGAACCCGGACATCGCGTCGGCGACGAACTCCAATTCGTAGTCGTGGTCGCTCGCGGCCCGCGCGGTGGACTCGACCCCCATCGTGGTGACCAATCCGGCGAGCACCAGCGTGTCCACGCCCAGATCGCGCAACCGGTCGTGCAAGTCGGTGCCGTGGAACGCCCCGACGGTGCGCTTGACGACCAGGACATCGCCGGGCCGGACGAGATCGTCGGCGAAGCCGCTGCCCGGCGGCTGCTCGGTGACGTTCGGCCTCTCCACGCGAACGGCCACCACCGGGCGGCCACTCGCCCTGAACGCCTCGGCCAACCGGCGGCAACGTGCCAGGACCTCCTCCCCGGAATGCGGGGCGAGGGGCAGGGCGATGATGCGTGGCATCAGATCGATGAGGAGCAGCGCGGAGGTCACGGAGACGATGGTAGGCCAGGGCCGGAAGCACCCTCCATGACGTGGGGCGCGCTTGCTCGCCGCGCGAATCGGCCGGCGGTACCCGCGGTCGGTTCCCGATGATGTGCGAGCGGCACCGAGCGTGCGGACCGTCCGCAACCATCCGTTTCGCATCGCCCGATCGGCGTCTTTCGTTCCGGTGCCGGCCCAACCTGAGTCTGCGCAAGTCTCGTAGGTCGACCGCCGGACGACGGCCGTCCCGGTCACGCGCCGAGCACCGTGACCGTGCGCCGCACGCCGGCTCGTCCGGTTGTGGAAGGCCCGACCCGTGCGCGGCATGAGTCGGATCCGGACCGGACGGGATGACGGCAGCCGCACTTGTTCGGCGGCTTGTTCGTGTCGCTCGCCGCGCTGGTCGCGGGCGGGCTCGTGGCCACCGCGCCGACCCCGGTCCGCGTGTCGACGTTCCTCGCGGTGATCCTCGGCTCCGTCTACGTCCGTCGATTCGGCCGACGCGGCCACGGGTTGGGCGTGTTCGGCTTCGTGACGTTCTTCCTGACCCCATTCCTCGGGACCGCGGCCGGCCCATGCCCGCCACTGTTCGCCGTCACGCCGGCCGCGTTCGCGATCGCCGCGCTCGTGCGCGTGGCCGTGCTCCCGACACCCGGCCCGGCGACGCGCACACGGGCGCTTCGCGCGTGGGACCGGCTCCTGGCGGCGACGGTACGACAGACCGCGACGGTCTCGCGTACGTCCCCGCCCACGCGCCACGCCGAACCCGCCCTGAACCGAAGCCTGGGCCGACTGCGCGCCTGTACCCGTCTCGTCGAGGCCCTGCCCGCCCGGGCGGCGACCGACACCGAGACGACCCGCCGCCGCATCCTCGCCGCCGAGTCCGCCGCGCACCGGCTCGCCGTCATCGGCCTGCGCGCGGCCCACGCCGCCCCGCCGCGACGTGCTCCGACCGACCAGCTCACGGACCGGGACCGGCTGGTCACCACACGGCCGCCGGCGATGATCCGGACGGGTCCGATCGCACGAGAACGGCGTCCGTGCCCCGCGTGGGATTCGGGTACGGACGCCGTCCTCGTGAACGCCGGCGGTCAGCGCCGGGTGCGGACGAAGATGATGCGGTACAGGATCAGCAGGATCAGCGATCCGCCGATCGCCGCACCCCAGGTCTTGAGATCGAAGAAGTGCTTCTCGAAGGGCCGGTCGAACACCTCGGCGGCGATCCACCCGCCCAGGGCCGCGCCGGCGACTCCGATCAGGATCGTGATCAGGCACCCGCCGGGATCGCGTCCCGGGAGCAGGAGCTTGGCGATGACTCCCGCGATGAGGCCGAGAATGATCCACGCGAAGATGCCCACGGTGTGTGTCCTGCCCTTCGAAGACGGCGGCGAAGCGGTGCCACTCAGGCCAAGGCGGCACGGTGAATCGTCGAGCCGGCCAGGGGACGAACCGCCGACCCGACGCGGGTCGCCACGCCTGTGTTCCGCGAACGGGGGCCGGCGCGCCAGGCCGCGCGCGTACCCACCGTCCAACCAACGCGCTACTGCCCCGTTCGGCGAACGGTATGCCGGCGGGTCCGCGCGTGTGGGATCCCACGGGAGCGGGCCCGGGCCGCGGACGAGGCCGGCCGCCGTGCGAGCGGCCCGCGTCGGACGCGGCCACCGGGTCCGCCACGGCACATGTGGCCGCTGTTCCGCGCGCGTACGGTGGAAGGCGAACGGGCTCGGGGCTTCACCAACGAAGGGTGGTGGCCATGGGCGCGTCCACGAGCCATCGAGCCGACGGCAACATGGACGGCGGGACGAACGACCGGGCCCGCCGACAGCCGCGGGCAGGGACGACGCGCCACCGTATTCCCCCGGACGCCGTTCCGGACCTCGATCCGACCGATGGTTCCGCCGCGCGTTCCACCGCCGCACCCGGGACCGGCCCGGCCGACGTCCCGGGCCTCGCGGACGATGGCGGCTCGGGAGCCGGCGAGGACGCCGCGGCACCCGTCCGTGCCGGCCGAGTGAACCGGCACGTGGATTTCCACGCGGTGTACGAGGCGCTGCCGGCCGGGGTGGCACTGCTGACGCCGGAGCTGGTCTATGTGGAGGCGAACCCCGCGTACCTGCTCCTGGCCGGGCGCCGACGCGAGGAGCTCATCGGCCGGTACATCTTCGACGCGTTCCCCGACAATCCCCACGACCGGTCGGCGACCGGCACGCGCAACCTCGCCGCGTCGCTGCGCCGGGTGGCAACCACCGGACAGCGCGACGCGATGGCCATACAGCGGTACGACACGCAGCCGCCCGGCGAGCCCGGCGTGTGGGACGAGCGGTACTGGAGCATTCTCAACGTCCCGGTCCTCGACTCCGGCGGCCGGGTGCAGTGGGTGCTGCACCGGGTCGAGGAGGTCACCGAACTCCTGCGCGCCAAGAGCGGGAGCCCCGCGAGCTTCATGGAGGCGGAGCTGTACAACCGGGCCCGGGAACTCCAGGAGGTCAACGAACGCCTGCGCGGGGCCTATGCCCGCGAACGTGAGGTGGCGCTCGTCCTGCAAAGCGCCATGCTGCCCGCGCCGTCGCCGCACGCCGGGCTCGCCGCCGCGGCGGTGCGGTACCGCCCCGCGCAGGGGGCGCTGAACGTGTGCGGCGACTGGTACGACCTGGTGGACCTGCCCCAGGGACGTACCGCCGTCGCGGTCGGCGACGTGGTCGGACACGGCCTGAAGGCCGCGGCCGTCATGGGTCAGCTCCGCAGCGCTCTCACCGCGACCCTGCGCATCGCCGACGGGCCCGCCCACGCCCTGGAGGCGCTCGGGCTGCACGCGCGCTCGGTGCCCGGCGCGGAGTCCGCTACCGCGGTGGCGGTGATCGTCGACCCGACGCGCCGCAGTCTCCTCTACAGCAGCGCGGGGCACCTCCCTCCCGCACTGCTCGGCCCCGACGGCGCGGTCACCTTCCTCGACCGGGCCACCGACCCGCCGCTCGGCGCCCACCCCGAACACCTCCCGCGCCCCCAGGCGGCGATCGGGTACCCCACCGGAGCGATCCTGGTCCTGTACACCGACGGCCTGGTCGAACGCCGCAGCGAGGACATCGACGCGTCCCTCGCCCGTCTCGCCCACGCCCTCGCGCGCCACCGCACCCTCGCCCCCGAATCCCTGGCCGACGCGCTCCTCGCCGACCTCCTCCCGCCCGACGGCGCCACCGACGACACCGCCCTGATGATCCTGCCGCTGTAGCAACCGCCGCCGTAGCGGCAACGCGCCCGGCGCCGGCGAGCATCACGCCCGTCGGCGCGAGCCGCGCAGGGCCGAACCGCAGCGGGGTGCTCCGTTTCGCCCGGCGCGCGGGCGCGGGAGAATCCCGGGCATGGCCGATATCGCGAACACCCCGCCGGGCACCTATGACGATCTCGTGCTCGTCCTGCGCGAACGGGAGGCGGGGCTGACCAGGTCGCAGCGGTTGCTCGCGGATCGTGTCATGGCGGACCCCGAGGGGGTGGCGTTCATGACGGTGTCCGATCTGGCGTCGGCGGTGGGGGTCAACGAGGCGACGGTCGTGCGCTTCGCCACGAGTCTGGGGCTGAGGGGATATCCCGGGCTGACCGAACTGTGTCGGGAACGTCTGCGCGAACAGGCCCAGCTTCTGCGTCGTTACGACAACCTCGAGCGTCTCGCCGAGGGCGGGGATCTGCTGGATCGCGTCGCCGCGTTCGACACGGCCAACATCGCCCGCACGTTCGCACGGGTGGATCCCGAGACCTGGCGGGGAGCGGTGCGCGCACTGGCCGAAGCGCCCCGTGTGCACGTGATGGGGCTGCGCAAGTGCCACGGTCCGGCGTACCTGCTCGCGTATCTGCTGCGGATGATGCACGACGACGTGGAGACCGTCGACCTGGGAGCGGGCACGCTCATCGACAGCCTGCGTCGGGTACGCGCGGGCGATTGTTTCGTGGCCATCTCGATCCACCGCTACAGCGCCGAGATCGTCCGGGCCGCCGCGTGGGCGCGCACACGCGGGGCGCGGAGCGTGGCGCTGACCGACAACCCCGCGTCCCCGCTGGCGGCTTCCGGAGAGTATGTCCTATACGTCGATGCAGCGGGGCCGTCGGTATTGCGGTCGATGACCGCCTTCACGTCGCTGATCCAGGCACTCGCCGCGGGCGTCGCCGAACTCCGGGGTCCGCAGGCACGCGCCATCCTGTTGGAGGAGGAGGGGCTGCTCCGGGAGTTCGACGTGTACGGCGGGCGGTAGGGGCGGGTGGGCCGCGCGCGATCCACGGGCCGCCTCGTCCGTGGTCATCGCGGGCTCGCGGAGGGCGTGGCGAGCCCGGTGAGAGCGTCGCGCAGATGTTCCATCGACGCGGCGACCCAGGGCAGGGCCAGCGGATCTTCGCTGTGCAGGGTCTGCCATCGCTCCGCGTCGGTGTCGCCGTAGAGCAGGCTCGTCGCGACCCGGAACCGCAGCGCGCCGGCGCGGTCGCCGAACGCCTCCCCGGTCAGTACGCCGACGCCGTGTCGCTCCAGGAGCGCTCTCGACACGGCGGCTCCGTCGTGGATGCCTTGCGCCGCGAGGTTCCGGCGCAGCGGCTCGAGGTCCGGATACAGGTAGAACCCGGCCTCCGGGGGCCGGCACAGGGCCCCTACGGCGGTGAACCGGGTGTGCACGGCGCGGGCGACGACACTGTGGAGGGCACGGGCGGCCCGGACATGGGCGAGGATCTCCGGCGGGTCGCCCAGGATGTGGGTCGCGACGGCCTGCATCGGCGCGGCCAGTCCGGACCAGATCTCGCTGGCCACTCCGATCAGGTCCGCGCGCAGGCGGTCTCCCCACTCCCCGTCGGGCACTCGGGCGAAGCCGATCCGCCAACCGCCCAGCGCCATCGACTTGCTCAGACCCGAGGTGACCACGGTCCGTTCCGGCAGGTGTCGCGCCGCTCGCGGTGCCTCCCGGTCCGCGTGGCACAGTTCGGCGTAGATCTCGTCGGAGACCACGGCGAGCCCGAATCGCTCGGCGATCGCGCAGACGTCGCGGACGTGCTCGGCACGGGCCACCGTCCCGGTCGGGTTGTCCGGCACGGTCAGGATCAGGATGCCGGGGTCGGCGCCGTCGGCCCGGGCGTCCCTGAGGGCCTGCTCCAGCAGCGCGGGGTCGGGTACGCCGCCGGCCGCATCCGGAATGGGCACACCGATCACCCGCTTGCCCGCCAGGGCGGCCTGCGCCGCGTAGGTCACCCATGCCGGGCACGGAAGTACCACGTCCCCGGGGATGGCCTTGAGCAACGCGTACAACAGTGCCTTGCTTCCGGGCGCGAACAGGATTCGGTCGGCGTCGGTCGGCAGACCACGCCGCGAGAACCACCCCGCGGCGGCCTCCCGGGCCTCGACCGAACCGGCGACCGGCCCGTAGCCGTTACGACAGGCGGCACCGGTGAGCACCTCGGTGACGGCCGGCGGCACCGGCAACCCCGCTTCACCGAAGCCCAGATGCAGGACCTTCTCACCCGCGGCCCGACGGGCCCGCAGCCGTTCGTCGATGGCGAGGGTCGCCGAATGATTCGTCATGGGCCATCACTTCCCCGAGATCGGAACCTTTCTGCAACAAGCGTTGCATCCAACCAAAGAATGCAAAAGAGGGTGCATACACTCGATCCCGTACAGCCGGCCCGATCCGGACGCCCCCAGGGCCGTGAAGGCGTGGGCGGGCCCAAGTCCCGGTCGCGGGCCGGCCGTTCGTCGCGACCTCGTTGCCTCGCGAAGTGTGTGCGCGGGAAACGGATGACGGCTGCGGGATCGCCGGAGGTTGCGTGTATCGTCGCCGCCGTGCTCGGCCGTCAGGGTCGAACGGCCTTTGCGGGATCGCCGATTACGGCTGGTCCCGGCCGTGGACAGCGTGCCCTCCGAGTGTGGGCCACACGCGAGTCCGCCGAAGAGGTCACGAGGACGGGGGAAGAGTTTTGCG
The DNA here is from genome assembly GCF_044460165.1 of Embleya sp. NPDC050154. Lineage (NCBI taxonomy): Bacteria > Bacillati > Actinomycetota > Actinomycetes > Kitasatosporales > Streptomycetaceae > Embleya > Embleya sp. NPDC050154. The sequence goes on from NZ_JBITJP010000003.1 coordinate 217,964, forward strand.
CGCAGTCATCGCTGCGACCGTCGCTCTCGCGGGGTCGTTTGTTGTGATCGGTTGTTCGAGTGACGACGGTGGTGGGGGTCGTCGAAGCACACCGTCGTGTACGGAAGGCGAGAGCGACTCGTTCGTCCGCACGAAGCCGGCGTAGGACCCGCGCTACCGACGATGGCCCGTGGCCGGGACGCTGCCCACGCGTCCCGGCCCGGGAACCCGGCGCCGGCGACGAAGACTTCGGCATCGTTGCGATCGGGCCCCAATCCGGCGGCGCGAGTGTCAGCCTGCCGCGTGAGGGTCGTGCCCCGGCGGATAAAAGCAGGCGATCACCGCCTTGCCGTGCGGGACGGGGTGGGTCTCCCACTCGTCGGCGACCGCGTCGACGATGGCCAGACCGCGCCCCGACGTCGCCGGCGTGTCGCCCTCCCCGCGTACGACGGGCAGGCCCGGGCCCGTGTCACTGACGTAGACGTTCAGGCATCGGTTGTCCCAGGCCAGGACCAGATGGGCGGTGCTGTGCGCGTGAACGTGGGCATTGGTGATCAGTTCCGAGACGGTGAGCAGGACGTCGTCCACCGTCTCGGGTGCGTCTTTCGTCCAGGCCAGGGACTCGAGGTGGTCCCGGGTCCAGCGTCGTCCCGCCTCGATGCCCCCGGAGACGGGGAAGGATCGCGCCCACCCCACGGCACGCATGTCCGCCATGTCGTTCCCTCCTCTTCACGGCCGACGGTCACGGCCGACGGCCGCCGGAGGGCGTCTGCCCCGGACGGTCCGACCCACGCCTGCCGTGCCGCCATGACCCCTCCGGGTGAGAACACCACCGCGCCGTGGAGCCGATTCCCTCCCGTCAGGTGATCTGGATTCCCACCACGCAGGTGTCGTCGTCGGTGTCGGCTCGGCTGTGCGTGAGGAGCCGGTCGAGCCGGTCGTCCAGGGTCGGCGCGGGTGCGCAGGCGGTGATCAGGAGCTGATCCAGGGACGTTTCGAGGGAGTGGTCACGGCGTTCGATCAGGCCGTCCGTGAAGAGCAACAACGCGTCGTCGAGTTCGAAGCGGATCTCCCCCTCGACGTACGTGGCCTCGGCGAAGGCGCCCAGGAGGGGCCCGGTGAGCAGGGGCAGGTAGTGCGCGGTGTCGTCGCGAATGCACACGGGAGGCAGGTGACCGGCGCGGGCCCAGCGCATGATGCGGGTGCTCGGGTCGTACAGCGCGCAGATCGCGGTCGCGGTGACGTCGTTGGTGAGGTGGTGGGTGACGGTGTTGAGCCAGGTGAGGAGTTGGGCGGGGCCGGCACCGGTGATCGCCAGGCCCCGCAGTGCGTTGCGTAGCACGATCATGCTGGTGGCGGCGTCGATGCCGTGGCCGGCCACGTCACCGACGCACAGCAGGATCCGATCGGACGGCAGGACCAGCGTGTCGTACCAGTCCCCGCCGACGGCGGTGTCGGATTCGGCCGGCCGGTAGCGGACGGCGACGCGCAGGCCGTCGACGTTCGGCGGGGCGTGCGTGGGCGGCATGATGGCGTGTTGCAACTGGCGGGCGAGGCGGTTGCGTTCGCCGGATTCCTGTTCGCTGTGCGCGAGGCGGTCGCGGGTCGCCGCGAGGGCCACCTCGGTCCAGTGCTGGGCGGAGACGTCCTGATAGGCGCCGCGGATCGCCAACAGCCGCCCGTCCGTGCCCAGGACGGGCTCGGCGACGATGCGAATGCGTCGGGTGACCCCGTCGGAGCGTTCCATGCGGAAGGAGACCGTGGCGTGCCGGCGGCGGTCCACCAGGGTGCGCAGGAAGCGGGTGAGCGCGGCGGCGTCGTCGGGGTGCGCGTGCTCGGGCAGGTCCGTCAGGGCGACCGGTGGTGCCGTGGGAGGGAGGCCGTGGAGGGCGAACAGCGACTCGTTCCAGGTGATCACGCCGGTGGTGAGATCCTCCTCGAAGCCGCCGATGCGGCCCAGGCGCTGGGCGTGTTGGAGCAGGCGCGCGAGTCGGGCGGACTCGCGTTCGATGCGCCAGACGAGCAGGATGGCGTTCGCGTGGCGGCTGACGGCGACGTCGGCGATCGCGTCGAGGCGGACCTGGTCCACGAGGGCGGTGAGGGTGAGGCTTTCGGCCCGGTAGGACTCGCCTGTGGCGTAGACGCGTTCGACGATGTCGTACAGGCCTCCGGCGGTGGCGGCGAGGGGGTATGCCTCGAGGAGGAGTGCGCCGTCGATCAGGTTGGCGGGGCGTCCCGCGGGGTCGAGGAAGCGGCCGTTGAGGTGCCGGACGCGGAAGTCGACCAGTTGTCCGTCCTGGTCGAGCCAGGGCACGAGGACCAGTGCGGGGTCGTGGAGGCAGTTCGCGATCTCGACGAGATCGACGGTGGCGGCGTGCGCCGTATCGGTGTCCCCGGGGGCGAGGTGTGCCTCGAGGGTGTGCGCGCACAGTTCGGCCAGGGCCTCGATCTGGCGTCGCACGCGCGCGGGTTGCTCGGGCAGGGGGTGCGGCCAGCAGATCTCCAGGATGCCGTGGACCCGGCCGCCGGTGCCGGCCGGCGCGGCCGAGCGGGCGCCGGTGAGGTGGTGTTGGCCGATGGAGGGGATCTGCGCCTGGGACAGCGCGGGGGTCCACGTCCAGGCGAGGTCGGCCAGGGCTTGGCGGGCGATGGTCACCACTCCGGGCGGAACGTGCCTCCAGCGGGCCGCCTCGTGCTCGGTGAAGCCGGCGCTGCCGGCGAGGGTGAGGGAGGAGTCGGGCGCGACGGCCCAGACCGCGACGGCGGTCGCCCCCAGCGGCGCGAGGGCGTGTTCGAGGAGGGACTGGGCGACGGCCTGTGTGTCGCCGGCGGCACACGCGCCGCTTTCCGCGGTACGCAGCCGCACGCTCACGGGTCCGGCGTCGCGGGGCGCCCCCGGTGGCGGTGTGGCGGTCTCGGTGACGAAGTCGCAGGCGGCTTCGGTGAGGCGGTCGGCCGCGGTGCGGTCGACGATGTCGGCGGCGAGTTCCAACCGGGTCACGCCGGACTGCTCGGCCAGGGTGGCGAGTTGCCGGGCCGCTTCGGTGGGGCCGCAGCGCAGGCGTTCGATCAGGATGCCTTTGGCCATCTCGATCAGGGCGCGGCCGTCGGCTGCGGCGTGCGCGGCCTGGATTTCGCGCCTCAGGCGTTCCACGGTCGCCGCGAGTCGGCCCACCGCGGACGCGGTGTCGAGTGGGGTCCGCGGGGTCGACTCCGGCGCCCGGGCCGCGGCCTCGTGGTCGGCGCCGTTCGCGCGGGGGGTGAGGTCGGACGGTGCGCTGCCGGGGGCGCGGGCGCGACCCCCTTCCCGGAACGGGGCCGCGGCGGGTTCGCCGACGTCCGCACGGGCGTCCGCGGCCGTCCCGGGGGCCTCCGCGTCGTGCGCCGCCGGCTCGCGAGGGGGCGGGATGTTGCTCATCGAGGTGTTCGCTCCCGAGGTGGTGGCGGCAGGAGTCGCCGGTGGGACGGTTGTCTCAGGAGTGCACGAGGTAGCGTCGCAGGACGGCGAGCAGGTCGTCGGTGTCGACGGGCTTGGTGACGTAGTCGCTGGCTCCCGCGGCCAGGCTCTTGTCGCGGTCGCCGGGCATGGCCTTGGCGGTGACGACGATGATGGGCAGGTCCGCGTAGCGAGGCATGCGTCGGATCTCGGTGGTGGCCGTGTAGCCGTCCATTTCGGGCATCATGACGTCCATCAGGACGAGATCCACCTCGGGGTGGGCGACGAGGGTGGCGATGCCCTCGCGACCGTTCTCGGCGTGCAGGACGTTGACGGCGTGCAGTTCGAGGATGCCGCTGAGCGCGTAGAGATTGCGGGCGTCGTCGTCGACGACCAGGACGGTGCGGCCGGTGAACGAGCCGTCGACGGCCGGTGCCGTGTGATGGGTGCGTCCGGTGGCGTGGACCAGGGGCAATACGTCGCCGGGTTGTTCCGCGGACAGGTGCAGCGCGATGCGTTCGCGGAGTTCGTCCAGTCCGGACAGCAGTTCCAGGGGTTTGCTGTCCGCGCGGGCCTGGAGTGCGCGGGCCTGTTCCTGGGGCAGTCGACGGCTGTTGTGGGCCAGCACGGGCACGTTCGCCGAGGCGGAGTCGGCGTCGAGGGCATCGAGCAGGGTCAGTGCCTGGCCGTCGGGCATGTCCAGGTCCAGCACCACGCAGTGGCAGGGTGCCGTGGCGAGCGTACCGGCGGCCTCCTGGGCGTCCACGACGGTCAGCACGTCCACGCCCGGGCCGGCGGCGCCGTCGTGGCCTCCCGCGGCGATGTCGGCCACGGCGCTTTGCGCGACCAGGCTCAACAGGCCGTGCGGTCGCTCCTCGACCACGAGTACGCGGCGCTTCGCCGGCGGCGCGGCGTGCTCGACCGCCCGTCGTTCCAGGAAGTCGGCGTCGCGGGCGAGGGGGGCGAGGGGCTGCTCGTCGGTCGCCGACGTGGTGGTGGAGACCGTGTGGACGACGGGGAGGTACAGGGTGAACGTGCTGCCCTGTCCGGGCGTGCTGTCGGCGATGATGGCGCCGCCGAGGAGGTGGGCGATCTCGCGGCTGATGGACAGGCCCAGACCGGTCCCGCCGTATTTGCGGCTCGTGGTGCCGTCGGCCTGTTGGAACGCGCCGAAGATGGTCTCGAGTTGGTGTTCGGCGATGCCCACGCCGGTGTCGCGTACGTGGAAGGCCACGACCGCGCCGCCGAGGTGTACGCCCTGCGGGATCTCGTGGTTGCCGGCCGTTTCGATGTGCAGGGCGATCCGACCGCGATCGGTGAACTTGACCGCGTTGGACAGCAGGTTGCGCAGGATCTGCCGCAGTCGCGAGTCGTCGGTGAGCAGGTCGGTCGGCACGCCGGGGCCGGTGGTGATGTCGAAGGACAGACTCTTCTGCGTGGTCATCGGCCGGAATGTCGCCTCGACGTAGTCGAGGAGTCGCCGCACGGACACGCGTTCGGTGTGCACGTCCATCTTGCCGGCTTCGACCTTGGACAGGTCCAGGATGTCGTTGATCAATTGCAGCAGGTCGGAGCCCGCGGAGTGGATGATGCCCGCGTACTCCACCTGCTTGGGGCTGAGGTTGCGGGTGGGGTTCTGCGCCAGGAGTTGCGCGAGGATGAGCAGACTGTTCAACGGCGTGCGCAGTTCGTGGCTCATGTTCGCCAGGAACTCCGACTTGTACTTCGACGCGAGCGTCAACTGGCGAGCCCGGTCCTCGAGTTCCTGCCGAGCCTGTTCGATCTGCAGGTTCTTGGCCTCGATGTCGCGGTTTTGCGACGCGAGCAGCGCGGCCTTGTCCTCGAGTTCCTCGTTGGAGTGCTGGAGTTCCTCCTGTTGGTGTTGCAATTCCTCGGACCTTGCCCGCAGTTCGCCGGCCAGGCGCTGGGACTCGGCGAGGAGTTCGTCGGTGCGCGCGTTCGCGACGATGGTGTTCACGTTGACGCCGACGTTCTCCATGAGCTGGTCGAGGAAGCCCCGGTGGACCGGTGTGAACGCGGTGATCGAGGCGAGTTCGATGACCCCGAGCACCTGCTCCTCCACCACGATGGGCAACACGATCAGCGCCGTGGGCGCGGTGCGACCCAGTCCGGAGGACACCACGTAGTCGGCCGGGATGTCGTCCACGGCGATGGTGTGCCGGCTGCGGGCGGCCTGACCCACCAGGGTCCGGCCCAGCGGGATGCCCGACGCGTGGGCGTCGTCCAGACCGATGCCGTACGAACCGATCAGGCGCAGCACCGTTCCCGATCCGGTCTCCTCCGCGAGGTAGAAGGCGCCGTACTGCGCGGAGACCAGCGGGGTGAGCTCGTCCATCACCAGTTCGGCGACGACCGCCAGGTCGCGATGGCCCTGCATGAGCGCGGACACCCGCGCCAGGTTCGTCTTGAGCCAGTCCTGTTCCTCGTTGGCGAGCGTGGTCTCGCGCAGCGAACCCACCATCGCGTTGATGTTGTCCTTGAGTTCGGCGACCTCGCCGGAGGCGTCGACGGTGATCGAACGGGTCAGGTCTCCCTCGGCGACGGCGCTGGCCACCTCGGCGATGGCGCGTACCTGCCGGGTGAGGTTGCCGGCGAGTTCGTTGACGTTCTCGGTGAGCCGCTTCCAGGTTCCGGAGACGCCCTCGACCTCGGCCTGTCCGCCGAGGCGGCCCTCGCTGCCGACCTCGCGGGCCACCCGGGTGACCTCGGCGGCGAAGGACGAGAGTTGGTCGACCATGGTGTTGATGGTCGTCTTCAGTTCCAGGATCTCCCCGCGCGCGTCGACGTCGATCTTCTTCGACAGGTCGCCGTTGGCGACCGCGGTGGTGACCAGCGCGATGTTGCGGACCTGCCCGGTGAGGTTGTTCGCCATCGAGTTGACGTTGTCGGTGAGGTCCTTCCAGGTGCCGGCCACGTTCGGCACCCGGGCCTGGCCTCCCAGGATGCCCTCGGTACCGACCTCGCGGGCCACCCGGGTGACCTCGTCGGCGAACGCGGAGAGCGTGTCGACCATGGTGTTGATGACCTCGGCGAGGGCGGCTACCTCGCCCTTGGCCTCGACCGTGATCTTGCGGGAGAGGTCGCCGCGCGCGACGGCGGTGGCGACCTGGGCGATGGAACGCACCTGTCCGGTCAGGTTGGACGCCATGACGTTGACGTTGTCGGTGAGGTCCTTCCAGGTTCCGGAGGCGCCCCGGACCGTGGCCTGTCCCCCGAGGTTGCCCTCGGTACCGACCTCGCGGGCCACCCGGGTGACCTCGTCGGCGAACGCCGAGAGCTGGTCGACCATCGTGTTGATGGTCTCCTTCAGCTCCAGGATCTCGCCGCGCGCGTCCACCCGGATCTTCTGCGACAGGTCGCCCTGTGCGACGGCGGTGGTCACCTGGGCGATGGAACGCACCTGCGCGGTGAGGTTGTCCGCCATGACGTTGACGGATTCGGTCAGGTCCTTCCACGTTCCGGAGACGCCCTTGACGTCGGCCTGCCCGCCCAGCCGCCCGTCGGTACCCACCTCGCGGGCCACCCGGGTCACCTCGTCGGCGAACGCCGAGAGCTGGTCGACCATCGTGTTGATGGTGTTCTTCAGCTCCAGGATCTCCCCGCGCGCGTCCACCCGGACCTTCTGCGACAGGTCGCCCTGCGCCACCGCGGTGGCGACCTGGGCGATGGAACGCACCTGGGAGGTGAGGTTCCCGGCCATGAAGTTCACCGAGTCCGTCAGGTCGCGCCAGGTGCCGGAGACGCCCTTGACGTCGGCCTGCCCGCCCAGCCGCCCGTCGGTACCCACCTCGCGGGCCACTCGGGTCACCTCGTCCGCGAACGCCGAGAGCTGATCGACCATCGTGTTGATGGTGTTCTTCAACTCCAGGATCTCGCCGCGCGCGTCGACGGTGATCTTCTGTGACAGGTCGCCCAACGCGACCGCGGTCGTCACCTGCGCGACGTTGCGCACCTGGTCCGTGAGGTTCCCGGCCATGAAGTTCACCGAGTCCGTCAGGTCGCGCCAGACCCCGCCGACACCGGGGACCTGCGCCTGCCCGCCCAGCCGACCTTCGCTGCCCACCTCGCGGGCCACCCGGGTCACCTCGTCCGCGAACGCCGAGAGCTGATCGACCATCGTGTTGACGGTGTTCTTCAACTCCAGGATCTCGCCACGCGCGTCCACGTCGATCTTCTGCGACAGGTCCCCGCGCGCCACGGCGGTGGCGACCTGGGCGATGTCGCGGACCTGCGTGGTCAGGTTGCCCGCCATCGCGTTGACGGAATCGGTCAGATCCGCCCATGTCCCGGACACCCCGGGCACCCCGGCCTGCCCGCCCAGTGTGCCCTCCGACCCCACCTCCCGGGCCACCCGGGTGACTTCCGAGGTGAACAACGCCAACTGGTCGACCATGCCGTTGAACACCCCGGCGATCTCGCCGAGGAGACCATCGCCGTCGTCGGGCAACCGGGTGCCGAAGTCGCCGTCGCGGACAGCGGTCAACCCGGCCAGAAGTTGCCGCAGTTCCGCGTTGCCGACCACGTCCGTCTTGCGCCGCGCCCGCGCACGCGGGGCGGGAACCGCACCGGTGTCCGCAGTATCGGTCATGAAATGCAACCTCGTCTCGGTCCCCGGTGACCCGGCCCCACACCGGACATCCGCGTACAGTTCGCCTCGGATCCGCGTCACCGCGGCCCATCGGCAAATACACCGAATGTTATCCGAGGCGCGGTGCGTCGAAGTCGATGATCGCCTCTGTCGGGGCTCCCGTTCCGCCGAGCAGGACCGTCGAGAGTTCGCTGCCCGCCATCCACCGACCCAGGGCCCGCCGGTCCAGGGTCACGATGTCCTGGGCCCGGGCGAGCCGACGGGCGGGAGCCGTGAACCTGGAGTTCGTGACGAGCACCGCGACGTCGGCATGGTGTACCGGCCGCGCGGTTCCCACGAAGCGTTGCATGTCCGGACTGCCCACCGCCCGTGTCCTGCCGAGCCGCTTGCATTGGATGACGAGGCTGCGCCCGTCCGGGAGCCGGGCGACGACATCCGCCCCCAGGTCGCCCGCTCCACCGCTGACCACCACGTCGCGGCACCCGTCACGACGACACAACTCCGCGACGTGTTCCTCGAATCCGGCTCCGGTCATGGCGTCCACGGCGGCAAAGGACACCGCCCGCCCTCGCGTGATCGCCCGCGTACGCGGCGCCCATCGCCGCCGTTCGGAGCGAACCGCCGGTCGGAGCCGACCACACGCGTACAACACGCCGATCGCCGTCACGGCGACGACCACGATCGCCGCCAACAGGTCCCACTCCTGTCGCGCACCGCAATACGCCGCGACGACACACACGGTGGGCGCGAGCCACCAGAACACGCGGTCGTATCGCACGAATCCACCGATTCGCGCCTCCCGACCGGTGCCGCGCCCGAGCAGTCCCGGGCCGGATTCGGCCACCGAATCCTCGATCATGGGACGTATCGTGCTCAAGTCCGCTCCCTCTTCCCCGACCCGAGCAGCGGACTCCGCCACAACGGACCATCCGGCGTCCCGTGTTCCCACCTCGACGCCGCTCCGCGCCCCGGCCGATGCGTACCCTGCCGGAGCACGCAACTCGCCGATGGTCAGGCGACGTTCAAGCTTCCCTGACGCTGCCCTCGATCGCCGGTTCCAACCCCCGCGTTCGGTCGGCCGGCCATTGCCGTGCGCTTCGCGCCGGCCGGGTCGGCGGCGGGGCGAGACGAGGGCGGCCGTCAGCGGCTTGCGGCGAAGCCACCGGCGCCCTGGGCGGGCCGGGGCGGGTCGCCGGGCAGCGCGGGGTGCGCGCCTCCCGGTGGCGTGGTCGCGTACAGCGCGACGGTCAGCGTCCTGAGGCCGCTCAGGCGCTGTTCCCCCTCCTCCGCCACGTCCTGCGGCAGGCCGGTGATCAGGTCCCTGGCGAGGAGGGGTTCCGCGGCGTGGATGTGCGCGCGGACGGTCTTGGTGGCGATCCCCAGGCGTGCCGCCGTCGCGTCGGCGTTGAACTCGGTGAGCACCCAGGTTCGCAGGGTACGGATGAGGTCGCGTCGATCGTCCGCCAGCGGCCGCAGCGTCCGCTCCGCCCACCCGCGGACCTGGGGATGGGAGAGTACGCCGTGCAGTGACACGTCCGAGCCCTGCCCAGGGGGCGTGGAGGGGAGTGTGCTGACGATCTGGATTGCCAGGGACAGCGTGATGCGGTCGAGCGTGCGGTCCGGGTTGATCCCGATCTCGGCGCACACGTGGTTGACCCGCCGGGCGATCGTGTTGCGGTGCACGCCGATGATCCGGGCCGCCGCCGACGTCCGGAACTCCAGTGCCATCGCGGTGGCTTCCAGGATCTGTTGCCCGGCTCGCGGCAGGCTCAGGATCGGCTCGAGGAACCCGGCGGCCCACCCGCGGGCGGCGTCCGGCAGGACGTCCACCAGGCCGGGGGTGCGGGACGAGGTGATGACCGTGCGCTCCGGGTGGTGTACCGCACGGGACAGGGCGTCGGCCGCTTCCCCGTAGGCGTCGCCGACCCCTTCCAGCGGATGCACCGGGCTGCCTCCGACCGCGACGTCCGCGCTGCCGAACGCCTGGCGCAGGGCTCGCAGTTCACGTTCCGCGTCGGTTCCGGGGTGTTCCGGGACGACGACGATGACGTGCTCGTGGTAGGCGGGGCAGCGGATGGCCAGTGCCCGGTCGTGGAGGCTGCGTTCCACCTCCGCCATGACGGTGTCGCGGTCCGCGCGTGCGCAGTCCACCACGAAGACCCGGGCGGACTCGCTGTCCAGGAGCCCGGGGGTGACGCCGGCCATGACCCGTCGGGCATGGGTGGTGTTGCCGGTCATCAGGAGTTGGAAGGCGGAGAGCCGGATGCCGCGGACGGCGGTGGTCAGGGCCGTGTCGGTCTGCCGGGGCCGGGGCGCCAAGGCGAACGTCAGCGCCGTGGCCGCGTGATGGACGATCTCCCGGTCCGCCCGCCCGGCGGGTTCCTTGGTCGCGACGATCAGGACCTGGTCGGCCGACAGGTGGACGGTGCCGGCGAACAGGCCGGCCGGCGTCGTCTGCAAGGGGCGGTCCGGCCGTTGGATGACGGAGGCCAGGGTGAGCGGGGCGGCCGGTGGCACCGCGGCGAGGATGCCGTCCGCGCCGCGTACGACGACTTCCGCGTCCAACTCGTCGGCCAGGAGCCGGCTGATCGCCCCGACGGCGTCGTGGGAGGTCTTGAGCTGCCCGATCAGTTCCGCCAATCTGGCGGCGTGCCGCCGGGCCCGGTCCGCGCCGAGGTCCAGCACGCTCTGCGCGAGGCCGGATCGCCACGCGGAGAGCGGGCGCGTGGAGGTGAGCAGCGGGAAGCCGCGGTGCTCCGCGGCTCGCCGGAGCGCGGCGATGGAGGCTTCGTCGGGGGCTTCCGCGACCGCGAGCCCGGCCGCCCCACCCGCGGCGAGCGTCGCCAGGAGCCGGTCCACGACCTGGAGGTTCGCGGCGTTGGCGACGATCAGGGCGTTCGCGATGTCCGCGCCGATCCACTCGCGGCCGGACAGGATGAGGGCGCGGTGCACCTCCCGATCCGCGCCGACCACCGGATTCAGCCCGAACTCGGGAATCGCACTCAAGTCACGCAGGGACAACATGTCCTGCGGTCACCCCTTTCAGACCGGAACCGGAATCAGTGTCCACGACGGGTTCGCCGTCGCCTCGCGCGGGCGGCCCGTCGGCGCCGCGTCCGCCGTCGGGCGCGAACAGGACGCCCAGGTGCGCCGGGCACCGCCGGAACGGGCCGGGCCTGCCGGAGATCGCCGGAGTGGGTGTGGACAGGTCCCACAGGGCGTCGACGACCGTTTCGATCGCCGCTTCGGCGATGGTGGAGGCCACGGCCTGCGCGGGGCATCGGTGGGGGCCGGCCGACCACGCCAGGTGGCTGCGGTCCCGGGACCGCGGCATGCCGGGCCGAGCCGGGGCCGGTCCGGTGGCGGCGTGGCCGATCAGGATCGGCACCCCGGCGGGTATCGCGACACCGTGCAGGGTCGTGGGCCGCCGCGCGTAGTGCACCGACGCGTTCACCACCGGACACCGGGTCGCCAGGGTGGCGTCCATCGCGTCGCGGATCGTCACCGCGCCGCCGACGAGTTCGCCGGCATACGCCGGTTCGGTGAGCAGCGCGTGCAGCGTGGTGCCGATCCAGGCGGCCGTGGACGTGGCGCCGAGCAGCACCATCGAGCGCAGCAGCAGTTCGGCCTCCCGGTCGCCGAGCGCCGCCGGGTGCGCCAACATCCACGACGTCACGTCGGCACCGGGCCTGGCTCGCTTGGCCGCGACCACTTCGCCCAGCGCACGGTTCAGTTCCCCGGACGCCTCGGCCGCCTCCGGCAGCGCGTCGACCACGGGCCAGGCGTACGCACGGACTTGTTCGGCGATGTCCGCCGTGCCGCCGAGCAGCTCGACCAGGGTGTGTACGGCGACGCGTTCGGCGAACTCGGCCATCAGGTCCGCGTGTCCGCGGCGGGCGAAGGACTTGACGAGTTCCCGTGCGTAGCGCTGGACGCCGCGCCGGATGGAGTGCAGATCGACGCAGGCCAGGCAGTCGTCCACGACCCGCCGCAACCGCTGGTGCTCCTCGGCGTCGGTGTGCTGGAGACCGCCGGCGTACATGAGCGCGAGTCCGGGCGGGACGCTGTCGCGCGCCAGGGCCTCCCACGTGCCCGGGTCCCTGGTGTACGCCGGGTCGCCGAGGAGCTCGCGGGCGGCGGCGTGGTCGGTGACCACGAGGACCCGTACGCCGTCCGCGACTTCGGCCCAGGCCACCGGTCCGGCGGCGCGCAGCGATCTGTGGGCCGCTTCCGGGTGTTCGCGAAACGCGGTGCCGAACAACCGTGGCAGGGCGGCGGATTGCTGGTCCCGGTCGGTCATCGGGCGCGGCTCCCTGCGGGTCGGAGGATGTCGGTGACCAGCGCGACCAGGGCGCGCTTCGCCGAGTGCATGGTGCGGGCGTCGATGAAGACGAGGGGGCGGTCGCCGGGGAGGGTCAGTGCGTCGCGCAGCGCGTCCTCGGGGTATTCGGGGGCTCCGGGGAAGGTGTTGACGGCCACGACGTAGGGCAGTTCGGCCTCCTCGAGGAGGTCGATCGACTCGTAGGACCGGTCGATGTACCGGGTGTCGACGAGCACCAGCCCGCCCAGGGCACCGGTCAGCAGCGAACGGATCATCGCGGCGAAGCGTGGCTGCCCGGGTGCGCCGAACAGGTAGACCACGATGTCGCCGTCGCCGAGCGTGCGCCGCCCGAAGTCCATGGCCACCGTCGTCGTCGACTTCGTGTCCACCGCCACGTAGTCCACCAGTTCGCCGGCACGCGTCAGTCGCTCCTCGGTGTGCAGCGGACGCATCTCCGAGAGCGTCGCCACGTAGGTGGTCTTGCCGACACCGAACGCCCCCAGGACCACGACCTTCACCGATCGTGCCCTGGCGGGCAGATATCCGCGGTCAGAGACGCTGGAGGCCATGCAGAACCCTTTCGAGGAAGTCCCGGTCGTGCGGTTGTGCGAGCGGCGTGAAGGGGTCCGCGGCACGTACGTGGCCGCTGACGACCAGGTCCGCGACGACGGCACGCGCCACGGCCCCCGGAAGCTCCAGATGCGCGGAGACGTCCGCCACCGACAACACCCCCGGCACCAACAGCGCGACCACGCGACGCGCTTGGACGCCGAGTCCGGTCACCGGGGCCGTGGGGTCGACCGACAGCAGCGTCGCCACGTCGATGCGGGGGCGTTCGCCCTGCGGTGCCGCCGCTTCCGCGCGGATGACCGTGTGCGAGCGGACGACGCCGCGGCGCGTGTGGCCGCTACCACCCGCGCCGGAGGTCATGCCCGGGCGGGTGCCTGGCGGTCCCGGGCGGCAAGGAACGGTCCCAGGGCCTTGATGAGTTTGAGCGATTTCGACAGTGCCAACTGCACGTTCTGGCTGATCGAGTCGCCTTCGACGGCGACGCCCAGGCCGCTGTTGCGGCCTGCCGCGAGCAGGAGGACCGTGTACCGCGTGAAGTCCATGATCTGATAGCGCATCAAGAGGTCGTCGGGCGTGGTTCGGCAACAGTCGGCGAACGTGTCCTGCAGGGAGGCCACGCCGGCGAACGCCGCGCAGGACCGCTCGGCCTCGTCACGGCCCAGGCCGTCGGTGGCCGCCAGCGCCAGCCCGTCGGTCGAGAACAGCACGGCGGAGACGACGCCCTCCCCGAGGAGCGCGTTGAGTTGCGGGCGCAGGTCGGCCGTGTCGGCCGTGGCGTGCGGGTACTCGGACATCACGTGCTCCAACCTTCGTTGACGCTGTCGCTTCGGTCGTACTCGGCCGCCAGGACACCCCTGAGCCGAGCGAACCCCTCGGTGAACGCCTCGGCGTCGGCCACCTCCTCCTGTCGCGGCGCCGGGTCCCTGCGCGCCGGGCGCCGCGGCTGCCGCTTGGGCAGCCCGTACGCGGTCAGCTCCGGTGCGGCGGGCGTTTCCCCCGCCGTGGTGGACGGAGAGGTCGCCGGGGACACCGCGGTGGGGATGTCGGTCCCGCCACCCGTCCCGGCCGTGGGCAGCCGCGCCGCGGGCAGTTCGGAGACGTACGGCTCAGCCGCGGGCAACTCGGCCGTGTACTGGTGATCCTCGGGCAACTCGCCCTGGACCGCGGCCGGTTCGGCGGCGTACGTCCGACCCGCGGGCAGTTCGGCCGGGTACGGCGCGGCGGCGGACGACGGCTCCTGTTCCACTGCCATGGGTGGGTACCGCGTTTCCTCGGGTCCGTCCGCGACCAGATGCCCGGTGGGGATCAGCAGGTCGGCCCGGACGCCGCCGGAAGCCGACGGGGACAGGCCGACCCGCAGCCCGTAGGCGTGTACCAGACGCCCGATGACCAGGAATCCGAGGCGCCCGGGATCACCCAGGCCCGTGACGTCGGTCTCGCCGGACGCGAGTGCGCGCTCGGCCTCCTGGAGTTGGAGCGGACTCATGCCCAGCCCTTGGTCCTCGACCGTGATGCGCATGCCGGCCGCCACCCTGACGACGTGTGTGGCGGCCGGGGCCCCCGAGTAGGAGGTGGCGTTGTCCAGCAACTCCGTGAGGACCACGATGACCGGCTCCACCACGAGACCTTCCACCACCGTCTCGCCGGTCTGCGCCCGGTAGGTGTAGTCGACCGCCTCGCTCTGCCGGACGCGTCCGCGCGCGCTCTCCACGATCTCCGCGACGGTGCAGTTCGCCCGTTGCACGCCCGGCCACGACTCGGTCAGGATCCGCAGGCGCTGCACGGTGTGCCCCGCCAGTGTGACGCTGTGGTCCACCCGGGCGAGCGTGCGTGTGTACGCCCCGTCCGGACGTGCCGACAATTCCGGGTCGTCCTGGTCGTCGAGCGCGTTGTCGATGTCCCGCTGGGCACGCGTCAGGGCCGCCTGGATCTCCTCGGCCGCGACCCGCACTCCGGCGCGGGCCGAATCCTCGACGCGGCGCCGGACCGCGGCCGCCGCCTCGCGCAGCGCCTCCTCGATCTCCGCCATGCGCTCCGCCACCTCGGAACCGTCGAACACCTCCGGACGGCGCAGCCCCGTGGGCGCGGCGATCGACACACCTTGGAGGCGCTGCGCCACCGCGGGCAGACGTACTGCGACCAGGTGTTCCAGCTCGGCCATCACAAGCTGGAGTTGCGACCAGTTCGCGGCGGCTTCCGCCCTGACCTCCTCGACCTCGCGGAGCACCGCGGAACGGGCCTCGTGAGCGGCCTGCCCGGCCGTCTGCTCCGACCGGGCCGCGGCCTGCCGGGCCCGGTCGTGCACCTGTCGGACGTGTTGCGCGGCTCTGCGTCGCCCCGGCAGGTGGCCGAGCCACGTCAGGCCGGCGGCGAGGCCCGCACTCGAAGCGCCGACCCAGATATGCACGTCATCGATCACGAATTTCAAACCAATCGCCGCACGAAAGGAGCCGGTGGTGCACCGGTGATCCGGAACCCGGTTTCCCGGTTCCGGCTGCGGAGATCAGCACGCTAGAGGACGACCGGAGCGCGGAGCCACGGCCCTGATGCACCAATTTCGGCCATCCATAGGGCACTCGTGCACCATTTGAAGCACCGGATGCCCCCATCGGCCGCTTCGGCGGCCCGGGGTGGGCAGCGGTGCACTTCCGGTGCGTCGGGGCGTCGAGTCCGTCGGATTCGCGCCCGAGCCGCCGGTACACACCGTTGAACACGCGGTAGCCGTCCGCCCGCTTGTCCCGGGCCGAGCCGTCGTCAGGAACCGGGCGGGCGGCAGCGCCGACAGCGGCAGGCCGGGTACGCGCTCGTCTGCGCGCACACCCGCTCGGAGACGACGACGGTCTGCGGTGCGGCAACCGGGATACGGTCGCCGGTCGTCTCGTCGACCCGGTAGACGGCCAAGGTCATCCGGCGAGGTCGCGGTTGCCCGGGCCAACGGGACTCCGGTGCGCTGGTCATCGACATCACCAGGCCCTTCGGCGCTACAGGCCCGCGGGGTGGATCGCGAGCACCGTGCAGCCCACTTCGGACTGCGGAAAGTGCACCGAGCCCGGGGTGCCCACGATGACGCTGCCCTTGCCGTACTCGGCGTGTCCGTCCAGGAACACGCCCTCGGTGACGATCAGGATCTCCGGCTGGGCATGGGCGTCCTTCCCGAAGGCGGCGCCCGGCGCGAAGTTCAGCTCCATGACGACCGACGGGTCCTCGGTGCTGCCTTCCTTCAGCACACGGGCGACGATCCCGTCGGCGACCGTCGACGGCGGCGTGTCCTGGATCGAGGTCACCCGGAATCCTGGCTGCATGATCGTCCCTTCCCTTGCACGGCACACATCTCGACCGCCCGGAGCCTGGTCTCGGTCCGGCCGGCGGTGATGAGCACGCTAGAGGGACGCGCGTGGCCGGAACTACGACCTCCGTGCACCAATTTCCGGCGCCGAATGGGGCCCCGTGCACCATCTCTTCCCACCGGATGTGCGTGCCGGTCACCGCGTCGACCGAACCAAGGGCGCGCGTGCACCGGCGAGTGCGACGCCGATGACGGCCGCGCACACCGCGGGACCGCGGCCGGCCGTGTCCGCGGCCCGATCCGGCCGCCGCCCTTGCCGCATCGGCTTCCGCCCGGGTGCAACCACCGGCGGACGTGCCTAGAGTCGAAAGGTGGAGACCGTGGAGTCCGGGCGGCGTGGACATCCACGACGTCGACGCGGAAGCGGTCCGTCGCTACGTCGCCGAAGCCCCGGGAGCCGTGTGACGGGGGCGATGTGCCAAGGCCGGATCCGCACAACGCGCTCGTGTCGGGCGCGGCGGCCCGGGCCCGGCGGCGCAGACCCACGACGCGGTTCCGCGGCGCGGGTTCCGCAGCGCAATCCCAAGACCGGAGGCGGTAGACGATGTGCCGTTGGCTCGCCTACGCGGGAACCCCCATCCTGCTCGAGACCATCCTCTACAAACCGACTCACTCGCTGATCGATCAGAGCCTGCACTCCCGGCTGGGCGTCGAGACGACCAACGGCGACGGCTTCGGCGTCGGCTGGTACACACCCGGCGTCGACGCTCCGGCGCTCGTGCGGGACACCGGCCCGGCCTGGAGCAACCGCAATCTCCGGGAGATCGCCGACCACGTCCGCTCTCCCCTGATCTTCGCGCACATCCGGGCCTCCACCGGCACGGCGGTACAGCAGAGCAACTGCCACCCGTTCCGTCGCGGGCGTTGGATGTGGATGCACAACGGTTCCATTACCGACTTCCACCGCACCAAGCGAGACCTGGCCCTGGCCGTCGATCCGGACCTCTTCCCCGACATCGAGGGGTCGACGGACTCCGAGCTCATGTTCTTCCTGGCACTGTCCTTCGGCTTGGAGCAGGACCCGCCGGGCGCCGTGGCGCGGATGGCCGGCCTGGTGGAACACACCGGTCGACGGCACGGCGTGGAGTTCCCGCTGCAGATGACGGTCGCGGTGACCGACGGCCGACGACTGTGGGCATTCCGCTACTCCAGCCAGACGCAGTCACGCTCGCTCTTCTACAGCACCCGAGTGGACACGCTGCGCGCGCTCCACCCCGATGTGGCGTTCCTGCGCGAGGTTTCCGACGAGACCCGCCTGATCGTGTCGGAGCCCCCCGGCGACCTTCCCGGTGCCTGGAACGAGGTCCCCGAGGGCAGCTACGGCATCGTGCAGTCCGGCGAGAATGAACTACACCCCTTCGCCCCCAGCCCGCCCACCTGAGGGATCACGCTCCTCCTTCTCGGGGACGTACCGGCCCGGCGCGACCCAAAAGCCGGGCCGGTCGGCGTCCACTCTCGTGCCTGGTCCACGATTCGGGACGCCAACTGCTCGGCCGGCCGTACGGCGGGGCCGTCGCGGCGTCGAGAGAGGACCGGGCCCAGATGGCGGCGCGGGCTCGGCTCGGCCGGCGGGATCTCGCTCAGTTCGCCGGCCGGCATGCCGCCCGCTCAGGAGGGTTCGCGGTGGGATGGGTTCCTCTCTCGACGCGGATCAGGGAATTTGGGCGATGGCTTCGCGGCGTGGGTCGTGGTCGGGGCGAGGCGTGGTGTGCGTGCCGGGTTGTTGACCGGGGCGTGCTCGGGCAGGCGCACGGCGGTCTTGTGCTGCTCCGCGATTCGCGTGGCGGGTGCGAAGCCCGCCGAGGTCGGAGCGACGGCTTGTGCGGCTACGGCGGACAGGCTGTGCGCAGCGGCACGCTCGGCGCAGGACGGGGAATTCGGCTGTCCGGCCCGCGCGCCATCGCCGTCCTCGCCCGCGGAACCGCTTCGACCGTGCCCGGCATGCTGCCCGTCCCCGAATACGTCGATGCCGCCGGGGAGTTCGCCCGCCTCCACCGCCCCGACGGCCCGACCGGCTTGGTCGTCCGCCCGGAGGGGTACCTCGGCGCACGCTTCCCGCTCACCGACACCGCGGCGGCCCTGTCCGCCTACCTCACGGCCTTGTCCGCGCCGGTATGAGCCCGGTCGACCGCGGCGAGGGTCGCGACCACGGCCGGCCACCACTCCCCCACCGCCCGCAGCGCCCCGGCCGCTCGGCCGTCCACTAAAGTGGACCACTCAGTCCATTGCAAGGAGGCGGGGCATGCCCGGGGAGCTGACCGCGAAGGGCAAGGCGACGCGAAGTCGGATCGTCGCGGGTGCGGCGGCGGTCCTGCGGGAAAGAGGCGTCGCCTCGACGACGCTGGACGACATCATGGCGCGGACCGGCACCAGCAAGAGCCAGCTTTTCCATTACTTCCCGGCCGGCAAGGACGAACTGCTCGTCGCGGTGGCCCGGTTCGAGGCGGAGCAGGTCCTGGAGGACCAGCAGCCGTATCTGGGCCGCCTCGACTCGTGGGAGGCCTGGGAGCAGTGGCGGGACGTGGTGATCAAGCGCTACGAGGCGCAGGGGGACCAGTGCCCGCTCGGGTCGCTGTTCCTTCAGGTCGGGCGTTCGACTCCCGGGGCGCGCGCGATCGTGATCGAGTTGCTGCGCCGCTGGCAGGAGAGCCTGGCCGCGGGCATCCGGGCGCTGCAGGCGGGCGGCATGCTTCCCGCCGAGCTGGATGTCGACGTGCGGGCCGCCTCGCTGCTGGCGGCGATTCAAGGGGGTGTGTCGATCCTCCTGTCGACGGGTCGGTCCACGCATTTGCGCGCCGCTCTCGATCAAGGGATCGCGGACCTGCGCCGCGCGGGCGGCGCGGTGGCGTGATCCGCCGTCGGGCCGACGCACGGGCCCATCCGGGTCGGGCGCCGTCCTGCCCGGCCGCCGCGCACCCGCCCGGCAGGCGCGGTGCGTGCGCGTCCGGCCCCGGACCGGGGCGGGCGGCTCCGCTGGAACCACCCGCCCCACGGCCGTCCCCGGGGCGCCCTGCTTCAGCCGGCGATGACGGCGGCGGTGGTGCGCCCGCCGTCGACGTCGAGCACGATGCCGTGCACGAACGAGGACTCGGCACCGGCCAGGTACACGGCGGCGTTCGCGATGGCGTCGGGGGTGCCCATCCGTCCGGCGGGGGTGCCTTTCATCATGATCTCGCCGGGGTGGGCCTCCTCGGGTGCGGGCGTCAGCACCACACCCGGGGAGATCGCGTTCACCCGAACACCATGCGGCCCGAACTCCGCCGCCCAGGCCCGGGTCAGGGTCTCCATGGCTCCCTTGGTGGAGCTGTAGAGGGCGCCGACCGGAATGCCCAAGCGGGCGATCCACGAGCCCAGGTTGATGATCGCTCCGTCGCCGGCCTCCGCCATGACGGGTGCCACGGCCGCGGTCAGGAAGAACGGGGCCTTCACGTTGACCGCGTAGACCCGGTCGAACGTGCTCTCGTCGGTGGCCGCCGTGGTGTCGCCGGGGTAGATGCCGGCGTTGTTGACCAGGACGTCGATGCGACCGCCGAGAACCCGCGTCGCCTCCCGGGCCAGCACCTGCGACGCGGCGGCGCTTCCGTCCAGGTCGACCTGCACGAACTCGGCCCGGCCGCCCCGGGCGCGGATCCCGTCGACGACCTCCCCGCCACGCTCGGCGCTGCGGCCCGAAACGGCGACGTACGCTCCCTCGGCGGCGAATGCCTCCGCGATCGCACGTCCGATGTTGCTGGTCGCTCCGGTCACCAGGGCGGTCCGCCCCTCGAGTCGCATAGACATGGTCCACTCCGTTGTTCGATGCTCCACCGTGAACCCGAACGGCCGGACCGCATACCGCCGTCGACCGGACGAGGGCCCTGGACGACCAGGGCGCAGGGCCACTGTGCGATGGAAAAATTGGACCAGCAAGTCCAAACCTGCGGATGCTCCGGACCACGGGTCGACATCGGAGACCCGAGACGCCCGCGGGCCCCGGACCCACCTCGGGATCCGAGGCTCCGTGCGCCTCACGTGGGCGAAATTCGCGTCACTTCCGCCAGAACAAGTGGTGCGTCACGCCGCTCGGGCTGGGCACGACCTCCAGGTGGAAGCGGTCGAGCAGTTCGTCGGGTGACTGCCACAGTCGAAGTCCGGACCCGAGCTTCACCGGCGACACCGCCACGTGCATGGTGTCGACGAGGTCGGCGTCGAGGAACTCCCGGATGACGGTGACCCCGCCGCCGAGCCTCACGTCCTTGCCCCCGGCCGCCTCCCGCGCCTGTTCGAGAACCGTGGCCGGGTCGCCGTCGACGAAGTGGAACGTGGTGTCGGAGAGCGTGAACGAAGGCCGCCCGTGGTGGGTCATGACGAACACCGGGGTACGGAACGGCGGCTCGTCGCCCCACCAGCCGCGCCATTGGTGATCGAGCCAGGGCCCGCGCTGGGGCCCGAACTTGTTGCGACCCATGATCTCGGCACCGATGTTGCGCGGGTAGTCGCGCGTGAAGTGATCGTCGAGGCCCCGGCTGCCCCCGGGATCGGTACGCATGGGCCAGCTCGCCGTGGCACCGGCCCAGGCGAACAACCGCTCCGGCTCCACGTGGCCGAACGGGCGCTCGAAGGTCTGATCCTCACCGGCGCCGATACCGTCGGCGGAGACGCTGAAGTTCTGCACCCTCAATAGCTGAGTCATGATTTCCTCCCATGTTGTCGACAACGGCGATGAGACCCACCGCCGCGGATCGGCGGTGCCCGGTCGATGTCCTCCGCACGGGTTCGGCCGGGCTCGCGCGTTGCTCTCACGGGTGGGTCGGAATCGCTCTCCCGTTCTCGACACGGCTGCGCGGGAAATCCCGAGCAATCTTTCGGGCCGTCTGCCACGTGCCCGGCCGCACGGCCTTGTCGGCGGCACGGCGCCGCTGCCTCCGGGGTGACCACCGTGTTCGGCTCACCGCTCCACGATGTGCCAGGCCGTGGCTCCGTGTCCCCGGGACTCGATGTCGGGCGGCAACGTCGCCGGTGCCGGGGGCGTGACGCCGTCCGCGAGCATGGTTCTGGCGCGCCGTTCGACCAGGATCGGGACGTACGTCCGGATCGGGGCCTCCCTCAGCGCGTCCTGGGCCGCCTCGACGAGCGCGTCGACGGTGGCCGGATCCACGGAGGGAAAGGCGCATTTGAGCCGGGCCGCCGCATGCCGGACCGCTGCCTGCTCATCCTGCCGGGCGTTCATCCGAAGATCCTCGAGGACGTCACCGACGGTGCCTTCCACAGATGATGCGGTCGGGTCACCCACCCGGGGCGTCATGACCGCATCGCCGGGCGACCCGGGGGCTGCGGCGGATCAGGTGTGGACCGGCCACGGAGGCGATCGGCCCCGTCTCCATGGGAACTCGCCCGACTCCCGGCGTCCAGTCGGGGCGGTCCGTCGGGCGCCGCACCGGGAATGCGACCGTACGACGCTCGGGAGCTTCGTACCGCCGACACCGCTCGTCCAACGCCGCAGCCCGTCCGGTGCCACCGGATGCCCAGGTGCCACGCGGGGCGCAGACTCGACTGCAGAGACTGTTCGTAGCGGAGTGGGAGGCTTCCCATGAAGGACCTCAAGTTCGAGCAGAAGGGCTCCCTGTCACGGACCGAGGCGGCCGAGTTGCTCTCCGCGCTTGCGACCGCGCTGAGGCGCGGCGGTCACGTCGAGTTGGAGCTCGGCCCCGGCGTGCTGAGCATGCACGTTCCCGACGAGCTGCGCAGCGAGGTCGAGGTGGAAGTGGGC
Source organism: Embleya sp. NPDC050154 (assembly GCF_044460165.1). Classification (NCBI taxonomy): domain Bacteria; kingdom Bacillati; phylum Actinomycetota; class Actinomycetes; order Kitasatosporales; family Streptomycetaceae; genus Embleya; species Embleya sp. NPDC050154. Next base: position 239,974 of record NZ_JBITJP010000003.1, read on the forward strand.
GACGGCGAGATCGAGCTCGAGATCGAACTCAAGTGGTCGACCACGCAGGCCAAGACAGCAGCGGCTCCGAAGTCGAAGTCCGGCGAGGCACCCACCGAGCGGTGACTGTTGCCGCGCCCGTTGCCGGGCGCGGCTCAGCGGCCGCCGAAGGGCGGTGGGTCGTCACGCCGTGGTGCGCCGTCAGCTCGCGGTGGGCCGTCGGTCGGCCGTCACTCCCGCTGCCCGCGACGGGTCGAGGAGGTACCGCCGCCCGCGGGACGCGTCGTGTTCAGCGCCTGGTGACGCAGCAGGGCCAGGTCGATCGGCGGCTTCGACCGTGGCACGCCCGGCCGTTCCCGCGGCACGCGCACCCGCAGGGCGAGCGGCCGGATCGTCAGTCGCACCGGGGTGGGCATGAGCACGGCCTCACCATCGATGCCGACCGGGATCCGGGTGGCGTGCGACTCGACGAGCACCTCGTGTGCGACGAGTGTGCGCAGTCCTCGGCCACGGCGGCCACGCAGCAGTTCGACGGCCTGCTCGGCGTTGCCGACCGTGATCGCGATGACGCCGAGCAGGCCGCTGTCGAGGCGGGCCCGCCGGCCCAGCTCGGTCGGACCGCCGAACTCGTACGGGTTGTTGCTGACGAGTAGTGCCTTCGGGCCCTCGATGACCACCTCGCCGTCGATGCGGACGACCAGGTGCGGGCCGCGCCGGCCGGAGAGCGTTTCGGGAAGCAGTTCGAGCATCGTGCCCCGCTTGTCGTCCCGGTACGCCGGGCTCTGCACGACGTCGGCGTAGGCACCGAACGAGGCGGTGTTGACAAAGGTCCTGCCGCCGATCAGCCCCAGGTCCACGCAGACCTCGACGCCGTCGTTCAAGGCGTCGAGGCCGGCGTCCGGCCGTTCCCGGTCCAACCCGAGGTCCATCGCGAAGTGGTTGCGTGTGCCCGCCGAGACCACGAGGAACGGAAGGTCGTTCTCGGCGGCGATGCCGGCGACGAGCGCCTGGGTGCCGTCGCCGCCCGCGACCCCGAGCAGATCGGCCCCGTCCGCCACCGCCTTCCGGGCCAGTGCGGCGACGTCGATCTGGCCGGGGCCGTCGAGCAGCGCCACCTCCGCGCCCCGCGCGGTCGCCTTGTCGTCCAGTGCGAACCGGGCCACCTTTCCGCCGCCCGAGCGCGGATTCATGATCAGAAAGGGTCGGATCGGGGGCGGCGTCTCGCGCTCGGGCATGCCGGCAGGCGGCCGGGCCAGGATCAGGGCGGCCCTCGCGGCGGCAACCGCCAGTGCCGCCAGGAGCAGCGTCAGCACGATGTCCCACACATGGCCGCGGGCGATGTAGCAGACGATCACGGTGATCGGCGCGGCGACGGCGACGCCGGCGCAGATCCAGCGCAGTGGGCTTCGGTTGCTCAGGAAGCCCCACAGCGCCGCGACCGTCACCACGAGTCCGAGCACACCCACGATCAGCACCAGCAGGCTGCTGCGACCACCACTGACGAGGATCGCCGCGGCGCCGAGCGCCGCCACGAAGGCCAGCCGGGCCAGCCGGCGCTGGGAGGCCGTCACCGGCGGCCATTGCTTCTCGGGGGTCTCGGCCGCCCCGAGAGGACGCCCAGGGCCGCGGCCTGTTCCCGGGCCCCGGCCGGGCTTCTCGGAATCCGTCATGACTCCTCCGTGACCGTGTGCACTCGGGACGCGGGATCCGCCCGAGCCTCCGCGCCGGTCATCGTGCTATCCACGTTAGTGCCGGACTCGGTCCGGCACCCTCCGACCCGCGACGAGCCGGAGCACCACCGACGGCAGGACACCTGCGCGAGCGCCGCCCACGGCGTCGTGCCGCGCCCGCGCGGTCGCGGCGGAGGGGCGTCGTCCACGCCGGTTTCGAGCCGGGTCGGGTCGTCGGGATCCGCGTCGTCTACGCCGGTTTCGAGCGAGGTTGGGTCGTCGGGATCCGTTGGGTGAAGAAGATCGCGAGGAGTGCGGCGAAGGCGAGGATGGCGAGCGCGGCGCGCAGGCCGTCGAGCCTGGCGTCGTTGTTCGCGTCGAGCGCGGCCTGGGACACCTCCGGGCTTGTGCCCGCCTTGTCGAGGGCGGACTCGAGTTGGGCGTCCGAGAGGAAGGGGGCCCCACTCTCGAGCTCGTCGGTCGCCTGGCTCGTGACCTGGGGCGGGACCGCCGGGTTCTGCTCGATGGTGGTCAGAAACGAAGTGGTCATCGTGGCGATCAGGACGGACCCCGCGAGCGCCGTGCCGATCGAGGCGCCGAGATTGGTGACCGCGTTCTGAATGCCGCCGACCTCCGCGCTCTGCTCGTCCGGCACCGCCGAGACGGTGACCGATCCGAGCTGGGAGGCCAACGCACCCATGCCGAGCCCGATCAACAACAACGGGACGGTCACGACCTCCGCGCCCGCGCCCGCGTCGAGTGCGGCCATCAGCGCCACCGCGCCCGCGAGCAACGCGAGGATCCCCAGCCGTACCACGCGCCGCGGCGAGACGTTCGGGAGGAATCGCGGAATCAGGATCGCGGCCGCCAGCAGCGTGAGCGAGAGCGGCAGAATGCGCACGCCCGTGTCCAGCGCGGACAGCCCGAGTGCCACCGACAAGTACAGCGGTACGACGAAGAACACGCCCATCTGCACGAGGTATTGGAAGAAGAACATCGTCAGGCCCCCGGTGAGCTGCCGGTTGCGCAGCATGGCCGGGTCCACGAGCGGATCCCTCCCCCGCTCCACGAGGCGGGCCTCCCAGTGCAGGAAGAGCCGGATGACGGCCAGACCCGTCAGCATCAACCACACGACCAGCGAGATGCCGAGCCAGGCGGGCGCATCGGCCTTCGGCAGAAACCAGCCCCATTCGCTGGAACGCAGTACGCCGAAGACGAAGGTCCCGAGTCCGGCGGCGGAGAGCACGGCGCCGACGAGATCGATGCGGGCACGTTCGCCGGTCGGCGCGTCGGCGACACGTCGGGCGAGCAGCAGGATCACGAGCACGATCAGGACCTCGCCGGCGAAGACCCACCGCCAGGAGAAGTACGTCGTGGCGACACCCCCGATCAGTGGCCCGAGCGCGATCGCCACCGCCCCCGCGGCGGCGACGAGTCCGTACGCGGCGGGCCGGCGTTCCGCGGGGAAGTTCCCGGCGACGAGTGCCACGATCGCGGGCAGGATGAACGCCGCCCCGATCCCCTCGAGGAACGACCAGCCGAACAGGAGAACGGGCAGGTTCGGGGCGAGTGCCGTGGTCAGGGAGCCGCAGCCGTAGACGACGCAGCCGATCATGAACGCGCGCTTACGGCCGATGAGTTGGCCGACCTTGCCACCGGGGATCATGAACATCGCCATCACCAGGGTGTAGGTCGTGATCGCGCCCTGGATTCCCGTCACGGTCGTGCCCACGTCCTCGGCGACCGTCGCGATCGAGACGTTCATGACGGAGCTGTCCAGCGCCATCACGAACTGCCCGGCGGCCAGTGTCCCCAGGACGAGTCCCGCCGCCGAACGCTTCGCGGTCCCGGCCGTGTCCGTCATGGCCACATCGTCGCAGCGTCCCAAAGGGCGGGCTCGCGGCTCGCCACGGCGGTACGTCGAATGGCGGCAGCCGACGCGCGGAATCCCCTACCGGCCGACGCCACACCGGTCCACCACCGCCGATTCCGACCGCGGCTTCGCGTACGTCCACCGCCCACCGCGTCCCACCCCGGCCGCACCGGGTTCAGTGCGTCAGGACGACCTTGAGGACGATGATGAGGACCCCGAGCACCAGGTTCACCGCCGCGGAGACGACCACGAGCCGCGTGGAGGCACCGGATCGGAAGGCGGCGGCCAGCGACCATCCGACCTGCCCGCCGACGGCGACGATGAGCGCCAGCCAGACCGTCCCCTGTGCTCCCAGGCTGAACAGCGGGCTGACCGCCACCGCGATCGCCGGCGGAATGGCGGCTTTGAAGATCGGCCACTCCTCCCTGCACACACGCAAGACGACGTCGCGATTCAGCCGCCGTTGGGACATGCGTTCGCCGAAGAGTTCCGCGTGCACGTGGGCGATCCAAAAGACCAGTCCGGTGGCCAGGAGCAGCAGGATGAGTTCCACGCGTGGAAAGGAGCCCAGTGCCCCGGCGCCGACGATGACGGACGAGGCGAGCATCGATCCGTAGACGCCACCGGTGTAGTCGGCGTGGGCGCGCCGTTGTGCCCTGCGCTCGTGGTCTTCGGACCGGCGTGTTTTGAACATCGAGGTTCCTTTGTCCTGTTCAACGTGGAATCGTCCCCGCCGTCACTCGAGAATCCCCAGGCTGCGCGCCCGACGCACGGCCTCGCTGCGGCGGGTGACGCAGAGCTTGCGGTGGATGCTCTTCAGGTGGGTTTTCGCCGTGTTCGGTGAGATGAACAGTGCCGCGGCGATCTCCTCCGTGGACGACATCCGTGCGGCCTCGCGCAGCACCTCGCTCTCGCGGTCGGTCAGCGGCACCGGTACGGCCGACGTCTGTTCGCCGGTGCGGCCCGGCGCCCGAGTCGCCGGCGGGCCGGCGCCGGTCCGTCCGAGGACTCGGGCGGGAAGCCACCCGTGCGCCATCGCCAGGCGCGGGTCCCGGCGCAGCAGCCGGCGTACCCAAGGGCCCGCCTCGGCGACCGTCCGCCGCAGTCCTTCGGCGCGGGCGAGTTCGAGCGCCTCGCCCAGTAGGCGGCCGGCCTCCGCGAGGCGGCCGGCCTCGGCGGCGGCTGCGCCCTGCACCAGGCGGGCCTGGACCCGGTCGGCGTTCGTCGCGTGGTCGGGCAGGTCGGTCAGCAGCTTCAGCGCGCGCGTGCGTTCGCCGGCGGCAAGCAGGGCGCGCGCCCGGGCGACGACGTACCGGGGACGCTCTTCGGCGATGCCGCCCAGCACGCGCAACGCCGCCTCCGGGTCGCCCCGGGCCAGATGGGCCGAGGACTGCGCGACGGCGAGTTCGTCCGCCTCCCATCGCGCCGTGGCCGCCACGACATCCGGCGTCGAGCCGGCCGCGCCCCGCAGTACGGCGAGGGCTCGCTCGCCGTCCCCTCTCGCGCTCGCCAACCGGGCGCCGATGACGGCCGCCTGCACGTTCGCCACGGGTTCGTGGAAGGTGTCCGCCGCCGCGTTCGCCAGGTCGAGGCCGGCTCGGGCGGCGTCCAGGTCGTCGTGTTCGGTGGCGACGCCGGCCAGGACCAGATGGTCGAGCCCGGTCACCCGGTCCGGCGACAGCGCGCATCCGCGTGCCAATGCGAGCGAATCGGAGGCGTGTGCCCGGGCGTCGTGCAGGCGCCCCCGCAGCAGGTCGACCAGGGCCAGTGACCCGAGCGCGTCGCAGCGCGGTTCCTCGGTGCCCGGTCGAGAACAGGCCTCCAGCGCGGCGCTGAGGGTGGCTTCGGCACGATCCAGCCGCCCGCCGCCCAGCTCGGTCGCGCCGAGGTTGACGAGCGTGAGGGCGAGGAATTCCGGGTGCCGCTCGCGCAGCGGTCGTGGGATTTGCCGCATGAGACGGTAGACGTCGGCCGCGGCGTGCTCGGCGGCCTCCGCGTCCGCCGCCGGACGGGCCACGAGCACGCCGACCAGGGCTCGGCCGAGCAACAGGCACGGGTCGGCGGCACCGGTCAGGCATGCGTCCACGCGCCGCAGTGCGGCCGTTGCACCCCGGTGGTCGCCCTCGGCAACCCGGCACGCCGCCGCCACCAGGGCCGGCGCCGCGCCGGGCAGGTCCGTCGGCATGGTGGCGAACGCGCGGGTCAGGGTGGACGTCTCCAGGCCCGTGAACAGTTTGCCCAGGGCCAGATTGTCGGTCAGGAGCGCGGACGCGAACGGCCAGTCGGCCGCGGCGGACGCCTGGGCGATCGCGTCGCCGAGTCGGCCGGCCCGAGCGAGCCACCGGGCGGCCCTGGCACGCAACAGCGGTGCCCGGCCGGGAAACCGGCGGCTCAGGTGCGCTTGCAGGACTTCGGCGAACAACGGGTGCATCCGGTAGTACTCCGACCCCTCCTCGCGGTCGACGAAGGCGTTGTCGCGCGCGAGTCGGCCCAGCGTCCAGGCCCCGTCCCGGCGACCGGTGAGTTCGTCCGCCAGGTCCGGGTGGATCCGGTCGCTGACGCAGGTACGCAGCAACAGGTCCTGCGTGGCCGGTGGTTGCGCGTCGAGGACCTCGGTGAGCAGATAGTCGGCGATCGTCGTACGGTCGGCCGCGAATTGCCGCACGAACGCCTCGGGATCGGGGCTGCGCCCCATGGCCAGGGCGCACAGGCGCAGCCCCGCGGCCCAGCCTCGGGTGCGTTCCGTCAGCAGGTCGACCGCTGCCGGTGACACGTGCAGTCCGTGGCGTCGCAGGATCCGCTCGGTCTCCGGTGCGGTGAAGCGCAGGTCGGCATCGCGGATCTCGGTGATGTCGCCGGCCAGCCGGTAGCGGTGCAGCGGCAGCGGCGGCTCGGTTCTGGCGATCAGGACGAGCCGCAGGCCGCCGGCGGCGTGCGCGAGCACGAAGTGCAGGTCCTCCGGTACTCCCTCGGCGGAGACCGCGTCGAAGTCGTCGATGACCAGCACGGCCGGGTCCCGGCAGGCGGCCAGCGCCGCGGCAAGGCGTACCAGGACGGAAGAGTCCGGCGCTTCGTCGCGCACCGGCGTGCCGACCTCGACCGGGATCCGCACCCCGTTGCGGTGCAGTGCCTCGAGCAGGTAGGCCCAGAACGCGCCGGGGCCGTCGCGTTCCTCCGCGGTGAGCCAGGCGGTGCCCCGAGGGGCCGCGCCCGAGGTGATCCAGTGCGCGACGAGCGCGGTCTTCCCCGCTCCGGCGGACCCACCGACCAGGGTCAGTGGTCCCTCGATTGCGGCGGACAGCCGAGCCGGCAGCGCCGGGCGCTCGACGAACTCCTTCGGTGTCGCGGGGACGACGAACCGGTCGGTCAGCATCGGCGCCGTCGCACGCGCCCGCTCCGGGGGCGGCGCCGATCCGGAGGAGTCGAGCGCCGAGAGGTTGCGCATGGTGGGGTCACCCACGTCCGGGGAGCTGGAATCAGGCCTCCTTTCCACTCAACCCCAGTTGTGCGCGGCCCGCCGGCGGGGGCGATCCGCCCTCGAACCCCCGCCGACATCGCGACCGGGCACGGCCGAGTGGCGGAACCCGATGTGCCGAGTCGGTAACCGTGAGTGACACTCGAAGATGCGGAGTCGGCCGATCACGTGAAGTTCGGCCCTGGAGAAGGAGCGCGATGTCCAGCTCACCGGAGCCTCGTCACGGAGCAGCCAAAGGCTCGCGGGGCGTGTCGGCTGCTTCGCAACCGCACCGCGGGGCGGGTTCGCGCGTTCTCGGGTTCATCCGCGCCTTCGCCTCGACCGTGCTCATCGTGCTGACCTGCGTCCTGGTGCCGGTTTCGCTGATCACGGTGTGGGTGCACGACATCGTGCTCGACACCGACCGCTACGTCGAGACGGTCAAGCCGCTCGCGACCGACTCCGCGATCGAGGACGCCGCCGCGAACCGGATCACCCGCGCGGTCGACGTGCGTGCGGACGGCAAGGCGGTCACCTCCGATGTGGCCGGCTGGCTCGAATCCCAAGGGCTGCCGCCGCGGGTGGGTGACGCCGTACGCTCACTCGCCCCGCAGTTGGACGATGCCGTCACCCAGGTCGCCCGGAAGGCGGCGGACCGCTTCGTGACGAGCGACAGGTTCGAAACGTTCTGGACCCAGGCCAACCGGAAGGCGCACACGGCGGTCGTGGACGTGCTGACCGGCGAGGGACGCGGCGCGGTCGGTGTCAACGGGGGCACGGTCACGCTCGATGTCGGCGACGCGGTGGAGAACGTCCGGCGGGAACTCGTCGACGCGGGAGTCAAGCCCGCGTCACAGATTCCCGACGTCGACAAGCAGATGGTGCTCTTCCGGTCGGACCAGATGAACAAGGTCAGGGACGCGGCGCACGCGCTCGATGTCGTCGGCAACTGGCTGCCGGTGATCACCGTCGTGATCGGCGCCATCGGGATCGCGCTGGCCCGCAGGCGCCGTCGTGCCCTGGTGGCGACCGCCTTCGGGGTCGCGGCCGCGTGTGTGGTCATGCTCGTCGCGCTGGCGATCGTGCGCCGCTACTACATGGACCACCTGCCGCCGGAGGTGCTGTCCCCGGCGGCGGCGGGAGCGGTCTTCGACACGCTCCTGCACTTCCTGAAGGTCAGCACCGTCACCGGGTTGGTCCTGGGCCTGGTGGTGGCGATCGGCGCGTACCTGTCCGGCACCGGCGGCCTGCCGCGCGCGCTGCGCGGGGGTGCCGACCGCACGGCCGACTCCGTCGCACGGTGGGGGAACACGCACGGACTCACGGCGGGACCGGTCGGCACCTGGGTCGACGCCTACCGCCGATGGCTCGTCCTCGCCCTGGTGCTGCTCGTCGCCCTCTGCTTCGCACTGTGGAACCACCCCACCGCGCTGACGATCGTGCTGCTGCTGGTCATCCTGCTGGTGCTGCTTGCCGTGGTCGCGCTGTTGGCGGCATCGGGCCGTGTGACACGCTCCCACGAGGACTCCCGGGCGCACGGGTAACCGCCCGGTCGCGCGCGCGGGCGGCAGTGGGCTCCGGTGTCGAGGCAGCTGCGGGACGCGCGCCCGGTCGCGTGCGCGGGGGCGGTGTGCTCCCCGACTTCACGTGCCGAGGATGCGGGCCTTCTGGGCTGCGAACTCGTCGTCGGTGAGGACGCCCTGCTCCTTGAGCGCGGCGAGGTCTTTGAGTTGGGCGATGGGGTCGGCCGGCGCCGCGGCGGGTGGAGCGGCGGCGGGCGGCGGGGCGGCGGGCGGCGGGGCGGCCTGTTCCTCGCCCTGCTGCGCCCAACGGCCGGCCTGGCGGCGCGAGACGCGATTGGACACGGCGGTGGCGGTTCCGGCGACGACGGCCGTACGGGCGACGCCGCGCAGGAGTCCGGGCATGATTTCCTCCTCGGGAAGGCGGGACGGGCCCGCGGGTCAGGTGGCGGCTTCCAGCGCGTCCAGCGCGTCGACGACGTTCTCGAACGGGATCCGACCGCCGGCCACCATGCGGGCACCGCCGCGGCGCAGTGCGGCGGCGAGGGGCGCGGCCCACAGGTTCTCGTAGAGAAGCAGGGCGGCGGAGTCCCCGGGGCTCAGCGAGGAGGCGGCCTCCGCGGTGTCGTCCTCGCCCAACAGGCCGGAGGACGCGCCGTCGAAGACCGCGAGGTCGAGCAGCCCGTCGCCGGTCACATCGGCCAACGCCAGGCCCGAGACCGTGCCGTCCTGCTGCTTCCGCACGAAGGCCAGGTCGAGGATCCGGATGATGCCGCGGTCGACCAGGTCGACGAGGAGGGGTAGGCCCTCTCCGGTCATGTGGCTGCCCGGGAACTCGATGATCAGGTAGTCGATCGGGCCCATGTCGTTGGCTTCATTGCTCACGGCGGTTCCAGGTGGGTGCGTCGGGAACGACGGGCTTCGCCTCGACACGGTCGAGTCGCTCGTCGAGCGCGACGGCCGCTGCGGCCGGCGCGCGGTGCGTAAAGTCTGAGGAAGTTGCCGGGTCGCTCGCCGGACCGACCGATCTCCCCGACGAACGGGCCGGCGGCCCGGTGTACGCATGCCGTGGCCCCGGTGCACGCATGCCGTGTCTCCTCACCCGGCCCCGGGCGGCGCCCTACCGCCGATCGGGAATGAGTGCGCCGACCGGGATAGTGCGAAGTTAGCCCACTCGGGTGCCCCTGGGATCACCTGCCAGGGGTGATTCCCGGCGAACCACCGGCCCCGGTCCCGGTGGGACTACCCGACGGGCCGGGATCGCGCGGCAGGTGAACCGCGGCGCCGATGCCGACAGGCCGCGACGCCGCGACGAGACGACGCTCTGGGCGACGTCACCCATCCCTCACCGGCCACCCGTCCCGGCCCAACCCGGCGCCTGGAGACGTCGTCGCGCCCCTGCGTGGCTTCGGCCTCTACGTGACGAGTTCGTAGGTGCTCTGTGCGACGAGCCACAGGCCGGTCAGCAACGACAGGACGACGATCGCCTGGTCCTGGTGTGATTCGATCGAAGTGCGCAGCCGCGCGAGTTCGGCCCGCGCCTCGGTCGGCGCGAACGCCGCATACAGCTCCATTGCCAGCACACTGCCCGTGGCAAGCAGGAAGTAGCTCATCAAGGCCACGAACGTGAGGGCGGAGGACATGTCCGCCTGCACCACGGTGGCACCACCGGCGGCGACCATTGCCCAGGGCTGCAGCAGGACGGCGAGTCCTGCGGCCGTCCACGCGGAGACGTGATCCAGCCGTGCCAGCCACTTGGGTGTCTTTCGAGGTCGGGTGGGCCCCCGACGCCGCTTGCGCTCGCCATAGGCGACGAGTACGACGCCCACGGCCAACTTCGTCGCCAGGGCCGCCGTCGAGGACGCGCTGTGGCGCGAGGGCGGGTTGCCACCGGTCAGCCACACCACACCGGCGACCACGAGGACGAGTTCGGCGAGCCAGGTGAGGATGAAGACGAGCCCCTTCAACAACCCTCTGTCCGTGGACAGCAGCAGAATGAACGCGCAGTTGTGCAACGGCCCCAAGCTGATGGCTGTACCGATGATGACGAGGTCAAGGACCATTGGTTGCCCCCATGACGGTAACCGCGGGGCGAAGTCGAGGGTATTCCTCGGCGCAGCCGGTATCACCGCCTCACGCGGCGGGTCGACGCAGCCACATCGTGAGCACAACGGTTCCGCTGTTTCCGGGGAACGGCAACCCGGCCTACGGTCCGTCGAAGCGGACGTGTCGCTCGGCTCGGTCGCGATGCGCGGCGCTGCGCGGACGCGGCGACCGAGGCGAGGCGCCACACGGCTCCCGAAATGCTCCCGCCCGAAACCAGTGGTATGCCTTGAATGATTGCCGTGCCCGATGTCCGACGTGCCCGTCACGGCGATGTCCGGCGGCAGTCCGGCAAGCCGGCGAGCCCGCGCCCCAACGGCGCCGACCGCGGCCCTGAACTGGGAGTTTTCGATGGACGATTATCCGCTGTTGAACCTGTTCTGGACCATGATGTGGCTCTTCCTGTGGGTCCTGTGGTTCTTCCTCCTGTTCAAGGTGATCGGCGACATCTTCCGCAGCCACGACCTGGGCGGGTGGGGCAAGGCCGGCTGGCTCATCTTCACGATCGTGCTGCCCTACGTCGGAGTCCTGATCTACCTCGTCGTCCGCGGCCACTCGATGAACCGCCGCGACGTCGAGGAGGCCAAGGAGAACGAGGCCGCCTTCAAGGCATACGTCCGTGACGCCGCCGGCCCCACGAGCGGGGCGAGTACGACGGCGAGCCCCATCGACCAACTCTCGAAGCTCGCCGACCTCAAGAACAACGGCACCATCTCCGACGACGAGTTCCAAAGGGCCAAGCAAAAGCTTTTGACCTGAGCCCGCACCGCCCGAACCCGAGACGCGCAGGCCCACGCGCTCGGCACCAGGATGGCCGCACGCAGCCGCGCCACCGGATCCGCGGCGGACGCCTCGACTTCGTCGACCGCGAGGGCCGACTCCCGGTGGCAGCGTTGACGTCGTTGCCGGGTCGCGGCTTTGTCGTCTACCCGGAAGCCCTCGTCGAGGGACGGGGCTTCCGGGAGCGGGTGAGCGTGGGCTAGTGCATCCACAGCGCCCAGAGGTGGTCGTTGACCTGCTGGCAGTAGAAGTACGCCCCGTGGTTGGGGTATTGCGCGACGGCTCCGGCGCGGCAGTCCTCGGAGGACGTGTAGTAGCCGACGATGTAGGTGAAGTCCGGAGGCCCGCCCCGGGCGGCCGCGGGTGCGACGGAGCCGGCCACGAGAGCGAGGACGAACGCGGAACCGATCAAAAGCTTGCGCATGAGCCCAACCCCATTCTCCCGGGCGGTCCGGCCCGGGGAAACGACGTGCAAGGACTGACGGTTCGTGCCGCGCGGCGAACCCAAGCTAGCCGTCCGCCATACCGCGGGACAATAGGTCTATACCTTTGCCGTCCGATATATCCCGCTGCCACATCCCGTCCGCAATGTTTTCCGTTGATCTCCGGGGGCAGCCATGGAGCACCGCATCGCGAGAGGCGTGCGGCGTTGTTCAAGGCGATGGGAGGTCGGAAATGTTGAGAGCCATCGGTGACGTCTTCGCCAAGATCGGGCATGCGATCGCGACCGTCGTCACGCTGCCGTTCCGGGCAGTGGCCCGGTTGTTCGGCGGCGCGTCCGAGTCGACGCGCGGGCGGCACTGACCGCGGACTCGGTGCCCGTCGGGTCGACCTCGACCTCCGGCGTGCGTGGGGCCGGGGCCGATAACCTCTGCCCAGGCGCAGGCCGCGCCGAGGGCCGCGTTCGGAACCGCCGGGTGATCAGACGGTGAGAAGGGCCTTGATGGCGCGGCGCTCGTCCATGGCCCGGTACGCCTCGGCGGCTCGGTCGAGAGGGAGTTCGAGGTCGAAGACCTTGCCGGGGTCGATCCGTCGGTGCCAGATCAGGTCGATCAGCTCCGGGAGGTACCGGCGGACCGGGGCGGGGCCGCCGTGCAGATGCACATGGGAGAAGAACAGCTCCTGTCCGTCCAGTCGCACGTCGTGGGAGACGCCGACGTAGCCGACATGGCCGCCGGGGCGCGTGGAGCGGATGGCCTGCATCATCGACTCCTGGGAGCCGACCGCCTCGATCACCGAGTGCGCGCCCAGGCCGTCGGTCATCTCCTTGATCCGCGCCACACCGTCGTCGCCGCGCTCGGTGACGATGTCGGTCGCCCCGTACTCGAGCGCGAGCTTCTGTCGCGGCTCGTGTCGGCTCATCGCGATGACCCGCTCCGCGCCGAGCTGCTTCGCGGCCAGTACCGCGAGTAGCCCGACCGCGCCGTCGCCGACCACCGCGACGGTCTTGCCCGGCCCGGCCTGCGCGGCGACCGCGCCGAACCACCCGGTGCCCAGCACGTCCGACGCGGCGAGCAGACTCGGAACCAGGTCACGCTCCGGAATGCCGGGCGTGGCGACCAGGGTGCCGTCGGCCAAGGGGACGCGCAGCCGCTCCGCCTGCGAGCCGAGGGCGCCGACCGGTTCGCGGTGAACGCAGGAGGACTGGTAGCCCGCGAGGCAGATCTCGCAGGTGTTGTCCGAGGCGAAGAACGACCCGACCACGAACTGCCCGGGTTCGATGGTGGTGACCGCGCTGCCGACCTGCTCGACGACGCCGGCGTACTCGTGGCCCATCGGCGCGGGCGCGTCGAACGACTCGATCCCCCGGTAAGGCCACAGGTCCGACCCGCACACACACGTCGCCGCCAGCCGGATCACCGCATCGGTCGGGGCGAGGATCGCCGGGTCCGCGCGCTCCTCGACCCGCACATCGCCGGGGGCATGCATCACGACACCACGCATGGAAACGTCCTTGTCTGTTGGCAGGGCCTGCCGGACGGCCCTGCCTGCCGGAAGGGCCCACCGGACGGCTCTGCTGGAAGGCTGCCGCCAGGCTCCGCCGCCGATGGGGGGGGCGGCGGGCCCTCGGATCATTGAAGGGCGTGCCCCGAGCCGAACGAGGGCCGCGCTCGCGGTGTCGCCCGGTTGTCACCCGCATGCGCGTCCAAGATCCCGTCACCGCCGGGCCCGACAGCCGAAGGTCGGCGCGGACGCGCAACCTCCCCGGTGTCGTGAGTGGCACCTGATCGGACGTACGGAAAGACGGCACGCGTTCCGCGATGATTTCGGCGCGGACTTTCGGTCTACATGAGCAAGGACAGGAAGGAGTCCGCCATGTCTCGGAACGGACCCGCAGAACAACCCACCACCGAACTCGACGCCCGCTACAGCTCCGCACTCAACCCCCGCCCCGGCGCCGCGGATGTCACGGCCACCGAATGGGCCGAGGCTCAACGCCGAATGCACGCGGCCGAGATCTTCTGGGTGACCACCGTGCGACCCGACGGACGGGTGCACATCACCCCGTTGATCGCCGCCTGGCACGACGGCGCGCTGTACTTCTCCACCGGTCCGGGAGAGCAGAAGGCCAGGAACCTGGCCCACGACGAGCACTGCGCACTGCTGACCGGGGGGAACTCGCTCACCGAGGGACTCGACGTCGTGGTCGAGGGCACGGCGAAACGCATCGACGATCCGGCGCTTTTGGAGCAGGTGATCGGGGCCTACGAGGCCAAGTACGGTGCGCACATCACGTCGCCCGAGGGCACGTTCCACGGGATGGGGGATGGGATCCGCAAGGGGAGCGTGCTGGTGTTCGCGGTAGCCCCGGCGACCGCGTACGGCTTCGGCCGGGACGAGGGGGTCTACACCCACACACGGTGGACATTCTGAGCAACCGGCTCCGCCTCCCGGGTCGCGCCGCCGACACCGGGAGGTGTGGGCGGCGCGGCCGGGACCGGACGCGCGGATCGGCGAACGGGCGGATTCTCGTCTCCGTGCCGATGCGCGGGCGGTACGTTCGCCGGCGAGCTGACGATCGTCTCTAGCCGGGACGAACAGCCCCGTAGAAGAACATGGTGTCGATCGAGGCCTCGGTGATCTGCGTACCGGGACGCGGTGCGTGAATCATGCGACCGCCACCGATGTACAGGCCGACATGCGAGTTGTCCCTGTTGAAGAAGATCAGGTCCCCGGGCTGCAGTTCCGCCTTGGTCACCCTCTTGCCGTCATTGATCTGTGTGGTCGTGACGCGTGACAACTTGACGTTCGCCGCACCCCAGGAGGCTTGGGTCAGGCCCGAACAGTCGTAGTTGGTGGGGCCTGTCTTGCCCCAGCCGTACCACTTGCCGATCTGGGCACGCGCGAACTGGATCGCGACGGCGGCCCGTCCGGAAGCCGGCACATCCGCCGTGGGTGTGTCCTTCGGCTTGTCGCGCGAACTGCGCTCGGGTGTACGGCTTCCCGGGTCGGCTTCATGCTCCGAGGAGGCGAGGATCTTGGCTCGCTGCTCCCTGGTGACGGTGTTGAGCAGGCGCTCGGCCTCGGCGAGTTTCCCCTGGATCTCGGTTTTGTTCCGGTTGAGTTCGGTTCGCAACTTCTCCAACTCCGCCAGTTGCGAAGAAGCCTCGGTGCGGTCCTGACTCAAAGCACGTGCCTGGGCGGCGATCTGGCGCAGCTTGGCGGCCTGTTGGCTGTCGAGCTGCGCGATCATCTGCGCCTTCTGCAGGTAGTTCTCGGGGTCTCCGCTCAGCGCCAGCGAGAGCGTCGCCGGGAGGGTGCCGCCCCGGTACCGATCGGCCGCGACGACCCCGATCTGGTCACGCAGGATGTTGAGCTGATTCTGCTCGTCGGTGACCCGGGCCTGCGTTCGATTGGCCGTTTCGCGCAGCTTGTCGGCCTGCTCCTGGACACCGTTGAAGACGTCGGTGGCCTTGATCGCGTCGCTGTGCAGCTTGTTGACCTGCTCCTGGATCTGCTGCAGCGAAGGCTGGGGGTCGGCCTGGGCGGTACCGGCCAAGGCGATCGTGCCGGTCATGGTCGCGGCGACGGTGACCACGGTCGCCACCGCGCGGGCCGAGGTGCGCGGCTTGGGCTTACGGTGCTGTCCGCACCGATGTCTGGACGCCACTGGGGCGGTTCTCCTTCCTCGGCCGCCTACCGGGCCGAATGCGGACACTCGATTCGGCGGGGACGACCGGGCGGCCCGGGCGGCCCGGATGGCCGACCCGAGGCGATCGTCCGTCGAAGAAGGCCCACCCCAGCCATCCGACGACCATGACCCCGGCCTTCACGTTACCGAATCTTTATCGTACATGCTTCGCCTTCGAATTCATCGCGGCGGTTCCTTGAGCAGTCGAGAAGATCATAAATGAGTGCTTTGTCCGATGCGTCTCGCGGGAAATTCGACGACGACACCCGAATGCCGCATCCGGTGCAGGGTTGTCCGAGGGTGGATCGACGCACATTTCGGAGGCGCGAGCGTCCATATGGGGACGGAATGACCTCGCCGTGGTCCACCGACCGGCCGTGTGACGCGACCTCGGCCGGTGGTCGACCCGGCAAAAGAAAGCCGTCGAATGGGAGCCGTCGAAATGCGGGATTCGCTCCTTTCGGATTCACCCTCGATCCCACAACCGGCCGATTGATAAACCCATACGAACACGCGGGATCTCCGCATCCGGCACGTCCGTATCGGAGTCCGTGTCGGCGAATCGGGTACAGCCGCAGGCCATGGCGGCGGTGTGACCTCGCGCCGCCCCTGCCTCGGTGGTTGCCCCGTTGCCTGATGCGCAGGGTGCAAGCGGTGAGCCGACTGCCGCGCAGGTTGACGACCAAGACCAACCCGCGGTGGGAAGCCGTGAAATCCGCGGTCGGTTTCCCTGGTACCACACGGCGCGGTCGACTCCGCGTCGCCAAGAGCACAACCGTCGAAGGGAGTTCGAACCATGGACATGGGCAAGCGCTTCGCACTCGTGGCCGGCATGCTCGCGGCATTCGCGGCATCCGCGGCAGTGGCGACACCGGCCGGGGCCGCACCTGTCGCACCGCCGTCGGCCGAAGTGGCGGCGGAAAGCTGCACGGACTGGCGAGACATTCGGACGTCGGGCAACTCCACCGGCCTCAGGTACCGGGAGTGCGACCGGGGCAGCGGCTCCCAGAAGCAGACCAAGGCGCAGATATACCTGTGGGACAACAAGCACGACGGCAAGATCGCCCAAGCCCACGTGGTCACCGGATGGGGCAAGGGCGGCATCTGGTACACCACCTGGAGCAAGTACTACGGCTGGGGCGACGAAAGCCGGCACAGCCCCCTGATCGACACCGGCTGGCACAGCGGCCATGACGTCAAGGTGACGCTCGCCGCCGTCCGCGGCTGACGCGACAACCCTCGAACCGGCCACACGCACCCGGCCCCGCGGCATAACCGATATCGCGGACACGGGACGCAGCCGAACAACGACGACAGGCGGGCGGGCGGGTTCGCTCCACCGAGTCAATCCTCGGCGGAGCGAACCCACCCGGAAACCGGACGGTGACGGCGTGCGAGCGGATGGCGAGAGGGGTTCCCCACGATCGCACTACTCGTCGCACGTATCTCCGTATACCCCGTCCCGTCCTCCGTCGTCGCCCGGAACCGTGTACATCCGATACTCGAGCGGGCCATGACCGCCTTCCACCATGCTGCCCGCCGTGTCGTATTACCGATCGGCGCGAAACGATCGGATTTCGGTCGGCGGATCGCTTTTCGGACGGTACTCGCGATGCGAGAGCCGATCGGATTCCATTCCGATCGATTTCGCGCGCGTGGAGATCATGCGTGCGGCGCGCCGATTTCCGGAAACCCCCGCTCCCGCTCGGCCCTCGATGGAGCAGTACATGATTTGTCCCGGTGGAAGACGGGACCCCGATCCGTGCGGCTGCGACGCGGAACTGCGCGGTGGCTGGATCGCCTGCGGCGGCGCGCAGGTTGTTCGCGGCCTTCGGGGACATGCGCTCGGGGCCGTCGGGGTTGCGTCGTACTCGGGTGGCCGGCCGCTCCACTTACCTTGACTGGTCAAGGTAAGTGGATTTACCTTGAGTGGCCAAGGTATGAGGGGAGGCGTCGTGCACGGACGAGCCACGACCGCGGCGATGGTCGAGGTGGCGGCGGCCCTGGGCGTCAGGGTCCACGCTGCGGTGCCGCCCCGCGAGATCCGCTTCTCCCGCGCGGGCTGCCGGCTGCACGGACTCGACTGGGGCGGAACGGGACCTCCGGTATTCCTGTTGCACGGTGGCGGATTGACCGCGCGTACCTGGGACTTCGTCTGCCTCGGCTTGCGTGGCGCCGCCCGACTGGTCGCGCTGGATCTGCGTGGACACGGCGACAGCGACTGGTCCGAGGACTACCGCGTCGACACCATGGCGGCCGATGTCGTCGCTGCGGCCGATCATCTCGGCTTCGATCGGGTCCGGCTGGTCGGCATGTCGCTCGGCGGTGTGGTCGCCGCCCACGTCGTCGACTCGCGGCCCGGCCTGGTGGAGCGGTTGGCTCTTGTCGACGTCGCACCCGGCGTGGACTTCGAAAGCACCCGGCGGGTACGGGCGTTCATGGCCGGGCTCGGTCCCGTGCGAGAACTCGAGACGGTGGTCCAGGCCGCGATGTGTGTCAATCCGCGCGCCGACCGCGCCGGCGTCGCCTACCGCATGAACACACTGTTTCGTCGTGCGCCCGACGGCGTCTGGATACCGAAGGGCGATCCGCGTCCCCCCGATTTCCCCGCCATCCTCGCGGCCATCGATCGGCTGGACGCTCGGCTGACCGCGGTACCGGTCCTGGTGGTACGCGGCGCACGCAGCAAGGTCCTCCCGCAGGCCACCGCCGAACGCCTGGTCGAGCGCATCCCGGACGGGAGACTCGTGGTCGTACCGAACGCGGGGCACATCGTCCAGGAGGACAACCCGGCGGCGCTGACCACCGCACTGCACGCGTTCCTCACGGACCAGTCGTGACCCGGGCGCGCTTGGTGTTGCCGCGCGGAACGCAGGGACAGGGAGCGCGCCGGCCGGCCGTCCCGGCTCGCGGGTTCCTTCCCCGAACGCCGCAGCCTTCCCCGAACGCCGCAGCCTTCCCCCAGGCCGCCCGCCCGTCGTCGCCCACCGGCCGCCCGGCCTTCGATCGTGTCGATGCGGGCGGTGCTGCCATCCGCCGTCATTCCTGCCGTTCGACCCACTCCCCGCCGCCCAGCGGGTAGTCGTAACCGGGGCGGCCGGCGTCGGCGCTGGTGCGGAACGGCGTGCCCTTGTTGTCGATGTGCTCCGTGCCGCGGCGGTCGCCGCTGGACCAGTCCAGGGTGAGATCCCAGCGGACGTCGTGCGCCTTGGTGTGCACGGTGACGTAGAAGACCTCCGGGTCGGACGCGCTGACCTTGTACGGGAAGTCGCCCTGGCCGTTCTTCGCGGTGATGACGGGGCTGCCCTTGTCGAGGTCGATGTCGAACGACTTGGTCTCGACGCCGCCGCCGCAGCCGACCCCCATCGAGTAGTCGTTCCAGGCGAGCGGCGCGCTCTTGCCGACGACACGTAGGTGCAGCGCCTCCAGGACCACGGTGTCCTGGCCGCGGCCCTGGATGGTGAGGGCGATCTTCTGCTCGTTCGAGGAGACCGCGCCGTACGCGGAGGCCCAGCGCGGAGCGTCCCGCTCGTTCGCGGGCGGGCCGACCTGTTCGGGGGCACTGTCGACGAGAAAGTGCTGGCTGCACGGATTGTTGTAGACGTAGGGGCGGATGCCCACATGGAGCGGGACGGCGCCGGCACCGCTGTCGCCGGAGGGCTCCCGCGCGCCCGGCGTACCACCACTCTTCGAGGCGCCGGGCCCGACGTTGCCGAAGTCGGTCGTGACGGCCGAGGCCGGCGCGGTCCCGTGGGGAGACGGGGAGGAGGAGGCCCGCCCGGTGGGTCGCTCCGTGGCATCCGCCGCGCCGGTGATCGCGGCGGCGGGACCGGCTGCCCGGCGGTCGCCCGCATCGTTGCCTTCGTCGTCGGAGAACGGATGTACGACGGCCATCACGACTCCCAGCAGGGCAGCGACCGCGACGAAGGAGGTCGCCACGGTACGGCGACGCCGTGACGGCGCGGGCTCGCGAGGCGCGTCGACGTCCGCCGACTCACCGCCCTCCTCGCCCTGGCCCGGTCCCTGTCCGCGCGACGTCGCCGCGCGCGTCGGGTCCGTTCCGGAGGCCGCCGCGAGGGCCGCCGCGGAGCCCGGCAGCGTCGCCGAGTCCGAGTCCAAGCCCGAATCCGGCTCGTTAGACGTCGTGTCGGCTCGCTCGGCCGAATCCTCCGCCGCACCCGCATCCACCGTCTCCGACGAGCCGACCGCCTGAGCCTCTCCATCCGGACGGGCGCCCCGAGCCGAACCCGACGCCGGGAGTGGGGCAGGAGCCGGCACCGAACCCGACGCCGGGGCCTGAGCCGAATCCGCGGCCGGGTTCGGAACCACCGCCGGATCCGCCCGGCGCCCCCGCGCCGCGTCCGCCAGGATCCAGTGCCGGTGCAGCTCCACCAGTTCCTGCGGCGTTGCCCGGCACACCCGGGCGAGGCGTTCCACCGGTGCGTAATCGCTCGGCACGGCGGTGCCGTTGCAGTAGCGGTGCAGGGTCGACGTGCCCGTGTGCAGCCGCTTGGCCAGCGCGCCGTAACTCAGTCCCGAGCGGTCCTTGAGCTCGCGCAGCAGTCGCGCGAACGCCTCCGTTTCCTCGGCCCCCGTTGCCCCCGGCACCCGTTCCTCCATGCCTCGTGTCCCATTCCCGCGTTCCAGGGGCACTGCGTTTCCCCTGCTCAGAGCGGGATTTGCCGTTCCGGCGTCCCCAACTGCCCGCCGTGCCTGGCGGTTGGGACGGCTCGCCCCACAAGCTCGTGCTCATTCAAGCAGCACCCCCCACCCGAACATCGAAGGGGCTCAACCTCATGTCCGGCAACCGCACTTCCCGCTCTCGTCTCGTCGGCGCCGCCACGCTCGCGCTCGCCGCGCTCCTGCTGACCGCGTGCAACGACGACAAGGACGCCGACGCGAAGGCATCGGCCTCGACCCCGGCGCCCGGCGCCCCCTCCACCGCGCCGCCGGCCGCGGCACCGTCCGCGTCCGCCCCCGCCGGTACCCCCTCCTCCCGGCCCTCTTCCGCAACCGGCAAACCCGGCCCGGCCAACACCCAGGGCCCGGCCGGCCGCACGGACTCCGGCGACCCGGTCACCTGCGAAGGCTCCAACACCAGGACCGTCGCGGCCCCACTGAACCGCCCCGTGAACCACATGCTGCTCACCGTCACCAACACGGGTGGCAAGCGCTGCTTCCTCTACGGCTACCCGGCGGTGCGCTTCGGCGAGGCCCAGTCCGTACCTCCCGTCATCGAGGCATCGAAGCCGCAGGCGGTCGTCACGCTCGAGCCGGGCGAGTCCGGTTACGCCTCCGTCAACCTGTCCGCCGCCGACGGCAGCGGTGGCACCGGCCACACCGAGAAGTCCCTCACCGTCTACTTCCACGGCCCCTCCGGGAACGAGAACGTCGGCACGGGCGCCCACCCGTCGCTGCCCGCCAAAGGCACCTATGTCGACGACTCGCTCAAGGTCACGTACTGGCAGCAGTCGATGGACACCGCAACCGACTGGTAAGCACTCGTCGTCGAACTGGCGGGCAGCGGCCCCGTTCGTGCCGGTCTCGGTGGCGCCGGCAGCGCCGATGCGCAGGTCTCCATGCTGCGCCCCGGCCTTCCGACGCCCCGGAACCCCCGGTGCCGCGCCCGGACAACGGCAAACGTTGCCGGGCGCGGCACCAGCCTCGATGACAGAGCAAACAACGTGGAGGTCCCCCGATGCGGGTCGACGTGCTGACGGTGCAGAGTTGCCCGAACGCTCCGGTCATCGAGGCGAGGGTGGTCGAGGCTCTGACCGGACGGGACGACGTCGACGTCGTGCGCCGCGAGGTGGTCGACGCGGAGCAGGCCGCGCGCCTGAGCATGCACGGCTCTCCCACCCCGCTGGTCGACGGCCACGACCCGTTCGCGGCGCCGGGGACGCCGACGAGTTTCGCGTGCCGCCTGTATCGAGCCGCAGACGGTCGAACGGACGGCGCGCCGTCGGTCGAGGGCCCGCCGCGTCCTGGGCGGCGGGCCGGAAATCGCCGGGGCGGGCGGGCCCTCGGACGCGCCGGCCGGTCCCGCCGAGCGGGGCGGGCGGGGCCGGCTCGCCCCGGCAAGGGCGGCCCGCGGGCAGTGCAACAGGCCGTACTTCGCGCGTTCGCCTGCGGTATCGGTCCGCTGCCGGCCCGACACCGGGGGTGACGCCGTCGCGTCCGCGTACACGGCGGCGGCGGGCGGTGCGGACGTGAGGTCGCCGGGCCGATGGCGAACATGGCGGGGTGTCCACACACCGCGCGCTAGGTGCGATGCCAGGCACGACCGACTCGCGGGCCGACAACTTGACCTTGTCGTAGCGTCAACGTTTCTACTGGTGGCATGCGAATCGGAGAACTGGCCGCTATCGCCGGCGTCACCACGCGCGCCGTGCGCCACTACCACCGCATCGGCCTGCTGCCCGAGCCACCCCGGCAGCCCAACGGGTATCGCGAGTACTCCCTGCGCGATGCCGCCGAACTGGCCCGGCTGCGCCGACTGACCGAGCTCGGCCTGAGCCTGGACGAGGTCAAGGACGTGTTGGCGAACGACGCGGGCCGGGATCTCGTGGAAATCCTCACCGAGCTGGACGCCGACCTGGCCCGCCAGGAGGACGCCATCCGGCAGCGCCGCGCCCGCCTGCGCCAACTGCTCGAACAGGCCGAGCGCACCGGACGGTTGCCCGCCGAGGCCCCCGTATCCCCCGAACTCGCCGCCGTCTTCGAGGACATGGCCCGCACCTCCGCGCTGCTCCCCGGTCCGGAGCCGGCGATGGCCGCCAAGGAGCGGCAACTACTCGCCCTCTTGGAGACCGGATCACCGGACGGCGACCGAGGCTGGCTCAAGGTCCTCGTACACACCCTCGGCGCCGGCCCGGAGGCGATGCGGCGCGCGTACGACGTCTACGCCCGACTGGACGAACTGGCCGACGCCGCCGAGGACGACCCGCGGGTGGAGCAGACCGCCCGGGCCGTCGCCGAGAGCATCCCGGACGCGGCGCTGCGTGCGATGGGCATCCCGGACCGGGGCGTGGCGAAAGACGAAAACGGTTTCCTGGACGCTTTCTTCGAGGATCACTCCCCCGCCCAGGCGGCGGCCATTCGCCGCGCCATCGTGCTGCTCCGGGAGCGTGCCGGATGAAGGGGTTGAGGAAGATCGTGCGTTGGCCCTTCGTCGCGCTCCTCCCCGGGGAGTTCACGGTGATCCTGTGTCTGGTCGGCGGCGTACGGGTCCCTTCGACCGCCCGGGCCGCCACGGCGGCGGCGACGCTCACCATCGTCGTGGCGGCATCCGTCCTGCTCGCCCTCGACCACCGCCGCCACCGGCGTGCCGGGCTCGCACGCCGCCCCGCCTTCCTCGCCGCGATCGCCGACACCGTTCCGGCGCCCGTACGCAGGCTCACCGCCCACGAGTTGTTCCTCTCCACCAGCTTCCTGCGCTGGGCAACCCGTCGCGGCCCGCACGGGGTCCGCGACGGCGACCTGCCCGTCGCGTACGCCCCCGGTCAAACGGCTTTCGTGTACTGCTTCTTCTTCGTCTCCGTCGTCGAGACCCTGGCCCTCGCGTTCCTGATCCCGTGGCCGGTCGTGCACGCCGTCACCCTGGTCGTGGATATCTGGGGCTGCTACTTCATCGTCGCCCTGCACGCCTCGTGCGTGGTCCGCCCTCACGTGATCGGCCCGGACGGTTCCCTGCGTCTGCGCTACGGAGCCCTCCTCGACATCCACATCCCCGCCGACCACATCGCCTCCGTCCGCCTCGAACGGAGGTTCCCCGAAGGCAGGTTGGCCACCGTCGACGACAACGGTCTCGCGGACCTGGCGGTGGCGAGCCAGACCACGATCACCGTCGAACTCACCGCGCCCGTCCCGTACCGACGCCCTCTCGGCAAACCCGCCCAGGCCCGCGCCTTCCGCTTCTACGCCGAACACCCCGAGCCGGCCGTGGCAGCCCTGAAGACCCGTGTCGCATCCCTCGGGAGCAACGCCAGCGCCGAAACCCGCACGTCCACCGCGCCCGAACAGCCCCGGAGCCGCTGACCGGCGGCCCGCCGACACATCGGGGGCGTGTCGGCCATCCGGCCCTGCCCGTCGTCGGGTCGACCGCGTTCGATGCCGCCGTCACCGCACACCGGTCAGCACACCCGTCGTTCGTGAGAGAAAAGTGCATCGTTCGCAGAGAAAGTGGCATTGGCCGCCGGAATCCGGCGTGCATACGCTGATTCGACCGCACGCGTGCGACGCGTGGCCCCACTCCCGCTGGTGTCACTCCGACCTCGCCACTGCGACCTCGCCACTGCGACTCGCCCCGTATCCCCGCCTACCCCATGGACGGACCACAGGGACCACAAACATCCTCGGGAGCCTCCAGTGAGAAGCACACGAATTGTGCTGTGCGCACTGCTCATCACCTGGGTCGTCAGCGTTTCACCCGCCACCGCTTCGTCGACCGCACCGGCGTCGTCGGCGGATCGGAGCGCGTTCGCCCTGTCCAGCGCCGCCTTCGTCGACGGCGGCTTCATCCCCAAGATCCACGAGTGCACCAGCGGGGGCGGCAACGACCCCGCCAAGAAGAACGAGTCCCCGCCCCTGACCTGGTCCGGTGCCCCGGCCGCCGCCAAGAGCTACGCGATCGTCATGCGCGATCTCGACAACGCCAACCTCATCCACTGGGTCATCTACGACATCCCGGCGAACACGACCTCCCTCCCCCAGAACGTCGACCACGCCTACCGCCCCTCGGTCCCCGCGGGAGCCAGGCAGATCTACTACCGGGGAAGCGCGAGCCTCTACGGCTACCAGGGACCCTGTTCACCCTCGACGGTGAACACCTACGAGTTCGTCGTTCACGCGCTCAACCAGCCGTCCCTTCCCAGCCTGAACTCCGGCTCGTCCACCCAGACCGCCGCCAGGACCATCGCCGCGGCCTCGATCGCCTCGACCAGGATCCGCGGCGAGTCGTAGTTCTTCCCGCGACGCTCCGACGATCCCTGACGGTGGTCTCCTGGCCCGGATGGCGTAGGCGCGTGGGTTCGGGCACGGGTGTCCTCTCCGCCGCGGACCCGTGACCGGCGTCCCGCCGTGCCCGAACGCGCCCGTGCCCGTCCCCGTCCCCGTCCCCGGGGTGCGGCCCCCGCAAGTGTCGGACCCCATCCGTACGGTTCCGTCGGCGCGTGTGACCGTGCCGCCGGTATCGAGGGGGATTCGTGGGAGCTTCGGGTTGGAGTCACGTCGTGCCGTATCGGACCGACTTGTCGGCGGCCCTTCGAGAACTTCGGGAACAGGTCTTCGAAGCCGGTGAGTTCCACAGCCCGGCCGAGTGGGGGTTGCCGGTACCCGAAACGCTCGCGGAGTTCGACGCTTTGGGCGGCGACGAGACGTACGGCGAATTCCTGGGTACCTGTGGCACGCATTCGATCCTCGACGTCGACGCCGTGATCGTCGACGCCGCAGCAGCCAACCGGTCCTGTGCCTTCCGCCCGTTGACACCCGCCGAAACACTGGCCGTGTTCGGGACGGAGCGGCCGACGCGCGTGGACTACGAGCGGGTCGGCATGCCGGACAACGAACTCGAGCGGTGGAGCGGTAGCTGTGTGGTCCTCCACCACGACGGGGAGCCCGCCTGGATCGCGTTCTGGGGTTGGTCCGGGGACTGAGTGCGATACCCGGCGCCCACCCGCACCCCTCCCAGGGTGGCCGGCCGCAGTCGCCGAGGCCCGACTCGCATCCACCGATGGGTGTAATCCGGCGCGCCGGAGCGTAGTCCGACCCGCCGTCGACCGGTCCCCGGGTCAGGATGGCAGCGATGCAGCGCCGCGTAGCCGACGCGCGGTGCGCACGGGTCGCCGGGAGATGTGAGCGTATGACGATCGATCGACGGGGGTTTCTGACCGCTCTGGGTGTCGGGGGTGCGCTGGCGGTGACGGGGCCTGCGGCCGCAGCGAAGGCGCGGAGCGGGATGCCGGTGTTGCCGGCGTACGACGCCCGGCCGTTGCGGGGCATCGCAGGGCAGCGGGTGCCCGGGTCCGTGGCCGAACCCCCGGACTGGGCCGCGTTGAAGGCGCGGCTCGATGGGCGGCTGCTGTTGCCGGAGGACCAGGCGTACGGCGTGGCCCGCCTCGGATACAACGAACTGTACGACGATCAACTTCCGGCGGCGGTGGCCCAGTGCACCTCTGCGGCGGATGTTCAGAGTTGCCTGGATGCGGCCCGTGGGCACGGGGTGCCGATCGCCGCGCGCAGCGGAGGGCACAGTTACCTCGGGTACAGCGTGCCCGACGGCGGGCTGGTGATGGACCTGCGGCCGATGGCGCAGGTCCAGGTGCAGGCGGACGGCACCGTGCGAGTCGGGTCGGGAGCCCGGCTGATCGAGGTGTACGCGGCGCTGGCGGAGGCCGGGCGGCTGATGCCGGCCGGCTCGTGTCCGACGGTGGGGGTCAGCGGACTGGCCCTGGGCGGCGGGATCGGGGTGTTGACCCGCAAGTACGGACTCACCTGCGATCGGCTGGTCTCGGCGGAGGTGGTCACCGCCGACTCGCGGGTGCTCACCGTCTCCGAGTGCTCCGAGCCGGACCTGTACTGGGCGCTGCGCGGCGGAGGCGGCGGCAACTTCGGCGTGGTCACCCGGTTCACCTTCAGCACCGAGCCGGCGCCCGAGCTCACCGTCTTCTCGCTGCGCTTCCCGGCCGGTTCGGCCGCGTCGGTGATCGGGGCCTGGCAGGAGTGGGTCTCGCACGCGCCGCCGGAGCTGTGGTCGAACTGTGTGGTGTCCGGCGGTACACCACCGACCTGTCGGGTGGGCGGGTGCTACGTCGGAGCGGAGGGCGGGCTGAATCCGCTCCTGGACCGGCTGATCGCCGCCGCGTCGACCCAACCGAGCTCGCGCACCGTGCAGGGCAAGAGCTATCTGGACACGATGAAGTACATGGCCGGCTGCGCGAACGACACCATCGCGCAGTGCCATCCGACCTTCGAGGGCGGGCGGCTGCCGCGAGCGGCCTTCGTCGCCGTCTCCCGGGTGCTGACCGCTCCGCTGGACGCGCAGGGGGTGGTGCGGTTGATGGCCGGGCGTACCGGGATGGACCTGCTGCTGGACGCGATGGGCGGCGCCGTCTCGCGGATCGCCCCCGACGCAACGGCCTTTCCACACCGCTCGGCCCTCGCCACCGCACAGATCTACGCGAGCACCACACCGGCCGGCAAGGAGGAGGCGACAGCCGCGGTGGACGCCGTCCGGGACGGCCTCGAAGCGCTGGGCGCGTCGGGCGCGTACGTCAACTACATCGACGCGAACCTGCCCGACTGGGGTACGGCCTACTACGGCGAAAACCTGTCGCGGCTGAAGGCGGTGTCCCGACACTACGACCCGGACCAGGTGTTCACCTTCCCCCAGTCGGTGGCGCGGGCCTGAGCGGCGCGGTCCACGTGGGGCGGTGGAGGTGGGCCTCAGGGGCCGGAACTCGGAACGCACCGCGGCGATGCTCCGCGGGCTGCTCCGAATCCCGGCGTCCGCCTGCGCCGGAGGGCTTCACGACGGCGCGGATTCGGACGCGGACGAGCGGTCCTGGCCACGCCGGGCGGTCGGCCGTCGCTCGTGTCGTGCCGCTCGCACGGCGGTTCCGGCCCTGGGAACCGTCCTTGGTGTCGGGGGTGCGAAAGCACGCGGCTTGGCGCTCGTCCCGAGGATCCGCACGGCGTTGCACACCGCGTTGCACACCGTGGTCCCCGACACATGGGTCGACGCATGGCGCGGGTGGCAGGTCGGCGGGTGGGAACCGTCTCGGGTGAACTCGCATCCGCAATAGGCACGAATGGGTTTGGACGGCCCGCACGGGAGCGTCCGCATGCCCGACGGCGCCGCACGAACCGAGGGAAGAAGTGGCCATGGAACTGCGTCCGAGTCGGCGTGGGGTACTCGGCGGGGTCGCCGCAGCAACTCTCGGCCTCGTTCTCCCCGTCGGCGGAAGGGCCTTCGCACAGGGCACGGACGACAACGAGCGGATCGTCGGGCGGTTGCGTGCTCTCGAGGAGGCGCATTCCGCACGGCTGGGGGTCTTCGCGTGGGACACGGTCACGGGCAGGACCGTGCACCACCGCGCGCGCGAGTTGTTCCCGATGTGTTCGACGTTCAAGACGATCGCCGTGGCCGCGGTCCTGAGGGACCTCGACCGGGACGGCGAGTACCTCGCCCGGCGCATCCGGTACACACGGAAGGACGTCACGGAGTCGGGCTACGCGCCGATCACGGGTTTGCCCGAGAACCTCGCCGACGGCATGACCGTCGCGAACCTGTGCGCGGCCGCCATCGACCACAGCGACAACACCGCGGCGAATCTCCTGTTGCGCGAACTCGGCGGACCGAGCGCGGTCACCCGCTTCTGCCGTTCGATCGGGGACGAGGTGACCCGGCTCGACCGATGGGAGCCCGCCCTGAACTCGGCGGAGCCGGGCCGGGCAACCGATACGTCGAGCCCCCGCGCGATCGGCCGGACGTACGCCCGGCTCGCCCTGGGAAACGCCCTCGACGCGCGGGACCGCGAACGGCTGACCGGCTGGCTGCTCGCCAACACCACCGGCGGCAACCGCCTGCGGGCAGGGCTGCCCAAGGACTGGATCGTCGGGGACAAGACCGGCACCGGCGGGTACGGCACCACCAATGACGTGGCCGTCACCTGGCCGCCCGGCCGGGGACCCATCGTCATGGCGGTCCTGTCCACCAAGCACGATTCCGCCGCACCCGCGGACGAACCACTGATCGCCGATACCGCCGCGCTGCCGGCGGCGGTACTCGCCTGACCTCCAGCCGCGCGGGACCGCGCTCGGGACCCGACGGGCGGCGGACGCGTCGGCGGCCGGCAGGGCCTGTACGCCCACCACCGATTCGTATCGAACACGCGGGTCTGCTGGCGGGACGGCGCGCCCTCCGGATGATCAGGGCAGGGTCAGAATGCGGGGGCCCTCTTCCGTGATGGCGACCGTGTGCTCGATGTGGGCCGCACGGCTGCCGTCAACGGTGTACAGGGTCCAGCCGTCGGGGCCGACGCGATAGTCGTTGTGTCCGCCGGCCATGAGCATGGGTTCGATGGCGAGGGTCAGGCCGTGGCGGAGGGGGAAGCCGCGGCGGGCGCGTCCTCGATTGGGGACGTCGGGGTCTTCGTGCATGCGGCGGCCGATGCCGTGACCGCCGAAGTCGGTGGGCATGCCGCAGCGTGCCGATCGGGCGACGTTGCCGATGGCGTGGGAGATGTCGCCGATGCGGTTGCCGGCTTTGGCCGCGGCGATGCCGGCGTCGAGAGCGCGCTGGGTGGCGTTGATCAGGTCCACGTCGGCGGGTCGTGGGGTGCCGACGGTGAAGCTGATGGCGGCGTCGCCGGTCCAGCCGTCGAGTTCCGCTCCGCAGTCGACGCCGACCAGGTCACCGTCCCGCAGGCGGTAGTCGGTGGGGATGCCGTGCACGATGGCGTCGTTGACCGACGTGCAGATCACCGCGGGGAATGGGGTGGGGGCGAAGGAGGGCAGGTAGCCGAGGAAGGGTGAGCGTGCCCCGGCTTCACTCAGGACGGCGCGGGCCGCTTCGTCCAGTTCCCGCAGGGACACCCCGACGCCGGCGGCTTCCCGGGCGGCGGCGAGGGCGTGGGCCACCACCCGCCCGGCTTCCCGCATCGCGTCCAGGTCCGTATCGGTCTTGATCTCCACCATGTCCTGCGTCTCCATGTCTCACGTGCGGAATCCAATTCTTATACCGGTATTAGTATCACGCACAAGACGAGACTCCTTCGCACCCCGGGGGACGACAGCGCGAAGAGTGTTCGACGCGCGGACGCTTCGTGCCCGGGGCGAGGCGGAACAGGTCTGACCGGCAAGCGCGTTCACCGTGGTCGGGTCGCCGCCGAGGGGCTCGGCGCATCGTGCGGATGATCGGCCGCGATCTGCGACTCGACGTGCCGCCGGCCGGTGCGATACCGCGCACGGCGGCGCCCGGCGAGACCGACGGCGACCCCCGCCCGGCCGCGGCGCCGGCGAGGCCGAAGAGGATCAGGCCGGCCACCAGCGTGGGTTTGCGGCCCAGGCGGTCGCCGACGGCACCGAGCGGCTGCAGGAGCGCGGCCAGGCTCAGGGTGTAGATGTCGATGATCCACAGGATGGTGCCCTGGGACGCGTCGAACTCGACGGCCAAGTCGGGCTGGGCCACGTTGAGCCCGGAGACCGAGGCGATCACCGCCATCAGCGCGACGCACACGGCGATCAGGATCGTGCGGCGCTGCCGCGCGTCCGGCCCGTTGTCGCCGGGGACAGGGGCGGGGGCGGGGACACCGGATGGGTCGGCGCTCGAAGGACATGCGGGGCGCGGCACGGAAAGGCGCACGCGGGACGGTCGATTAGGTGGCCGTGGGCCGTCCGGGGGCGCCGGGAGCGACCGCCCGGGCGGCCGTCACTTGATGCTGGTGTCGCCGAGAGCTTCGAGCACCCGACGGAGGCTGTCGGCGGAGTTCTCGACCACGTCACGGTCCACGTCCGCGAGCAGCCGCGCGTAGCTCGCCAGATGGTCGGCGAACAGAGCCCGGGTGACCTCGTGCCCGCGCTCGGTGAGGTGGATCTTGACGGTGCGCCGGTCCTCCCCGTCGCGCACGCGTTCCACCAGGCCCTTGGCCTCCATCTTGTCGATGCGGTTGGTGATCGTGCCGGAGGACACCATGGACGCCTTGAGGAAGGTCCCGGCAGTGAGGGCGTACGGCGGTCCGGAGCGCTGCAGCGTGGTGAGGACGTCGAACTCGCCGACATCCAAGCCGTGTTTGACGGCGCTTGCCTTGACCGACTTCTCGACCACCAGGGCCAGCCGCTGGATGCGCCCGAAGAGCTGCACCGTCCAGAGCTCATCCACCACGTCGGGGCGCTCCTCGGCCCACTGACCGATGATCGCGTCCACGGCATCGCTCATCGTCGTCACGCCTCTCGACACAGACTCTCTCGGTACGGACTCTCTCGGTACGGACTCTCTCGGTAGGAACTCTACCAGTAATAACTCTCTTAGATTCGAGATACTTGACCTTGGGAGAGTCGAATGCTTGTATGTAGCTATTGAGATTGTCGGATCCGAGCGGTGCGCCGCCCGAATCGCTCTCCCGACTTCACCGCCGCTCCCCCGCCGACAACCGCCGACCACCCCCGCCGACCACTCCGCCTTCCGGAGGCTGCCGTGTCCCCGCACGCCCAAACCCGTCCCGGCCCCCGCCACACCGCACCGACGAAGCCCCTCGCCTCCACCCCGATCCGGCCGTCCGTCACGTCGTCGGCCGCCGCGCCCGCTTCGCGTCGAGTACCGGTCATGTGGCTTGCGTTGCTGGCCACCCCGATCGCCGCAAGCGCCAACAGCCCGGTCCTGATCCTTCCCGACACGGCCGACTCGCTCGGCGTCCGTACGGCCACCGCGACCTGGCTCGTCACCGTCTTCGCCTGGGCCATGGCGGTCGGCACCCCGCTGATGGCCAACCTGCTGCGCCGCCGCGGCCTGGGCACCACGCTCAAGCTGAGCGCCGCCCTGATCGTGACCGGCACCGCGGTCCTCGCCGCGGCACCCTGGCTGCCGGTGGCCATGGCGGGCCGGGCGGCCCAGGCCGCAGGCGGCGCGGGCCTGGTCACCGCGGCGATGAGCCTGGCGGGCTCGGTCCGCCGAATGGGCGTGATCACGGCAGGCTTCGGAACGCTGGGGGCGGTCGGCCCGCTGCTCGGCTCGACCATCGCGGACATCGCCTCGTGGCGACTGTCCATGGCCGTCGGCACGCTCGCCCTCCTCGCCCTGCCGGCGGTCATGCGCCGCGCCGACCTGTCCACACCGCGGCGCAGCACCCCGTTCGACGGTCGGGGCGCCGCCCTGCTGGTCCTGACCGCGACGGCCCTGGTACTCATTCCGCGCTACCCGATCCCCGCGGTCGCCGCCTCACTGGCAACGGGCGCGCTGCTGGCCCTGCACACCAGGTCCAACCCCACGGGCTTCGTACCGGCGGCACTGCTGCGCACCCGCGCCTTCGTCCTCTCCGCCGCGCTCGCCTGCGCCTTCGCGACCTCGTACTTCACGCTGCTCTTCACCGTCCCGCAGTTGCTGCGCGACCGCACCGACTGGTCGGCCTCCACCATCGGCACGAGCCAGTTGGCCGCTCTCCTCACCGGTTCGGCACTCGCCATGCTGCTGGCTGCGGTGTCGGCTCGGATGAGTCGCCCCCGGGTCCTGACCATCCTGCTCACCGTCGGCGCGCTCGCTCCGCTCACCGCCGCTCTGACCCCGTGGGCGCCGCTGCTCCTGTTGGTCGCGACGCTGGCCGTCTTCACCGCGGGCGCGGGCCAGGCCACGCTCGCGGTGTACGCGACCGCAGCCGCGCCGGCCACCCAACGCCCCACCGCGATAGGCCTGTTCAACCTCTGCTACCAGCTCGGCGGCGCCTTCGGCCCGGCGATCGCAGCCGCGATCACACTGGGCGGCTGAACCACCACCCCCGATCCACTCCGGCCCTGCACCGCGCGGCACCGTACCCATGGGCGAGTTCGCGCCACCCAGGAGCCCGAAGCCTCGCAGGCGCACTCCCTCCACCGGCTCGCAACCACCGGGAACGACTCACCGGCAAGTACAGCCGCGACGACCTGACCGGGGCGAACACCGCATCCGGCGACGGCACCCGCAAGAGCCTCACCATCGCCAACGGGGCGCTCACCGAACGCAATCTCGCCATCGTGGACGTCGTGAAGGAGGTCGCCACGGAACTGGGCCGCACACCCGCCCAGGTCGGACTGGCCTGGACCCTGCGGAACCCGGGCGTGACGCCACCAACCATCGGCGCCCGAACGCCCGCGCAACTGGAGGGCAATCCGGGCGCCTTGGAGGTCGACTTCACCACGGCCCAACCGGCCCGCCTCGACGAGGCCGGCGCGATCGAACTCGGCTTCCCGCACGAGATGTTCGCCGGTGACGTGGCACGCACGCTGATCCGCGGCGACCTGAAGGTGGAAACCCGCCGCTGATACCCGATCGAGGGCGGTCCCATACGGACCTGCCCTCGATCGTGTGCGGCCCGCTACGCCTTGTGCCGAGATGCACGCGACGCCGGAGGCCGCGCCGTACAGGTCGAGCACGGACCGGTCGGTTCGACCCGCCGGCGGCATCAGGGCACGCACGGGTGCGCCTCATCAGGGCAGGTCCCGAGCACGGGTCGGGTTTGCCTTGACGCCGCGACAACGTCCACCGTTTCCGGCGGGCCGGCTCCCTGCGGCGTTCTCTCGCACGATGGGCGTTCTCACGCAGGATGGTTCAGGCTACGAGGAGGCGCAGGCCGAGCTCCGCCGCGTCGAGGGCGACGAGTTCGCCGTTGCGTTCGACCCACCGGCCCGAGGAAAGGTCGTCGCGGAGTCTGTCCACCGCCCGCTGCTCGGCCTCCGGCCCGACTCTGGTCCATACCGATATCGCGCGGCGCACGTGTTCCTCCAGGTACGCCTCGGGGCGGCGCCAGTACGCCTCGAAGAAGCCGTCGGCACAGTCCCACGGGATGAGCACCGGCTCCAGGCGGGCCCCGATCACTTTGGCCAACTCGACCACCGATGGCCGGTCGGCGACCAGGCCGGCGACCTCGGGCAGGTAGTCGCGGGTGAGCCAGAACCGGTGCAGCCAGCCGGTGTCACTGGCGTCGTGCGTGAACACCACCACGCGGCGGGCCACGCGGCGCATCTCGCGCAGCCCGGCGATCGGGTCGTGCCAGTGATGAACGGTGCTGAACGCCATCGCGGCGTCGAAGGACTGGTCCTCGAACGGGAGGTTCTCTGCACTGGCGGTCACGCACGGCGCCGCGCCCGCGGGACGCTGGGCCCGCATGACCGCCGACGGTTCCACCGCCGTGACGTCGCGGTCGGGAGGTTCGTAGGAGCCGGTGCCGGCACCGACGTTCAGCACCGTCCGTGCGTCCCCGAGCGCATCCCACACCCTCTCGGCGATTCGCGGCTCGGTGCGCCGCGTCGCCGGGTAGGCGGACCCGATGGCTTCGTACAACTGCACGCCGAACACTTTCAGTTGTTCCTCGGGCGTCGTCCTGATCCCCATTGCCCGTGCCTCCAGTTCCCTGTCTATGGCCGTCACCATGGCGGCGGCGCGGTCGCGCTGCTCCGACAACAGGCCGCGCAGCCGGTGCAGATGGGCAACCGCGTCGGTGGTCGGGTCGTCGACCAGATCCGCGATCTCGCGCAGTCCGAACCCCAGCCGCCGATAGGCGAGCACCTCCCGCAACCGCTCCACGTCGCCCGCCGAGTAGGCCCGGTACCCGGCCGCGGTACGCGCGGACGGCCGCACGAGGTCGATCTCGTCATAGTGATGCAGCGTGCGGACGCTCACGCCGGCCAGCTCGGCCACACGTCCCACGGTCAGGTGCTCTTCCACGCCACCGACAATGCGGCATGACGCCACGTGAGGGTCAAGCACCTGGCTCCGATACCGCGCGCGGCGCGGCCGGTTCGACGAGCAGTCCGCCATGGGCGACAGGACCGGCCGGGGCCCGGCGCTCGACGACCTGCCGGTCACCGCATCTCTGCGTTTCGGGGATGCCGGGGCGTACAAAGGCGGTCATCGTGTGCGCGTGACGGCCGTCCTCGTCCCGAAGACCGCGACCACCAGGTCTGCGACGAATCGGTCCGGGTCGTCCAGCCCGGCTGCGGCCAGGATCTCCCGCCCACCGGCCGGCAGGTGCGGGATGGCGCCGTGCAGGGCCAGGGTGAGCACGGTCGCGCTCCCGCATCACCGGCAGCCCGGTCGATCGCGAGGCTTGCGCGAAGGACTCGAAGTCGGCGGCGGCGATCTCGTCCAGGAGTACGGCCGGCCACGGCTTGCGGGCCGCCTCGGAGCGGAGTTCGACGTACGCGAGCATCCGTGACCTGCCCGGGCCAGCCACGTTCGCCAGCAGGGCATCCACCGCTTCGCGAACCGGGGTTGGGTGTGCGTGAGCGCGAACTACCGTCTGCGCCCCGCAGCGCAACACCCCGACCACCTGATCGACCTGAAGAAGGTCATCGCGTGGGTACGTGCCCACGCCCACGAGTACGGAGCCGACCCGGACACGCTTGTCGTCTCCGGGAGTTCGGCGGGCGGCCACATGGCGGCGCCGGCCGCGCTCACACCGGGCGACCCGGCGTACCAGCCCGGCTTCGCGGACGCCGACACCTCCGTCACCGCGGCGATCAGCCTCAACGGCTACCACGGCGGCTACTTCGACCGGGACGACGAGTCGTCGCCGGTGTTCCATGTCCGCCCCGACGCACCGCCGTTCCTGATCGTGCATGGCGACGCCGACACCATGGTCCCGGTCGAGAACGCCCGCGCCTTCACCAATGCGCTGCGCTCCGTGTCGTGCAACCCGGTGGTCTACGCCGAACTCCCGGGCGCACAGCACGCCTTCGACCTGTTCCGCTCGGTCCGCTTCGAAGCGGTCGTCGACGCGACCGAGGAGTTCGTCGCGTGGGTGCGCGAACAACCCGCCGCCGCCTCGGGAGGCATCCGGCGGAACGTCGCTGCGGAGAACTGAAAGCGGCCGAATTCCCCGTGCGCCTCGGCCTACGTCGGCCCCGCGTACCACGTAGAACGCCGCATACGCCGCATGCGCCGCCACGGGTTCAGCGCCGTGTGATGGGTGATCGGCCCCGCTGTTCCGGCACGCTCACTCTGGAGACCGAGGACCGAGCGGTCGTCGTCCGCACCGACCGGATCGTCCTGCGCGAGAACATCGTCCGAGACCCGAAACAGGGCTGCACCCGGCGGGGTTGGATCGTGCTCAGCAAGGCGCCCGGCGGCAAACTCAAGTACGACTACTACACGGTCTTCCCGAACACCGGTAACGCCGTGGTGCATTCGGCGGGACTCCTCACACGCGGCACCGCCTCGAACCGACCGACGGCCGATCGGGCGCCGGAAGCCGAGCGGATGCCCGGTCGGTGTCGTTTGCGCCGGCGGGAAGTGTGCACGGAGGGGCATCGCCGCGTCACAGGCGAACCCCGGCTCGACAACAGCCCGCTCGACCCGACGCTGATCGGCGGCAACACGATCGACGCGACCATGCGCGAGGGGCACCCGTACCGTATCGAGGCGGCCGGAGCCCGATACCTCAGGGGTCGGGTCGAGTCGGCAGCGCCTCGATCGCTTCGTCCATGCGGCTGTTCCCGCAGACGAGTTGGGTCGGTGGGTTCCAGGCCCGGCGATCGCTGCCACCGGCCCGGACCCACCAGGGCGGTCACCTTCACCTCGCGCGCCGAGCATCCGGCACCAGGGCCACCCCCGGCCTGTGCGATCCTTTGGGCCACTGGCTTCGGGAGGGGAAACCATGGGGCATGTCCTCGTCAGGTTGACCGGGTTCGACGTGACCTTGGTTCCGTACTGGCCCTATACCTTCGAGCGCGCCTCCGCCGCCGGTGAGGGGGCGGTGCGTGTGACGAAGTGGGAGGGGAGCGTCCCGCTCTCCGCGCTCGTCACCCCCTCCGCCGGTACGCCGGACATCGCGCTGAACAATGCGCGGAGCACGGACGAAGTCGTGGACGTCCTGCCCGGGCCCGCGCACCGTAACTGGCGCATCGAGACGTCCCCCTACTCGGTGGCGTGGCCCGAAGGGTTCACGATCGAGCCCTCGGATCAGGGCGCGATGCCCTTCTTTCTGCTTGGTCCGCACGATGCCGCGATCTACATCCAGGGCCCCAGCTCGCACGAACACATGCCGCCGCTCACGGAGTTCGTCGGCCCCGGCCAGACGATCGTCGACCACCGCAGGGCACGCGGGTGCGAGGTCGTCGAAGTCGCCTACCACCACGAAGGCGTCGACTGGCGACAGACCCACCGTCTCGTCGCCCTCTCCCCCACCATGAGCCTCGTCGTGACGGCCCAATCGCCGGCCACTCAAGCCCGTGAGGTCAGCCTTGCCGGCGAACGAGTCGCCCTCTCCGTGACACCTCGCGCCGACGCCTGATCCGGACCGCCGCCGAGTTCTCAACGGCGGGGAATACCAGGTCCCGGAACCGCGGTTCGCCGCGCGCGAAACCGCACGTTTCGCCGAGGACGCACCGCTTCGCCGTCGCACCGGCCCGCCACCGGCGCGCCCGGAAGGGCCTTCGTGGCAACGCGCGTTCAGGTCGTACGCTCACCTTGTCCGGAGCGTTGCGGTCGTCGGGCTCGGGCGGCTTCTCCCCGGTGGGCGCCGGGCTACCGACCCGACTTGCCGGTCGAGCGTGATGGGCGGTGCGGCGCGTGTCATGGACCGTCCGGCCCAGTCCGTGCGGAAGGAGCCGGGCTCGATCGCCGTCACGCGGATCCCGATGTTGTTCGTGCCGTCTCGGCGGTGATGGCCCAGCGCTCGTGGTCCCTCCACTCGCCGTTGATGTATTGGAAAGCGATCGAGTAGCCCTCGCGCCGGAAGCCCAGGCGTTCGACGAGATTGAGCGAAGAGGTGTTGTCCGGCTGGATGTTCGCCTCCAACCGGTGCAGTTCCAGCGCCCCGAAGGCCAACTGGATGACGAGCCTCAGCCCTTCGGTCATATAGCCACGGCCGGTTGTCGAGGCGTAGGCGGTATAGCCGAGAGTTCCGCTCTGGAGGGCTCCCCTGACGACGTTGTTGATGTTGACGCCGCCCACGATCGCGCCGGTGTCACGGAGGCAGATCACGAAGCCCTCATGAGTGGGCTGCTCGAACCGCGCGAGGTAGCTCTCGAACGCGTCCACCGTGGTGTCGCGGGCTCCCAGCCAACGGCGAAGCATGTCCGCGCTGTCCTGGGTCAGCGCCGTGTGCTCGTCGTAGTCCTGACGGCAGACGTGGCGGATGGCCACGCGCTGCCCTTGCGAGAGGTAGCCGGTGTTTTTTGCCATCCGGGGAGCCTATGCGGCCTGCGCACAGGGTTTGCAATGCCTTGTTGTACTTCGTCGACTCGAGGGCCGGGAGCGCCGGGTAATCCCGGTGGGAGACGCTTCGCGTTGCCCGACCACACCGCCGCGAATGCCTACGCCTGACCCGCCGCGGCGCAGCAGGTTGCGCGGGACACCGACCGTGTCATGTGCGGTGAATCCGCTGTTCACTGCGGAGGTTGAGGGGCGGGCACGCCGTCGCATCCCGGCGCGGGTGTGGTGCCGCGTAGGCGGGCGGTGACCGTGGCGATGGTCGCCGTGAACCCTGCCAGGTGAGCCTCGGGGATGTCCGCGAACAGGGCGGCGGCCATGACGTCGCGGCCTTCGCGCAGGTGGGTGACGACGGCGGTGCCGTGGTCGGTGAGCCGGACCATCGTGGCGCGGCGGTCGGTGGGGTGGGGCACGCGTTCGACGTGGCCGTCGGTTTCGAGGGCGTCGAGGAGGCCGGTGACGTTGCGCGGAGTCACGCCGAGGGCGTCGGCGAGGGCGCGTTGGGTCATCGGGCCGTGGTGGAGCAGGACCCACAGGAGGCGCGCTCGGGCGGCGGTGAGGCCGTGGGCGTCGATGCCGTGGGTCATCAAACTGCCCAGGACTTCGGCGAGTTCGAACAGCCGGTCCAGGGACACATCCGCCGTGGCCTTTCCGGCGTTATCGTGAATAGAGTTCACTATGTACTCCCTCCCACATCAAGGATAGCGGCCGGATGGCGGCGGCCGGGAAGGTGGTGGTCGATCGTGTACGAGACCAAGGCGTCGGCGAGGTCGGTGCGCAGACCGGTGTTCGCGCGGTTCTACGCGAAGGTGGCCGGTCCGGGTCTGGAGAAGGCGGGGGTCGGTGAGCACCGCAGGCGGTTGTTGGCCGGCCTGACCGGTGAGGTGCTGGAGATCGGCGCGGGGCATGGTGCGAACTTCGAGCACTACCCGCCGTCGGTGGCACGGGTCGCGGCGGTCGAGCCGGAGCCGCGGCTGCGGGCGCTTGCGGTCGAGGCCGCCCGAGCCGGCGCGGTCCCGGTCGACGTCGGGGGCGGCTTGGCCGACGAATTGCCGTTCCAGGACGAGTCGTTCGACGCGGTCGTGTTCTGTCTGACGCTGTGTTCGGTGCCGGACCCGCATGCGGCGCTTCGGGAGGGGTACCGGGTGCTGCGGCCGGGCGGGCAACTGCGGTTCTTCGAACACGTCCAAGCGGGCGGTGCGCGGATGCGGCGGGTGCAACGCGTTGTGGACGCGACCGTGTGGCCGCTGCTGTGCGGTGGCTGTCATACCGGACGCGACACCGAGGCCGCGATTCGCCGGGCCGGCTTCACCGTCACCGAAATGGACCGCTTCGCGTTCCCGAACACCCGGATCCCGACGCCCGCCGCCACTCACATCCTCGGCACCGCTGTACGTCCACCCGGTCCGGGTGACGGCGACCCGGGGGCCGTGGAGGAGGGCGAGGCATGAGGACCGGGGCTGCGGGATCCGTCGAGTAAGCCGGGCGGACCCGTCGGAGCTACGGGCGCGCACGCGGACGCGGATGTGCGCGGGCACGGGCAGGACACGGGCACGGGCACGGGCACGGGCACGGTACCGAGCACGCGGTCACACCGAGTGTCCGCACGTAGCCGCGGATGGTCGAGGCACAGCGGTGCGTGGGCGCAAGCAGCCGTGCCTCCGGCGCGCCCCAACCGCGACCGGGCGTGCCCTGCGCCCGTGCCGCCCCCTCGCGCGTCGAACGCCCGAGCGCGGGCCCGGGCCGCCGGCGCGCGCTGCCGGATCAACCCGCGGTCGCGGGCGCCAACCCCAGTTGATCGAGGAACGCCAACTGGTCGAAGTACAGCCGATAGTCGACGATCCGTCCGTCCTCGACCGTCCCGGCGTCGCAGCCGTGGATGCGGACCGGTTTGCCGGTCGCCGGAAGCATCTCGCCGTCGGGGAGCTTCAGCGGGCCGGTGTTGGTCCCGTGGAACCACCCTTCGTCGATTGCGGTATCACCTACTTCGTACTCGTGTTCATATTCGAACTCACCATCCGGTACGGCGACGGCGAACTCGACCATGTACTCCGCGATCGCGTCACGGCCGCGGAAATTGCCTTCCGGCGTCGTGGCCACGGCGTCTTCCGCGAAACAGTCCGCGATGGACTTGACGTCCTTGGACTTCGTCATCGCCTCGGTGAGCCGGTCCATGGCCTCACGTGCCTGTCCCATGACCTACCTCCTGTAGGTTCGGCCCCCACCACCATGATCCTCCTCAAAGGTGAGGACGGCCGTCGCCGACGCATTCATGGGCCTCGTGAGCCGCGGGGCTGCCGTCCCCCGGGCGGCGGGCACGGGTCTCCCGCCTCGGCTACGCGGCCGATCGCGCCGACGGGCCGTCTCCCACGCGGCCACGTCATCGCGCCCGACAGGGATGTCGTCGCGCCCGGCCGGGACGAGTGAGCCGGCCCTGACGGATCGGCGGAGCCCTGGCGCGTCCGCAAGCGCCGGGTGGACGGACGCAGCCACGACCGCGAGTCCGCGCGGATTCGGCGAGCGCATCGGGGTGGGCCGACGCCGTCCGCCGACACATCGCGCGCAGCGTGACACCGGCCGCCCAGGCCCGCCCGACGGACGCGACCGCGGCCCGCCCAAGAGCTGATCACACGGATCGGCGTCCTGGCCGGGCCACAGTGGCGCACGATCGCGCACTCGGTGAATTCGGGTCTGTCCGGCGACGTTGCGCAGTGTCCTGCGGGCGCGGTGAACAGCGCGCCCACGCCGACGATCCCGGCGCCGCGTTCGTGTCGCGCATCCGGTCCGCCGGGGAATGCGATGTCGTCTCGCGGGGTTCCGGCATGCGCGACACTCGATACCGCACGCACTGGAGCGTTCATGAAGATCGGCATCATCGGCGCCGGCAACATCGGCGGCAACCTGACGCGTCGGCTCGCCTCCCTCGGACACGAGGTGTCCGTGGCCAACTCCCGCGGCCCCGAGACGCTGACGGCCCTCGCCGAGGAGACCGGCGCCACCCCCGTCACCGTGGCCGAGGCGGCCCGAGACGCCGAAATCGTCGTGGTCACCGTCCCGCTGAAGAACGTGCCCGACCTACCGGCCGGCCTCCTCGACGAAGCCGCCGAGGGCTTCACCGTGATCGACACCAACAACTACTACCCGCGGCAGCGCGACGGCCGGATCGCCGCCATCGAGGACGAGGGTCTGACCGAGAGCCGCTGGGTCGAGAAGCAGCTCGGACACCCGGTGATCAAAGCCTTCAACGGCACCTACGCCCAGGACCTCCTGGAAAGGCCCCTCCCGGCCGGACGGCCCGACCGCATGGCCCTGCCGGTAGCGGGCGACGACGAGTCGGCCAAGAACGTCGTCCGAGCCCTGATCGACGAGCTCGGCTTCGACTCCGTGGACGCGGGCGGCCTCGACGACTCCTGGCGCCAGCAGCCCGATACCCCCGTCTACGGCCTGCGCGCCGGCATCGAAGCGGTCACCAAGGCCCTGGCCGAGGCCGACCCGGAGCGCAAGGAGTCCTTCCGCGGCTGAGGCCGGTCCCCCCATGAGGGCATGAGGGCAACGGCGGGTTTTCCTGACGGTACGGTCGCCGGGTGAAGTCGACGAGGTCGAGCGAGTGTCCGTTGCACGGGGTCGGTGTGCGTCCCGAGTACCTGGTGGGGCGGCGTCTCGAGCAAGTGCTCGCTTCCTGGCACCTGTACGGCGCGGAGGCTCCGTCCGGCCCGCTGGACGTGTGGCTGCTCGACAGCGAAGGCGTCGCCACCCACATCACGACCGGCTCGGACTGGTGCCTGATCGTGGAGACGTCGCCCCCCTTCGCGGCATACGACATGCGGGAGGTCGGCCGCGTCGAGGTGGCACCGATCGGTGGCGAGACCCCGTTCGCGGAGCACCTCGGCGAGACCATATCGGCAATCGACGAACAGCGAGACCCGTACACCGGGCGGCTCGCACTGGAGATCACTTTCGGCTCCGGTCGTGTCCGGTGCGAGACCTGGTCGGGGGACCTCCGCCTGTCCGGCAGCTGATCGGCACGCCGACATCTGCCAGGCCCGTGTGCGGATCTCGCCGTTGTTGCCGGTGCCCATCCGTGTCGAAGATGTGCACGGCGGGCGCGGCCGTGTCCGAGCCGCGCGTCGGCACCGCGAGTCGGTTCGAACGCCCGGCTGCCCAGCGCAGAGAACAGGCGGTGCCGAGATCGAAGCGGCCGGCTTCGATCTCGGCAAAGGGGCCGGCTCCGCTCCGGCCGGCGGCCACGTCGAGGAAGGACAAGCCGT
This sequence comes from Embleya sp. NPDC050154, assembly GCF_044460165.1. Classification (NCBI taxonomy): domain Bacteria; kingdom Bacillati; phylum Actinomycetota; class Actinomycetes; order Kitasatosporales; family Streptomycetaceae; genus Embleya; species Embleya sp. NPDC050154. Next base: position 281,651 of record NZ_JBITJP010000003.1, read on the forward strand.
CCCTGGACACGGCGGCGACGCGCGACCCGTCCGGACGGAGCGCGGCCATCGAGGCGGGCACGTACCAGCCCACCTCACGGGTACCGGCGTCCACGCAGATCGCGTCGGTTCCGAACAGACGGGTCCCGTCCGGCGACCAGACCGGGTTCTCGATCCACCGGCCGATGCCTTCCCGTACCTCGGCCCGCGTGTTCGGTGCGCCGGCGGGACGGGCTTCGCTGCCTGTTGCAGCGCTCAACGTCGGCGGGCGCGGTGGAGCGTGAAGATCAGTGCCGCGGAGGCGGCGACGATCAGGCCGACGAACGCCGGATGGATGTCCTTGGACAGGCTCTGCGCGCCGTCGGGCCGCACCATCCACACGGTGAGCGGGATCGCGAACGCGACGGTCACGATTACGGCTCCCGCCCGCACCGCCCGGTCGCGAACCCGAGTCAGGGCGCCGACCAGGGCCACCATGACCGGCACGCCGGCGATCAGCGCGAACTGACCCAGGACCATGACCGGAATCGCCCACGCGGAGACGGTCACCGCCCGCGGAATGCGCCGGGCCGCCGCGTTCCGCGGCGCCGCGTTCTCGGGGGACGTCGGCGAGGCCGACACGACGTTCGATGGAGCCGACATGACGCTCTCCTCGGATGCGAGTGGCCGGACGTACGGATCCCAAGGACCCGCACCACCAAGCTCGCTTAGATGATTTGCCGTTCGTTATGAGTTATAACTTTCGTGCACGATCGACGTCAACCGCCTGGGTGATATCTTCTAACCAGAACTTGAATATGTAGCAGGTTGGCTCAGGGAGAGGTACGGCGGCATGGCGGACAGCGGCACGGCGACCCCGCGCGAGCGCTATCGCGCCCAGGTGCGCGCGGAGATCAAGCAACACGCGTGGGAGCAGATCGCCTCGGCGGGGGCATCCGCGCTCTCCCTCAACGCGATCGCCAAGCAGATGGGCGTGAGCGGACCGGCGCTCTACCGGTACTACGCCGGCCGCGACGAGCTGATCACGGAACTCATCACGGACGCGTACCGAAGCCTCGCCGACACCCTCCGCGCGGCCGCCCATTCCGGTGGTGACCTGGCCGCGCCGGCCCACGCCCTGCGCGGATGGGCTCTGGCCGACCCTCAGCGGTACTTCCTCATCTACGGCACGCCCGTCCCCGGCTACCACGCGCCCGAGGACGTCACCGCCATCGCGGACGAGATCCTGGTGACTCTGCTCGACGCCTGCACCGCGCTGCCCCCGGACACCCGTGCGACGCCGCTCGACGCGCACCTCGACGATCATCGGCACTGGGCGGGCGACCATCCCGCGTCATCCGCCGTCCTCCGCCGGGTCCTGGCCTTCTGGACCCGGCTGCACGGCGTACTGTCCCTGGAACTCGCCGGACACTTCACCGGAATGCGGTTCGACCCCGCCCTGCTCTTCGCGGCCGAACTGGAAGACCTGCTGAACCCTGGTGCGGTGCCTCCCCGTCACGGGTGAGTGAGCACCCGGGCGTCGGAGCCGGCCGGGCGAGCGCGAGCCGCACGAGCGTGCCCGCCTCCGAGGACGGCGGAGGCGGGCACGGTACGGCAGCGGTCTCGCGTGGTCAGACGGCCGCCGAGTCCTTCTCCATGGGCGCGCCGGCCCCCGCCCCCGGCGAGGTCGCGGCCACCGGCGCCGGGCCGGCTTCGCCGAGCCCGAATCGGTCGTGGAACTTCCGCAGCGGGCGCGGCGCGTACCAGGCCGAACGGCCGAGCAGCCGCATCGCGACGGGCACGAGTACGCCGCGTACCGCGATGGCGTCGATCAGGATGGCCAGCCCGGTGCCCAGGCCGAACATCTGCATGAAGCTGATCTCGGCCGTACCGAAAGCGAAGAAGCTCACCGCCAACAGGGCGGCCGCCGCGCTGACGATACGTCCCGTGCGCCCGAGGCCGTTGACCACCGCGGACTCGGTCCCCTCGCCCAGATCGTGGAGTTCCTTGATCCGGCTGAGCACGAACACCTCGTAGTCCATCGAGAGACCGAAGGCGATGCAGAACATCAGCACGGTCATCGAGGTGTCCATCGGCTGCGGTGTGAAGCCGAGCAGGGAGGCCATGTGCCCGTCCTGGAAGATCCAGGTCATGGCGCCCAGGGCCGCTCCCAGGCTGATCAGGTTCAGGACCAGCGCCCGCAGCGGCTGCACGACACTGCCGGTGAACAGGAAGAGGAGGAGGAAGGTGGTGACGGCGACCAGGGCCACCGCGATCGGGAGTCGGCCGGCGATGGAGTCCTTGGAATCCACCAGTTCGGCGTCGGATCCGGAGACCAGGGGGTGTGTCCCGGCCGGCGCCGGCAGCGACCTCACCTCGGCGACCAGGTCCTGGGCGGCGCCCGATTTCGGCGCCAGTGCGCTCACCACGTCGATGCGCTGGGCGTCGGGGCGGCCCAGGGCAGTATTGCCGGGCCCCGGCGCGGTGGAGCGCCCGCCGACGTAGGTTCCCGTGGAGGCCGAGACGCGGACGACGTCCTTGTGCTTGGACAGTTCGGCAGCGTACGCGGCCAACGGGGCCTCGCCCACCGGCCCGTCGATGACGATGTGCACGGCCGCGGCGTCGTTGCCGTTGTAGTTCTCCCGCAGCGCGGTCGAGACCTGACGAGTCTTCGCGTCCTCGGACAACACCCGTTCGTCGGCCGTACCGAAGCTGATCCCCAGGAGCGGGCTCGCGGCCAGCAGCAGCACCGCGAGCACCGGAATCGCGGTGAGCGCGGGACGTCGCATGACGGTGCCGGCGATCCGGCCCCACAGCGGCACCCGGGCGTCGGTGCGCCCGAGTTTCGCCCACGGCATCCGTCCGCTGTCGACCTTGTGCCCCAGGAGGGCGAGGAGGGCGGGCATCACGAACAAGGTGGCGACCGCGGCGACGATGATGACCCCGACGCCGGCGTACGCGAACGAGCGGAGGAAGAACTGCGGGAACACCAGCAGCGATCCGAGCGCGGCGGCGACCGTGGCGGCGGAGAACGTGACGGTGCGACCCGCGGTGCGCACGGTGTGCCGCACCGCGTCGTCCACCTCGGCCCCCGACGCGAGTTGCTCGCGGAACCGGCTGATCATCAACAGCGCGTAGTCGATGCCCAGTCCGAGGCCCAGGGCCGTGGTCAGGTTGATCGCGAAGATCGACACGTCGGTGACGCTGCCGAGGACGGCGAGGACGGCGAACGTGCCCAGGACCGCGACGGTACCGATCACCAGCGGCAACAGCGCCGCGACCACGCTCCCGAAGACGACCAGGAGCAGCACGAGCGTCAGCGGCACGGCGATCGCCTCGGCCAGGACGAGGTCCTCGCCGCTCTGTGTCGCCAGTTCGTCGGCTACGGCGGTGGCCCCTCCGGCCCGGACGGTGAGCCCGTCCCCGTACCGACCGGTGTAGGTGTCGACGATGCTCTTGACGTTCTTTCCCTGCTCCGTGTCGTCGCCCTTCACGTGGGCGAGCACGATGGCCTCGCGGCCGTCCTTGGAGCGCAGGTTCGGGTTGTCCGTGTCCCAGTACGAGATCACGTTGTCGAGCTTCTGTTCCTTCTGGAGGTCCGCCACCAGGGCTCGACCGCTCTGTTTCGCGGCGGGACCGTCGACGCCGCCGTCGGCGGGGCGGACCAGCAGGACCAGGTTCGGCTCCCCGCCGAACTTCTCGTCGATGACCCGCCCGGCACGGGTGGACTCGGAGGCCGGATCGTCGAAGCCGCCCCCGCCCAGCAGCTTGCCGAACGCGCCGAAGCCCACGACGCCCATGAGGACCACGGCCAGGGCCGCGACCACGAGTACCGCCTTGGGCCGGCGAACCACCAGCTCGGCTATGCGGTCGAACACGCACTTCTCCTCTGCACTCTCACTGCGAAAACGACACGACAAAGGTCGGAACGACCTGATGGGGGTGGGGCCGGGCGTCCTTCCGAGCAGCGGAAGCGGGCGTCCGGGCCGGCGCCGACGAGGCGGAAGAAACCGCTCCTCCGCGTCCACGTGTTCCGCGTTCTCGGGACGGGATGCGATGTCGCCTTCCCTGTCTCCATGGACGACATTAGTGAGGTACAAGAATCTTTGGCAGTGTTAGATTTTCTTCACGGAGTGCGATTTTTGGTGCGGTGCGCGAAGGTTCGTCGTACGGTCGTCGCATGCCTCCAGCCGAAGCCCCAGCGGCCGTGCCCACCCTGCGCCAGCGGCGCCGTGCCGTCGCCGTCCAGGAGATCCTGAGCGCCGCCGAGAGCCACATCGCCGAACACGGACCTCACTCGTTGTCCCTACGAGCGGTCGCCCGGAGCCTCGGCATGACCGTGCAGGCGCTCTACCACTACTTCCCGAGCCGGGACGACCTCGTCACCGCGCTGATCACCAAGGCGTACGACGACCTGGCCGACGCCGTGCAAGCCACGGTCGACGCCGCGCACGACACGGCCGTACCGCGCCTGGTGGTGGCGGCCGAGGGTTACCGCCGATGGGCCATCGCCAATCCCGAACGGTTCCAACTGATCTACGGGGCCCCGTTGCAGCACTACCGGGCGCCCGCCGACGGCCCCACCACGCAGGCGGTCCGCCGGATGAGCGCTATCTTCCAGCAGGAACTGTTCGCCGGGCTGACCACGGAACAACTGGGCGCCGCCGACACGCCCGCGCTCTCGCCCGCGCTCCGGAAACACCTGGAGGGCCTGCCACCGGACGGTCTGGGAGATCTGCCGCCGGCCGCGGCCGCTCTCATCCTCAGCTCGTGGGGGCACATGCACGGCCTCGTCGCCTTGGAAGTGTTCGGGCACACCGCGTTCATCGGCACGCACCAGGCCGAGATCTTCCGCATGGCGATGCTCGACATGTACGACGACGTGCACCGCCGAATTCCTGCCGCCGAAGCGGGCGTTGCGCCGCCGGAGCCAACCGCCTGAACGGGCGGCGAGGCTCGATGCCCTGCTCACGGCGGGACAACCGAGCCCGATCCGCGTACGGCCGGCCCGCACGCATCCGCTGCCGCCGCCGCGCACGGGACCGGGTTACGGCTCTCGCAGGGGGAGTCGGACCGCCGGCGATCGCATCGAAGCGCCGTCGGTCGGCGAAGGCGCGGCACGGGGACGGAGGACCATGAGCGAGTCCTCCAAGGTCGCCACCATCGCGAAGGGGAACCGGTCGAGTTCGAGACAGAGTGCGACGTCGTCGGGATGGGCTCCCGCACGCACCCCCTCCGTCAACTCGGCGGCGGCGCGCGACTCGCCGGCGCGGCGGAGGAACTCGGCTGCGTCCGTGCCGGCCCCGGTGGCCCTGCGAGCGATGTATTGAGCGCAGGCCAGATCTTCGTCGGCCTGCCCGTCGTCGCCGGTGACCACGAACGTGACACTCTCACACTCGTGTGTCCGCAGGAGTCGAGCCGTTGCCTCCGCCACCACGAAGCTCGCGCACAGCACCAGCGACGCCTCCTTGACCGCAAGGGCACCGACCGTCCCTGCCGTGGTCTTCTGCACAACGGTCCGTCCGCCGAGGTCGATGGACCGCAGCAGGCCCGGCGAGTTGACGGTGTCGAACCCGGGCGCCGGCGGGCCGTCCTTGAGCGCCACCCAATCCGGGTGGCGACCCTTGAGCGCCAGGGCTTCGGCCGGTGACTCGGCGAGCACGATCCTTTCCGCCCCCTGGGCAAAAGCCCAGGCAGCCACCGTGAAAGCGCGCATGACGTCGACCACGACCGCCACGGACGGGGGTTCGACCAGCTCGGCGATGCCGAGGAAACGAGCGTCCATCCGGCGATGATCGCGCATACCCGCCCCCCGGCGCCGTCTACCGACCGAATGCGCGACCGCTTGTGCCAACGGCTCGTGGTTGACCCGGATCGCCTTGTACGGGTACCGGCCCTGCCAGTGTTCGATGAGGTCGAGGGCCCCGGGCATGGAGAAGGGCGCGTTCAGGGCGTCGAGGTCGGCCAGGCGCATCCGCACGATGGCACCGGCCGCCTACGCCCGCGGGCCCGACGCGCCTCGGGTGGACATCATCTTCGGCGGGTCCACCGACCGGGCCGACCACATCCGCGACGGCCGGGCCGATGTCGTCGCCTGGGCGCAAGACGACCGTCGAAGCCTGGTCGCCTCCTTCGTTGCCGCCGCCGCGGAGGCGGCAGGGATCGAGGACGCGCCGACGACCCGGATGCGCAGTCGACCACCGGACCACTGACGACGCGCCGCCGACCGACGTCGGCGGCCGATCGGCCGCACGGCGCGGAGGTGGATGCCCGCCCGTGCCGCCCGAGGGCTCGGTCCCGCCGGCGCTACGCCGACGGTGCCGGTGTCGCCGCGGCGAGGATCGCCTCGATCGCCTGCTCGTAGAGGTACCCGTGTCCGTCCACCATCAGCTCCATGCGCGATCCCGGACCCACCTCCCGGTCCGGGACGCCGAGCCGGACCACCCCGGCCGGCGTACGCAGCGTGAACGCCTCGTAGCGTTCACCGCAGGCATCCACGTCGACGTTCACCTCCTCGTCCCGCAACGCCAGGCCGCGCCGGGCGAGTTCGGCGCGCAGCAGTGCGACGTTCCGGCCGAAGGCGCGCAACCCTTCGGCTCCATCGGCCAGTTCCTGCACCAGGTCGGCCCACACGTAGGAATCGCCCTCGCACTCGATCGACCAGGGTCCGTCCGGCTCGGCGCCGCGAACCACCGCGAGTTCCACACCGGGTATGGCGATCCACTGCTCGTATCCCTCGTACGGCCGAACCACGAACAGCCGATACTCGGCCCGCCCGTCGTCGTCCTCCTCGGCCGCGTCCAGGTCGACCAGCCCCTCGGCCGCGCAACCACGCTCGACGAGCTCGGCCGCGAACGCAGCCATGTTCGCCCGCGCCAACGCATCGACGCCCGCACTCTCGGACTCGCGCGAACCGGTCGTGGCCCCCACGGAAATCGGCGTGGCCGAATTCGACTCCTCGGTCATCGACTCGCCCCTCCTCGCATCACCGTCGTCGTCTTCGCCGTACACGATCCCATCCTGGCCGGCCCGACGCGCGGCCACGACGGGGACATCCATCAGGCTGGGGAGGCGAGGCGGATGAAGTCCGCGTCGCCGAACTCGGCGTCGCTTTCGGGGTGTCCACGAACCGAACCCGGCCCGGCGCGGGATCACCCGGTCCCGCGCCGGGCGCGATTCGTCCGGTGGTCAGCCCGCGATGTCGGCGAGGTTGCCGGGTTCGTAGGAACCGCCCTGGTTGTTCAGGATCACGCCGAGGCGGTTGGTCGCGTTGATCATCGCGATCAGGGAGACGAGCGCGATGGTCTGGTCGTCGTCGTAGTGCTCGCGTACTCGGGCCCAGGTCTCGTCGGACACACCCTCATGGGCGTCGGCGATCCGGGTACCCTCCTCGACGAGCGCCAGCGCGGCCCGCTCGGCCTCGTCGAAGGCGGTCGAGTGGCGCCATGCGGCGACCAGGTTGAGCCGGGCGAAGGTTTCGCCGGCGGACACGGCGTCCTTACCGTGGATGTCGACGCAGAATCCGCAGCCGTTGATCTGACTGGCCCGCAGTTGCACCAGTTCCTGGGTGGCCTTGGGCAGCGACGACTCCTGGATCAGCAGACTGACGGCGTAGATCCGCTTGCCGATCCTGGTGCCGAGCTCGTTGTCGAACAGGTTCATCCGGGTTTCCATGACGGGTCCTCACTTGTGGGGCTTCGTGCCGCGCGGATCGTTCGCACGGCGTTCCGACGAACACGAGATGCCGGCCGCCCGACCCCTGTGACAACGCGGTCTTGTGACGAAGGCCACCGCCCGTCCACGTCACAAGGCGACCGGGGCCGGTGTCTTGTGCGTGACACGATCGAGGGCGAGCGGACGGAAGTGGGCTGTGGGCAAGCGCGGCGAGCAAACCGGGGACATGGTCGAACCGTCCGTGGGCGACGGCGGCATGGGCCCGGCCACCGAGGCATTCGTCGCCCACCGCAACCTGCTGTTCACCGTCGCCTACGAGTTGCTCGGCTCGGCCGCCGACGCCGAGGACGTGCTACAGGAGACCTGGTTGCGTTGGGTGGGCGTCGACCTCGACGCGGTGCGGGATCCGCGCGCCTACCTGGTCCGGATGACCACCCGCCAGGCGCTGGGACGGCTGCGCACACTTCGCCGGCGCAAGGAGTCCTACGTCGGCCCCTGGCTGCCCGAACCGCTGCTGACCGCGCCGGACGTGGCCGAGGACGTCGAACTGGCCGACAGCGTCTCGATGGCGATGCTGCTGGTGATGGAGACGCTCACCCCGACCGAGCGGGCGGTGTTCGTCCTGCGCGACGTGTTCGACCTGGAGTACGACGAGATCGCGGAAGCCGTGGACAAGAGCCCGGCCGCCGTCCGCCAGATCGCGCACCGGGCACGCACCCACGTCGCGGCGCGCCGCCCGCGTGGAGTCGTCTCCCCGGCCGAATCCCGCGGCGCGCTGGCGGCGTTCCGGCGCGCGATCGAAACGGGAGATCTGCAGCGCCTGCTCGACATGATCGCGCCGGACGTCGTCCTGCTGACCGACGGCGGCGGAGTCGTCCAGGCCGCACTGGCGCCCGTCGTGGGGGCCGCTGCGGTGGCGCGGGTCCTGGGCCGGATCGACACCGCGGCGTTCCTCCAGCCGGCGCAGGTCAACGGCCACCCGGCCCTGATCTTCCGCCTGGACGGCGCCGTCGACACCGTCATCGCGCTACGCGTCGACGACGGCCTCATCACCGCGCTCTACGCCGTCCGCAATCCCGAAAAGTTGTCACGCATACGGATCGAGCGGGAAACCGCCGTGAGCCGTTGACTCCGTGAGCCCTGCTCCGGCCCTCGCTCCGGCCGCAACGACGGGAAACGAGTGCTGACGGTTGCGACGGCAACGACGCCCTCACCACGTGGCCGGCCTCCCGAGGTGCCGGCACCGACGGTCTGAAGGTCGTCACCGCCGACATCACACGTCCGCTTTCGGGGCTGCCGCAGGCACGCGACGTCCACAACGCGGCCGCTCGCTTCGCCTTCGGCCTCGACGCTCGGGACGCGGGCGACGACCCACCCCGCCCTGCTTGCCCACCACCTCGCCGCCGCCGGGGCCGCGACCGACGGCTGACCCCGGAAGTGCACGCACACAGTCCGCACGCGCGGCCCGTGGAGACGGCGTCGACCTTCGTCGCACGCCTGCGGTGGTCGACGTAGCCGGAGTGGCGGATCTGCGAACGAGCAAGCAGGGGTGGATGGTTCGACGATCGGGTCAGGAAAAGGCCCTGCCGTCGACGGTGAAATCCAGCTCACCGACCATCCCGATGCGGCCCTCGCCCCGAGCCATCCGGTGCCGGGGCCGCACCCGCACCCGGGGTCCGCATGCCGACGGCCCCGAGGACGTCCGGCACAACCCGAACCCCGTCGAAGCGCCACGCGACAAGCTCGGCCCGATCCACGTCGAGCCCGCCCAGGTCCAACCTCCGCCGAGCGGCAACCCAGTCCACGAGAGCCTCGGGGCGGTCGATCGGGCCGGCGAAGTGCACCAACGTCAGATACCAGACGTCGCGCGGGTGGTCCGCCTCGAGCCACCCGTCCGCGCCCAACGTCCGCGCGAGAGCCCCGGCGAACTCGTCGGCGCAGCCGTCCTCCGGCCCCAGACACAACATCACGCTGTTCGCCGTCAAGGTCAGGCCCCGCACCCGGAAGCGGATGCTCGGACACCGCGCCGCGGCTCGGCGCAGCGCAGAGAGGTAACGTGCCGCCGCCGGATCGTCCGCGGGGATCGGCGTGCGGTGCGGCTCCACCGCGCGGACGGTGATGTGGGCCGAGCCGCGGGCGCCGGTCGGCCAGTGCCCGCTTCCCGTGGCGGCCAGTGCCTCGAACGCGAGGGCGTGCACCCGATCCGTGCCGGCGGCCTCCGGTCTCAGGACGATCGAGGTTCCCCATCGCGGTCCGTTCACCCTCGGCGGTTCCTGCGCCTGGACCGCCCCGTCGAGAACGGCCTCCCGACCGGCCCGAAACAACCTGTCGAACACCTCGTCCATCTGCGCATGATGGCCCACTCGGCCCTCGGGGAGGGTGATCGCCTCGTCGCCGAATTCGCCCACTCCCCTCGGCATCCCCTCGCCGAGTACACCATCCGACCAGGATCCGCCGCAGCCCGCACCGCCTGGTGTCCGTCACCCGGTGCCCGAACTACCCTATGCGTCCGCCGCCTTGACGATCATCTTCCCCGTGTTGCCGCCGCGCAGCATGGACAGGAACGCCTCCACGATCCGTTCGAATCCCACGACGACCGTTTCGTCCGACGCGAGCCGCCCATCGAGCAGGTGGGGGACCGCGAACGTGTACAACTCGTCGCGCACGTCGCCGTGGTCGCGGACCAGGAAGCCCTCCATGCGCAGGCTCTTCTCCACGAAGTCCGCGTGATCGAAGCACACGGGCGGGGTGTCCGGCCGGTTGTACTGGCTGATCGTGCCGACCCGGACGATGCGGCCGCGCTCGCGCAGGGCACCCACCGCGGCCGCGAGGTGGTCGCCGCCGACGTTGTCGACGAATACGTCGACGCCGTCCGGCGCGGCCCGCGCGAGCAGGTCCGCGACCGCGCCTTCCCGGTAGTCGAAGACCTCGTCGTAACCGACCTGCTCGGTCAGGTATGCCGCCTTGGCCGCCGATCCCGTACTGCCGACCAGTCGCCCGACGCCCAACAGGCGCGCGAAACGGCCGACGGCGGTGCCGACCCCGCCCGCCGCGCCGGAGACGAACAGGTCGTCGCCCGCGCGGAGCCGAGCGATGCGGGTGAGGGCGACGTACGCGGTCAGTCCCGTACCGCCCAGCAGGCCCAGGTGCGCGGACGGCGGAATGCCCGGCAGTTCGGGAAGAAGTTGCACCTCGTCCGGACCGACCACCGCGTGCGTGCGCCAGCCCCGGCGGTGGAAGACCAGCGCGCCCTCGACCAGCCCGGGATCTCGGGAGGCGACGACCCGGCCGACCGTGCGCCCCTCCAGCGGGGCGTTCAGAGTGAACTCGCCGTCCATCATCTCGCGGTGGTACGGGTCGACCGACCAGTACAGGTTCTCGACCAGCGCCGTGCCCCGAGCCGGCTCGGGCACCGGCGTCTCGACGAACCGGAACCGGTCGCGCGTGGGGAAGCCGCTGGGACGGGCGATCTGCTGGACGGTGACCGCCGTGCTGTTCGGCGGGAGCGAGTTCATGGCACGGACCGTATGCGGGAATGGGCGGGCCGGGCAGAGGGTTGCGCTCATGACCGATTCGTTTCCATGAGCCACGCTCATGGCAGCAGGTGGGAGCCCTGATGACGGCCCGAGCCGACCTTTCTCCGCAAGAGCTGCGGATCCTCGTCGCCGTGGCCGACGAGGGAGGGTTCTCGGCCGCGGCCGCGGCGCTGGGCACCACTCAATCGGGTGTCTCGCACGCGGTGCGCGGCATCGAACGCAAGGTCGGTGCGGTCCTGTTCGAACGCGGCCGGACCGGGGCCCGACCCACGCCGGCGGGTACGACGGCCGCGGCCCACGCGCGGCGCGTGTTGCGGATGCTGGACGTGCTGGTGGCCGACGCACGCGGCGCCGGTCGGGGCACCGGCATGGACGAGGGGGACGTCCGCGGGTCGCTGCACATCGCCGCGTTCCGCAGCGCCGCCCTGCACCTGCTGCCGCCGGTGCTGGCCCGGCTCACCGCCCGCCACCCGGGCATCGAACCACGGGTGCGGATCGTGCGCGAGATCGGTCCCGGCACCGCCGGGGAGGTTGCCGAGGGGCGCGCGGACGTGGGCATCGCGACCCTGGAGACGGCGACGCCGACGCCGCCGGGCCTGGTCGGCGGCGTCCTGCTGGAGGAGCCCTACGCGTTGGTGCATCCCGCCGGGCATCCCGATCCGCGCTCACTGCCGTTGGTCGACTGGTCCGAGAACTGTTCCTCGTACACGCGGGAGTGGTGGGCGATCCAGGATTGGATCCCCCGCGCCACGGTGGAGGCGGAAGACGACGGAGCCGTCCTCGCCATGGTGGGAAGCGGTTTCGGCATGGCGATCATGCCCGCGCTCTCCCTCGCCGACGCGCCGCCCTCCGTGGAGATCGCCGACCTCGGCCCGAAGCGCCCGACCCGCTCGGTGGGTTACCTCACCACGCCCGAACTCGCCGCGTCCGCCGCGGTCCGCGCACTCGTCCGCGAACTCCGCCTCACCAACGCGCCCCGAATACCCCCGAACCCGCCGTCGCGGGTCGATGCCGAGTGACGTCCTCGAACACGACGGGCGGACGCGCCGCCGGACACACCATCCGACGCCGCATCCGCCGTCGCCTCCGACACGGTGGCCCACCTCGGCCCGCCGACGGCCGGTGGCGGGTCCTGCGTGTCCGGCTGGGGACCCACCACCACGCCTTCCCCGATGCGGGCCGACAACGTGGCCCGCGCCGGCCCGACCCGCGGGACTACGGAGCCGGCACCGAGGACAGCTCGTCCGCCAGATCGTCGAGCCCCAGCGACCCCTGCGACAACGCCGCCATGTGCCAGGCCTTCAGATCGAAGGCCGCGCCCTGGGCCTTGCGCGCGTTCTCGCGACCCAGGAGCCAGACGCGTTCGCCGAGCTTGTAGCCGATGGCCTGCCCGGGAATGGTCAGATAGCGAGTGAGCTCGCTCTCCACGAAGTCGGCGGGCCGGCTGCTGTGCATACCGAAGAACTCCTGCGCCAGTTCCGGAGTCCAACGCTCGCCGGGGTGGAACGGGGAGTCCGCGGGGATCTCCAGCTCCAAATGCATCCCGATGTCGACGATGACCCGGGTCGCGCGCATCATCTGGGCGTCGAGGTAGCCCAGGCGCTGCTCGGCGTCGGTGAGGAAGCCCAGTTCGTCCATCAGGCGCTCGGCGTACAGTGCCCAGCCCTCGGCATTGGCACTCACCCCGCCGATGGTGGCCTGGTAGCGGGACAGGTCGCCCGCGACGAGCGTCCACTGCGCGAGCTGGAGGTGGTGGCCGGGCACGCCCTCGTGGTACCAGGTCGACACGAGGTCGTAGACCGGGAACCTGGTCCGGCCCATGGTCGGCAGCCAGGTGCGGCCCGGACGGGTGAAGTCCTCGGACGGCGGCGTGTAGTACGGCGCGGCGGCGCTCCCGGGCGGGGCGATGCACGACTCGACCCTGCGCACCTGCGGGGCGAGTTCGAAGTGCGTGCCGTCGAGGCGGTCGATCGCCTGGTCCATCAGGCCCTGCAGCCATGCCTGGACCTCGTCGACGCCTTCGATGTGCGTGCCGTGCTCGTCGAGGTGGGCGAGCGCGACCCAGGGCGTCGCGGCGCCGGGGAGGACCTTCTCGGCCTCCTCGCGCATCTCGCCCAGGAGACGGTGGTACTCCGACCAGCCGTAGGCGTATGCCTCGTCCAGGTCGAGGTCCGTGCCGTTGAAGAAGCGCGACCACAGGGCGTACCGTTCGCGCCCGACGATGTCGGGCGCGTCGGCGATGGTGGGGGCGTACACGTCCCGCATCCAGTCGCGCAGTGCCGTGACGGCGGCGGTGGCGGCGCGCGCGGACTCGTCGAGTTCGGTACGCAGCGCCTCCGGTCCGGCGGCGGCGAAGTCCTCGAACCAGCCGCGTCCGTTGCCGTCGGTGTCGGCCCACTCGCCGAGCTGCTCGACGCACGTCGCAGTCGGGCGAGGGCTCGCGTACAGCTTGCGCTCCAGGCCGAGGGCGAGCGACGCGCGGTAGCCCTCCAGCGCGCCCGGCACCGCGCGCAGTCGCTCGGCGATCGCGGCCCAGTCCTGCTCGGTCTCGGCGGGCGTCACGGGGAACACCTCGCGGACCTCGTGCAGCGGCGTACCGAGGTTGCCGACGGCGCGCAGGCCCTCGCCGGCCTCGTGCACCGCGAGTTGCGCGGTCAGCCGCTCGCGGAGCAAGCGCGCACAGCGCCGCTCGATGTCGCTGTCCGCGCCGGGCAGTTGCTCGGCTTCGGCGAGCCCGGCGAGGGTGGCCCGCGCGAGATCGGCGCGCGCCTCCTGCCCGGCGGGAGAGAGATCGGGCAGCTTGGCGGAGCTGGCCGGGACACCGAGGTAGGTTCCGGTGACCGGGTCGAGCGCGATGAGTTCGTCGACGTACGCGTCGGCGACCTGACGGGGCAACGAGGGGCTGTTGTCTGACATGTGGACATCCTCATACGGCGAGGGCACCGACGTCACGCGGAGTTCCCATTGCATCCGCGATCGCACGCGCCCGAGGCGCACGCCGAGGTGCTCACCAACCGTGAGCGTCTGGACGCGCTCGCACACTCCGCCATATCGTGTCGTCGCTACGACGACACGATATGGCGTCGCCGAGGAGACGACTGCGGCCGAGGAGACGACTCCCATGGGGCACACAGGGAACGGGGCGCGAGGGGACGGGGCACACGGACATGGGAAACGACGAGCGCGACTCGGTGCCGACGCTCGGCACGGCATCCGGCCGTGCCCCCGCCGCCCCGACCGCCCTGGACACCGGTGTGGCCCTCGGGCGGATCCGGGACGCGATGCGCGCGGTCCGGGAGCCGATGCGTTCACCCGATACGTCCGACCCGCCGTTGAGCGCGAATCAGGTGCTGGTCGCGCTCACCCTGCTGCGCGAACTGCGCTTGGAGATCGCCGGCTGGGAGCCCGATCTGATCGAGGCCGCCCGGCGGTTGGGCACGAGCTGGGCGGATCTGGCACCGGCCCTGGGCGTGGCCGGCCGGCAGGCGGCCGAGCGGCGCTATCTACGGCTTCGACCCGCGCCCGACGGTTCGGCAACCACCGGCGACCAGCGGGTGGCCGCCGAGCGGGACCGGCGGGCCGGTGACCGGGCGGTGGCCGGCTGGGCCCGGACCCACGCCGCCGGCCTGCGGCAATTGGCCGGGCAGATCGGCGCCTTGACCGACCTGCCGGCCGGCGCCGAGCCCGACCTGGCCGCGCTGCGGCGGGCGCTGGGCCGGGACGATCCCGCGGACCTCCTGGGTCCGTTGGCCGAGGCTCGCGGCCATCTACAGTCCGGCCATCCGGCGCTGGCCGAGCGGGTCGGCGCCGTGGTTCGCAGTACCGCCGAGGTGCGCCGGGCGTGTGATCACCGCCGCCGGGCACGGCAGCGGTGAACGCCCCGCGCGTTCCCGGTCCGCGCCATATCGGTTCATCGTCGTGTTTTCATCCGGTCGGGTTTCACCCCGACATGTTTCATCCCGAAAGGAGACCCCAGGGTGGGTAGCAGCGTCGAAACGCTGGAATTCCAGGCCGAGACCCGTCAGTTGCTCCAGTTGGTGATCCACTCGATCTACTCGAACAAGGACATCTTCCTGCGCGAGCTGATCTCGAACGCCTCCGACGCACTGGACAAGCTGCGGTTGGAGTCCCTGATCGACTCCGACCTCGAGGTCGACACGTCCGACCTGCACATCGCCTTGGTCGTGGACAAGGACGCCCGCACGCTGACCGTCCGCGACACCGGGATCGGCATGAGCCGGGACGACATCGTGGACCTGATCGGCACGATCGCCAAGTCAGGCACCGCCGGTCTGCTGGAGAAGATCAAGGAGGCCAAGGAAGCCAAGGACACCGTCGCGGCGCAGAGCCTGATCGGGCAGTTCGGCGTCGGCTTCTACTCGGCGTTCATGGTCGCCGACAAGGTCACCCTGCGCACCCGGCGGGCTGGCACCGACTCCGGCACCGAGTGGGAGTCCGACGGCGAGGGCACCTACACCATCGCGGCCGTCGACGACCTGCCCGTGGGTACCTCGGTCACCCTCCACCTCAAGACCGCCGACAGCGAGGACGGGCTGGCCGACTACCTGGCCGATTGGAAGATCCGCCAGATCGTCAAGCAGTACTCGGACTTCATCCGCTGGCCGATCCGGATGGCCACCGAGCGCACCGACGCCGACGGCGTCACCACGCACGGGGTCGACACGCTCAACTCGATGAAGGCGCTGTGGGCCCGGCCGCGCAGCGAGGTGACCGAGGCCGAGTACAGCGAGTTCTACCACCAGATCAGCCACGACCGGCTCGACCCGGCCGAGACCATCCACATGCGCGCCGAGGGCAACTTCGAGTACGAGGCGCTGCTGTTCATCCCGTCGCAGGCCCCGTTCGACCTGTTCTCCCGCGAGACCAAGAGCGGCGTGCAGCTGTACGTCAAGCGCGTGTTCATCATGGACGACTGCGAAGCGCTGATGCCGAACTACCTGCGCTTCGTCAAGGGTGTCGTGGACGCGCACGACCTGTCGCTGAACATCTCCCGCGAGATCCTGCAGCAGGACCGACAGATTCGCGGCGTGCGCCGGCGCCTGGTCAAGAAGGTCCTCGGCGCGATCAAGGACATGCAGGCCAAGGACGCCGAGCGCTACGCGACGTTCTGGGCCCAGTTCGGCCGCGCGTTGAAGGAGGGCCTCTTCGAGGACCCCGACAACACCGAGGCCCTGTTGGAGCTGGTGTCCGCCGCCTCCACGCACGACGCGGAGAAGACCACCACGCTGCGCGAGTACGTGGAGCGCATGAAGGACGGTCAGGACGCGATCTACTACCTGACCGGCGAGACCCGCGCGATGGTGGAGAACTCGCCGCACATGGAGGCGTTCGCCGCCAAGGGGTACGAGGTCCTGATCCTCACCGACCCGGTCGACGAGGTCTGGGTCGACCAGGTCCCGGCCTTCGACGGGCACAGCCTGCAGTCCATCGCCAAGGGACAGGTGGACCTCGACGAACCGGCCGACGGCGACGAGGAGGCGGGGTCGGAGAAGGCCAAGCGCGAGCAGGACTTCGCCGCCCTGCTGCCGTGGCTGACCACCACCCTGTCCGAGCAGGTCAAGCAGGTCCGGCTGTCGTCGCGGTTGACCACGTCGGCGGCGTGCATCGTCGGCGACGCCAACGACATGACCCCGACCCTGGAGAAGATGTACCGGGCGATGGGTCAGCAGATGCCCCCGGTCAAGCGCATTCTGGAGCTCAACCCGACGCACCCGCTGATCACCGCGCTGCGCTCGGCGCACGAGGCGAACGCCGACGACCCGGCGCTGGCGGACGTCGTCGAGCTGGTGTACGGCGGCGCGCTGCTCGCCGAGGGCGGCGACCTGCCCGACCCGGCCCGCTTCACCCGCCTGCTGACCGATCGCCTGGCCCGCGGCCTGTAAGCGACGGCCGACGCCCCGCCACGGCCTGAACCACCGGCCGAGCGGCGGCCATGCCGACGGCACCTGCACACACACAGGCCCCGGAACCCGAACACGGGTTCCGGGGCCTGCGGCCGTGCGGGGGCTCGACTCACCGACACTGTCGCGGTGGTGCTCTCGAGCGGCCGGGTCAGCGGATGCGGTCGTAGACGACGGACATCGTGCCGTGTTCGCCCGCCGTCTGGCTGACGAGTTCCCACTTCCCCGCGGGCAGGCCGTCGTCGAACAGGCGCGGTCCGCCGCCGAGGAACAGGGGGAAGATCGTGAGCGCGAGGCGGTCGACCTCGTCGGCGGCCAGCAGGGCCTTGATGACGCTCGCGCTCGCGAGTACGAGGATGTCGCCGCCCTCGGTCGCCCGCAGATCGGTGATCGCCTCGGCGGTCGGCTTGTCGACGATCGTCGTCCGCTCCCAGGGCGCCTGGTCGAGGGTGGAGGAGAGGACCACCTTGTCGGCCTCGACGAGCCACTCGGCGAAGCCCACGTCGCGCGGGTCGGCGCCCTCCATGTCGATGACGGTGGGCCAGAAGCCGAGGAAGCCCTCGGCGTTGACCCGCCCGAGCAGGGCCGTCGTCGCCGGCTCACAGAGGGCGGTCAGGTGGTCGCGGGCGACGTCGGTGTGCGCGTACGGCATCACCCAGCTCATGTCGAGCGGGTTGTCCGGCCCGGCGTAGTGGCCGTCGAGGGAGAGGGCGATGTTGGTGACGACCCGACGGTTGGCGGTCTGCTCGGTCACTTCGTGCTCCTGGTGTGGGCGTCGTACTCGGTGTTGTCGGTGTCGTCGGGCCCGCTGTCGGTGCCGGCGGTGTTCCGTGCGTCGGCGGCCAGGATCGCCGCCAACGTGTCGAGACTCTGGCCGAAGCCGATCTCGATGCCGGCGACGAAGTCCGCGGAGTCGATCGTGCTGTCGGTGATCCGCCAGTGGGTGTCGAGTTCCGTGCCGGTATCGGTGGGCCGAAGGACGAGTTCGACATGGGCGGTGAAGGCGAGGCCGCCGTCGGGTAGCAGTGGGGAGAGCCGATAGGCGAGGCGCTCACCGGGGCGTACCTCCTCGACGACGCCCTCCGCCCGCCCTGCGACCGGTTCGGTGCCGTCGGCGTCCTCGGCGTCGCGGTACTCCAGGACGACCCGCCCACCCGGTCGCGCCTCGAAGACGAGTTCGGAGACCCGCAGGTCGTCCGGCGTCCACCAGCGGGAGAGCGGGGCGGTCTCGGTCAGGTGGCGCCAGACCGACTCCGGGCGTGCGGGCAGCGATCGGCGGAACCCGAACGAGCGGCCGTCGGCCCACCCCGTCCCGTCCGCGGCGAGCCGCTCGGCGTGGAGGCCGAGCCCATAGCGCTCGTAGGTCGAATCGGGACCGGCGACCCGGTCCGCGGTGTCGGCGAGCCGCACGAGTGCGGCTGCCAGGTCCCGCAGCGGACCCGGACGGAGGGCGTACACGCGGCGCTGGCCGGTGCGTTGTGAGGTGACGACGCCGGCGCGCTCGAGGGTCTGCAGGTGCTTGGTGGTCTGCGGCTGGCGCGCGTCGGCGAGCTGGGCGAGGACGCCGACCGAGCGGGGTCGCTCGGCCAGCAGGCTCACGAGCCGCCAACGGGCCGGATCGGCCAGTGCGGTGAGGAGTGCGTCCATGTCCCGTAGTATTCACGATGACGAATATTCGAGTCAAGGAATAGATCCGGATTCCTGCCCACACCCTCGACGGCGAGATCCGACCGACGGCGCACCGGGGGTCGGATTCCGCGAAAGGATGGGTCGGACCCGATCGAGACGAGTGGACGGACGGACACCGCGTATGGAACCCGGCAAGACATCGCCCGAGGCCCTGATCGCGTCGCTCGACGACGCGAACGCCCGACTCTTCGTGCGACTGCTCGGCCGTCCCGATGGCCGCGACATGCTCTATCGCATCAGCGGAACCGTGCACAACCACGTGCCCGGTGACGTTCACGGCAAGGTATTCCCGCACGGCCGGGTGCTGTTCGGCGTCGAGGGCTACAACATTCGCCGGCTCGTCCACACGCCGGGCACCGACGACCTGCACATGGTCTCGCGCGAGATCGTCTTCTACACCGATCCGAAGGACGGCAGCGTCCTGACGCTGTGGAAGAACCCGCTGGACGGACGGACCCGCCCGCTTCCACCGATCGCCAACGACCGCGTGCAGTTGTCGTATCGCATTCGTGCCGGCGCCCTGTTCGCGCTGTTCGGCCCCGCCGAGGTTCCGCTGG
Organism: Embleya sp. NPDC050154; assembly: GCF_044460165.1. Lineage (NCBI taxonomy): Bacteria > Bacillati > Actinomycetota > Actinomycetes > Kitasatosporales > Streptomycetaceae > Embleya > Embleya sp. NPDC050154. Next base: position 300,986 of record NZ_JBITJP010000003.1, read on the forward strand.
CCGGCTCCGTCGCCCCGCGTCGAGTGCACCGCAACCTGGTCTGGACCCTGGACGTGCCTCCGGTCTACCGCCTCGCCGACCGGTACGGCATCGACGACGACTTCGGCCTCGCGAACTCGACGTACACGTCATGGGAGTTGTTCGACTTCCTGGTGCACGAGGACGACGCCCGCGAGTACTCCGGTACGGACGCCGACACCCGGACGGGAGCGATGCCGGTCACCAACTGCTGGAGCCGGATCTGCCCGTACGTGCCGGCGATGGGCATCGCGGAGAGCGAGACACCGGGCAACCTCGTCTACCACGCGCGCGCATGGACGCTGGACGGCTTCGACGCGCTGGAGCCGTGGCTGGCCGACCTGGTACGCACCCGGCATCCGCTCTACACCAGTGCCCCCGACACCCCCGGCCCCGGCCCCAACACCACCACCTGGACCGCGTTCCACGCCGGCGAACTGGCCCCGCGCGGCCTCACCTGGCGCGAGTGGCGCGACTCGACCCGCTGAGCCACACGGGCACTTCCGGCCGTCAGCGGGTGAGGGGCAGGCGGTCGCCGGTGGCGCCGACTTCCAGGGTCGCGTAGTCGGGGTGGTCCAAACGGTGGTGGACATAGATCTGGTCGGCCCACGGGGGGTCGAGGGGCATGAACGCGCGCAGGCCCAGGACCCGGCCGATCACCCGGTCCGGGTGATCGGCGTTGAACTCGGCGATCGCGGCGGCCTCGCCGATCCGGTCGATGGTGCCCGGGAGATCGTCGAGGTAACAGGTGACCCGGGGCAACAGGTGGCCGTGACCGGGCCTGCGGAAGAGATCCAGTGCGGTCGCCGTGGAGGTGTAGTGGTCCAGATCCAGGGAGACGAACCCGACGGGGTGGGCCCGGAGTTCGTGCTCGTGGGTGTCCAGGTAGTCCGGCAGCGTCCGCGCGAGGTCGCCGATCACCAACTCGGTCTCGCCCAGGCGGGGGTGCAAGCGCTCGTGGTCCATCGGGTAGAAGCCGGGGCCGAACAGATAGGGCAGATCCCGGGGATCCTTGGCCGGCGGCATACCCGCCCCGCCGTCGAAGCCGACCACCCGCACCGCGACGCCCGTGGCGGCGGCGTAGTAGCGGGCGTGCTCGGCGAGCGCCAACAGCCCGTTGCCGCCGGCCACCCCGAACTCCACGACCGTCACGCCCCGATGCCCCAGACGCGCGGCAGACTCGGTGGCCCGGCGCACCCCGTACGCGTAGTGCGCCCGCTCCACCAGGCCGAACCGGTACGCGGTCGCCGACCCGACACCGGGAAGCCGGCGTAACACCCGGTTCAAGGCCGCGTGTCGGGTACCGGACTTCGACCAGTCCCACACCACATCGGCCCACCCGCCGGAGGGCCGACGACCGAACGGATGACCCTTTTGGGCACTCGTACCCGAACCACCCTTGCGCACCACGGACATTCCCCCTCGACGCGACGGACCATCGTCGAGAGCCTTCCCGCTTCCCTCCCCCGCCCAACCCGGCGGTCGATCGACGCCGGGTTCAGGTGGTGAACTCGCCGAGCCACTCGCGGTTCAGCAGGTACTTGGGCAGGTACGGCAACGTCTTGTCGACGTCCACGGGAAAGCCCATCTCGTACGCGAGGCACGCCATCGCCAGCGGACCCAGCGCCACCCGACCACGCGGCGCGCGCGAGCCGTTCCAGTAGGTGTCGTGGTGGGCGAGCGCTTCGGTGAGGGCCTCCGCGAAGGCCGCGTGATCCTTCGTGACGAGGCGATGGAAGAGAGCCACTGGCTGATAGTCGATCAGATCCAGGAAGTCCCGGGGAGTACGGGTGGCCACATCTCGCCCGGACGTGTTCATGGTGGCGACCAACTTCTGCACGATGTCGTCCATGGGCCGCCCGAGCCAGTAGCTCTGCAGGGTGTCGATCCAGTGGAGGACGTAGTCGTCGACCGGATCGGCACTGCGCAGATTTTCCACCGGCACCCGGCACAGGGTGGTGATCCGCTCCTGTTCGCGGCAGACGACCGCGAGCCAGAAGGCATCGAGCCAGGCACGGGCATGAGCGTACGGCGCGATGCCGGTGGCGGTGGCGGTGCCGGGGAGAGCGAGCACGCGGTCGCCGATCCGGCACGGCACGGTCCCCTCCCGGGCGAGGGCGGTGGCGAACAACGCGCTGCCGACCTGCATGGCGGTGACCCAGGCTTCCCACGTCTCCAGCTTCGCCGACGCGGCGTCGTCCGCACAGCGGGCGTGGGCAAGGTCCACGGCCGCCCCGAAGCCGTCTGCGAAGCCGCTCGCGTCCTGCTCCAGCCGTGCGGTGAACTCGGCCACGGTAAGCGCGAGTTGCTCGACGGTGGCGGGCTCGGGTTGCTCGACGTCGGTCCTGCCGCCGGCGACCTCGGGCGCCGAGCCTCCGCCGCCGTCCCGGTCGCGCAGGTTTCTCATCAGCTCCATCAGTTCCTGCGGCGGCACCACGGAGAAGGTGCGCCGGTCGTGGTCGAAGACCGTGAGCGAGACCAACTGCCCCTGGTGCCACCAGTACAACCTCGGGGACAGTGAGCCCGGTCCGTCCTCGTAGGCGCCGAGGGCATACGCACCGAGATCGTTGACCGCGTCCACCACGGTCCCGTCGACAATCGCGTGGAACGCCAACAGGTGCCTCGTGGGCACGGCGACGAGCGCCCCGGCGGCCGGCAGTTCTCGTCCGGTGACGGATCGGACCAGGTCGGGCAGTACCAGCGCCCTGCTCGCGACGAAGTGGGAGCCACCGCTGACGGAGTGCAGCAGCGCACCCTGCGGCCCGCGCACCTCCACGTGTTCCACGGGGTCGCGCCGCAGGTTCGCCACGCCCGCCGTCCACAACTCCCGGTGCCCGGCGCCCGCCACGTCCCGGTCGGTCAGGATCCGCACGGAAGCGGGCGCGTCCAGTGCGAAGGCCAGGATGAGCCCCTCGGCCACCGGCTGCACGTAGCGAAAGCCCGACGCGGCGTCCGCGGGAAAGAAGTCGTCGGGCAGCAGCCGCGGATAAGCCGCTCGCAGCAACTCCTGCGTGCTCTCCTCACCCCGGGACGCGGTCTCCAGGTTGCCGAAGTGTTGCTCCACCAGCGCGGGCCACTGCTCCTCGCCCACCGCGCGACACCGCTGCGCCAGGTTCTTCAGCGGGCTGAGACGGCCCGCGTGCTCGACGACATCGCCCTCGACGGCCGGGCGCACCCCATGCCGGGTGAAGAAGAAGTCGGCCGTCAGCTCGCGCAGATACACGGCCTGCGGCACGGTCAGCATGGACAGGTGCGGATCAGGTATGTCGTGGGGAGTCACCCGAAGACTCTACGCAGGCGGGCCGGGCCGGCCCGACACGGTATCGGCCGCCGGCGTCCCTCACGCCTGCGGTGGAGTCCGCCGAGCCGAGTCCGTGAGCCGGTCGGCCAGTGCCACGACGAGGTCGCGGAGTTCATCCGGTCGCTCGATGAGGAGCGGCCGGTCCAGCGACGCGAGCACGGCGGGCAGCCAGTCGAGTCGTTCCACGCGCTTCGGGTGCGCTCAGCGCGGCCCCGGCCGAGACCCCGCCGCGCCGCCGAAGGACGGCCCCACCGCACACGGGCGAATGTCGACGTCCCGCCAGACATCGCCGGTCATGTACGGCTCGACCGCCAACCAGGCGTCGAGCTCCGCGCGCGTGGGGAAGTCCAGGACCAACATCGATCCGATCATCCGTCCATCGGCGTCGAGGATCGCCGTACCGAACAACATCCGCCCCGCGGCGACCATCGTGTCACCCAGTTCGATGTGCCGTGGCCTGGCCGCGAGCCGACGGGTCGCGGCGTGCTCGTCGGTTCCGTCGTGGGCGATCAAGAGGAATTGCATGTGGGTCATCCTCCCGCAGGACACCCGCCGATCGACACCCACACGATCGATCGACACCCACAGATCGATCGGCGCCCGCACCATCGATCGTCCGCCACGCGACGAGTCGTCGCCCCCACGTCATCGAGCCACGGCCGAGCAGTAGTCCGCGTCCGTGGCGAGCAGGTTCCGATGGGTGTCCTCGGCCGTGATGACGCCGTCGTCCAGGACCAGGACACGGTCCGCGACGTCCAGGAGGGCCGGACTGCCGGTGATCACGATGGTCGTGCGGCCTCGGCGCAGCTTCGCGATGTTGCGCGCAATGAGCTGTTCGGTGACCGCGTCGACGGCCGTCGTCGGATTGTGCAGGACGAGGACGTCGGTGTCGGCGGCGAGGGCGCGGGCCAGGGACAGCCGTTGCCGCTGCCCTCCGGACAGGTTCGCGCCGCGGTCGCGGACGCCGTACTCGAGTCCTTCGCGGTGCAGGGCGACGACGTCGGTCAGCATGGACGCCTCGACGGCCTCGGGGATCATCCGACTGCCGCCCGACGGGTCGATGTTCGTACGGAGCGTGCCCGCGAAGATCTCCCCGTCGTACGGGTTCACCAGCATGTGTTCTCGGACCGCCTCGATCGACAGGTCCGCGATCTCCCGCCCGCCGACCCGTACGACTCCCTCGTAGGCGTCGGGCGGGACCTGTACGGCCAGAATCGACGCGAGTTCGGCCGCCGCGCGCGGCTGGTAGGCGGCGAGCGCCACGAACTCGCCGGGGCCTACCCGGAACTTCACCTTGTGCAGCGACCCGTATCGCACGCAGTCGATTTCGAGGTCTCCGCCCGACGCCGGGCGCTCCGAGCCCGGGATGGTCGCCGGCGGCGCGGCCAGCACCAGCGCCATCCGCTCGGCCGACGCGCGCGCGATCATCACGTACTTCGGCATGTCCGAGAAGAGCTTGAGCGGTTCCATGATGAACTGCGCCAGCCCCACGGCCATGACGAGTTGGCCGATCGTGATCGCCCCGTCGAACGCCAACAGACCCGCCGTGACGGTCACCGCTACGGCGAGGATCGCGTTGAGGGCCTGGGCGGTACCCGCGTACGCGCCGTTCACCCTGGCCACGGTGATCGCCTGCCGCCGCGCCTCCGCGCTGACTTTGCGGTAGGACAGGAACGCCGCGTGGTTGCCGCCGAAGCCGTGCAGCGGGCGCAGGCCGGTGATCAGGTCGGCGACCTTCGCGCCCGCCCGGGCCACCCGGGCCTGCTGTTCGCGCGTACTGGCGCCGATGCGCTTGGACATCACACTCAGAATGGACAGGATCGCGACGGTCCCCACGATCACCAGCAGGCCGAGCCGGATGTCGGCCAGGCCCAGCGCGATCGCCGCGACCAGTACCGCGACCAGGGAGCTGATCAGCAGCGGCACCACTTCGATGATGTCGGCGGTCTGGTCGGCGTCCTCGGTGGCGATGGTGAGCACCTCGCCGGACTTGAGGTCGACGTCCCTGGCCACCGGCTGGAGACCGCAAGCCGCGACCTCCACCCGCCAGTGGTGCGCCTCGGTCGTGTTGGCCTTCTGCAGGATGCGCATCCCGAACCGCCACGACAACGACACGGTCGTGATGATCACGGCCAGCGCGGCGATCGCCAGGGCGAGTGAGCCCAGGCTTCGGTCGCGCAACGTGTGCTCGACGATCAGGCCGATCGCGATGGGGAAGGCGGTCTCTCCCGCCTGGTACATGCCCATGAGGACGGTGCCCCAGGTCATGGCGCCGGCGTTGCGACGGATCGCGGTGCGCAGGATGGCGGACCCCGAGCGGGGCCGCTGCGTGTCGGGAGTGTTCATCGAGGTGACGGGCATTCGCTTTCCGGTCGGCGGAGTTCGCGGGACTCGCGGAGCTCTCGGGGTTCACAGGGTTCGCGGGGTCGGCGGAGTTCGCGGGATGGACGGAGCCGCCCGTCAACCACCTTCTCGCCAGGCCCGCCACAGCCGGGCGTACCGCCCGCCCAGCGCCACCAACTCCTCGTGCGTTCCCTCCTCCACGACGCGTCCCGCGTCCAACACGGCGATCCGGTCCGCCGCCATCGCCTGGGTCAGCCGGTGCGCCACGAACAACGTGGTCCGGCCCGCGCACGCGGCTCGCACGGCCCGCTCCAGTTCGGCCGCGCCCGCGCTGCCCGCCTCCGCGGTCGACTCGTCGAGCACCACCACCGGCGACCGGCCCAGTACCAGCCGGGCCAGCGCGATCTGGGCGACCTTGGTGACGTCCAGGCGTTCGCCGCCCTCGCCGACCGCGGTGTTCAGCCCGTCGGGCAGCGCGTCGAGCCAGCCGTCGGCGCCGACCGTACGCAACGCGTGCGTCAGTTCGGCGTCCGTCGCCGCCGGCGCTGCCAGCCGCAGATCGTCGGCGAGGGAGCCGGAGAAGACGTGCGTCTCCTGGGTCAGGATGCTCACCAGGGCCCGCGCCCCGGCCTCGTCCAGATCGGCGAGGTCGGTCGACCCCACGCACACCGACCCGGCCTGCGGCGTGCCGATGCCCGCGATCAGCGCGGCCAGCGTCGACTTGCCCGCACCCGTCGCCCCCACCAGCGCGAGCGAACCACCGCCCGGGATCGTCAGGTCGACGTCCCGCAGAACGGGCTCCTCGGTGTCGGGATAGCGAAACGTCAGCCCTCGCACCGTCACCGAGTACGGCGCGCCGTCCACGAACGCGCGGCCCGTGGACGCGACTTCCGCGGATCCGATGCCGGCAGCCGCGACGCCCGAGGGCGCGCCCTGCGCGGACCCGACGCCCACGGTCGCGACACCCGCGTCGCCCACCAGTCGATCCTCGCCCGCCTCCTCCAGCACCCCGACCAGCCGGGTCAGGCTCGCGCCCGACTTCTGCGCCTCGTCGAAGGTGAACATGATGGAGCCCAGCGGAGTGAACAACCGGTGGAACATCAGTGGGGCCGCCGACACCTCGCCCAGGGTGGCGGCATCTGCCTCCAACAGGGCGTACCCGACCACGATGATCAGAACCAGCCCGATGAACTCGGCGCGGTTCTCCCGGCCGACGAACCGGCCGAAGAACCGGAACACCTCGATGCCGAGTTCGCGCACCCGCCACGACTCGCGGGTGACCTTCTCCCGGAAGGTGTCCTCGAGGCGGTACGCCCGTACCGTGTCGATCCCGTCCAACCCGCTGATCAACGCCTGCGCACGGTCGGCCTGCGCCACCCGCTGCTTCCGGTAGAGCGGGGCGGACCGGGGCAGATACCAGCGCAGGGCCAGCGCGTACGCGGGCAACGCGCCGGCGCCCGCCAGTCCCAGTCGCCAGTCCAGTCCGAACATACCGGCCGTGGCGATGACGACCAGCACTCCGGCCGAGAACACCGTGGGGACGGCCGCTCGGATGCCCTTGGACAGCACGGCCACGTCGTCGCCGACCCGGGAGAGTACGTCGCCTCGGCCGACCTGCTCGACGCGTGCGCTCGGCATGCCCAGCACCGCCCGGACCGCGCCTTCGCGCAGCCGCGCGAGCAGGTCCGCGCCCAGTCGTCCGATCAGGTACGTCGACGCGGCGCCGGCCGCCGCGCCAAGGATCGCGGCGGCTACCAGCAACAGCCCGATGGTGACCAGGATCGAGCGTGACTCGCCCTCGATCACGCCGTCGACCACCCGACCGAGCAGGAGCACGGGAAGCACTTGGAGCGCCGCCCCGGCCACCGTGGTGAGCACGGTTCCGGCGGTCAGCCACGGCACTTCGCGGCAGTGCGCCGCGACCCATCGGGTGGCCCGGCGTCCGGTCGCCGTGCGCAGGGTCGCCGGCGCCGGACGCGTGTCGGTGGTACTCATCCCCGGCCCGAGGTGGACCGGGGACGGATTATGCCGATCGACATGACTAGCCGGCCGCCTTGACGAGTTCGTCGATGGCGTACGGCAGGGACAGCAACGTGCCCTGGGACATGGCCGCGCCGACCGCCGGGCCCTCGCCGTCCAGCAGGTACGACACCTTCCCGTTCTTGGCCGCGGGCAGGTTGGTGAAGAGCTGGAACTTCTTCAGCGCGTCCTGGTCCACCTGGTCGTTGATGACGAAGATGCGGTCGACGTTGAGCAGATCCATGCGCTCGGGGGAGAGCACCGTGAAGAACTTGCCGTCCGCGATCTTGTCGATCTCCGTCGCGCCCTTGAAGCCGATGCCCGTCAGCAGTCGTCCGCGCACGTCGGTGGTGGTGAACGGCGCGACCGAGTCCTTGTACCAGGACACCGCGACGGCGGTCTGGTTGGCGAACTCCGGGTGCGCCTTGCGGGCCGCGTCCAGCTTGTCCTGGATGCCCTGCACCATCTTGGTGCCCTCGTCGGACTTGCCGAGCGCCTTGGCGATGTGGATCGCGTTGTCCTGCCACGGCGCGCTGAACGGCTCTTTCTCGGCCTTGGTGCGGCCCACCGTCGGGGCGATCTTGGCGAGCTTGTCGTAGGCGGCCTGGTCGATCTCGGAGTAGACCGCGATGATCAGGTCCGGCCGCAGCGCGGCGATCTTCTCGTAATTGGGGGCGGAGTCCCCGTTGTTCATCACGACCTCGGGGCGGGTGTCGCCCCACTTGTCCTTGGTCCAGGCCCACTGGGTGTTGACGTCGGGGGTCTTGCCCGGCGGGTTGGGGTACTGGTCGACCATGCCGACCGGCTTGATGCCGAGCGCCAGGATGGCCTGGTCGTCGGTGTAGCCCACGGAGACGACCCGCTTGGGGGCCTTCGCTACCTTCGTGGATCCGAACGCGTGCTCCACCGTGACCGGGAAGACGCCGTCGGCGGCGGCGACCGGGGCGTTGCCGCTCGACGTGTCCGCCTTCTTGTCCTTGTCGTCCGAGTCGGACCCGCAACCCGTGAGAAGGCCGACTCCGAGCGCCGCGGCGGACAATATCGCCGCCAACCGTCGCCGGGACCCCATACGCGTCGTTCGATGGTGGAGCATCCGAAATCCCTTGCTTTCGTGCCGTTCGCCGCCCCTCTTGTTAAAGGGCAGGCAAACCATACAGGTACAACTTAGGCAAGGCTAGCCTAAATTGTCGTTGGTCTTCCTATTTTTGATCTTCGTCGGACCCCTGGCCGAGTACGACGTGCGTACGGCCGATCGGCACGATCAACGGTCGGTCGCCCACCGGGTCGTCGATCACTCGCGCACGCAGTCCGAACGCCTCGTGCAGCAAGTCGGCGGTGATCACGTCCCGCGGGTGCCCCTGCGCCAGGATCGACCCCGCCTTCATCACGATGAGGTTGTCGCTGTAGCGCGTGGCCAGGTTGAGATCGTGCAGGACCATGACCACGGTGCGCCCCGCCTCGTGCAGGTCGTCCACCAGGTCGAGTACGTCGATGGCGTGCGCCAGGTCCAGGTAGGTGGTCGGTTCGTCCAACAACAGCAGGTCGGTGCCCTGGACCAGGGTCATCGAGATCCAGACCCGCTGACGCTGACCGCCGGACAGCGCGTCGACCGGGCGGTCCGCCAGGTCGGCCACCCCGGTCATGGCCAGCGCGCGCTCCACCACGGCGGCGTCGTCCGACGACCACTGGCGCAGCCAACTCTGGTGCGGATGGCGGCCCGTGGCGACCAGGTCGGCCACCGTGAGCCCCTCCGGCGCGACCGGGGCCTGCGGCAACAGCCCGAGCTTCTTGGCCACTTCCTTGGTCTTGAGCCTGCCGATGTCGTCGCCGTCCAGCAGCACCATGCCCTTGGTCGGCTTGAGCAGCCGCGACAGGGTCCGCAACAGGGTCGACTTCCCACAGCCGTTGGGCCCGATGATCGTGGTGACCAGTCGTGGCGGTATCACCACGTCGAGGCCGTCGATGACGACCCGGCCGCCGTACCCCACCGTGACGCCCTCGGCCGCCAGCCGTGACACGTGCCCGACCTCGGACTCGTCTTCGGTCTCGGTCATGAACTGAGCGGCCACTACGTCCCCTTGTCTCGGATTTGCTCGACCTTGCATCCACGAAATGCGCTGTGTCCGCCGTCTCGGCTCGTCATGGTTCGCGGCTGCCCGCACCGGCCGCGTCGGCTACCTGAGATTCGCCCGTACCAGCAGATACACGAGGAACGGTCCGCCGATCGCGGCGGTGACCACACCGACCGGGAGGGTGATCGGCAACGCCGTACGCGCGACCAGGTCCGAGCCGATCAGCAACAACGCCCCCACCAGCGCGGAGGCGACCATCGGCGGTGTCGGACATCGCACCAGCCGCATCGCCACCTGTGGCGCCACCAGCGCGACGAACGGGACGGGACCCGCCGCGCTCACCGCCACACCGGCCAGCAGTACCGCGCACAACAGCAGGACCGCGCGCACCGCCCCGTACCGCACGCCCAGGCCCGCGGCGACGTCGTCGCCGAAGTGCAGCGGCTTGAACTGGAACGCGACGACCGCCACGACGATCATCAGGACGAGCGTGCACCACAGCGCGATCCGGACCTCGTCCCACGACCGATCCTCCAGCGAGCCGACCAACCACGCCTGGGCCCGGGCCACATCCCTGATGTCGGCCGAGACCAGCAGCCAGGTCGTGACGGCCTGAGTCACGGCGCTCACCGAGATGCCGATCAGGATGAGACGGAGGCCGTCGATCCCGCGCCGCCACGACAGGACGTACACCAGCAGACCCGCGCCGAGACCACCCGCGAGCGCCGCCGCGGACAGCCCCACGGTGCCCGCGATCGCCGCGGATGCCCCGCCCGACACCGTCACCAGGAACACCGCGACCGCACTGGCGCCCCCGGTGACGCCCAGAACGTCCGGGCTGGCCAACGGATTGCGGGCGATCGACTGGGTGATCGCCCCGGACACCCCCAGCGCGATCCCCACCACGAGACCGGCCATGGCACGCGGCATCCGCAGGTCCATGATCACGAACTCGTCGACCTGCTCACCCCGGCCGAAGATGGTGGCGACCACCTGCGGCAGCCCGATGGGGAAGTCCCCGATGCCGATGGACAGGCAGAACACCAGGAAGGTCGCCGCCGCCAACAGCAGTGTGACGAGCACCATTCGGGGTCGCCACACGAACGACACGTGCCCCAGCCGTACACCCGGTATCGGCGATCGTTCGACGTCTGTCGCGCTCATGTCCTCTTGAACTTTCCGCGCCACACCAAGGCCGCGAAGAACGGGGCGCCCAGGAGGGCGACGACGACACCCGCGTCCAACTCGCCCGGTCGCGCCACGACCCGCCCCACGACATCGCAGACCAGGAGCACGACGGCACCGAGCAGACCCGCGTACGGCACCGACCAGCGGTAGTCCGGCCCGGTCAGATACCGGGCCACGTGGGCCACCATGAGACCCAGGAACGCGATCGGACCGCACGCCGCGGTCGCCGCGCCCGCCAGCAGGGTGATGGCGACGATGCCGATGATCCGGCTTCGCGTGATGTTCACGCCCAGCCCCCGCGCCACGTCGTCACCGAGGTTGAGCAGGTTGATGGTGGGAAGCGTGGCCAGGGCCAACACCAACCCGACCCCGACGAAAACGGTCACCGGCCGGATGACGTCGAATCCGACACCGGCCACCGAGCCCGAGTTCCAGAACCGCAGCGCGTTCAGCGACGCCTTGTCCGACAACGCGACCGCGGTGGTCATCGCCGCGAGGAATACCGTGATGCCCTGCCCGGCCAGTGCCAACGTCAACGGGTTGCCGGCGCCCCGGCCGATACTCGCCAACCCGAACACGACGACACCGGCAACCCCCGCACCGAGGAAGGCGAACCAGACATACTGCGTCGGGTCGGCGAACCCGAACACGGAGACGACGGAGACCACCGCGAAGGAGGCGCCGGCGTTCACCCCCAGCAAGCCCGTGTCGGCGATCGGATTGCGGGTGTAGCCCTGGATCAGCGCCCCGCCCACCCCCAGCGCGAGGCCCGCCACGATCGCGAGCACCGTCCGGGGCACCCGCACGGTCTGCACGATGAGCCTGACCTCGTTCTGCCGCTGGTCCGCGTCCGGCGCCGCGAACAACCCGTGCCACACCTCGGCCGGACTCAACGCCCGCGCGCCGACAACCAGCGACACCAGCGCAGCGACCACGAGGACCACCACGAGCGCGACCAGACCCACCACCCGCCGGCGTCGGACCTCCGCGCCGGTGGGCACGACGTGCTCGACGGCGGCCAGGCCCGAATCGACGCGCGTCATCCCTTCGATCCATCGGGGACACACGACCGACGCGAGGCGAACTCCCCGACCGCGCCCCGCCCGTCGACGCGCACGCGGTGCCCGCGGAGTACGACCGGCGCGGCCTGGTCGAACGATCCGAAGCGGAAGCCGGCGAGGTCGAGGACCAACGGTGCGTCATCAGGAAGACCCTGCGACATACCACTCCCATCGTGCGGGGCAGTCGCCTGTCAGGCGTGCAAAAGACATGAAAGGTGGGCACGTCGACAGAGCGGCACGCCGGGACTTAGGTGAGCCTAAGTTAAACGCATGAAACTGTCGATAGGGCAATACGGACACTTGATCATCGACGCCCGTCAAGTCCGGAGAACCCGGGGCTCACCGTCGTCGAATGTGGCGCATCCCACCAATACCGAAACCATCGCCGCTTCCGACGCCGATCGGTCGACTCCGATCAACTACCCCACCGGTACGGGCCGTCCCCGCCGACCGAACGCCCGGCGCGCCGAACCCTCGCGCCGCCACCCATCACATCCGACGCGCGCTCCTCCCCGCCCGACGTCCGCCGAACGAACGGCGGACGGGCGGACGGGCGGACATACGCGGCCCGGGCGCCCGCGCCCGGGACGGCGGGCCGTTGGGGTCGAGCGCGTGATCACGGGTGCAACGGGCCGAAGTCCACGTCGGTCCAGGGTGCGTGGACGGGTGCGTGGGGCCGGTCCCGCGTATCCCAGATGTGGGTGTGCCGGCTCGTGTCGTCCAGATGCGGCCAGCCGGGGTCGCCGCCGGCGGCGAAGACGGCCCAGGCACGCACCATGCGTTGCGAGAGTCCGCGGTCCGCGTCGTCGGGTGGGCCGCCGATGAGGAATCGCACCTCGTCGAGATCGAGGTTGCCGAACGCGAAGGGCACGTCCGCGCAGTGCCAGGCGCGCGGCACCGCACCCGGGGCGCTCGGACGGCGGGTGAAGCGGGACAGGAAGGCCCGGCCACCCGCGCGGGCGTGCCGTTCGGCCAGGCGCCGGCTGTACTCGCCGAACATCACCTCGCCGAGAATCGCGAGATAGACGTCCAGGACCGGCGCCTGCGGCATCGCCGCGCGGTACGCCGTCACCAGGTCCTCGGACAGGCCGAAGTCGGCTGCGAAGACAGCCAGTTGCCGTTCGGTGGTGACCTTCGCACTGCTGCCCACGGCGTCGAGGAGCCAATACTCCTCCGCGGTGTGGCAGACCAGCAGGTCCACTCCCCGCGCCCGGCCGTCGGCCAGGCCGGTGAGGGGGTCGGCGGGCAGCACGTCGCCGTCGACCACCGGTGCGTGGATGACCGGGTCGTAGTGCCGGCGGCCGGAGTGTGGATTGCGCCGGTAGTCGTCGACGACCCGATCGCAAGCGGCCACCAGCGCGCCGGGCGTAGCCGCCGTCAGCGCCTCGGCGGTGACCCGACAGCCGGCCGCCGCCGCGACTTCGGCCGTCGTCGCGGCGGCGAGCTCACGCGAGTGGATCGGAGCCGCGGGACTGTGTGCGATGACGCGGCGGAACAGGCCCCGTGCGCGATCCATCACCATCAGGCAGGCCGCGGCGGTGGCACCGGAGGACTGGCCCGCCACCGTGACGTTGTCGGGGTCACCGCCGAAGCCCGCGATGTTGTCCCGGACCCAGCGCAGCGCGGCGACCTGGTCGAGCAGGCCCCGGTTGTCGGGCAGGCCGGCGCTCGCGCCGCCCGGTACGTGCCCGAAACCCTCGAAGCCCAGCCGGTGGTTGGCGGTGACCACGACCAGTCCGGCCCGGGCCAGAACCACACCGTCGAAGTCGGGCTGCGCGGAGGAACCGAAGGTATGGGCGCCGCCGTGGATCCAGACCAGGACGGGCAGCCGTTCGCCGGCGAGGGCAGGGGTCCAGACATTGACGGTGAGCACGTCCTCGTCCCCCGGCGACCACCCGGGTGTGCCCGGAAGGCGTGCCGATTGCGGGGCGATCGGCCCGAAGCGCGCGCCGTCGCGGATCCCGGTCCACGTCGCCGGCGCGCGGGGTTCGCGGAACCGGTCGACGCCGAAGGGTGGGGCGGCGTACGGAATGCCGAGGATCGCGACCATGTCCGGAACGCGTCGATGCCCGCGCACCGCGCCGTACCGCGTCGCGAACACATGCCCGACCGCGGTCGCGCCCTCACCTTCCACTCCGGCACCCGCACCGACTCCCATATCGGCATTGGCCTCATATCCGGCATTCACACCATTGCCGGTCTTCCCGACATCCACCGGATCACCTTTCGACACACGACGAACCGCCGCCCTCGGGAACAACGCCCGGAGAAAAACGACGCCCCGCACCGGCCGAAGACCCGCCGACCGGCGACACCCCCGCAAGTCGCGCACGCGCTCTTGCTGAAAGTTCTTGCAAGCCGATGTGAACCTAGGCCCGCCCTGACGCCACGTCAATATGCGGCAACCCCAAGGCCCTTCCCCCGAGATCGGGCTCGACCGGGGACAAAACGGAAGCGCCGGGAGCCGTCTCCACCCCGCGACACCCCGCCTCCGCCAAGCATCACCCCAGACATCGAGCCGCCCACACGACCTTCCCCGCACTCGGCGCGTTCACCCGATGGCAATCCGCAAACCGTTGCGGAAATATCTTGCAAGCTCTTCCACTGGAGGACCTCCCGTTGCTACGTTCCTTCCCGCAGTCCGGTGGCCGCCCCGGCCAACGGACGGTCCGATGCCCCGGTGGCCGGACCCATTCCCGAGGAGTGCAGATGCGACGGAGCATTTCCGCGGCGGCCGCAGCCGCGGCGCTCACGCTCACGCTCACCGCATGTGGCGGTGACGACGGCGGCGCCAAGGGCGGACAGCCCGCGGCGGCCAAGGACCCCGCGGCGGTGTCCGGCACGGTGACCTGGTGGGACACCTCCGACTCCACCAGCGAGGCGCCCGCCTACAAGGAACTGATAGCCAAGTTCGAGGCGGCGTACCCCAAGATCAAGATCAAGTACGAGAACGTCCCGTTCGACGACGCCCGCGACAAGTTCAAGACCGCGGCCCAGGGCGGCACCGGCGCACCGGACGTGCTGCGCTCCGACGTCGGCTGGAACCCGGCCTTCGCCGAACTGGGGTACCTCCAGCCGCTCGAAG
The DNA here is from genome assembly GCF_044460165.1 of Embleya sp. NPDC050154. NCBI lineage: Bacteria > Bacillati > Actinomycetota > Actinomycetes > Kitasatosporales > Streptomycetaceae > Embleya > Embleya sp. NPDC050154. Next base: position 316,073 of record NZ_JBITJP010000003.1, read on the forward strand.
GCACGCCCGCGCTGAACCGCCGGGAGGGCTTCCTGCCCAGCTCGTTCGCAAGCACCCAGTACAAGCAGAAGACCTACGGCGTCCCGCTCGTGACGGACACCCTCGCGCTGCTCTACAACAAGGAACTGCTCGCGAAGGCCGGCATCACCAAGCCGCCGGCCACGTGGGACGAGGTCAAGGCCGCGGGGCTCGCGGTCAAGGCCAAGACCGGGAACGCGGGCGTGTTCATGAAGCCGCAGGGCTTCTACGCGCTGCCGCTCATCTACGGCGAGGGCGGTGGGCTGGTCGACGTGCAGGCGAAGAAGATCACCGTCAACGACGACAAGGCGCAGAAGGCCATCGGCATCGGCAAGGACCTGATCGACTCCGGCGCGGCGGTCACCGACGTGACCAAGGATGCCTACTCGAACATGCAGGCCATGTTCAAGGAGGGCAAGCTGGCCATGATGATCAACGGCCCCTGGTCGATCGGCGACGACCTCAAGGGTCCGGCGTTCGCGGACAAGGCCAACCTGGGCATCGCCCCGGTCCCCGCAGGCAGCACGGGCAAGGCGGGCTCCCCCACCGGCGGCCACAACCTGGTCGTCTACGCGGGCTCGAAGAACCTCGACGCGTCCTACCTGTTCGTCGAGTTCCTCACCCGGCCGGAGAACCAGGCGTTCACGGCGGAGAAGAACCACGTTTTGCCCACCCGGACCGAGGCGTACTCGATGGGCACGGTCTCCTCCGATCCCACCATCACCGCCTTCCGCGCCGCGCTCGACACCGCCGTGCCGGGACCGCCCCTGGCCCGCGCGAGCGACCTGTTCGACCCGATGGACACGACGATGGAGAAGATCTACAGCGGTCAGGTCTCGACCAAGGCCGGTCTCGACGACGTCGCCAAGGCGGCCCGGGGCATCCTGCCCGACTTCAAGTAGCGACGACGGGCGTCTCCTCACACCCGCACCCGGGCCGAGGAGACGCCCGGACCGCCGCATCCGACCGGCGCATCCGACCCCGCGTCCGACCGGCGAGTCCGACCCCCGACGTCCCGACCGGCGCGTCCGACCTCCGCGTACGTCCGGCGGTCCGCGCACGTCGAACGGGTGGGCGCGTGCTCGATCCCCGCGCCCACCCGCCCCAACCCCCAGGCACCGCACCGTGGCTGACGCTGCGTCAGGAACACGGACGGTGCGGTCGCAGGCTACGAGGCAGGACCATCATGACCACCACCATCGAGGCACCGGAGTCCCCCGGGTCGCCCTCCGTCCCCGAAGGCAAGACACCGCGCAAACCCGCCGCGGGCCGCTTCCGTCGGATCCTGCGCCGGTTGCGCAGGTCGTACGACTCGCACTGGTACGCCTGGGCCATGGTGCTCCCGGTCGTCCTGGTCCTGGGTGTGCTGGTGGGATACCCGCTCGTCCGCGGGCTCTACTACTCGTTGACCGACATCAACGAGGCCAACATGGGCCGCACGATCGGGGTCAACCACATCCCCGCCACCTACGAGTGGGTGGGCCTGAAGAACTACCGCAACGTGCTCTCCGGCAGCGACGGCAACTTCTACCCGAAGCTGCAATGGACGATGATCTGGACGGTCTCCTGCGTCGTCCTGCACTACACGCTCGGCCTGGGCCTCGCGGTGCTGCTCAACCGCAAGGTCCGGTTCAGCGGGATGTACCGGATCATGCTCGTCGTCCCGTGGGCGGTGCCCGCGTTCGTCTCCGCGTTCGCGTGGCGGCTGATGCTCAACAAGGACAACGGCGTGATCAACTCGATCCTCGGCGGCGCGGGCATGGACCCCGTCGACTGGCTCGGGCAGCCGACCACGGCCAAGATCGCCGTGATCATGGTCAACGTCTGGATCGGCGTGCCGTTCAACATGGTGGCGATCCTGGGCGGACTCCAGTCGATCCCCCAGGAGCAGTACGAGGCCGCCGAGATGGACGGGGCCACGCCCTGGCAGCGCTTCCGCTACGTCACCCTGCCCGGCCTGCGCCCGATCAGCGCGACGATCATCCTGCTCGGCGTGATCTGGACGTTCAACCAGTTCGCCGTCATCTACCTGGTCACCGAGGGCGGGCCGTTCGGCTCCACGGAGATCCTGGTGACGTTCGCCTACAAGCTCGGGTTCGCCAACATCCGCGACTACGCCGGGGCCGCGACCTACGGGGCGATCATCCTGTCGATGCTCATCCTGTTCGCGACCGCCTACCGTCGCACCCTCGACCGCAAGGGGCAGGCGGCATGACCACGACCAGCACACCCCGAACCGCCCGGGCCGAGCCCACCATCCCCGGCCGGCGACCCACCGCACGGCCGCGCAGGCGGGCCCGCGGCGAACGCGGCCGACTCGCCTCCATCGCGCTGCACACCGCCCTCCTGATCGCGAGCGCGATCGGGATCTTCCCGGTCCTGTGGGTTGCGCTGACCTCGCTCAAGCCGGGCGACGACTGGCAAAAGCCGGGCAGCTTCGCCGGGTTGTCCCTGGACAACTACCGAGACGTGCTCTCCGACGGCTCGTTCGTGCGCTGGTTCGGCAACTCGATCGTCGTCGCGCTCGGCACCACGCTGCTCGGCGTGTTCATCGCCGCGAGCGCCGGCTACGCCCTGTCCCGGATGCGATTCCCCGGCCACAAACCGCTGATGTGGGCCTTCCTGGTCGTGCAGATGTTCCCGGTGGCCGTGCTCATCGTGCCGATGTACACGATCATGGCGAAGCTGCACCTGATCAACACCTACGGCAGCCTGATCCTCGCCTACTGCACGGTGGCCGTGCCGTTCTGCGCCTGGATGCTCAAGAGCTACTTCGACACGATCCCGCGCGAGATCGACGAGGCTGGACGGGTCGACGGACTGACCCCGTTCGGCACGTTCTGGCGGCTGATCATGCCGCTGGCCCGGCCCGGCCTCGCGGTGACCGCGTTCTACAGCTTCCTCACCGCGTGGGGCGAGGTCGCCTACGCGACGACCTTCATGAACGACCGCAAGCACTACACCCTCGCGGTCGGCCTGAGCACCTGGGTGGGCCAGTTCAAGAGCGAGTGGGGCCTGATGACCGCGGCCTCGGTGCTCATCACCATTCCCGCGGCGCTGGTCTTCTTCTTCGTCCAGCGACACCTGGTCTCCGGCCTCACCGCGGGCGGGACCAAATCCTGACCCCGACACCGGGCACTCGGAACCGGCCGCGCCCGGACACCATCCCTTCGCACCTCACCGCATCGCACCGCGTCGCACCGCGACACACCGCACCGCAACGCACCGTGAGCCGACCGTACGACAGGACGACAGGACAGCCATGAACCTCCCCCTGACTCTCCCCGAGCCATCGCGGACCCGGGACAACCCCGAGCCCTGGTGGCGGGACGCGGTCATCTACCAGGTGTACGTGCGCAGCTTCGCCGACGGCAACGGCGACGGCGTGGGCGACCTGCTGGGCATCCGCACCCGGCTGCCCTACCTGCGCGACCTGGGCGTGGACGCACTGTGGATCACTCCCTTCTACGCGTCGCCGATGGCCGACGGCGGTTACGATGTCGCCGACTACCGGGCGGTCGACCCGACCCTGGGCACGCTCGGCGACATCGACGCCCTGGTACGCGAGGCGCACGCACTGGGTCTGCGGGTGATCGTCGACATCGTGCCCAACCACACCTCGGACCGACACGCCTGGTTCCGCGAGGCCCTCGCCGCCGCACCGGGCGACGCCGCGCGCGAGCGCTACATGTTCCGCGACGGTCGGGGCGCGGACGGCGAACTCCCGCCCAACGACTGGGAGTCCGTCTTCGGCGGCCCGGCCTGGACCCGGCTGCCCGACGGCTCCTGGTACCTGCACCTGTTCGCCCCCGAACAGCCCGACCTCAACTGGCACCACCCCGAGGTCCGCGCCGAGTTCCTGGACATCCTCGCCTTCTGGCTCAACCTCGGCGTGGACGGTTTCCGGATCGACGTCGCACACGGCATGTTCAAGGAACCCACCCTCGCCGACATCGGGCACGACCGGCAGATCTCCCTGCTCGGCACGCAGGCCCTGCCGTACTTCGACCGCGACGAGGTACACGAGATCTACCGCGACTGGCGGGCCCTGCTCGACACCTACCCCGGCGATCGGGTCGCGGTCGCCGAGGCATGGGTGCCCGATGCCGCGCGGCTCGCGCTGTACCTGCGCCCGGACGAGTTGCACCAGGCCTTCAACTTCCACTACCTGGGCACCGATTGGTCGGCGCCGGCCTTCCGCGCGGTGGTCGACGACTCGCTCGCCGCCGTCGCGGACGTCGGCGCGCCCGCCACCTGGGTGCTCTCCAATCACGACGTGCAACGGCACGTCACCCGGTACGGCGGCGGGCCGCTCGGGCAGGCCCGGGCCCGCGCCGCGGTGCTGCTCACCCTCGCGCTGCCCGGCTCCGCCTACCTCTACCAGGGCGAGGAACTCGGCCTTCCCGAGGTCACCGACCTGCCCGACGAGGTCCTCCAGGACCCGCAGTGGGAACGGTCCGGCCACACCGACCGCGGTCGCGACGGCTGCCGGGTGCCGATCCCGTGGGACGGCGCCGAGGCGCCCTTCGGCTTCGGTCCGCCCGGGTCGCGCGAAAGCTGGCTGCCGGTACCGGCCGACTGGCAGGGGCTGAGCGTGCAGGCCCAGCGCGGCCGACCCGACTCGATGCTGGAGTTGTACCGCGAGGCCCTGCGCCTGCGCCGCGCCCTGCCGGGGCTGGGCGGCGGAACACTGCGCTGGATCGACGCGCCGGACGGCTGCCTCGCCTTCGAGCGCGGCGCCGAGTTCGTGTGCGTGGTCAACTTCGGCGACGCGCCGGTGACGATCCCCGCGTACGGCCGGCAACTGCTCGCCGGTGCGCCCCTGGTCGCGGCCGAAGCGGGCGGCGTGCTGCTGCCGGCCGACACCGCGGTGTGGTGGGAGCGGACGGCCGAGTGAGCCGTGCACCGCTCGGCGGCGCCGTGTGCGGGCACGGCGCCGCCGACGGTGACCTCGGCGGGCCGGCCCGACGGCGCCCGGCCGTACCTTTTCCGTTCGTCGCGATGATCGTCCGGGGCGGGCCGCGTTACACCCGGTCCGCCGCCGGTAACGATCCGCTCCGCCTTCGCGGGCGGCGTCCCACCCTTCGCCCCGCAGCGTGCTGACGACCCGTCACCTGTGTCGCAGCAGGAGGATTTCCCCGACATGACTTTCCCTTCGTCCGGTCAACTAGAGTCATCTCCCATGACCCCCAGGCTTTCCGACATCGCTGCTCAGGCAGGTGTGAGCGAGGCCACGGTCAGTCGCGTCCTCAACGGCAAGCCCGGCGTGTCCGCGGCCACCCGGCGAGTCGTCCTGGCCGCCTTGGACCTGCTGGGCTACGAGCGGCCGACCCGGTTGCGCCGGCGCAGCGCCGGCCTCGTGGGGCTGATCACGCCAGAGCTCGACAACCCGATCTTTCCCGCGTTCGCGCAGGTCATCGAAAGCGCGCTGACCCAGCGCGAGTTCACCCCGGTGCTGTGCACGCAGACCCCCGGCGGGGCGACCGAGGACGAGTTCACGCACCTGCTCATCGAGCGCGGGGTCTCCGGGATCATCTTCGTCTCCGGCATGCACGCCGACACCACGGCGGGTATCGAGCGCTACACGAAGTTGTCGGCCGAGAACGTGCCGATGGTGATGATCAACGGCTACGCGGAGGGCGTGGACGCGCCTTTTCTCTCCACCGACGACCGGCTCGCGATGCGGCTCGCGGTCAGCCATCTCGTCGAGCTCGGGCACGAGCGAATAGGCCTGCTGTCCGGGCCGCGCCGATTCGTGCCGGTCATCCGCAAGGCCGAGGGCTTCCTGCGGACGATGGCCGAGCTCCTGGGCACCGACGAGGACGACGCGCTTCTGGAGAACACCATCTTCTCCTTCGAGGGTGGTGCCGCCGGCGCCCGGACGCTGCTCGACCGGAACGCCACCGCCCTGGTCTGCGGGAGCGACGTGATGGCCCTGGGCGCGATCACCACGATTCGCGAGCGCGGCCTCTCGGTCCCGCACGACGTCTCGGTGATCGGCTTCGACGACTCGCCGTTCATCGCGTACACCGACCCGCCGCTGACCACCATCCGCCAGCCGGTGCAGGCCATCGGACTGGCGGCGGTCCGCGCGCTCTTCGACGAGTTGGCCGGCATCCCGGCGCCTCGGTCGGAGTTCGTCTTCCGCCCCGAACTCATCGTGCGCGGGTCGACGGGCTCGGGGCCGAGAATCCAGCGCTGACCCGTCGGGTCGGCCCGATCGATCCGGCCGGTGCGACATCGCCCCTGGAGGGCGTGGTCCCCCCGAACCCGCCGACGTCCGCGCCAACCCTCGATCACGGGTGCCCGCGGTGGGAAGCGAAGAGTGTCGTGTTCCGGGTCCACGCCCGTGCCGATCTCCGATTCCAGGCCGTGCACGGTGACTTGGTACTCGTGGTCGACCTTGAACTCGGCCGTGACCAGGATGTGGAACAGCGAATTCGCGCCGATCCGGGCCGGGGCCGGCACACGGCACCTCGTTCCGATCGCGCGAGGGCGGCGCCGGTGGGCCCACGCCGCCGCGAACCCACCGAGACGTCACGGACAACCGATCACAACACCCGGGTTGCCCGCAGCAGACGCCACACCGCCGCCACACGAACACGATCCTGGAAAGCCAGGTACTCGGGTTCACACACGTGCGGTGCCCACTTGAGTTTGAAGGCCGCCTGCGTCCTCGCCGGGTAGAGCTCGCGCCCGGGTCTCGCCCCCTGCCGGATCGCCCATCCGAGAAGACCGGAGGCACAGGGCGGTTCGTGCTCGTCCGCCAGCCCGACGAACGGTGCGAGCCCGAGATGCAGCCAGCCCGCCCCCTCCTCGGTGAAACGACTCAACGCCGTGAGGTTGATCAACTCGTGTGTGCCGACCGGGGCTTGCGGACGACGGCGGGACAGATCGCACAACCACCCCGGTCGACTCCCCCAGGCCGGCGCGTACGTGATGTAGGCGACGGTCGTCCCGCGGTGGCGCGCCACGAACGTACGACGCAGCGTCCGGCCGATCCCGCCGTGTTCGCCGACCATGAACGCCAATTGCCGCACGTAGCGGCCCTTGTCGCGCAACCACTCCCGGTCGATGTCGTCCAGGGTGCGTCGATCGGGCAGGGCTTCGGATTCCACCTCCGTGACGGTGACCCCCTCCCGCCGGGCCCGGGAGACGTTCTGGCGGACCTTGGCCAGGGCCTTACCGCGCAGCGTGAAGCGGGACAGGTCGATGCCGTAGGAGACACCGAGCTGGTTGATCACGAATCCGCGGTCGGCGTAGACGGCGATGTCGTGGGAGCGAAGCTGAACCGCGGTCAGTGACTTCGGCCGGCCCGGGCCGTGGCCGAGCATATGCAGATACTCGTCCAGCAGGCGTCCTCGGTCCGCGGGCGCCGCGAAAGGTCCGGCGAACTGGATGTGATGCGGGTACCCCGGCCGAAAGGCGACGAGCCCGGGAACGCCGCTCCCGTAGTAGTGCCGGGTCCGGGAATTGACCGCCAGGAAGGCACTCGGATGGTCGGCGTGGGCGCGCAGCACCTCGATCGCGTTCCGCCCGCTCGCCACCGGCCTCTGCGCACCCTGCGACGGAACCGCGGCGACCTCGGCCGCCGCCCCTTCACTCGACCCCGGGTCCCGCTCACCCGACGCCGGGACGGCAGCCTTCATCGTCGCCCCCATGCGACCGTCGGCGCAGGCCGGCCCCCCGCGCACTCGACGGCGCAGAAGCCGAAGAACGTCGTGGGTACGACCCACCTCGGGTATCGCCGTTCCGCGCCGAAACGGATCCGCGAACTCGTGTCGTTGTCTCGTGCCGCGACGAAAGACGGCTCTTCTCTGCCGAAGGTCATGGCTTCCCTGCACTCGGGGCGATCATGTCGCAAGGACAAACGAGCCGTCCGGACGTGCCGACACGCCTTCCCGCGAAATCACCCACGAGTTTCACTCGATCCGTCCCGCCCACCACCCCGGGCCCGACCGGAGAGCCGCCCCTCGGCCCGCGACGGGCCGAATCGGCACGACAACCCCACCCACGGACCCGAGACCGACCCGCCCTACCGACTCCGACGGAGCCCGTTCGGAGTCGGTAGGGCGGGTCGACGGGTCGACGGGTCGACGGACAGGCATGCAGGTGGGAGCGCGGGCGGGCAAGCGTGGCCGGTCAGGCCGTCAGTGCCGGGGAGACGGCTTCACCGCCCGGGGATGGGGTCTTCGGTGGAAAAGCCACCTGTGCTTCGTCGGCTCGGATCCGGGGTCGTCGTCGCCGCGATCAGCTTCTCCAGTTCGGGGTCGGCCCAGGGCAGTTCGGGAGACAGGGGTGGGCGGTGTCGCCCTGTGGCGATGTCCTCGAGGATGTCCCGGGGGGTGACGTCGGGGCCGAGCAGGCGGGTGGTGGCGGGGGCGTGGCCGGTCCAGGCCCAGCGCAGGGACGCGCCGAGGCTGTAGATCTCGGCCTCGGTGGTGAGGGTGATGTCGACGTCGGGTTCGGTGCCGAGGAGTTCGCGGGCGATCTCGGGGGCGGTGGATTGGTCCATGCCGCCTCGGTAGGGGCCCGGCAGGGGGAGGTCGCGGTGGTGGGTGAGGTCGTGGTCGATGAACTCGATCGCGCCGTCGGGGGTGACGAGGATGTTGGCCGGTTGTATGTCGCCGTGGCGCCATCCCGCGGCGTGGAGTCGGTGCAGCGCGGCGAACGCGTGGCGGCCGATGCCGCGGAGCCGCCGCGCGTGCTCGGGTGACGGGATTTCGCGGGCGGCCAGGCCCCAGTCCCACAGGGTGGTGCCCGGACGCCAGGGGATCGCGGTCCACACGCCTTGGGCGAGGCGTCCGCTGGTGGCGTCGACGGGATGCAGACCTCGGGCGTGGAGGAGTGCGACGGCGCGGGCCTCGTGCAACAGCGGTGCGGCGTCGGCGGGTTCGGTCGCCGTCTTGATCTTCCATTGCCCGGCACGCCAGGCGGTGGTGTGGTCCTGGGTGAGCGGGCGTGGGGGGTCCTCGATGCCCAGGTGGCGCAGGGCGGCGGCGAGCAACGGGTCCATCGTCACATCCTCGCGGGTGCGCGCGTGGTCGGCGTGGCCGCCGAGCCGTCGCCACGGAGGCGACTTCGGTCGGGCGCACGCCGATCACGCGCGCGTCGTCAGTCGTCCTTCTTCCAGCGACCGGCTTCCTGGGTGCCGGTGTAGTTCGCCATCGCGGCGGGGTCGGCCGTGTGGATCAGCGGTGTTCCGTCGGCGACGACGTTGAGGCCGAGGTCGGGATCGAAGCGGTGCTCGGGCAGAGGCCGGCGGTGCTCGCCGTCGGCGGGGGCAGGGGCGGGCGCGGGGGCCCTGCGGGTGAGGATCAGGGGTCGAACCATGAGGCTTCTCCTGTCCGTTCGGTGCGGGCACCGGGCGTCGGGACGTGCCGACCGGGCCATACTCCGAGTGAACCCCGCGTCGCCTCGCCGGTACAGAGTCCGGTGGCTTAAAAGGTGGGAAACGACGGGCGCCACCGCCCCGCCGCATCGGATCCGAGGGATCACACCGCCAAGCCTCCTTAAATGACTTGCCGTTCGTTATAAGCAATAACTCCCTCGAACCACGGACACCCGCCGCGCTGCCCATCGGCGGCACGGCGGGTGTCGGTCACCTCGGGGTTCCCGTCAGTCGGTCACCTCGAGGGCCCGTCAGTGGACCTTGACCAGGTCGGGGCCCGGTACTTCCTCCCCGGCGTTGCCCGCGGCCCGGGCGTCGATGTGCTTCCGCAGGCTCTCGCCCTCCACGTCGACGTTCGGCAGGATGCGGTCGAGCCACTTCGGCAGCCACCACGCGGACTTGCCCAGCAGGGCGAGCACGGCCGGGACGACCGCCATGCGTACCACGAAGGCGTCCAGGAACACGGCCGCGGCGAGGCCGAAACCGATCATCTTGATCATCGAGTCGGTGGCCCCGATGAAGCCGGCGAAGACCGCGATCATGATGATCGCCGCGGCGGTGACCACGCGTGCGCCGTGCTTGAAGCCGCTGACGATCGACTCGCGCGGGCTCTCGCCGTGCACGAACGCCTCACGCATTCCGGTGACGAGGAAGACCTCGTAGTCCATCGCCAGGCCGAACACCACGCCGATCAGGAAGATCGGCATCATGCTCATGATCGGGCCGGTCTGTTCGACACCGAACAGTTCGTTCAGCCAGCCGTACTGGAAGACCATGACCACCGAGCCGAGCGCCGCGGCGACCGACAACAGGAATCCGAGGGCCGCCTTGAGCGGCACCAGGATCGACCGGAACACCGCGATCAGCAGCAGGAAGGCGAGCCCGACCACAAGGATCAGGTACGGGAGCAGCGCGTCGTTGAGCTTCTGCGAGAAGTCGATGTTCAGCGCGGGGGTACCGCTGACCAGCGTCTTCGACCCGCTCGCCGAGTCGGCCGTCTTGACGGTGGAGCGGATGTCGTGAACGAGCGTCTCGGTCTTCGGGTCGCTCGGCTTGGTCGTCGGCGTGACCTGGATGGTGGCCAGGTTGCCGGCGTCGTTGAAGGCGACGGCACCGACGGACGCGACGCCCTTGCCCTTGAGGGTCTCCACCTGACGGCGGACCGCCTCGGCGGCGGCCGGGCTGTCCTTGCTCTTGGCGGTGTCCACGACCAGCATCAGCGGACCGTTGAACCCGGGGCCGAAGCTCTCGGCGAGCATGTCGTACGCCTGGCGCTGCGTGGTGCTGGTCGGCTGCGCGCTGTCGTCCGGCAGACCGAGGTTCATGCTCGCCGCGGGCAGCGCGACGGCGCCGAGCCCGACCACGGAGAACAGCAGTACGGCCACCGGGTGGCGCAGAACGAAGCGGGCCCAACGCGAGCCCATGTTCGGCTTCTCGTTACCGTGACCGAGACCGGCCTCGTGCTTGGCCGCGCGCTTGCGGTCCTTGCGGCCGAAGATGCGCTTGCCGGCGAAGCCCAGCAGCGCCGGCACGAAGGTCAGCGCCACGAGCACGGCGATCACGACGGTGAAGGCCGCGGCCAGACCCATCTCGGTGAGCACCGGAATGTTCACCACGGCCAGGCCGGACAGCGCGATGACGACGGTGAGCCCGGCGAAGACGACCGCCGAACCCGCGGTGCCCACGGCCCGCCCGGCGGCCTCCTCCGGTTCACGCCCCAGCCTCAGCTCGGTGCGGTATCGGGAGACGATGAACAGCGCGTAGTCGATACCGACCGCGAGACCGATCATCATCGCCAGCGTGGACGTGCTCTCGGAGAGGTCGAAGATGCCGGCCACCGCGGTGATCCCGGCTATGCCGATGCCGACCCCGAGGATCGCGGTGAGCAGCGGCAGCCCGGCGGCGATCATCGCGCCGAAGGTGATCGCGAGCACGACGGCCGCGACCCCCACACCGATGATCTCGCCGTTGCCGACGCTCGACTCGGCGACCAGCGCGTCGCCGCCCACCTCGACGGTCAGCCCCGCGCTCTGGCCCTGCTTCACGGCGCCCTTGAGGATGTCGCGGGACGAGTCCTTGAGCAGGTCGGCCCCGACCAGGTAGTCCACCGTCGCGTACGCGGTCCGCCCGTCGGCGCTCAGCGTCGCGGCCGAGAACGGGTCGGAGGCGTCGGCGATCTCCTGGGTGCCGCGCAGTGCGCCCATCGTCTTCTCGACGCCGGCCTTGTTCTGCGGGGCATCGATCCGCTGCCCGTCGGGGGCTCGGAAGACGATGCGTGCGGTGGCCCCGCCACCTCCGGAGTCCGGACTGCGCTCCTCGAGCAGGTCGAGGGCCTTCTGTGCCTCGATCCCGGGGATCGAGAACGGCTTGGCGGCGGGCTTGGAGGCGGATGCGGCGCCCACGCCGACGGCGACGAGGATCGCCACCCAGATCAGCAGCGCGAGTCGCCTCCGGCGGAACGTCAAGCGCCCGAGTCGATACAGGAAGGTAGCCATGGAAACGGATCTCCGGGTCGGTCGAGGGGTCGACAACGGCCCGCGGGCCCGGCCCGGGGCGGCAGGCATCGCCGGTCGGGCGGAACGCGGAAGTGTCGGCGCGCCGAGGCAAGGCATACGGACGTGCCGGGAACTGCGGTACGAGGGGTCAAGGCAAGGGAGGACTCACCACGTCGGGCGGGAGTCCGGGCGCGGCACACCCACCGGAGGAGGTGCCACGTGTCGGTGAAGCGATCGGGTCGGGCGTGGAACGGGGCGGATCCGGGTCAGGCCGGACAGCGTCCGCCGAACGACCGGGCAGTCGACGGACGTCGGCGGTCCACCGGACGGTCGTCGTGGGTGCCGGGCCGACGGTGCGGATGCTGCATGCGGCGAGTCTCCTGACTGGGCGGTGAATGCTCCACCGACCCGGGGTCCGCGAAAGTTTGGTGTATGGGTCTGACTCTAGAAAGTATTGCGGCCGGATCGCCGTCACGACTCCCCCGCAGGGCTTGACGTCGCGTACTACGAGGGACGTAGAAACGAAGCGCTACTACCGCCCCTGCACTGCGCCCGATCTCCACCCTGTGCCCACCCGCACCGCCGGCCGGCGTCGCTGAATGGGTTCACCATCCCCGACCTCGCGAACGTCGTCCGCCCTCGGGTCCGCAACACCGGTGACGGCAGCGGGGACGGGCGGCGGCGGCCTCTCCGGGCTCGCCCGCCCGCCCATCCCCGCTTCGGGGCCGAGGAGCCCCGCACCACCGGCGTCAACCCGCGTCGCGGAAGGGCCCCGTCACCTCGAACGTCACTCCGGCCGCCGGGGAGTTGGAGGTGCCGCGCTGCGAGGAGAAGTACAGCCGCCGCCCGTCGGGGGAGAACGCCGGGCCGGTGATCTCGGAGCCGTCGTGGCCGGTCACCTGGAGGAACGGCGCGACCGTGTCGTCCGGGGTGATCAGGCAGATCTGCAGGTCGCCGCCGTCCTCGGCGACGAACAGGTCGCCGTTGGGCCGCCCGGTGATGTTGTCCACCCCGGTCAGCGGCGCGGACCCGGCAGGCACCAGGTCGTCGTCGTACGCGATGTCCAGCACGCTCGTCGCCGCGTCGTACACCCACACCCGGTTGTCGCCCTTGGTGGTGAACCACACCCGCCCGTCCCGATAGTGCACGCCCTCGCCGCCCTTGAAGCGGCGCGCCTCGGCGACCTGGTTGCGCGTTCCGGCAAGCCAGTCGCCGGGTCGGGGTACGGTCCGCCAGGTCACCGGACCGGCCACCGGCGCGGCCGGGGCGCACAGCACCTCCAGGCGTCCGCGCGAGAGGTCGCCCCATGTGTCGGGGGTGAATCGGTAGAAGCAGCCGTCGGATTCGTCCTCGGTCAGGTAGATCACGCGTCGGTCCGGGTCTGCGGCGGCGGCCTCGTGCTTGAAGCGCCCCATGGCGTCGCGCTTGACCGCTCCGGTGCGGCCGTACGGGTCGGTCTCCCACACCCTCCCGAACGCGATCTCCTCACACGAGAGCCACGTTCCCCACGGTGTGGCCCCTCCCGCGCAGTTCACGTTCGAGCCGCCGAGGATGGAATAGGCGCCGACGATGTTCCCGTCCGCGGCGAAGCGCAGCGCCGAGACCCCGCCCACCAGCGGGAGTTCGGAGTTGGAGACGTAGATCCACCCGGTTCCGTCCCGGAAGCAGGCGCCGCCGTCCGGCGCTCCGTGCCACAGGTGGGTGGTTCCCGTGACCAACCGTCCGCTCTTGGCCACCACGCGCGAGGTGAACCCGGCCGGCAGCCGTACGCCGTTGGCGTCCGGCAGCGAGAGCGCGCCGTAGGGTCCGGTGCCCGGCTGCGCGGGGCCCGCGTGTGCGGCGGACGCCCACAGCGAGCCACCGAGCACCAGCCCGCCCGTTCCGACGGTGGTGCCCCGCAGGAATGTACGCCGATCCATGTCGTACTCCCTTCCGGCGACGGCCGGAACCGCCGCATGCGACTGGCGTTACCAGTGGGTACGTTACGGCCGAAGCACCGTCACGGGATACGCGCGCGAGTGAACTCCCGGTGACGATCGGGCGTCCGGGCCGCCGCGTCGGCGCGGGACGCTCGCCGGGAGGGCGTACCGGCCGACGCCGTCGGCCGGCCGCGGCGACGCCGCCGCGTGTCGCGTTTGTTCAATCCGTGCCGGCAGGCCCGTGTCTAGGGTTCACACATGACCGAAACGATCAGTGAGCTTCTCCGGCACGCCTCCCGCGAGGCGGTCGCGGTGATCGGCGCGATCACCGACGAGGAGTTGCGCCTGCCCACGCCCTGCGCCGACTACCAGGTGCGCGACCTGCTGAATCACCTCTACCAGGTGGTCGTGAACTTCCAGGCCCTGGCCGCCAAGGAATCGGTGGACTTCTCCACGACTCCCGACTTCCTGGTCGGCGATTGGCGGGCCGGCTTCGAGGTCGAGACGACCCGGCTCGTCGCGGCGTGGGCGGCACCCGGTGCCGAGGAGGGTATGTCGGGTGGCATGGGCATGCCCGCGCGGATCGTGGGGTGCATGGCGCTCCTCGATCTGACCGTGCACGCGTGGGATCTCGCCCGCGCCACCGGCCGGGAGTACACACCACCCCCGCGGGTGATCCCCGCGTTGCACGAACTCGTCGACACGATGGCCGTGACCGCACGCGAGATGAAGGTCTTCGCCGAGCCCGTCCCGACCGCCGAGAACGCCTCGCCGTTCGACGACCTGCTCTCGCGCACCGGCCGCGACCCCCGCTGGAGCCCGAAACCCGCGAGGGCGTGACCACGACCGGCGTCGCACCCGCCGCGCCGCCGCGCCCCGACGGGTCACGTCATTGCCCTACCGCGACGATCGCTGCGACCGTGTCGAGCAGTTCGAGGAGCGTGCCGGGGAACTCGGGCAGCATGCGGATGGCGATCGTCCAGGTCTGCACCGAGTCGCCCAGTCGGTCGATCGCGCCGGCCGCGCGCAGGTCCCGGACGATCCATCGTTCGTGCTCCTGCGGATCCTTGGTGATCGGCACGCCCATCGTGAGCATCAGCGCCATTCCGGCGGGTGCGCAGTGGGCGCTGATGTCGCGCACGGTGAGGGTGCCGCGCTCGATGGAGTCCCGGACCCAGGACGCCCTTCCGGTGTAGGCGTTCGGCCGGAATCGCAGGCCGTCGAGCAGGATTTCGCGGGGACAGTCCGGCCGCTGGACCAGAGCGTCGACGGGGCCGAGGGTCAGCGGTCGGACCGCGCGCGCCGCGACCAGTTCCGGCCAAGGGATCGGTATGCCCTCGTCGGTCAGGTACCTGATCGCATCGCTGCCCCGGCGAATCTCCGCGACCACGTGCGCCGGATCCCCGGCGGTCGCGGCGTACCGACGCATGCGATCGAGACCGTCGGGTTCGGCGAGCGCCCCGCGCACGTACCGGGCCACCTCGGCGTCGAAGGGAGGAGCCGCGGTTCTCCCCTGCCGCGCCGGCGGGGTGACGTCGTCCAGCAGCGCACGCACCGCGTCCGCACCGCCGCGTTCCCAGATCGCGACCAGCATCCGGCTCGCCGCGGCCGCGGTGTGCACCCGGGTGCGGCGCAGGATCAGCCGGACGACTCGGGGGTCCCCGGAGAACAGGCCGGTCATCAGGCGCCTTTTGAGCTCGATCAGGCTCAGCCGGCTCAGGGTTTCCAACAGGTCGTCGGTCGTCGGCACCGCGCCGCGCTCGCCGTGGCGGTCCACACCGGCCAGGACGCGTACGCGCTGGGCGTCCGTCAGCGGCGCGTCCCGAAACAGCACGGCGTTGACGTCGGGGTCGTCGAGGTCCAGCAACTCCTCGACGGATTCCGGCACTTGCTCGGCACACATGGCTCGCGCGAGGTACACCCGCCTCCCGTGTACGGCGGTGATCCGGGCGCGGGTGGCGGCGTTCGTCGACGGTGACGCGAGGACGTCGCGCAACGTGGGCAGGTCGAGGTCGGGCACGAGGGCGTCGCGAACGTGCTGCGGCACGGCCCGAAAGAGCGTCAGGAAACCCGCCCGCGCCGCGTCGGCCGACGCGGGCGACCCGGGCGACCCGGGCGACCCGGCATGGGTCGCGTCCCGTGCGAGATGATCCGGGGTGACGCCGACCGGTACGACGTCGCCCCGCGCGATGTCGTCCGGCCCCGCCCCGCTCACGGTGCGTGCCGCCAGGACATCGGTCACGAGCGCGGCCGACGATCCCCCGTACGCGCCCAGTCGGGTGTATACGGCCGCCCACGCCGCGCGGTCCGCTCCCAGCGGCGCGACCAGTTCGGCGATCGCCCTCCGATTCCCGGGCTCGTCCGCGTCCAGGCACCGCAGGGCGTCGACCGCGGGCGCGATCTCGGCGAGGACGCGCTCGACGGACAGCCAACCGCATCGTTGTCGACGGCGGATGAACTCCGGCCACCACTTGGGGTCGTGCTCGAGTTCGGGATCCACCGACAGGTCGTCCGGCAGCCGGTGGGCGAGCCGGGCGGTGGCCGCGCGATCGTGCCGGTACGCCTCGCGCACGAGGTCTTCGGGGCAGTCGGGTTCCATCACCAGTCGGGTGAGGACAGGCGCCGGCCACGGGTTGCGTACCTGTTCGGCTCGGACCAGGTCCCAGTCGATCACCGTCGAGCCGCGCTCGGTACGGGCCCGCCCGGTCGCCAGTAGCCACAGGCCCGTGGGGCCCGGTGGGCCGGCCGGCTCCTCGTCGATCCGGGCGAGCAGTCCGGGGTGCCCCAGCTCGTCCTCTTCCTCCCGCGCGCGGCGCACGAAGTCCGCGAACTCGGCCGGACCGACCAGCTCGCGCAGCCCGCGCACGCGGTCGAGCAGCAGATCGGGTGGCATTCGCGAGCCGATCCGCACCAGCGTGGCCGCGAGGACCTCGCCGAACGGGGTGTACAGGAGTTCGTGCCGGAAGACGTGGTCCCCCTCGACGAGCCAAGGGACGAGTCCGTCCGGCGCGCGCCAACCCGGATCGGTCGGGTCGGCCGCGGCCATTACCGCCGCCATCACCTCGGCCCCATCCCAGTCGTTGCGCCGGAATGTGCACACCGCGCGGCCCAACTCGGGCCGACCCAGCCGGGCGAGCGCGCACAGCGCCGCCGTCCCTGCGAACTCCGCCTCCGCCAAAGCAAGTTGCAGTTCCACGTCGCCCGATGCGAGCACCACCTCCACGAGCGCGGGCGGCGCTCGGTGCGCCTTGCCCAACAACCGCGTGCACTCCGCCCGCAGTCGGTCCTTCAACGCCTCGGCACCACCGGGCCGAACGGCGCGAAAGGCCGCCGCCACGCCGGCGTGCGTCGCCTCCCCCTCGTACCACCAGTCTCGCTCCACCGACATGGCCGGGACGCTACGCGATCCACCTCGCCCCCGCCGCGAGCAGGCCCCCGCCGGAGCACGCGGCCGCCTCCGTTGCTTCCGGATCGGAGTCAGGTGCCGAGGTCGGTGGTGACGGCGGCGAGGTGGAGCAGGCCGGCGGCGTCCCTGGCGGCCTGGCTGAAGGCATGGATGTTGCTCGTCGGGGTGACGCCGAGCCAGGTGGGGATCCATTCCAGCGGTGGGGCGTCGCGGAACGGGATGTAGGCGACGTCGGCGCGGGCGTAGTAGCGGGTGACCTGGGCGCCGACCACGAAGGCGCCTTCGCCGGCGCCGATCAGGGCCAAGGCCTCCTGGAGGGTTTCGAAGCGAGGGCCGGCTTCGATCGGTACGCCCGACGGGGTCCGCGGGGGTGTGCGTTCCGCGCGCCAGTAGTCGGGCGCGGTTCGCCCCGCCCGCAACAGCTTGACGGCGGCGAGATCCTCCATGGAGACCGTGTCGCGACCGGCCAGGGCATGGGTCGAGGGCACGGCTAACATGCGGTGCTCGGAGAACAGGACCGGACCGTTGACCATGCCCGGCTCCTGATGCGGCAGGGTCACGATCACCAGGTCCACGTCACCGTCGCGCAGCCGAGGGAGCGCGTCGAAGATCTGCAACTCCCTGGGTTGCACCCGGCAGCCGGGCAGCCGCTCGGCGTACAACCGGGCGGCGTGGAGCGTGAGTTGTCCCACCGCGGGCCCCAGGAACCCGACCCGCAGCACGTGCTCGACGCCCTTCGCGGCGTCGATCGCCTTCTGCAGCCCGGCCTCCAGTTCCCGGTACACCGGCAACAGGTCGTCGTGGAGTTGCCGACCTGCCGCGGTCAGCCGGACGTTCCGGCTGGTGCGTTCGAACAGCGGGGTCCCGATCCGGCGTTCCAGCCTCTGGATCGTCTGGCTGATCCGGCCGGTGCTCAGGTGCAGGCGTTCGGCGGTGCGGCCGAAGTGCAGTTCCTCGGCCAGCGTCAGGAAGGCCTCCAACTCCACCCGCTCGAGCATCGACGCGCCCCATCGTTGAATCCGGCTAAATGATCGACCCACTATCTCACCTTGTCGACGCCGACGGTGCCCAGCAGGGTGGACATGCACGCCTTCCGGCTCCGGGCCCGCCCGGGAGGACGTTGCCGGGTCACGCCGATCCCCCTCCCTTTTGCGCGGAGCCATGTCCTGCGTGCCCGCACAACCACCCGATGTCCGCACGATCATCAGGAAGACAACGCATGAACCCGCAAACCACCGGCGGCACCGTCCCCCGGGACGTTTTCCCGACCCCCGCGCACCGGTCGATCGGGGTGACCCGATGACCGCCGTCGATGTCGGCGTCGACATCGCCGTCGACAGGCCCGAGACACCCACCCCCGCCCCTCGGGACAACGAGCGTGTGCCCTTGCGCAGGTGGCTCGCCGTCGCGGCGATGGCGGTCGGCACCTTCGCCCTGGTCACCGTCGAATCCCTGCCCGTGGGGCTGCTTCCCTTCATCGGCTCGTCGCTGCACGTCTCGGAGGGCACCGCCGGGCTGATGGTGACGGTCCCCGGCCTGGTCGCCTCCGCCACGGCGCCGCTGCTGCCGGTGGCGATCCGCCACCTGGACCGGCGGATCGTGCTGCTCGGTCTGATCGTCCTGATGGTGGCCGCCAACGTCCTGTCCGCGCTCGCCCCCAACTTCGCGATCCTGCTCGCCGCACGCTTTCTCGTCGGGATCAGCATCGGCGGGTTCTGGGCCCTCGCGGCCGGGCTCGCCGTGCGCCTGGTCCCGGAGCGGTCCGTTCCCCGAGCGGTCGCCATCGTCTTCGGCGGCGCCACGGCTGCCAACGTGCTCGGTGTACCGGCCGGAACGCTGATCGGCGGGCTCGGCGACTGGCGGATCGCGTTCGTCGCCGTCGCCGGGCTCGGGGTGATCGTCCTCGTGGCCCTGTTCGTCCTGTTGCCCCCGTTGCCGGCCGGCCAGGCCGTGCAACTAAGGACACTGGCACGGGAGTTCCGCAATCCGGTGGTGCGGGCGGGCGTCCTGGCCACGTTCCTGCTGGTGAGCGGCCACTTTGCCGCGTTCACCTTCGTCAGCCCCGTACTACAGGACGTGTCGGGAATCGACGAGGGCATGGTCGGCCCGCTGCTGCTGGGCTTCGGTGCCGCGGGCATCGCCGGCAACTTCCTCGCGGGTGCCGCCTCGGCCCGCGACGTCCGGGTGACCATCGTCACCATCAGCGTCGTACTGACCGCCGTCCTGGCGATCTTCCCTCTCGTCGGCCGCACCCCGATCGGCGGCACGGCCCTGATGATCGTCTGGGGACTGGCCTTCGGCGGTGTGCCGGTCGGCGTACAGACCTGGATCCTCAAGTCGGCACCGGAGTCGACCGAGGCGGCCACCGCGCTGAACACGTCCGTGTTCAACCTGGCCATCGCGCTCGGCGCCCTGTTCGGCGGCATCGTCGCCAACAATGTCGCGCTGACCGCCGTGCTGACCACCGGCGCCGTCCTCGCGCTCCCCACGACCCTGGCGATGTGGCGCGCCGGCGGGGGCACCCACCGGGGTCGAGACGTCACGGCCCCTCGGTGAGCGGCCCCCGCGCCGTCGCCGGGCCGGGCACGCCGTCGACCGGCACATACCGAAACGGAGCCGCCATGGACGAGACACTCGCCAATCAGCCCGCCGGGTACTGGACCGGCGCGGCACACACCGCGGTCATCGCCTTCATCAACGCCGAACACGCGAAGCTCGGCCTGAGCCAACGGCACTGGATGACGCTGAACCGGCTCGCCGCCGACGAGGGCGGTCTGACCCGCGAAGCCCTGACCGAGGCGCTGCGCGAGTACATGACACCCCAGGTCGGCGATGTGTCCACCTACGCCACGATCGTCGACGACCTGCTCGATCGCGGCTGGATCACACCCGGCCACGACGGCCGACTCACCCTCACCGCCGCCGGCCGCACGGGCCGAGCCCGTCTCGCGGCGATCGCGCCCCGGGTCCGGGAGCGAATCCACGCCGGCATCCCGGACGAGGACTACGCCCTGACCGTGCAAGTACTGCGCCGCATGATCGCCAACGTGCACGAGCGGATCGGGACATGACGAAACGGACGACGAATGCGGATGCGGAGACCTCCATGACGAAAAACCGCTGACCCGCACCGGACGGGCCCGCGCACGGCGTACGTGCGCGGGCCCGTCCGCGTGTGCGCCCGAACGCCTCTCGTCGATACGCATGCCACCGGGTCGTCGGTGGAACCCGGCGCGAACCTCGGCCGGGGACAAGGCTGTTACACCTCCGCGGCAATCGTGGGCAAACCGCGGGTCGGGCGACACCGAATCAGAGGTGCCACGGCAGGCCATGCCGTGCGATGCCGAGGGGGAACCCCGCCATGAACCACCACATACACCGCCATCGGTCCGCCGCGGCGCTGGTCGCGGTCGGCGCGCTGCTCGCGGCGGGCAGCGTCGCGCTCACCGACGCCGCTCCGGCCACGGCGTCCAGCCATCGCGAGGCACCGCTGATCGCGGCCGGTCCGCAACTGGACAACACCGACGTGTACGCGTTCGTGAGCCCCGACCGTCCGGACACCGTGACGCTGGTGGCCAACGTCGTCCCGTTCCAGGAGCCCAACGGCGGCCCCAACTTCCATCCGTTCGCCACCGACGCGCGTTACGAGATCAACATCGACTCGGACGGCGACGGCAAGCCGGACGTCACCTACCGCTGGACGTTCCGCGACGAGGACCGGCGCGGCAACGACACCTTCCTGTACAACAACGGGCCGGTCACCTCGCTGGACGACGAGAACCTGCTGTTCCGGCAGCGGTACACACTCCAGGAGATCCGCGGCACGAACGCGCGGACGCTGCTGGACCAGGGACGCGTGGCGCCCTCGCGGGTGGGTGCCGCGTCGATGCCGGACTACAGGGGCCTGCGCGACGCCGCGCTGCACGATCTTCCGGGCGGTGGGCGGGTGTTCGCGGGACAGACCGAGGACCCGTTCTTCCTGGACCTGCGGGTTTTCGACCTGCTGTACGGCGGCAACCTCAAGGAGGTCGGGCAGGACACGGTTGCCGGGTACAACGTGAACACATTGGTACTCCAAGTCCCCAAGACGGCACTGGCGTTGCGCAACGACCCCGGGCGCAACCCGGTCGTGGGGGTGTGGAGCACGACGTCGCGGCGCGGCATGAACGTGGTGGTGGCCGACGGCAAGGACCGTGACTGGGGCCGGTACGTACAGGTGTCGCGGTTGGGCAATCCGCTGGTGAACGAGGTCGTGATGCCCGCCGGGCTGAAGAACCGGTTCAACGCGCTGACCCCGGACCAGGACCGGACCGTACCCGAGCTCGTCGACCGGGTGAACCGGCCCGAGGTGCCCGGGCTGATCGAGAAGATCTACGGGATCAAGGCCCCGCAGGGCCCGCGCGCGGACCTGGTGGAGATCTTCCTGACCGGCATCGCGAAGGCGACCAACGGTCCCATCCAGGTCGACCTGAACTCGCAACTGCTGAACAAGGACGTGGATCCGAAGACGTTCGTGCCGGCGGAGGAGATGCGGCTGAACATGTCGATCCCGCCCACCGCGAAGCCGAACCGACTCGGGGTGCTCGGTGGCGACTTGGCCGGGTTCCCCAATGGGCGTCGGCTGACCGACGACGTCGTGGACATCGAACTCCAGGCGCTGGAGGGGGCCGTGGTCACCGGCCGGCCGGTGCCGGCGCTCGCGCGCGGGGACATGGTGGACGCCGGGAACCGGCCGTTCGCGGCGACGTTCCCCTATGTCGCGCTGCCGGAGTACTGGCCGGTGAACCGTGCCGTCGACGCGCCGAGCGGGTGAATCGTGCCGACGCTGCGAGTGTGGGGCGCGGGTGCGGTGGCGGGGATCGTACTGATCGCGGCTCCCGTCGCCGTGCGCTCACTGGACACCGACCGGGGAAGCCAGGCTTCCCCGGTCGGGGCGCGGGCGGCGTCACCGGCCGACCCGATCGCCGCCGCGCAGGCGCGGTTGCGTGAAGTGCCGGACGACGCAGCGGCGTTGGCCGCGCTGGGTGGGGCGTACGTGGAGCGGGCCCGGGTCACCGGCGACGCGTCGTTGTACGTCCGGGCGGGCCAGGCGTTGGATCGGGCGCTGGCGTTGTCCGGGCCCGGGACGCCGACGCGGGTGACCGCGCTGGTGGCGTCCGCGGCGCTGGCGAACGCCCGCCACGACTTCGCCGCCGGGAAGGAGTCGGCGGTCCGGGCGATCGAGGCCGATCCGTACCACGCGCCCGCGTACGGGGCGCTGGCCGACGCCGCCACCCAACTCGGCGACACCGAGGGCGCCACCGAGGCGATCCAGCACATGCTCGACCTGCGCCCGTCGGTGGCCGCGTTCACCCGCGCCTCCTACGACCTGGAACTGCGTGGCGACGTGGAGGGCGCGCGCACCGCGCTCGATCGGGCGCTCGACGGCGCGTTCACTCGGGACGAGGTCGCGTACTGCCGGTTGTGGCAGGGCGAACTGGCGCGCCGTTACGGGGATCCCGCCGGGGCACTCGGCTCCTACGAGGCGGGGCTGCGGACGGCGCCGGGCGATCCGGCCTTGCGTGCGGGGCGGGCCGCGGCGTTGGCCGACGTGGGACGCGTGGACGAGGCGCTCGCCGAGTACGACCGGGTGATCGCGTCCGCGCCGATCGCCCAATACCTGATCCGCTACGGCGAGTTGGCCGAGCGGGCCGGAAGGGCGGAGCTCGCCCGCGAGCAGTTCCGGCTCGTGGCGGCCCAGTTCGCGGTGCAGGAGGCGCAGGGCGCGACGGACGACGTGGCCCGGGCGGTGTTCGAGGCCGACCACGGCGATCCGGCCGAGGCGGTCGGGCGCGCCGAGGCGGAGCGGGCCCGCCGAGGTTCGGTGCACACGGCGGACGCGCTGGCCTGGGCGCTGTATCGGGCGGGGCGCGCCGACGCGGCGCTGCCCTACGCGACGGAGGCCACGGCGGGTGGGTGGCGTGATCCGGACGTACTGGCCCACGCGGCGGCGATCCGCGCTGCCGCGTCGATGGATGCGGGGAAGGCGGCGGACGCGGGGAACGCCGGCGGTACGGCCGGCGCCGGTCGTACGGGGACCTCGGCGGCCTCCGGGACCTCGGGAGGCGGGCGATGAGGGCGCGGTGGGCGGTTGCCGGGTGTGCGGCCCTGTTGGTCGCCATGGGTGTGCTCGTCGGGGTAGCGCCCGGGGCGTCGGCGCACCCGTTGGGGAACATCAGCGTCAATCAGGCCCACCTGTTGACGCTGCGTCCCGATCGGGTGGAGGACCTCGCGCTCGTGGACGAGGCGGAGATTCCCACGCTCCAGGAGGCGGGACGGCGCGACCTCGACCACGACGGACACGTCTCGGCCGCCGAGTTGCAGGCCCACGCGGACGCCGAATGTCCGCGTCTGGCCGACGGGTTGCGGCTGTGGATCGACGGGCGGCCGGCTGCGGCCTGGACGGTGCTGCGGGCGGGCGCCGAGCTGGTGCCGGGCGCCGCGGGCCTGTCGACCACGCGCACGGAGTGTCGGTTGGGCGCAGTGGCCGATCTGTCCCGCCCCGCCAGGGTCTCCGTGCGGAACGACAACCATCCGGGCCGGGCCGGGTGGCACGAGGTCACCGCCTCCGGCGAGGGTGTCGCGCTGGGCACCTCCCCGGTGCCCCGGACCAGCACGAGTGGCGGACTGCGTTCCTACCCGGTGGACTTGCTCTCCTCCCCGCCGGATGTGCGCGGCGCGGACCTGCGGGTGCGTCCCGGCACGGATGCACCCGTGCCGGGCGTGCGGCGATCGACGCCGAACCTGATCGAAGGGGCGTACGCGGGTGTGCAACGTCGCTTCGACGCGGTGCTGGGCGCGGACCACCTGACCGTGGGGGCGGGCGTTGCCGCGGTCCTGCTGGCACTCGTACTGGGCGGCTCGCACGCGGCCCTGCCCGGGCACGGCAAGACGATCATGGCGATGTACCTGGCCACGCGTGGTGCGGACGGGCGTCGTCAGGGAGTGCGCGACGCGGTGACGGTGGGGGCCGCGGTGACCTTGACACACACGGCCGGGGTGCTGGTGGTCGGGACGTTGTTGAGCGTGTCGACGTCGCTGACCGGCGAGCGAGTGTTGATGTGGCTCGGGGCTGCGAGCGGGCTGCTCGTGGCGGGCATCGGGGTGTGGCTGCTGCGCGCGGCGGTATTCGCGCTGCGGGCGGGTCGGGCCGGGGGCGATCGCGCGGTCGTGCACGCGTACCGCGGACACGGACACGCCCGTGGGCACTCCCACGCGCATTCCCACTCCCACACACGTGCGCACGCCCACGCCCACGCGCATTCGCATTCCCGCGACCAAACGACCGTCGCCGACGCCCACACCCACACCCACGCCCACGCCCACGCCCCAGCCGATCCGACCGTTCGCGGTACGCGCCCCGGGCGCGGTGTCCTGATCGGCATGGGTGTCGTCGGCGGCCTGGTGCCCAGCCCGTCCGCGCTGGTCGTCCTGTTGGGCGCCGTCGCGCTCGGGCGCACCGTGTTCGGCGTCCTGCTCGTGCTGGCCTACGGACTGGGCATGGCCGCCGTGTTGACCGCCGCCGGCCTGGTCCTGGTCCGCCTGCGACCCACGTCCCGGCACCTGCGGGGTTCGTGGTGGTCGCGATATCTCCCGCTCGCCACCGCCGTGTCCGTGATCGCGGTCGGCGTGGTGTTCACCGTTCGCGCGGTGGGCTGAGGCCCATCGCCGTATGTCGACGCACACATGAGGAAGGGAGTCGGTCCCGATGACGACGAGGGTGAGGACCCCGATGAGGACGAGGATGCGGGCGACGACGGGCACGGCGCTCGCGGTGGCCGCGCTGTGGGCCTGCGCCGCCGGGTGCACGGGGTCGGGCAAGGACAAGAATCCCGAGCGTGCCTCGTTCGAGGCCGCGCCCACGACGGCGACGTGCCAGGAGCACCAGCGGTCGCGACCCGGACCGGAGTACACGTCGCAGGAGGAGGGCGACACCGCGAAGGTCCTGAACGTGCTGGAGCACTACACGGCGAACGGGCGCAAGCCTTACTGCGACGGCAAACCCGCGACGGCGACCGACCTCGCGTGGGCGCGGTTGTACGTCGACATGGGCGCGGACGCGGCTTATCTGTCCGGCGAACTCGGCGGCGGAGGCGTGCCGGACGAGGACCCGACACCGTCGCCGTGACGGTCGGTCCGAGTCGGCCCGGCCCGTCGCCCGGGCCCAACCGCGGCACCCGGGCCGATCGGCCCGGGTGCCGCGGGCTGCGACGTTCACGTCCGGTCCGGCGGGCCGGATGGCACCGTCGCTCGACGTGCACGCGGCGCCGAGGCGCCCTCGCGGACGGCGCGAACGACCCGGCCCGAGCGCGTGAGCCGCGCGGCTCGACCGTGCGGATCAGCGCACGAGCAGCCGCAGCAGCGCCTCCCGCAGGTCGTCGCGGCGGCCGGCGACGAGTTCCTCGAGGGTGATGTCGAAGACCATCGCGACGAGCAGGTGCGCCATCGGCTCCGGTGGATCCCAGCCCAGGGCCACGAGTTCGGGCAGGACCAGGGCCCTGGTGCGGGCGTTGCGTTCGCGGGTCTCCTCGAAGAGATCGGGGTCCGTACGGGCCTGGACCAGCAGTGCACGGGTACCGGTGGTCGCCAGGCCGGCGTCCAGGTAGCCGTGCACGCCGGCCACCAGGCGTTCGCGGCCCGGCGCGAGGCCCTCCACCTCGGCCAGGACGCGCTCCTCCAGGCCGCCGTGGTACCTGCGGTGCAGTGCCACGAGGTAGCCGCGGCGATCCTTGAAATGTTGGTAGAAGCTGCCCTTCGCCATGCCCGCCGTCTCCACCACGGCGTTCACCGACATCCTGGACAACCCGCGTGCGTCCGCGACTTCGAGTCCCGCCCGCAACAACGCCTCACGGCCCGGTCCCGCCGGTCGTGCCATCGATCACCTCTGTTGGAGAGTCAAACCACTTGGTGGTCTTGACAGTTGCGCCCCGGATGAACACCTTATGACCGACCGACCGGTCATGAACAGGTTCGATCGCGACGGGCTTCCGCTCCGACCCCCGCTCCCCCGAGGCAACGGCCCTTGTGGCCTTGCCCTTTCGAGAGGACATGGACCACTCCATGCACGTACGACGCACGTTACGAGGCAAGATCGCCACGGTGGTGGGCGTGCTCGCCCTCACCGCCGCGGTGCTGACCGCGACGCCCGCGGCGCACGCCGACGCCGGCGCCCCGGTCGAACTGCCGCGCCTGGTCGCCGCCGACCCCGTCAACCACGCGGCGATGCTCCAGGCCGAGGTCGGCTACTGGAATCTGGCGCGGATCGCCAAGTACGGCCTCAACTCGGACGGCGCCGAAGCGTTCCCGCCGCCGGGCGGCTGGGACGACCTGAGCAGACCGTGGACCGGCCAGGGCAAGATTTCCCGGACCACCGGCAAGCTCCTGATGGTGTATCGCAATTCCTTCGACGGCGCACTCGTGCCCTCGGCGTGTTCCGCGAACGTGATCACCAGTGCCAACCGCAGTACCATCGTCACCGCGGGCCACTGCTTCAAGGTGACGGCCAACCTCCGTGCGGGACTGGGCGACGACGTGATCACCAACGCGGTGTTCATCCCCGCCTTCAACGGCGCGAACGTACCCCGCTTCACCGGCACCGACGAGAGCAACGCGCCCATGCCCGGCAACGACGTCGCGCCCTACGGCGTCTGGGGCGTCACCCGTGCCTGGATCACCCCCACCTGGGACGCCGACAGCACCTTCCGGTCCGGCGGTGACGTCGCGATGGCGACCGTCGAACGCCCGGGCGACCCCACGCCGATCCAACAGATCACCGGCGGCCAGAACATCGCCTTCGGCGTGGCCGCCAACCCGCTCTCGCTCCACCAGTTCGGCTATCCGACCGACAACACCCGCAACTGGTACTGGACCAGGAACAGCGACGGCACCACGTCCGCCGACTTCGGCGTCGCCCCCTCACTGCGACGCGGTTTCGACGGCCGGTCCCTGATGTACGCCCGCGGCACGACCATCGACGACTCGACGATCAACCTGGCCCACGACATGGCCTCGGCGATGTCCCCCGGCTCCAGCGGCGGCCCCTGGCTGATGAACTTCGACCCCGCCACCGGCACCGGCACCCAGATCGCGGTCACCTCCCGCTTCACCAACGCCACGGGCAGTTCGCCCTGGTGGGAGGCAGCCTGGGCCATCGTCCACGGCGGCACCCCCAACTGGGCCTACGGCCCCTACCTGATGTCCAACGGCTTCGGCGACCTCACCCAGGCGATGTACAACACGGTCCGGAACACCACCCCCTGACCCCCCGGTTCCGCACCCGCCCATGAGCCGACGGCCTGACCGAACCGGCCCGAAAGCACACCGGTGCGCCCCCGCCCGCAGGCGAGGGCGCACCGGCCCCCACTCGACACCACCCCCGCCCCGGCACCTCGCCGCCGGACCCGGCCGGCTCGTGCGTGGTGTGCGCCCGCGGCCCGGTGATGGTCGCAACCTCCCGCGAGGCCGGGAGATCCGGGAGAATCGAACCTTGTCACCGTTGCCCCCGGCAGCCCGGTGATCTCGACAAGCCCGGAAGGACCGTTCGGCAGACGGTCTACGGGGTCACCACGGTGAATACCGGGTAGATCCGCGGCTGCACGTCCGGAACGCCGAGGTCGCGCAGGATCGGGATGATGATCTCGCTGAACCGCTCGAACGCTTCCTCGGACTCCCACACGTCGGCGACGAACCAGCCTTCGGGGGTGGCGGCGGAGGTGTGCGAGATCAGGCCCGGCACCGGCCAGTCCGCGGGCTTCTCGACCGGGCCGCGACCGCCGGTCACCTTGTCCGCACTCGCCTCGTACATCGCTTGGGTCATACCGGGCATTTCGAGAATCACGACGATCGCCATGTCGGCCTCCGCTGCTGGATGTTGTCGGGGTGCCGGATCAGTCGACCAGCACGGTCGACCCATCCGCGCGTCGAGCTACGCCGAATGGCCGACCGCCGCCGGCCGGGGCCGGCGACCGCCCATCCGTCCCGGTCCGGACCGCGAGGTCTCCGAGGCCGACGAACCGCCGACGTCCGTGATCGCTCCCCTGGATGTGTCGCGAACCGGCGAACCAAGACACACGCCAGATTGCCTAATGCAATTAGGCATGCGCATAATCCTCTAAGGCAGGATTGGCGGAGGACTCGGAGAGTGGGCATGACACGAGTGGGGCTGACCACGGAGCGTCTGGTCCGGGCGGGGGCGGAGCTGGCCGACGAGATCGGCTTCGAGCAGGCGACCCCCGCCGAGCTCGCCCGTCGGTTCGGCGTCAAGACCGCGAGCCTGTACTCGCACGTCAGGAACGCCCATGACCTCAAGACCAGGATCGCCCTGCTCGCCCTGGAGGAACTCGCCGACCTCGTCTCCACCGCGGTGGCCGGACGGGCCGGCAAGGACGCACTGATCGCGTTCGCGAACGTCTACCGCGACTACGCCCTCGCGCACCCGGGCCGCTTCGAGGCCGCCCGGTTCCGGCTCGACCCGGAGACCGCGGCCGCCGGTGCCGGCGTCCGGCACGCGCAGATGATGCGGGCGATCCTGCGCGGATACGACCTGGCCGAACCCCGGCAGACCCACGCGGTGCGGCTGTTGGGCAGCGTCTTCAGCGGTTACGTCGGGCTGGAGAGCGCGGGCGGCTTCGGTCACAGCGCCCCCGACTCGCAGGAGAGCTGGACCGAGATCCTCAACGCGCTCGACGTGCTGCTGCGCACCTGGCCCGCCGACTCCTGAGCGACCCGCCTCATCCACCGACCCCACCGCCGGGCGACGCCCTGATCGGAGAGACCGCGGAAATGGGCACCGAGGAAACGAGCACCGAGCAGATGAGCACCGAACGCATCCACACCGAGGACGACTGGACCACCACCCCCATCACCGCCGAACTCCTGCGCGGCGCACTCGACGTGGAGCACACCGAACGCGGCGTCCTGCCCCACCGGCTGCCCGCACGCGCCCGGGAGCAGATCCCCGACGACCAGCTCGCCATGGCGCAGTCGCAGCCCTCCGGCGTACGACTGGCCCTGCGCACCCGGGCCACCGCCGTCGAACTGGACGTCGTGGCCGGCAAACGGGTCTACGTCGGAGCGCCGCCGCGCCCGGACGGGGTGTACGAGCTGCTGGTCGACGGGCGGCTCGCGGGTCGGGCCGGCACGACCGACGGCGACACACTCACCATCGACCCGGTCTCCGGAACCACACAGACCCGAACCGGCCCGGTGCGGACACTGCGCTTCACCGGGCTGCCGGGCGACGAGAAGGACGTCGAGATCTGGCTGCCGCACGACGAGACCACCCTGCTGGTGGCCCTGCGTACCAACGCCCCCGTACACCTGCCACCGGCCGGCGACCGCAAGGTCTGGCTGCACCACGGCAGTTCGATCAGTCACGGCTCCAACGCCCGGACCCCGACCGGGACCTGGCCCGCCCGAGCGGCGGCTCTGGGCAAGGTGGAGTTGATCAATCTGGGCTTCGGCGGCAGCGCCCTGCTCGACCCGTTCACCGCCCGCGCCATGCGCGACACCGAGGCGGACCTGATCAGCGTCAAGGTCGGCATCAACATCGTCAACACCGACGCGATGCGGTTGCGTGCCTTCGGTCCGGCCATCCACGGTTTCCTCGACACGATCCGTGAAGGGCATCCCACCACCCCACTGCTGGTGGTCTCGCCGATCCATTGCCCCATCCACGAGAACACCCCGGGACCCAGCGCCGCGGACTTCGGCGCGATGAGTGAGGGGCGTCTGCGCTTCGTCGCCACCGGCGATCCCGCGCAGACCGCCGCCGGGAAGCTGACCCTCACCGTGATCCGGGACGAGTTGGCCCGGATCGTTCGGCAGCGCGCGGCCGCCGACCCGAACCTGCACTACCTGGACGGCCTCGAGCTCTACGGCGAGGCGGACCACGCCGAACTGCCGCTGCCCGACGACCTGCACCCGGACTCGGCCACCCACCTGCGCATCGGCGAACGCTTCGCCCGCCTCGCCCTCGGTGCGTTCGCCGGCCCGGCCGGCTGACGAACTCCCCTTTGCGCAACCCTCGTTCGACCGGCGTCGAACGGCACGCCGCGGTTCGTCGGTGGGCGCGCGGAGTCGGTGTGCTCAGCGCGTGGCGCAGGCGTCGCCGATCGCCTCGTCCAGGATCGTCAGGCCGAGCGCGAGTTCGTCCTCGGTCGCCGTCAGCGCAGGCGCGATCCGGAAGACCCCGCCCATGCCCGGGAGCTGCACGATGTTCATGTGCAGGCCCAGTTCCAGGCAGCGCCGGGTGACCCGCGCGCCCAACGCGTCCGAACTTTGTTTCGTCTCGCGGTCGACGACGAGTTCGAGCCCGGCCAGCAGGCCCCGGCCGCGGATGTCACCGACGACCGGATGGCGCGCGGCGATGTCCGTCAGGCCCTGCCGCAGGAACGCGCCGAGCGTTCGCGCGCGCTCGTCGAGCCGGTCGGCGATCAGCACGTCCAGCACGGTGTTGCCGACCGCCGCCGGCAGCGGGTCGGCGACATGCGTGGTGAAGAACAGGAACCCGCGGTCGTACGCCTCCTGCTCGATCTCGGCACTGGTGACCACGGCGGCGAGCGGCAGTCCCGCGCCGAGCGTCTTGGACAGCGTGAGGATGTCGGGGACGACGCCGTCGCGCTCGAACGCGTACCAGGACCCGGTGCGGCACAGGCCGGTCTGGGCCTCGTCGAGGATCAACAACATGCCGCGTTCCCGGCACTTGTCCCGCAGGGCCGCGAAGTACCCGGGTGGCGGCTCGATGATGCCGCCCGAGCTGAGGATGGGTTCGACCAGGCACGCGGCCAGGCTGCCGGTCGACTGCGCGTCGATCAGGTCGAAGGCCACGTGCAACTGACGGCGCCAGTCCAGTGCGCCGTCGGCCGTGGTGAAGTCGGGCCGGTACGCGTTCGGAACCGGGATGGCGAAGTTCCCGGGTGCGCCGGGGCCGTAGCCCTTGCGGCCCGCGCTGTAGGTGGCGGACGCGGCGGCCTGGGTCATGCCGTGCCAGGATCGGGCGAACGAGACGATCTCGTACCTGCCGGTGACGAGCTTGGCCATCCGGATCGCGGCTTCGTTCGACTCGGCGCCGGTCGTCAGCAGCAGCGCCTTCTCCAGCGGCGCGGGCAACGTGGCGGCCAGCCGGCGGGCGAGGTCGACCACCGGGCGGCTGAGCATGCCGCTGTAGAGGTGGTCCAGGGTCGCCACCTGGCGCCGGACGGTCGCGACGATCTCCGGGTGCGAATGGCCCAGGATCGCGCTCATCTGGCCGGAGGTGAAGTCCAGGATCTTCCGGCCGTCCGCGGTGAAGACGAAGCTCCCGGCGGCGTGGTCGATGATCTCGCGGGTGAACTCGCCGCCGTAGCGGACGAGGTGGCGCCGGGCGTCGGCCCAGAAGGTTTCGGTGGACGGCGGGGTGGTGCTCGAAGCAGCCATGTCCACGACCGTAGGTCGCGTTCGAGCGACACGTCCATCTCACGATTCCGGCCGTGCTGTTCGGTAAAACCGCACAAGGATGCCGACAATGAGGGCGTGATGAACCCTTGGAGACTGCGCCTGCTGAGCCGGCTGGACACGCTGGGCACCATCCGGGCGGTCGCCCAGGCCACCAACCTGAGCCCGTCCAGCGTGTCCCAGCAGCTCGCCGTGCTGGAGGCGGAGACGCGCACCCAACTGCTGGAACGCACCGGACGGCGGGTGCGGCTGACCTCGGCCGGGCTGATCCTCGCGCGGCGGGCGCAGGCGATCCTCGATCACATGGACGGCGTCGAGGCCGAGTTGCGCGGGTTCGGCGAGGAGCCCGCCGGGCTGGTGCGGTTGGGGGCGTTCCAGAGCGCGATCCACACCATGGCGGTGCCGGCGGTGACCCGTCTGGCGCGCGAGCATCCGCACCTGGATGTCGAACTGCTGGAGTTGGAGCCGCACGCGAGCATGCCCGCGCTGCGAAATGGTGACGCGGACATCATCATCACGACCACGGACTTCGACGAACTGCCCCTGGGGCCGGATCTCGACCTCGTGCCGCTGGCCACCGACCCGGTCCTGCTGGTGGTCCCGCCCGAGCATCCCGCGGCCGGCCGCGGGGCGGTGGACCTCGCGGCCTACGCGGACGAGCCGTGGGCGTTCGACATCCCGCAGTCGTACATGGCGAACCTCGCCTTGCGCCTGTGTCGGCAGGCGAGGTTCGAGCCGCGCGTGGTGTGCCGGTTCAGCAACTACATGATGACGTTGCAGCACGTCGAGGCCGGGCTGTCGATCGCGTTGTTGCCCGGGTTGGCGGTCGACCGCCGCTATCGCGTCGCCACCAGGGAACTCGCGAATCCCCAGACGCGCACGATCACGGCGGCGATCCGCCGCGGCTCACCGCCTCGTGCGGCGGTGCGCGCCGTCCTGGACGCGCTGCGCCGCGACCCGAGCCTGCCGGTGTCGGGACGGGAGAGTGACGATTCGGCCGACCGTGACTCAAAGTCATAGCCCGCAGACTCTGTGTGTAACGCAGATCACGGCGACATCCACCCTCAATGGTCGATGGGCCGCTCGTTCTCGTGCCAGGATGTGCCATGTGAGATGTGCAATGTCACACCTCATAAGGCTACGCCCGACGTCGGGCGTCACGACAACGGAGGTTTCCCATGAAGTGCATCCAGGCCATCGCAGCGCTGGGCATAGCCGGCACGAGCATCCTCGCCGCCGCGCCGATCGCGACCGCCGATCCCGTTCCGCCCTCCGTGACCTGCACGTACGGCCTCCAGTCCGGCCTCGCGACCAAGGTCTGCGCAGAGGTCACCGGCGAGAACGTGCGACTCTTCGGCCAGGTCGGCCTGGCGGGGCCTCCGTCGCCGGGCAGTCCGCTGCCGCAGCCGAAGCCGCTGATCCTGCAGCTGTCCGGCAACGTCGCCGGCGTCTCGCTCGGTGCGGTGACCCAGAACGCGATCTTCCAGAGCACCACGATCCAGGTCTCCGGCGTGAGCGGCAGCGTCGGCTGCGGTTCGACCGTCCACGGCAGCTTCGCCGTGGCGTCCTACCAGTGGCCGTCGAACCCGGTCACCATCGATCTGGACATCCCCTGCTGACGTCACCCCCGGCCGTGAATATCACGGAACGATAACGGGTTCGGACCGGAAGTTCTCTCGTTGTTCAGCCGATCGACGGCCGTTCGTGGATGGCCGATCCCCGGCTCGTTGCATGGTGGTTGCGCACACTCTCGCGCGGCGGCCGCAACGACAGGCAACTCGGGCCGCACGTCGGGGAGCTCGGCACGCGACACCCGCTCCACCCGCAGTACGCAGGTGCGCGGTAGGCAACACGAGACAGCCGGGCCGACCGCGCGAACGCGGTCGGCCCGGCGGGCCTGCGGCGGATTGCCCCCGCCGCGGCCCGACCCCACTCCGGTTCATCCACCGAGGGAGTTATCGAAGTGTACGGATCCACCCGAGCCAAACGCGGGATCGCCGCCGCCGCAGTCGCCGCGGTCGCCGTTCCACTCGCCCTGGCCGGCGCCGCGCTCGCCGCCTCGCCGGCCGCGGCCGAAACCCTGCCGTCGCTGCCCGGCGGCACCAAGAAGGCCAAGACGCTGGTCATCGGCATCGACGGCCTGCGCTTCGACAAGCTGCGAAGCGGCGACGCGCCCAACCTCAAGGCACTGATGGCCGGCGGCGTGACCGCGTCGAGCAACCTGTACGCGCAGCCGTTCGCACCCACCGTCTCCGGACCCGGCTGGTCCACCATCGCCACCGGCGTCTGGCCGGACAAGCACGGCGTGCACGACAACTCGTTCGCCGGATCTCAGTACGACAAGTACCCCGACTTCGCGACCCGCCTGGAGACCGCCCAACCGGCCGCCTCCACCCTCGTGGTCGGCGCGTGGGAGCCGATCTCGTCGAAGATCTTCTCGCCGAAGGTCGACGTGCGCGTGTCCACCGACGAGAACGACGACCTCGCCACCGCCGACACCGCGCAGTACCTGTCCACCGGCAACCCCGACGTCGCGTTCATGCACCTGGACGCGGTCGACGGGGTCGGCCACAACAACGGGGGCAGCAGCGTCGAGTACGCACAGGCCGTACGCGAGGCCGACACCCGGGTCGGCAGGGTCCTCGACGCGCTGCGCGGTCGGGCGACCTACGCCCAGGAGGACTGGCTGATCATGGTCACCACCGACCACGGCCACACCGACTCCGGCGGCCACGGCGGCGACACCCCGCAGGAGCGCCAGACCTTCGTCATCGCGAACGGCGGGGGCATGCCCGCCGGCACCGTGCGCGACGACGTGCGCCTCGTCGACATCGCGCCCACCGTGCTCAAGCACGAGGGTGTGCGGATCGACCCGGCGTGGGGCCTGGACGGGCAGCCGATCGACGAGATCAAGGCGGACGCCTTCGACGCGCTGCGACCGACCCTGTCCGAGCGCGTCGACGAGACCGGCATCCCCGCCGGCGTCAAGGGCTTCACCCACACCACGCCACAGGGCTGGTCGATCGACAACTCGGCGATGCCCACCGGCGGCGTGACCGAATGGCGCGGCTGGTCCTTCACCACCGACGAGTTCTTCACCCGCGCCGAGGGCAACGCCCAGGCCCGCGAGGGCAACGTGCGCAGCCGCAACGTGTTCGCCGTCGCCGACTCCGACGAGTGGGACGACAAGGCGCACGCCGCCGGGCAGTTCGACTCGACCCTGGTCTCCCCGGCCTACCCGGTCGAGGGCAAGGCCAAGGCGGAGCTGAGTTACGTCAGCGACTACCAGGTCGACGGCCCGCAGACCGGCGACGTGTATGTGTCCTGGGACGGCGGCGCGCCCAAGCCGATCAAGTCCTACCGCGCGAACACCAACCAGGTCGAGCGTCTGACGCTCGACGTCCCGGCCGGCGCCGAGACCGCGCAGATCCGGTTCCGCTACACCGGCACCAACAGCCGCTTCTGGGCCATCGATCAGGTCTCCCTCACCACGAGCGGGGCCACGAACCCGGGCGGCGGCGACCCGCTGTCCGGCAACCAGGTGATCACCACCACCGTCAAGAACACCGGCGGGCTGACCATGACCGTCGACGGCGGCACGGTCACCCTGCCCTCGCCCGAACTGACCGCCGCGGGCGACCGGTTGGCCAGTTCCGGTGCGCTGAACACCGTGCAGGTCACCGACCTGCGTACGGCCGACCCGGGCTGGAACGTCAGCGGCCAGGTCACCGACTTCGCCGCCGCGGGCGGCGCGGGCGGCGCGGGCTTCGACGGCTCGGCCCTGGGCTGGACCCCGAAGGTCGTCCGGGCCGGCGACGGTCAGCAGGTGACCGCCGGCCCGCCGGTGGCGCCCGCGGCCGACGGCGGCGTCAAGACCGCGCGCACCCTGGGCCGGGCGGTGGCCGGCCACGGTCGCGGCACCGCCGTGCTCGGCGCCGACCTGAGCCTGAACCTGGCCACCACGACCGCACCCGGCACCTACAGCGCGACCCTCACGGTTACCGCGATCTGAGCACCCGCTGCTCCGCTGCTCCGCTTCCGATGATCCGCTGACGTGACACCGTCCCCCGCGCCCGCGCGGGAGACGGTGTCGACAGCGGACACCCCGGCGGCGCGGGGTACGGGCCACCCCGTACCCCGCGCCCACCCGGACCCGACATCACCGACCCCGCCCGGTCCGGGCCGCGAAGGAATCCTTCATGCCCCACCCCCGTCATCGCCTCCACCGGGTTCTCGCCGCGCTCGTCGCCGCCGGCGCCTGCATCGTGTTGTCGTGCGCCACGCCCACCGTCGCGGCCGAACCCGCGCCCACTCCCACCACCTGGTCCGTACAGCCGTCCACCGAACAGGGCCCGGACGTCCGCCCGTTCTTCCGCTACGCACTCGCGCCCGGCGCCCGGCAAATCGACTACGTCGCCGTCACGAACGCCGGCGACGCGCCCCTGACCGTGGATCTGTACGCCCAGGACGCCTTCACCACCGCGGCCGGCGGCTTCGACCTGCTCGCGGCCGGACGCCCGTCCGCCGACGTCGGCGCGTGGATCCGCCTCAAGCAGACGCGGATCACCGTGCCGCCGCGCTCGCGCAGCGACGTACCCTTCGAACTCTCCGTCCCGGACAACGCGTCCCCCGGCGACCACACCGGTGGTGTCGTCGCCTCCGTGACCACTCCCGGACAGGACGCGGCCGGCAGTCGAGTGCTGGTCGACCGACGTGTGGGCACCCGCGTGTACCTGCGGGTCGACGGCCCGCTGCGGCCCGCGCTGGGCACCGGCGGGCTGAGCGCGCGGGTGCACGGCTCGCCCGACCCCTTCGGCGGCGGCCTGACCGTCACGTACACGGTGCGCAACACCGGCAACGTCCGTCTCGGCGCCCGTCCCGAGCTGACCGTGCGCGGCCCCTGGGGCGTGACCACGCGGCACCAACGGCTGGATCCGCTACCGGAGTTGCTGCCCGGTGCCACCTTGACGCGAACCGTGCGCCTGGACGGCGTGACGCAGGCGTTCCTGCTCGATGTCGACCTCGCGGTGCACCCGATGCCGGTACCCGCCGGCCCGGCGGAGACCGGCCCGATCGCCCACGCGCGAACCGAAGTGCGGGCCGTGCCATGGGTCGTGGTGGGAGCATCCGCGCTGCTGCTCGCCGTTCTCGTGTCGCTCGTCGTGCGTCGCCGCCGACGCCGTCGCCGAGGCGGGGAGGAGACCACATCCCACGCGAGGGAGCCGATCCCGCAGCCGATCGGGGCTGGGAGCAACGGATCGTAGCCCCCGGGCCGTTCGCGCGGCGATCATCGGCCGACTCGCGGGCGGTGAATCGACGGTGTCGATGCCTTGCCCGGGCGTTGCGGTCACACGATACTGACGTGAGGTCGCTGTCCGTGTTCCGTGGGGCGGGACGTGTCCGCGCTCGACAGGTGCCCGAGGGGGACCGCTCGATGGGCAGGAGAGTTCCGCGTCGGTTCAGGCAGGATCCGCTGGGGTTTCTCGAGGACCTCTCCCGCCGTCGTTCGGCCGGGGTCTTCCCGCTCCCCTGGGGCGGTTGGTGCGTAGGCGACCCGGAGTTGGCGCTCGCGGTGTTGCGCGACCCGGAGTTCAACGCGGGACTGTCCACCTTCTACGGTGACCTGCTCCCCTCACGACCGGCCCAGATCGCCCTCGGGCACGCGGTCCGGAACGTCCTGCGACCACGATTACCGGAGTACCGGGAGAATCTGGCCGAGGCGGTGGCCGAACTGCCCGCGGCCGGGCGGTGGCCCGAGACCGGTCCCGCGCTGGTTTATCGGTGCACCGCCGACCTGTTGCTCCACCCCTCCGCGGCCCCCGGGTTGCGACACCTGCTGGCCCGATCCGTGGGCGCCGGCCTGCTGATCCGCTCGCCCCTGATGCGCGAGCGCGTACGCGTGGAGTTGCTGCGTCCGCGGCTGTTCGCGGCACTGATCGAGCACATCGGGCAACGCCGCGCGGCAGGCGGCGATCCCGACGCGCCGCGAGACCTGCTCGACGCGGTCGTCGGCGCGTGCCCCGAGAACACCGACGACCGGATCGTGGCCGAACTCTACGTGCTGCTGTTCCGGTCGATCGTGGGGAACGTCGGCTACACCGTGGCCTGGACCGTACTGCTGGCCGCCCTGCACAGCGCGCCGGGCGCGCCGTGGCCGTGGCCCCCCGAGTGGATCGTGCGCGAGGCCGCGCGGCATCGCCCGTTCGTCTGGATGGTCGGCCGCCCGGTGCCGGATCCCGTCGAATTCGGCGGTGTCGAGTTGCGCCCCGGCGCGATCCTGTCGGTCAGCCCCTATCTCCTGCACCACGACGAACGACACTGGAGTCGTCCCGACGCGTTCCGGCCCGAACGCTGGGCACACCCGGACGAGCGCGGCCCCTATCTGCCGTTCAGTGCGGGCCCGTTCATCTGCGCCGGCGCGGCGATCGCCCAGACCATGGCCACCGACGCGGTGGCCGCCCTGGCCGGCGGCGCGCGACTGACCGTCGTCGACGGGGACACCCGTCCGGTCGTGACCAACGCGGCGGCTCCCCAGCCGTTCACCCTGAGCCGCACCACCCGTTCCGTGACCGGATCACCCGCATCCGGGAGGAGGTGAACACCCATGATGGCGATCATCCGACGCATCCTCACGAACACGCCGCCACTGATCTGGAACCCGAAGGACCCGTGGTGACCCCACCCCGGGACGAACGGCCCGCGCGGACGAACACATCGTTCCGCGCGGGCCGTTCGGCACACCCGGCCACCCGTCGGCGGACACCGACGCCGTGGGTCAACCGTTGTGGGCCCGCTCGGCCACCCGGTCGGAGAACAGGGTGACCATCTCCCAGCCCTCGCGCAGGGTTTCTTCGACCCGCTCCACGGACCAGTCGTCGCGGTCGGCCAGCGCCCGATATCCCACCTCCAGGTGTTCCACGTCGGCGCCGTCGTGGAGTTCGAAGTAGCGGCTGCCCGCGAAGCTGGTCAACCCGGCGTTGTGGAACACCAGACCGCTGCCTTCCAGCACCAGATGCGCCAGCACGATGCGGTCGACGGTGCTCGAGGAGGTCATGCGGTCCACGAACCACGAGGATGCCGCGGCGACGACCGGATCACGGCGGGCCGGGCGGCCGGCCCGCGTGCCGCCCAGCAGCGTGTTGTGGCCGAGTTCCTCGGCCAGGTGTTCCTCGGCGAGCCGACGCGAGGGCGTGTCGATCTCCCCCGCGACGCGGGCGGCGATCACCCGCTGGAAGCCGTCGGACCACTGTTGCAGGTGGTCCAGCGCGCGTTGGCGCGATTCCCCGGTGGTGGCGTCGGGATGTGCGACGAGGCGGATCAGGGCGCTGTCCCGGTACCCGGCCATGTACCGTTCGTTCGCCGCGCGCACGGCCGCCACCTCGTGCCGATCGGCGAGGTAACTCACGCGCGGCGACTCGGTGTTCTCGTACAGTCCGGCGCCCTCGAACTGGATCGACAGGGCCCAGAACCCGGTCGGTCCGGTGCCCACGAAGCCGTGGTCGTCGCCCGGCGGGAGCAGCACGATGTCGCCCGGCCCGATCTCCTGCCGGACTTCGCCGAGCGTTCGCCCGGATCCGACCGCCGCGACGACCATGCTCTTGACGGGATGCCGGTGCACGGCCTGCGCCTGGTCGGGGAGCAGCCGTACCCAACTCATCGAGATCCGCGCGAGGTCGGGGATGAACTCCTTGAGGGCGGGATGACGATGGAAGTCCTTCAACAGTCCGATGTCATGGACGGATTCGTCGACGACCACGGAGGTGATCGCCTCGAGGTCGTCCCGGTGGATGATCTGCATGCGGCTCACGGCCTTTCGTTTGCTCACGGTCGTGTGGGTGGTGCGTGGGGCACCGGCGGTACGGGAACAGGCCAACGCATCCCGGGCCTTCAGGGGGTGATCAGGATCTTCAGGGGATGATCAGGACCTTCAGGGCGCTGCGGTCGTGCATGGCGCGGTATCCGTCGGCGATCGATGCGAGGGGGATCGTGCTGTCGAACACCGGTGAGGGGTCGAGGGTGCCGTCGAGCACGCGCGGCAACAGGTCGGGGAGGTAGGACCGGACGGGGGCAATGCCGCCGCGCAGGGTGAGGTTGTTCATGAACAGGGCGCCGACGTCCAGTCCGCGGTCGCTTCCGTGCGGGGCGCCGACCCAGCCGATGGCGCCGCCGGGGCGGGTGACGCCGATGGCGGTACGCATCGCCTCCTCGCTGCCCACGGCCTCGATCGCGGCGTGCACGCCGTGGCCGCCCGTCGCCTCGCGTACCGCCGTCACGGCCGCCTCGCCGCGTTCGGTGATCGTGGTGGCGGCGCCGAACTCGCGGGCGAGGCGCAGGCGGGCCGCGTGTCGGCCCAGCGCGATGACGTGCTCCGCGCCCAGCATGCGGGCGGCCAGGACGGCGCACAGCCCGACCGCGCCGTCGCCCACCACGGCGACGGTCGCACCCGGCCGTGCGCCGGCGCTCACCGCCGCGTGGTAGCCGGTGCCCATGACGTCCGTCAGTGCGAGCAGCGCGCCGAGCAGCCGCTCGTCCGAGGCGGCCTCGGTGGGGACCTTGACCAGGGTGCCGTCGGCGTACGGGACCCGGACGCCCTCGCCCTGGCCGCCGTCGGACCCGACCGCGCCCCACATTCCGCCGTTGGTGCAGGAGGTGGGCAGGCGCTCCGTGCAGAAGACGCAGGCCCCGTCGGACCAGGTGAACGGGGCGATGACCAGGTCGCCGGGGCGCACCGCGCGCACGTGGGAGCCGGTTTCCACCACGGTGCCCAGGAATTCGTGCCCGATGCGCTGTCCGGGCGTACGGGCGGACTCGCCCCGGTAGGCCCACAGGTCGCTGCCGCACACGCAGGCGCGCAGGACTTGGACCACCGCGTCGCCGGGCCGCTGTACGCGGGGGTCGGGGACGTCCTCGACGCGGATGTCATAGGGGCCGTGAATGGTGGTGGCGCGCATGCGTCACGTCCTTGTCCCCGGCGTCGGCGGGCCGGTCTGCGGTCAGGGTGATCAGGTCGAAGTCCGCGACGGGCCGGGCGTCCTGGTTGACGACCTCGACGTGCCAGCGCACTTCGCCGTGACGGGCACCGGGGCGTGCGGTGATCCGCCGGGCGGTCAGGGTGACGGTCAGGGCGTCGTCCGGCCGTACCGGGGCCAGGAAGCGCAGGTTCTCCAGCGCGCGGTTTGCCAGTACGGGCCCGGGTTCGGGCGGCACGAACATGCCTGCCGCGAGCGACAGCACCAGGTAGCCGTGGGCGACGATCCCGCGATAGAGCGGGTGTCTGGTCGCGGTGGCCTCGTCGGTGTGCAAGTAGTAGTGATCGCCGGTGAGTTCGGCGAAGCGGTCGATGTCGGCCCGGGTGACCGTGC
This sequence comes from Embleya sp. NPDC050154, assembly GCF_044460165.1. NCBI lineage: Bacteria > Bacillati > Actinomycetota > Actinomycetes > Kitasatosporales > Streptomycetaceae > Embleya > Embleya sp. NPDC050154. The sequence continues at coordinate 357,136 of NZ_JBITJP010000003.1, forward strand.
GGGGGCCGACCGTCACGGCGTCGCCGGCGCGCAGGTCGCTCAGGTATCGGCGCAGGGGATGTGTCGGGCCGTGCGCGCGTGCGGCGCCCGGTTCCCATCGATCGGTGACCGCCGCCAGATGCCCGGGCGAGGCCCGAACGTTCGTGGTGCTCAGGTGGCGGTGGAGCGGACGAAGGTGTTCGGTGTCGTCCGGAGCGCTTCGGCCGGCGCACGGATCCCTCGGGTCGACGATCTCGACGCGGCTGTGCGTGGGGATCAGCCCGCGGACCAGGTCTCGGGCCCTCGCGGGGTCGTCGGTGACCACCCAGCCGTGCAGGTCACGGCCGCCGAGGGCGAGCGCGTCGCGGATGTCGGCCGACGAGCGGTACGGAACGAGCGTGGCGACCGGGCCGAACGCCTCCACCTCGTGCACCTCGCGGCGTCCCGGGTCGGCGGCGGCCAGCAGCACCGGCGGCATGAACGCGCCGAACCGCCGCTCGTCGGCCATCGCGGCGATCCGGCCCGGCGTCCCGCGGATCGTGCGGGTGACCCCGCGCAGTCGGGCGACACCCGCCAGGACGCGGTGTCGATGGGGCGAGTCGATCAGCGGCCCCATGCCCGCTCCGGTGGTGTAGGGGTCACCCGGTCGGATCTCGTCCAGGGCAGCGGCGGCCGCGTCCGCCACCGCGTCCAAAAGCTGCGCCGGTACGAAGGCGCGGCGTACCGCCGCCCGCGTCTGACCCGCGTGCGCCGTCATGGCGGCGACCAGTCGGTCGACGAACAGCGCGAAGGCCGCCGTGCCCGGTGCGGCGTCGGCACCCAGTACCGCGCAGTCCAGGGCGTCCGTGGCGTAGTCCTCGTGCGGTGCGGCGGCAAGCGTCGCGATCCGACCGCGCAGTCGTCGGGCGGTGGCCGAGGTCCCGGTGAAGGAGAGCAGGTCGTGGGCGGTGAGGTGGTCGGCCAGGCAGGTGGGTCCGGACACGAACTGGAGTGCTCCGTCCGGGATTCCGTCGCACTCGGTGATCCGTCGCACCAGGTGCGCCGCCACCTGGGCGGTGCGGTGCGACGGCCGGACGATGACGGGCGTGCCCGCGAGGAAGGCGTGGGCGAAGGCGCCGAGCATGGTGGTCGCGGGCAGGCTGAAGCCGCTGATCTGCACCGCGACACCGGGCGGCCGGTCGAGCACGGACCGGGTCGCCGAACCCCGTACCCCGAAGGGCGGGTCCACTCCGTCTCCCGCCAGGAGCCGGCCGTCCGCCGTCGCGCCGGCGTCGGCCAGACGGCGGGTGAGCGCCGCGGCGCAGTGCCGCATCGTTGCCAGCCCGCTGTCGATGTCCTGTGCGGCGTCGGTCGGCGAGCTGCCCAGGTGGGCGAGGAGGCGGACGAACTCATCGCGGTGGCCCGCGAGATGACGTGCCAGCCGGTTGGTCCGCCGGGCCCGCTCGGCGAATTCGGTGCCGCGCAGCGCGGGGATGCCCACCGAGCGGGCGTACCCGAACGCCGGGGCGGCGTCGATCGCGGTCGTGGTGACCCGGAAGACCTCGTGTCCGTGCACCGCGTGTCGGCGCGTGGTCCCGGAGTCGGCGGGTGTGTGCCATCGGCCGCACAGGTAGTGCGGCACCGGGCCGGTCAATGTCGGCTCCCTTCACCCGGCGCGCACAGGACGGGTTGGCGTGCCGCGATATCCGTCGTTTCGACTGCTCCGGTGCCGCTCGGCGTGAATCCGGCCTGTGCCGCCGAGCGGAACACGGAAGGCGACAGCGAGTAGGTGGCCTTGAAAGTGCGCTGGAAATGGCTGAGGTCCCGATAACCGACCTTGACGCAGATATCGGCCACCGGCAGGCTGCTTTCCATCAGCAGTGCACGTGCGAGTTCCATACGCAGCTCCGTGACGAAATCTATGAATCTGTGACCGGTCCGCTTTTTGAAGGTCCGCGAGAAGTGGTATTTGCTCATGTGCGCGGCTCGGGCGGCGAGTCCGAGTGTCAGTTCGTTGTCGGCGAATCTCTCCCGGATGAAGGCCACGGCGGTGTCGACCTGGTCGGCCACCGGGTCGTCCCCGGGGCGCTCGACAGGCGTGGGTGCGCTGGGCGCGTCCGCGCGCAATCGGCCGGTGAACCACAGGAGTTCCTCGACGAAACCGCTCAGCGTGCCGTGCGGCGTCTGGGCCCGCGTCTCGGGCGAGGCGGCGGCCGGGTAGCCCGGCACGGTCAGCGCGCTGGGGATGACCACCGCGTCCAACGCGGCCAGCACGATCCGGAGATGATCCACCGCGTGGGTGTCGCGGGCGGCGCTCACCGAGACCAGGCCCACCGGTTTGCGCCGTACCGGGCCGCCGTCGAGATGGTCCAGGGCGAGTTTGATCTCGCCGGAGCAGGAGTTGTTGCGCACGGCGGTCAGCAGCACCAACGCGTGGGCGCGTGCGGCCGAGGCGCGAAGCAGTTCGCGGGGCACGGCGTCGCGGCCGGCCGGCCCGACCCGAAGCCATTCCGGTCGGCGGCCGGCGACCGTGCCGATCGTGGTGCGCAGACCGGGAAAGAGTTGCGTTCCGTCGGAGGAATACTCCGGGGTGTCACTGACGATGAGAATGGCAGGAGGAATCGTTAACGCGAACGGTTGGACCATGGTCGAGCTCCCCGTGGATCGTGTCTCGATAAGACTAGGGAGGCGCGCGTCAAGGCCGTGTGAGGGTTGTTCGCTCCGGCATCGGTGTTTCTTTATGCCGACGATAGGATTCGAGTATCGACCGGGCCGGCGCCGTCGGAAAGGACCGGCGTCCCGACTGTTTCCGAAAATTCGGTTGCCCATTATGCAGGGGATTGTGTGGCGGCGGACGGCAGGAAACCCACGGACTCGAAGTAGTCGAGATGGGCGTTGATCAGCCCGCCGTCGATCGGCGGGCACGCGATGTCGGCGTCGCCCGCACCGTCCGGGACGACCCCGGCGTCACCGACGGGCGGGCGGGCGGTTCCGCCGAGCAGGGCCCGGTAGGAGGCCAGCAGCAGGCTCGCCCTGGTGAGGGCGCCGTCGTACCCGTGCCGCGCGTCCCACAGGCGGGTGAGCCACACGTCGGGCGGCACCGTGTCGATCGGAAACCGCTTCGCCACGTGCCCGAACAGTTCGCGCAGCGGCATCCCGGAGGAATTCAGCAGGTAACGCACGGGCGGCACGGGCCGGTCCGCGGCGTGCCCGTGCACGATGGCGCGGGCCACATGGTCCACGGGCGTGAAGGACACCCGGGAAACGGTGACGTCGGGAGCCGCTCCCAGGAGTACGACCGCGCGCACCAGGTTCCAGATGGCGTCGTCGAGTTGGCAGGCGCCCGTGATCGAGTGGCCGCTGATCCGCCCGGGGCGGTAGAGAGCGACCGGCACACCCCGCTCGCCGGCCTGGAGCACCAGCCGCTCCGCGACCCACTTGCTCGTCACATAACCGACTGCCGGCGTCCCGGGCGGCGGGGGTTGCCCGGCCGGGTCGGTGGGATCGGTGGACAGCGCCGCGGTGGAGACGAAGTGCACCGGTTTCACATGGTCCGCGCAGGCCAGCCGCAGTACTTCCGCGGTGCCTCGTACGTTGGCGTCGCGAAGCGGTTCGTAGCCCGCGACGTGACTGACCCGCGCCCCGCTGTGCTGGATGATGTCGATGCGCTCGGCGAGTCGCGACCATTGTCGCGGAGCCAGCCCGAAGCGGGGTCGAGTCAGGTCGCCCGTGATCGGGACGACCCGGGCGGCCGTGTCGGCGTCCCACAGCAGGTAGCGCCGCATCGTCTCCTGGAGGCGATGTCGCGCGTGCTGCGGGGTGTCGGCACGGACCAGGCACCACACGTCGTCGTCGGTGCGGTCCAGGAGTTCGCGCAGCAGGAAGGCGCCGAGGAAGCCGGTCGCGCCGGTGAGCAGAACGCGGCGGTCGGATCCGGACCGGCGCGGCGCGGACGGGGCGGACGCGGCCGGGACGATGTCCGGGTCGAGCAGCGCGTCCGTGCGCGGATCCGCGCCGCGCGTCGCGGGTCCGGTTCGGGCGGGGGCCCGGGCGGGGATGTCTTCGCGGATCATGTGACGCCTCCCGAGCGTCGGCGGCGGACGGGTGTGTCGGGTCGCGGCGGATCGGGCGAGCGGTCGGTCCGGTGATCGTGGCCGAGGGGCGTCCGAGACTGTGTCCGCGGGTGCGACGGGGACTGCGGGGACGTCCGCGGCCGTGCCCGCTCGGGTGCCGTCGGCCGCGCGGCCGGCTCGCCGATCCCGACGAAGGGCGTCGCCCGGTCCCTGCGCCCGAGTCGGAGCAGCGTGTCCCCGGGTCCCGCGTCGATCAGTCCGGGGACCCCGAGGTCGCGGACCGCGTGCATCGCCTCGCGCCAGCGGACCGGGAGCACGAGCCCTTGCGCCAGTCGCTCGCGAACCTGCTCGGGGTCGGTGTGCTCCCGCGCGTCGATCGCCGAGACGAACCGTGCGGTGCCCGGGCGGAAGTCGACGGCCTCCAGTCGGCTGCGCCAGAGTGGGACCGCGTCCATCATGAGCGGACTGTGGAAACCCCCGGCGATGGGCAACGGTTCGGCGCGCAGGCACAGTTCGGCGGCCAGCCGCACGGTCTCGCGCACGGCCGCGGGGTCGCCGGACAGTACGACCTGGCGCGCGCCGTTGAGGCCGGCGATCTCGAGGATGCCGCCGCGCTCGGCCAGCACGCGGCGGCGCAGCCACTCGACGTCGGCCGGTCCGGCGCCCACCACCGCGACCATGGCCCCGGGCCGGCGGAGGTTCTGCGCACGGCACAACGCGCCGCGGGCGACCGCCAGGTCGAACGCGTCGTGCGCGTCCAGGAATCCGGCGCACGCGGCGGCGGTGAGTTCGCCGAGGCTGTGTCCGACCGTCACGGGTGGACGGGCACCCGGCCCGAATGCCGCCTCGACGGCGGCGATGCCCACGGCGCAGGTGGCGGGTTGGTTGACGGCGGTGTCGGTGAGGTCCAAGGCGTCCGGGTCGGCCGCGTCGAAGGTGTCCAGCAGGCGGGCCACGAGCGCGTGCCGGTGGTGGGCGTGCAGGGCCGCGGTGAGCGCCGCCGCCTTGGTGCCCTGCCCGGGAAAGGCGATGCCGAAGCCGGTGGTCATATGCGTACCCGACCCTCCTGTAGTACGTCCGTCATGTCCGGGGCGGGACCGGCCGCCCGGTCGAGGAAGCGCTGGGTCAGCGCGGGATCGTCCGCGATCGCCGCCAGCCGGCCCTGCCCGCGGTCGGGACGCAGTCGCGCCAGCGCGAGGGCGTCGGTGTAGCGGTCGGCGAGCAGCCGGTCGCGGTGTCCGGCGAAGCGCCGCAACGCCGCCCGCAGCAGTGGTTCGTCGTGCAGGTCCGTGCCCACGCAGGCGGTGAGCAGGGCGGCTTGACGAAAGGCGGCGGTGATGCCGTCCGCGGTGATGGAGTCCTTGTGGTGGCCGGCGTCGCCGACCAGCGCCCACCCCGGGCCGAACGCGCGGCGGAAGAAGTTGAGTTGCGCGCCGCAGCCGAAGAGCCGCTCCACCCGGGTGCCGGCCCGTGCCCGGTCGTGCAGTTCGGGCGCCGCAGCGGCCAGGCCCTCGAGGTAGCCGGCCTCCGGATCGGCCCGCAGCGCCGCGTACGCGGCCTGCGGGCGATAGACCCCGATCAGCGTGCGTCCGTCGTTGGTCGGGACGCAGCCCACCCAGTGTCCGCGCACGGCGTACGCCTCGAACCGGTCCGCGGGCACGCCTTCCCAGTAGCCGTAGTAGACGCAGCTCAGCACCGGGTTCTCGCGGGTCACCGGGGCCCGTACGGAATCCGCCACGACGGACCGCATGCCGTCCGCGCCGACGACGAGCGTGGCGGTGTCGGTGCCGGTGCTCGCCCCGGTGCGCCATCGCACGCCCACGGCCCGGTCGCCGTCGAAGACCACGTCCGTGACCCGGCACCGCTCGCGGAACTCGACTCCGGCGGCGGTCGCGGCCTCGGCGAGGATGGTGTCGAGCAGATACCGGCGCGGCGCGTAGGCCGCACCGATTCCCCCGATCGGCGTCGGCGCGCCCGCCAGGGTCACCTCTCCCATGCGGTGTGTCGCGGCCGTGATCGGTGGGCAGCCGGTGGCCGTGACGCGGTCCAGCAGGCCCCACGCGTCGAGCAGTGCGCTGCCCGGTTGATGGATGTAGAGGGTGGAGAGCGTGTCGCGGGGAAATCGGGCCCGTTCCAGCATCAGGACGCGGTATCCGGCACGGGCGAACAGCATGGCCGTCGGCGCGCCGGCGCAACGGGCGCCGACGACGATCACGTCGTACATGACGAACTCCTGCTTCCGGGGCACCACTTGCGCCGTCGTGAGGGTTTCGGTCGGGTGCTCACAGGATCAGCCCGCCGTCCACACCGATCACCTGACCGTTGATGTATCGGGCCCGATCCGAGGCGAGGAACGAGACCAGGTCGGCGACCTCCTCGGGGCTGCCCGGTCGGCGCAGCGGGATCCGGTCGAGGATGGACGCCTTTGCCGCGCAGGGCAGTTCCGCGGTCATGTCGGTGTCGATCAGGCCGGGGGCGACCACGTTGGAGCGCACCCCGAAGCGGCCGAGTTCCCGGGCCAGTGACGTGGTGAAGCCGACGATCCCCGCCTTGGACGCGGCGTAGTTGCTCTGTCCGGCGCTGCCGTGCGCGGCGGCGACCGAGGACAGGGTGAGGATGCAGCCGCCGCCGTGCCGCATCAGCGCGAGAGCGGCGGCGCGGCACACGTGGTAGGTCCCGTCCAGGTTGGTGCGGATCACCTCGTCCCAGTCCTGGTCGGACATGCGTGCCAGCGGCCGGTCGCGAACGACGCCGGCACACGTGACCAGGGTCGACAGCGGCCCCAGTCGCGCCTCGGCGACGGCGACGAGGGCGCGGGCCTCGTGCGCGGCCGAGACGTCGGCCCGGTGCGCCACGACGGTGGCGCCGGCCGCGCCGGCCTCTGCCACGACCTTCGCCGCGGCGTCCGGTCGGGACCGGTAGCAGAAGGCGACGTCGAATCCGTCCGCGGCCAGTCGGTTCACCACGGCCCGTCCGATGCCGCGCGATCCTCCGGTCACCACCGCGACCGGCCGCCCGGTGTCCGCCATGCTCAGGCCGCCCCGAGCCGGGCCGACAGGAAGGCGTGTACGGCGTCCACCGAGGTGAGTTCGGCGAATTCGGACTCCGCGAGCCGCACACCGTAGCGCTTCTCCAACTGCACCATGAGCTCCATCGTGGTGAGCGAGTCGATACCGAGGTCGACGGCGAACTCGCTGTCGTAGGCGACCATCTCGTCGGCGAGTTCGAGTTCCTCGACGAAGAAGTCGCGCAGTTCCTCGCGGGTGGGGATGGGCTTGGTCATGGTCGGTGTCCCTTCGTGGTCGCCGGCGGCGTGCCGTGCGTCTTTCGCGTGCTGTCCGTGCCGTCCGTGTTGTCCGTGCTGTTCGTGCTGTTCGTGTTGTCCGTGCTGCGTGGGGGGCCGGTGTACGGGGTGATGTCGGTGATCGAGAGGTGGCCGTGGGCGGAGGCGGCGACGACCGCGACGCGATCGGCGAGGCCGCCGGCGGTGCCGAGCCGACCGACGACGCGGCGCACCGGGGTCAGGCAACCGCCGCCGGTCGCCGCGGGAACGGTGGTGATCTCGCCGTCCGGGGCGAGTTCGGTCAACCGTGCGGCGACGGCCGCGCCGATCGCGGAGTCGTCGAGCACGGTGTCGATGTGGTGCGGCGCCGCACCGTCCTGGGCGAGTTGCTCCCACAACACCTCCAGGACGGCCCGCGCGCTGTCGGGGTCGGGAAGAAACGCGCTGTACGTCGAGCAGTAGCCGTACACGCCGGCACCGCCGGTCGGTGTCTCCTCGGGTTCGCAGACCACGACCGCGGCTCCGATGTCGGCCGGCACGGCGCCGGATCGGGCGCCGGCCTGCTGTGCGGCCGAGGGTGGTTCCTCCACCGCGCCGGCCAGGACGACCGACGCGCGCCCGGCGGCCAGTGCGCGTGCGGCGCTCTGGAGTGCGTCCAGCCCGGCCACGGCCGGTGAGTTGGTGGTCAGGTCGAAGCCGCGCAGCAGGTGTTCGGGCGCCAATCGGGCCGCGAACATGCTCATCGCCATGTACGGAACGCGGGCGGGCGGCAGTTCGGCGGCACCGAGGTCGATGATCGTTCGGTCGAACTCCTCGATCAGGGCCGCGCCGGCGTTGTTGGTTCCCACCACCGCGGCCCGGCGGTGTGCGGGGACCTCGGTGAACCACGGGCCGGTGTCGAGCGCCGCCGCCCTGGCCGCGGCGAGCAGGTGGAGGCAGCCGGCGGGCAACCGGCGATAGCCGCGCCCGGGCAGGGCTTCGGCGACCTCGAACCAGCCGGGAATCGGCGCGAGTCGCGGTCCGAGCGCACGGTCGGGCCGGTTCGCGCCGGGGGTGATCACCCCCAGGCCGGTGACGCGCATCCGCGCCGGGGCGATCATGCCGACCACGCCGTTCCGGCAAGCGCGAAAGAGGAGTTGTTGCCGCCGAAGGCACAGGTGTTCACCAGGACCGCCGGGCGTTCCAGGCGCAGCGGGCCCTCCCGGGGAAGCCACACGTCGCATTCCGGGTCCTGCTCCATGGGGGCGTTCGCGGGGATCCGCGCCCGGGACAGGATCAACGCGGAGGTCAGGCAGGCGAAGATCCCGGCCGCCGCGGAGGTGTGTCCGATCATCGCCTTGAGCGCGAACAGCGGTAGCGGGTCCGCCACTTGCTCGAACACTCGACGCAGCGCCCGGCTCTCCACCGCGTCGTTGAGCGGGGTACCGGTCGCGTGCGGCAGCACACAGCCCACCTGGTCCGGGCGCAGCCCCGCGTCGGCGAGGGCCTCGTGCATCGCACGCACGAGCTGGGCCGCGTCCGGATCGGGCGCGGTCGGGTGCAGGGCGTCGCAACTCCACGCCACGCCGGCGAGTTCCGCGTAGGCGCGGGCCCCGCGCCGTCGGGCGTGTGCCGCCGATTCCAGCACGAGCATCGCGGCGCCGTCGCCGAACATGGTACCGGCCCGGTCCCGGGCGAAGGGGCGGCAGCTTCGCGGGTCGGCCGCGCCGAGCCGGTCGAATCCGCCCATGCCGACCCGGGTGACCCCGTCCGCGGCGCCGACCAGGACCACGGACGCCTCACCCGAGCGGATCATGTCCGAGGCGATGCCGAGCGCGTACCCACCCGCCGAACAGGCGTTGCCCACACTGATGTTGCCCCGGCGTGAGCCGATGGCCGCACCCACGGCCGCGGCGGCGACCGCGAGCGGTGTCCACCGCGGGCGGCCGGCCCCGTCGGCGCCGCGCCGCTCCTCCTGCACACTCGCGTTTCCCATTTCGCAGCCCATGACCACGGGCACGTCGGCGCGGTCGGGATGCTCGATCCCGGCGTCGTCGAGGGCTTCGAGCGCGGCTGCGACCGCCATCCGCGGCACGGCGCCGAGCGGGACGCCCGCGTGCCGGCGCGGCTGCTCGGGGACGGCGGCCCCGGGCACCCGGTACATCCGGGTGGCCCGCATGTTCAGGTGCGGCAGGTCGACCTCGCGCGGTGCGGCGCCACCGGTGAGCAGCGCGTTCCAGTACGCGCCGACCCCGGCCCCCAGGCAGGAGACGGCGCCGAGGCCGGTCAGCACGGCCCTGCGTTCGTCATGCCTCGGTGTCATGCGGACCACCTCCCGCGCGAACCGGTTCGGGGCGGGTGAGCAGCACGGCCGCCACACCGCTGGGATCACCCTCGCCGTCGGATCCGGCGCCGATGTGGTCGTCGCCGGCGACGGCCAGCACCGAGTCGTCGCCCGACCGGTCGAACCAGGCCGCCGCGGCCGCGCATTGCAGTACTCCCAGCGCGCCCGAGCACCGGCCCAGCCGGGCGGTCAGGTCCAGCGCCGACGCCTGCGCGCCGGCCGCCACCCACCGTACGATCGGACGGTCGTACGCCTTCGTCGCCTGCCCGACCGCGTCGGCGCGTCCGGCCGCTCGGCCGTAGCCGGTGATCACCGCGCGCGCTCGCACGCCGCGGGCGCGGGCGTGTTCGGGCTTTTCCACGACCAGACAGGCCGCGCCGTCCAACCACGGTCCGCCGCCGTGCTCACGGTGCAACCGGGCCACCGGCGCGGTGTCCGGTTCGACGCCGACCACGACGGCGGCCTCGGCGCGGCCGGCGGTGAGCAGCGCCGCGGCCCAGAACACGGCGTCCAGCCCGCCGGTCGTGCCGCTGCACAGGGTGATGTTGGGTCCGCGCAGGCCGTGCGCGATCGCCACCCAGCCGGCGGTGACGTTGCTCGACATGTGCGGGACCCGGATGGGGCTCAGGCCGGTGACGGTCTCCGCCGCGATGGTGTCGGTGAAGTCGCAGACGGTGTCGAGGTTGCCGAAGTTGCTGCTGACGATGACCGCGGTGGCCGCGGGATCGCGCAGCGCCACGCCGTCCAGGGCTCGGCGCACCGCGTGCAGGGCCAGCCGGGAGGCGCGGTCCTTGTGCCGCATGCCCGCGCCGGCGCGACCGGCGTCCGGATCGCGGTCCGCGGTGGCAGCCCCGACTCCGGCTTCGGCCGGCTCCAGCAGGTCGTATTCGTCGCGCAGGCCGGAGACCGCGAGAGCGCAGCCGGTGATCACCGGTGCCGCCTCGTGCGGCGTCCCGGCGGGCATCACGGCGCCTTCCCCACGACGGCGACGGCGTTGATGCCGCCCAGGCCGATCGCGTTGATCTGCGCGGTGGCGAAGCTGTCGAAGGCGGGCTCGCCCGCGACCAGGCGCAGGTTCGCGGCTTCGGGGATCGGGTCGCGCAGGCCGGCGATCGGCGGGAGTTGCCCCGACCGCAGCGCCAGTACGGCGACGACCAGGCTCATCAGGCCGGAGCCGCCGCAGGTGTGCCCCAGTCCGGATTTGATCGAGGTGACCAGCGGTCCGGGCCGGGACCGTCCGAACACCTCGCCCAGGACTTGGGATTCGACCACGTCGTTGTGCCGGGTGCCGCTGCCGTGCACGACGACCAGGTCGACGTCCTCGGGCCGGACCGCGGCTCGCCGGTGGGCCTCGCGCACGGCCGCGGTCACGCTCGCCGGGTCGGGCACCGTCGGATGGGCGGCGTCGCAGTTCATCGCGACGCCACGCACCTGTGCGTGGGCTGGTCGGTGGTGGGCGCCGGCCCTGCGCACCACGACGGCCACCGCGCCCTCGCCCATGACCATGCCCCTTCGGTCGCGGTCGAATGGGCGGATCGACTGCGGCGCCGGGCTCTGCACACGGTCGAGCCCGCCGAAGGCGCTCTCGGTGAGGGAGTCGGTGCCGGCCACCACGACGGTCTCCGCCATGCCGAGCGCGATCAGGTCGGTGGCCATGCCCAGGGCGTACAGCGACGCGGCGCACGCGCTCGCCACGGTGTGCGTGCGGGTGGTCCCGAACGCGTCGCGCATCGCCCGGGCGAAGTGCAGGTCGGTGGGTTCCAACTCGGTGCCGTCGCGCCACCACAGTTCCGCCGAGCGCAGCTCGCGCAGGGTGGTTCCGACGATCACCGGGATGTCCGCCATCCCTCCGGGCCGCGACCCCTGGTGCGGTGCGCCGCCGCCCGGGTCCGCGTCCGTGCGCCCCGCTTCGCCGAGTCCGGCGTGGGCCGGTCCCGACCCGTCGGCCGGTCCCCCATCGCCCAGGCCCGCGTCCGCGAGCGCGGCGGCGACCGCCGCGCGCAGCCAACGGGTGGCCCGGCCGGGCTCGTCACGGCCCGGCACGGCGCGATCGTCGATCTCGTACGCGTTCTTCACCCGGTACCCGGTGCTGTCGAACGCGCGCAGCGGGCCGACCCCGCTCTCGCCTCGGCACAACGCCCGGTGGATCGCCCGCGGTTCGTCCGCGAGACAGGTGACCGCGCCCATTCCGACGATGTCCCAGGTCATCGGGTCTCCTCGGGGGTGCGCAGCCGGTAGCGGGCGAGTTTTCCGGTGGAGGTGGTCGGCAGCGCGTCGATGAGTTCGATCCGCGAGGGGCGTCGGTGTGGCGGCAACCGGTCGCGCAGGGCGCGCAGGGCGTTGCGGCGCACCTCCTCCGGCGCGGCGCCGGACGCGGGAACGGCGTAGGCCACGGCTTGTTGCAGGCCGGCCGGGTCCCGGTCGGCGACGACGGCGCAGTCGGCGATGCCGTCGGTCGCCTTGAGCAGTGCCTCGATCTCCGCCGGAGCCACCTTGTGGCCGCCGATGTTGAGCAGGTCGTCCGTACGGCAGACGTGCCGGAAGTCCCCGTCGGGGGTGCGGTGCACGACGTCGCCCGGGTAGACGCCGCCGTCGGCGAACGTGCGCGCCTGGGCCTCGGGCCGGTCGATGTAGCCGAGCGCGGCGGACGCGGACGCGATGTGCAACCGGCCGTGGGTCCCGGTCGGCACCGGCTGCCCGTGTTCGTCGCGGACGGTCGCCGTCACGCCCGGCACCGGGTTGCCGGTGGATCCGTGCGGCGGAGCGTCGGCCGCGGTGGCCAGCACGATGTGCAGGACCTCGGTCGCGCCGAGGCCGTTGACCAGTGGGAATCCGAAGGTCTTTGTGGTGCGGCGGGCGAGGTCGGCGGGCAGGTGCTCGCCGGCGGCGACCGCGAGGCGGATGGCGGAGGTGTCCGGCGCCGCTCCTCGGTCGGCGACCGCGCCCAGCAGGGATTCGTACACCCTCGGCACGGCACACAGCACGGTCGGCCGGTACCGGTCGATCGCGGTGCTCACGCTGAACGCGTCGACGGGGCCGGTGAGCAGCGCCGAGCCGGCGCCCGCCGCGAGCGGGAACAGCAGCGAGTTGCCGAAGCCGTAGCCGAAGGAGAGTTTGGCGGTGGACAGGACGGTGTCCGACTCGGTCAGCCCGAGCACGCCGCCGAACCCGTTCAGCACGGCGAGCAGCCCGCCCATGGAGTGTCGGACGCCGCGCGGCCGGCCGGTGCTGCCCGAGGTGTACTGCACCAGCACCTCGGCTCCCTCGACGAACCTCGCGGGTGCGCCCGGGTCGACGAACGCCCGCTCCCCGTCCCGCTGTTCGTGGCGGAAGCCGAGCGGGCCCAGGGCCGCGGCCAGTTCGTCGCGGCGCTCGTGCACCAGGTCGAGATCCGCGTACTCGGCGGCGCAGTCCCCGGCGATGAACACGAGCTCGGCGTCGCGGAGCATCGGGCTGAGCACGACCGGCACGCAGCCGTGCCACCACAGGCCCAGGACGGCGACGATCGCGTCCACCGTGTCGTCGGAGACCACCAGGGCGCGGCATCCCCGGCGGATCCCGCCGGCCGCCAGTGCGCCGGCGTACCCGCGCGCCGCCTCGGTCAGTTCGGCGTAGGTCATCGCACCGGTGCGGTCGGTGACGCTCGTACGGCTGCCCCGGCCGGCCGCGGTGTGCCGCAGCAGGAGCAGGTCGACGGGGTTCATCGGGAGCCTCCGTCGTCGGCACGCGGGTCGCTGCCGACGCCGTGCCGACGCAGGGCGGCGAGCACGTCGGCCAGGCAGTCCAGTCGGGCCGCCTCCTCGGCGGCGAACCGCACCTCGAAGGCGCGTTCGACCCGCGCGACGAATTCGGTCTTCTGGAGCGAGTCCATCTCCAGTTGTGCGTGGAAGGCCGCGTCGGGCGTGATCCGCTCGGGTTCCGTCTCCAGCACCGCGGCGGCGATCGCACGCACACCCGCCGGCGTGGCGGTCGCGTCCGGGGTGGTTCGGTGGGTCGTCGATTCCTCCCGCCGGGGTGGGCGGTTCGGTTCCCGGACTGCCGCCACGGATCCCCGTGCCGCGGCGGCCAGATGGCCGGGCAAGTCCCGGTACTTCTCCCGCAGGTGCCGTTTGAGGACCTTCCCGGTCGCGCCGACGGGCAGGTCCGCGTCGTCGGCGGCGAGCTCCAGGGCGGCCAGGTCGGGCTGACCGGCCGCGGCGAGCGCGGTGTTGGCCCGATCGAGGAGTCCGGCCGGGTCCGCGTGCCCGCCCCGCAGCCGGACCACCGCCACCGGCACGCTCGCGCCGCGATCGCCTCCCGCGACCACCGCGCAGTCGGCCGCTTCGGGCAGCGCGAGCAGGATCACCTCCTCCATCAGGACGGAGTGGCCCGGCGATCCCGTGGTGTGGATGGTGTCCACGACGCGGTCGACGTGGAAGTAGTGGTTCTCCGCGGTTCGGCGCACCAGGTCCCCGGAGAGGAACCAGCCGCCGAGGAAACTGCGGTGGTAGGTGTCCGAGTCGTTCCAATAGCCGGTGGTCACCGATTCGCCGCGGACCCCGAGCATGCCCACCTCCTCCACGTCGGCGTGCGTTCCGTCCTCGCGCAGTACCGCCACCTTCATCGCGGAGCCGGGCCTGCCGAGGTGGCGCGGGGACGAGGGTGTGTCGGGTGCCGTGGAGCGGCGCAGCGCCGCCCACCCGAGTTCGGACGAGCCGAGGATGTCGTTGAAGACCGAGCCCGATACGGCATTGCCCGCCGCGGTGCGCCCGCCCATCCGTACCAGCGACCGTACGTGCGCCTCGTGGGCGGAGTCGCCCACGTTCACCCAGTCCGTCACCGACGTGAAGTCCGCCGGGTCCGGGTCCGAGACGGCGAGTTCGGCGAGGGTGTGGTTGAAGGCGAAGATCGTCGTCGGCCGGTGCGCGGCGGCGGCGCGGGACAGGCCGGCGGCGCTGCGGTCGGCGGAGGCGACCACGGGCAGGCCCGCCGCCAGCGCGAAGAAGGTGATCGCGATCGCCGCCCCGTGGCTGAGGGGCGCCGCGCACAGCAACAGCGAGTCGTCGGGTTCGGGTTGGGTGGCGAGCCGGAACCGGGTGCCCGCGACGCTCTGCCGGTGGGTCCAGGTGACCAGTTTGGGTCGGCCGGTGGTGCCGGACGAATGGCACAGGAAGATCGGGTCGTTGTCGCCGTGCCGGTATCTCGCCTTGTCGGGCGGTTCCGGGTTGCCGAGCCCGGCCGCGTCCGCGCGGGTGTGCGTCCAGCGCAGTCCGGGCAGTTCCCGGTGCCGCCCGGCGAGGAGTTCCAGGTGCGCGGGGTCGGTGTACAGGCCGACCGGGTCGGCGCGGTCCATCAGGCCGAGCGCGAGCTCGGGCGGCATCCGGCCGTTGACGAGGACCGCGATGGCCCCGATCCGGGCGAGGGCGGCCAGGTGCACGTGGTCTTCGAAGGAGTCCTCGATGTAGATGGCGACCCGGTCGCGCGGCCGTACGCCCCGGTCGAGGTAGTGGCACGCCCACGCGTCGGCGAGGGCGTCGAGCGCGGCGATGCCGAACTCCCGCTGCCGGCTCCCGTCGCCGACCACGAGCGGCGGGTCCGACACGAGCAGGGGTGCGTCGGGGGCCCGGCTGTGTTCCAGCGCGGTACGCCAGAGGTTGCCGCCCCCGAGCCGGGTGTCCCGGGCCAGGGCGATACGTGCCGATCGGGGGAGCAGGGTGTGTCGGGCGGAGAGCATGGGGTCCCCGATTCTCGGTGGGAAGAAGGGAAGCGCTCCCGCCCGGCGCGTCGACGACGCCGACGCGGCGGCCTTGCGGGAACGGGTCCAGTGCACCCATGCCGGGCGGCCGGGGGCAACCGGTTGCGCCCCCGGGTCGCGGGGTTGAGCAACATTCACCGCATGTGGGGCCGGACGTTCGCGTCCGCGCAACCCAGCCGATTGCGACGGCACTTGCCCGGCGCGTGTGATGGACCGGTCGGCACATCGCGGCCCGACGGCCCGTCGGCGCACCGCGGCACGTGGCCGGTCGGCACACCACTTCACGGAGGGGCTTCGCCATGGCGCTACCGGAAATGCTCGCCGTCCGTTCCGCCGGCACGTCCCGGGAGTTGTCCTGGCGCCTGCCGAACGGCCTCCGAGTACGCCGTTCGTCCGCGTACGCGGGACGGGCGGGCCCCGCGTTGGCGGCACTGGAGGAACGGCTCGACCGGCGTCGCGGCATGCTCGCCCACCTCGGGAACGGAACGGTCGTGGGATACGCCGACCCGCCGATCGAGGTGACCGCGCGCGGTTCCCTGCTGGCCGTGCGGGCGCTCAACGCCCGGGGTCGGGTGCTGCTTCCCGCGCTGGCCCGGGCGACCGCCGGCGTCCTGCGGGATCGGGAGGTCCGCGCGGACCGGGTATACGGGAGCATGCCGTCCGCGGACGAGGCGATCGCCGAGGAGGACCGTACCCGCCGGGCCGGGGTCTTCACGGTGCTCCGCGAGTTGGTGGACGCGATGCGCTCTCCCGCCGACTCCCTCCTGGGCCTGTACGGAGCCTTCGGCTACGACCTGATCCTGGAGCTGGAGGGCATCACGATCGCGCGAGAACGCGATCCCGGCGACCGCGTGCTGGTCCTGCACCTGCCGGACGAACTCCTCGAGGTGGACGAGCGCAACGACACGGCGATCCGGCACCGGTACGAGTTCCACGACAGTCGCGCGCGCACCGACGGACTGCCGCGTACCACCGCCGACGCCGCCTTCCGCCCCGGCGGCGCGGTCGCGAAGGACGACCACGCTCCCGGTGACTACGCCCGGGTCGTGGAGCGGGCCCGCTCGGCCTTCCGCGCGGGCGACCTGTTCGAGGTCGTGCCCGGCCGGGAGTTCCGCCGCGCCGCGACCGCACCGCCGTCGGCGGTGTACCGGCGGCTGTACGCCCGCAACCCCGCCCCGTACGCGCTGCTGATGAACCTCGGGGAGCGTGAGCACCTGATCGGCGCGTCACCCGAGCGCTTCGTCGCGGTCCGAGCGGGAGGGGACGCCGGCGAGGGCGGGCTCGTCGTGGAGTCCGCGCCGATCAGCGGCACGATCGCGCGCGGCCGCGACGCGCTGGAGGACGCGGCACAGGTGCGAAGACTCCTGGAATCCGAGAAGGAGGAGTCCGAACTCACCATGTGCACCGACGTGGACCGCAACGACAAGGCGAAGGTGTGCGTACCCGGGAGCATCCGGGTCACCGCCCGGCGCCGTGTCGAGTTCCACGCCACGCTGATCCACACCGTCGACCACGTGGAGGGACGCCTGAGACCCGAACTCGACGCCCTGGACGCGTTCCTGGCGCACCTGTGGGCGGTCACCGTCACCGGCGCGCCCAAGCGGGCCGCGGTGCGGTACCTCGAACACGAGGAGAGGTCGCCTCGGCGCTGGTACGGCGGAGCCGTCGGCCGGATCCGCTTCGACGGGGGTCTGGACACCGCGCTCACGCTGCGCACCATCCAGATCCGCCGCGGAACGGCCGTCGTCCGGACCGGGGCGACGTTGTTGTGCGCGTCCGACCCCCGGGCCGAGGAGGCCGAGACCGAACTGAAGGCCCGGGCCCTGCTGGCCGCCCTGGACGAGGCGCAGGCACCGGAGGTCCGCGTCCCGGCGCCGGTTGCGGCGGCGATCCGCGGGCGGCGACCGTCGCCGACCGCCGAGCCGGCTGCCCGGCCCAGGGTCCTGATGGTCGACCACCATGACTCGTTCGTGCACTGCCTGGGCGACTACTTCCGTCAATGCGGCGCCGAGGTGGCCACGTTCCGGCCGCCGCACCACTTGGCCGTGCTGGAACGCACCCGGCCGGACCTGCTCGTGCTGTCCCCCGGCCCGGGGCGCCCGAGCGACTTCGGCGTCGCCGAGACACTGGCCGCGGCCGAGGCGCTCGACACCCCGGTGTTCGGGGTGTGTCTCGGATTGCAGGGCCTGGTCGAATACCTGGGCGGCACGCTCGGCGTCCTGGACCGTCCCGTCCACGGGCGCTCCTCGCGAGTGCGGGTCACCGATCACCGCAGCGGGTTGCTCGCCGGCCTCCCGGACTCGTTCGAAGTCGGCCGCTACCACTCGCTGTACGTGCACGCGAGGGACCTGCCACCGCGACTGCGGGTCTGCGCCACCACCGACGACGGCGTCGCGATGGTCGTCGAGCACACCGAACGCCCTTTCGCGGCCGTTCAGTTCCACCCCGAGTCGATCATGACGGCACACGGATCCATCGGTCTCGACATCATCGCGAACGCCCTGACCCACCTGACCCGCCGACCGGCCCCGAGCACCACCCCGACCGCGAACTGACCCGCCCGCCCGGCCGGTCGTCCACACCGTGCACTTCCACGGCCACGCTCGCGCCAGGATCAGACGTCACCCCGACCAGCCTCCGGACGGGTCGGTCGGACGTGCGGACGTGCACGGATGCCCGGACGTGCCCGGACGTGCCCGGACGTGCCGAACGCCGCTGTGCGGAACCGTGGTTCCGGACAGCGGCGTCCGGCGGAGCCGGCCCGGTGGACGGCCCTTCGGCGCGCGGCCGATCCGCGTGTGGGTCAGGTCGTCTCCTCCCCGCGGGTGTTGGCGACGAACAGGCCGACCACGGCCGCGCCCGCGAGGAGGAACGCGCCGACCAGGAGCGCCTTTTGGTAGCCATCCGTGTAGGCGGAGGCCGCCGCGTCGCCGGCGGCCAGTCGGTGGGTGGTCTCCGCGGTCGCCACGGCGGAGAGGATCGCGAGGCCGAACGCGCCGCCGAGTTGTTGCGCCGTGTTCATCAGCGCCGCCGCCAGGCCCGCCTGTTCGGCGGGGACGCCCGCGTTGGCGGCGGTGGCGACGCCGACGAAGACGAAGCCGAGCCCGAAGGACATCACGACCAGGCCGGGCAACAGGTCCCCGAGGTAGGTGCCGTCCACCGGGATGCGGGACAACAACCAGACCCCGGCGGAGGCGATCAGCGAGCCGACCACGATCAGCGGACGGGTGCCGACCCGGGCCAGCAGCGGCTGGGCCATTCCGGCCGCGATCCCCACACCCACGGTGACCGGCAGGAACGCGGATCCGGCCTTGATCTCGGAGTAGCCCATGACACCCTGCACGTACAGGGTGATGAAGAAGAACATCGCGATGAAGCCGGACATGGCCACCAGTTGCGTGACGTTCGCCGCGGCCAGGCCCTTGACCCGGAAGATGCCCAATGGCATCAGCGGGTTGCCGATCACCGCCTCGTTGACGACGAAGGCGAGCAACAGGCAGGCGGCGACCCCTAGTTCGACCACGGTGCGGGTGGACGACCACCCCTGGTCGGGGGCCTTCACCAGACCGTGGACCAGCAGCACCAGTCCGCCGGTGGCCAGTGCGGTGCCGAGGAAGTCGAAGCCGCGTACCGATGCCCGGCGTTTGTCGTCGGGCAGGAGTCGGGGGATGAGCGGAAGCACGAGCGCGCAGACCGGCAGGTTGACGAACATGACCCAGCGCCACCCGGGGCCCTCGGTGAGCACCCCACCCAGGAACACGCCGACGGCGGAGGCGAGTGCGCCGGTGCCCGCCCAGGCGCCGAGCGCCTTGTTGCGGTCGGGACCGGTACCGAACGAGGTGGTCAGGATCGACAGGGCCGCGGGCAGCATCATCGACGCGCCCACGCCCTGGGCGAGCCGGGCGCCGATCAACACCTCGGAACTCTGCGCCAGTCCACCGATCAGGGAGGAGGCGGCGAACACCAGGGTGCCGCCGGTCAGGACCCGGCGGCGCCCGATCAGGTCCGCGGCCCTCCCGCCCAGGAGCATCAGGCCGCCGTAGGTCAGGAGGTAGCCGGACGGCACCCATTGCAGACCCTGGTTGCTCAGGTCGAGGTCGCGTTGGATGGCCGGCAGCGCGATGTTGACGATGGAGGCGTCGACGAAGTCGAGGAAGGCCACCGCGCACAGCAGGACGAGGGTGAGTTTGCCCCGCGCGGTGGTCAGGAACGAGGCGTCGGACTCGGTCGGAGCCGCGGACTTCGGCGGATCCGTCGAGTCGGTCGATGCGAAGGTGCCGGTGGACATGGGTGCTCCAGGGCTGGATGACGGTTCGGTTTTCGGGCGTGCGGGGATCAGGCGACGGCGTGCCGGGAACCGGGGCGTCGCCCGAGGTGGTCACGGGAGGTGCGCGCGGCTCGTCCCGCGCGGCGAAGGTTCGCCGGGTCAGCTCTCGGTGTCGTCGGGGCGCAGGTGGGTGTCGTCCGCGGCCGGCGGCTCGTGCGGCACCCGGGTGAAGTCGGGGTAGTCGATCGGGTCGGCGTCGTCGACGATGTCCAGCGGAACTCCCTTGAGCTTCTCGGGGTTGGCGATCACGTCGATCCGCACGATCCGGTCGCCCGCCACGGTGAAGCCGGCGACGCCGCTGGGCCGGTTGGGGTCGCCCACCAGCCGACCCGGGGCGCCGTTGACCAGAACGGGACGGGCGTAGGGCAGGAAGAACGGGGCCGAGCGCAACATCTGCCGCGCGACCTTCTCGGCGCCGACCACGGTGGGCGGGGCCGCGTGCCGGTTCGGGCCCGGGTCGAGTTGGAAGGAGACGTCCGGGTCGAGGTTGGCCAGGAGCGCGTCGAAGTCGCCGTCCTGCGCGGCGGCCAGGAACGCGTCGACGACGCGGCGCTGCCGCTTGAGGTCGCCCTCCGGCTGCGGCGCGGTCCGCGCCCGCCGCCGCGCCCGGCCGGCCAACTGCCGGGCGGCCGCCGGGGTGCGGTCCACGATGGGGCCGACCTCGTCGAACGGCACGCCGAACACGTCGTGCAGCACGAAGGCGAGCCGCTCGGCCGGATTGAGGGTCTCCAGCACGATCGGCGGCGCCAGGCCGATGGCGTCGGCCTCGATGGTCTTGCGTTCGGGGTCGTACGCGTCGGCGTCGGCCGAGCGCACGATCGGCTCCGGCAACCACGTGCCCGGATAGTCCTCACGGCGCGGTCGCCGCGCGCGCAGCATGTCGAGGCAGATCCGCCCGACGATCGTGGTCAGCCAGGCCCGCAGGTCGCGGATGTCCTCGTGCTCGGTGCGCGAGACCCGCAGCCAGGTCTCCTGGATCGCGTCCTCGGCGTCGGCGCGCGAACCGAGGATGCCGTACGCGACGGACCGCAGGTGCGGGCGCAGCCCCTCGAACTGGTCGGCCGTCCACTCCGCACGCCACGTGGGCTCGGGCCCGGGTTCGTTCTCCATGCGATGTAGACGAACGTCGGCGGGAAAGTGTGACACGGGGCGCGGGAGCCTTCGCGGCAAGCACCCGCCGAACGAACACCGGCGCGCTCGCACCGTCCCGGGACGGCACCGGCGGCGAGCCGACCCACCGGGCACCACCGACGGGAGTGAGCGGGTCTGCCGACTCAGGCCCCTCGGCTCTCCCCCCGCGCCGGCCGTCGGTGCGCTCTGGTAGGCAAGAGCCCTACGCGCACCGATCCGCACGCATCCGACCCACGCAGGTGACCTCCCGACATGAGCATCCACACCTATCTCGAACACTTCGGCGGCCTGCCCGTCGCCGACCTGCGGCCGCCGGACTCGAAGCAGCCCTCGGCCGTTCCCGGAAGGCAACCCGAGGAGGCCCGCCGCGGCGAGCCCACACCGCCGTACGGCATCGCGCCCGGCGACCACCCCGCGGACGCCGTCGCCTGGCGGCTGCGCCACCGCCACTGGGAGGATGATCCCGAACTCGCCGATCTCTACGCCTACTTCCTCGCCAACGTCGACACCACACGAGTCACCGCGCTGATCGTCGGCGCCTGGGACGTGGACATGTCCCAGGAGAATCCGCTGCCCGGGCTGCTGGTCCGCGACGCCGCCCGCTTTCCGGCGCTGCGCCATCTGTTCGTCGGCGACGTGGTGCAGGAGGAATCCGAGATCTCCTGGATCGGCATCGGCCCCTCCACCGGGCTCCTCGAAGCCTTCCCGCACCTGGAGGAACTGGTGCTTCGGGGCAGCGAGAACGCCACCGAGGACGCCCCCGCGCTGACTCCGGTGCGTCACGAGCACCTGCGCCGGCTCCGCTTCGAGAGCGGCGGCCTGTCCGGTCGGATCGTGCGCGCCGTCGGCATGAGCGACTTCCCCGCGCTGGAGGAACTCGACATGTGGCTCGGCGTCGACGACTATGGCGGTGACGCCCGCGTCGAGGACCTCGCCGACCTCCTGTCCGGGACCCGAGTGCCCCGACTCCGGCATCTCGGTTTGATGAACAGCGAATTGCAGAACGAGATCGCCGCCGCGATCGCGAGCGCCGCCGTCACGCCCCGGCTCGAATCGCTCGACCTGTCGATGGGAATCCTGAGCAACGACGGCGCCGAGGCGCTGCTGAACAGCCGATCCCTGGGCCGGCTGCGGAATCTGACGATCCGCCACCACTTCCTGGACGACTCCGTGGCCGAGCGCCTGCGGGCGACGCTGCGGGCATCCGGTGTGACGGTGGAGATCTCCGACCCCGAAAGCCCCCGCGACTGGGGCGGCGACCCCCGATACGTGGAGATCTCCGAATGACCGGCGGTCAGGCCCGGGCACGTTCCGCCGGCCCGCGCGTCGTCGCGGCGATCGACCCCACGGGCACCGCCGACCTCCGCGCCGCGCGGTACCTGCCGTGACCGTGATCACCGTCGTCGCCAACCCGGGGCACCGGCGCGTCGTGGGATTCGACGCGGCGGCGCGGGCCGCCGGGCTACCGGCCCCGCGCGTCGTCCCGTGGGAGGACGTACTGCGTGGTGTGCAACCGGCTTTCGCCGCCGGGCCGGTGCGGATCGACTCCCCCGGCGAGAACCCCGTCGTCCACGCACTGCTCGGCGGGCCGTCCGACCCGCACCGCGTCGAGGGCGGTGCGGTGCGCCACGCGACCTTTGTGCGCGCGCTGGAACGCGTACGAACCGCCGTGGCCGCGACGCCCGGAGCGTGGCTCGTCAACGACCCCGACGACATCGCCGTCATGTTCGACAAGCCGCGCGCGCACGGGCGGCTGCACGACGCGGGCGTCCCGGTCCCGCCCGGGCTCGGCGCGGAGGGGCGCGGCGTCACCGTGCGCTCCTACACCCACCTGCGCGACCTGATGCGCGACACCCGCCGGCCACGCGTGTTCGTCAAGCCCGCGCACGGCTCGTCGGCGTCCGGTGTGGTCGCCCTGGAGACCTCGGGAACGCGCGTCCAGGCCACCACGTCCACCGAACTGGTGCGCACCGCGTCGGGCATCGAACTGTTCAACTCGTTGCGGGTGCGCAAGTACCGCGACGAGGAGGATGTCGCGGCCCTGATCGACGCACTGTGCGCGGACGGCGTGCACATCGAGACCTGGCTGCCCAAACTCACCCTCGACGGACTCGCCGTCGACCTGCGCGTCCTGGTCGTCGCGGGCCGCGCCACACACGTCGTCGCACGCGGCAGCCGTACCCCGATGACCAACCTCCACCTCGGCAACACCCGCGTCGACGTGGACGCGGTCCGCCGCGCCGTGGGGGCCGCCGCCTGGGAGGAGGCGATGACGACATGTGTTCGCGCGGCCGAGTGTTTTCCCCGGACGCTGCACGTCGGTGTCGACCTCCTGTTCGCGGTCGACCGCCGCCGCCACGCGGTCGGCGAGGTCAACGCGTTCGGCGATCTGCTGCCGGGGGTGCTGCACCGGGGCCGGGACACGTGGGCGGAACAGATCCGCGCCCTGGTCGACGGCCGGCACCCACCCGCGAGGCCACGACAGGCGGGACGCGAGACATCGGACCGCGAAACGCCTACCCGCGAAGCGGCACACCTCCAGGCACCGGACCGCGAAGCGACGGACCGCGAGGCACCGGACCACGAAATACCGAACCGCGAGACACCCGACGGGGAACGACTGCCGTGCCCGAACTGACGACACCCCCACCGCGCCACGGGAACAACGGCCCGCACGGCCACAATCCCGACATGAACGAGGTCGTCGGCCACCACGATCTGCTCATGGTCACGCTCGACACGCTCCGCTACGACGTGGCCGCGGAACTCGTGGCGGCGGGCCGACTGCCCACCCTCGCCCGGGTGCTGCCCGGCGGGCGCTGGGAGGCGCGGCACACCCCGGGCAGCTTCACCTACGCCGCGCACACCGCGTTCCTCGCCGGATTCCTGCCCACCCCGCTGGGGCAAGGCCCGCATCCACGCCTGTTCGCGGCACGCTTCGGCGGCAGCGAGTCCACCGCGCCGCACACGTGGGTGTTCGACGAGCCCGATCTGCCCTCCGGGCTGGCTCGCGCGGGCTATCACACGGCCTGCGTCGGCGGCGTCGGCTTCTTCAACAAACGCGGCGCGCTCGGCTCGGTACTGCCCGGCATGTTCGCGGAGAGCCACTGGGATCCCGAACTCGGCGTCACCTCGCCCACCTCGTTCGAGGCACAGGTGGCCCGCGCGGAACGCGTCGTCGCCGCCCTCGACCCCGACCGGCGACTCTTCCTGCTGGTCAACGTGGCGGCGCTGCACCAGCCGAACTGGTTCCACCGGCCCGGTGCGACGGCCGCCGAGGGCGATACCCGCGAGACGCACGCGGCGGCGCTGGAGTACGTGGACCGGCATCTGGGCCGGCTCTTCCGGGCGATGAGCGCCCGCCGCCCGTGTTTCACCATCCTGACGTCGGATCACGGCACGGCGTACGGCGAGGACGGCTACACCGGGCACCGCATCGGCCACGAGGTCGTGTGGACCGTCCCCTACGCCCAGTTCACCCTCGACCCCGGCGAATGGTGACCCCGCGCACGCCTTGATCGGCGGCGGGCGACGGCCCCGACCATCGCCCGCCGCCCAAGCCACCGGGCGGTCGGCCGGCCTGTCGGCGCCCACCCCTAGAGTCGGGGCGTGCGAACACCGCACCCGGCACTCACCCACGTCCTCGGAGGTCGTCCGCTCATGGGATCGTCCAGCACCGCCGATCCCCTGGTGGTTCCGTCGTCTGCGCGAGACCTGCTCGGCTCGCCGTACGCGGGGTACGTCTACTCGTATCCGCACAAGACCGCCTACCGCCCGCTCGCCCCGATGCCCACGCTGGGCGATGTGTGGCGGGGCCAGGACCTGTCGGCGCTGTTCCTGTACGTGCACGTGCCGTTCTGTGAGATGCGCTGCGGCTTCTGCAACCTGTTCACCCGCACCGGCGCCCCCGCGGAACTGGTCGGGCGCTACCTGGACGCGCTCGAACGGCAGGCGCGGGCCGTGCGCGAGGCGATCCCCGAGGCACGTTTCGCGGTCGCGGCGGTGGGTGGCGGAACGCCCACGTACCTGGACGCGCCCGAACTGGAAAGACTGTTCGACATCGCGACGGAGGTGATGGGCGCGGACCTCGGCTCGATCCCGATGTCCGTGGAGACCTCTCCCGCGACGGCGACGCCCGAGCGCCTCGCGGTGTTGGCCGAGCGCGGGACGACGCGGGTCAGCATCGGCGTCCAGTCGTTCGACGACGCCGAGGCGCGAGCGAGCGGGCGCCCGCAGCGCCGTGCCGACGTCGAGGCCGCGCTGGCGGCGATCCGGGACGCCGCGGTGCCGACGCTCAACATCGATCTGATCTACGGCATCGACGGCCAGACGCGGGCGAGTTGGCTCGCTTCGATCGACGCTGCGCTCGCGTGGCGGCCGGAGGAGTTGTACCTGTATCCACTGTATGTGCGCCCGCTCACCGGCCTCGGCCGCCGAGCCGTCACGCGCGCCGACTGGGACGAGGACCGCCTCGCGCTCTATCGGGCGGGCCGCGACCGTCTGCGCGAGGCCGGCTACGAGCAGGTCTCGATGCGCATGTTCCGCCGCGCGGACGCCCTCCCCGACGCCGCCGGCGGGCCGGCCGGCGCTGCCGGCACCGACGCGGCCGGCAGCGACGCGCAAGGCGGCTACCGCTGCCAGCGCGACGGCATGATCGGCCTCGGCTGCGGCGCCCGCTCGTACACCACCGACCTGCACTACTCGTTCGAGTACGCGGTCGGTGTCGGCGAGGTGCGTGCGATCATCGACGACTATGTGACGCTCGATCAGGACGCCTTCACCCGTGCCCGCGTGGGCTATCGGCTGGACGTCGGCGAACGACGCAGACGCCACCTGCTCACCTCGCTGCTGCAGGCCGACGGCCTGGCCGCACCCGACTATCGGGCCGAGTTCGGCACCGACGCCGAGGCCGACTTCGCCGCCGAACTGGCGCCGCTCGCCGACGCGGGCCTGCTGACCGTCTCCGCGGCGGGCATACACCTGACCGACGAGGGCCTGGCCTGGTCCGACGCGATCGGTCCCGCGCTGTTCTCGCCCGAGACCTCCACCCTGATGCACGGATACCGGCCGCGATGACGGGCACTCCCCCCGCCGCGCCGCCCCTGGTCGAACTCGGCGTGCGCGCGGACCCGTTGACGATCCTGTACCGGGGTCCGCTCGCTTCGTGCGACTACGACTGCGGCTACTGTCCGTTCGCCAAGCGCCGCGATAGTCCCGAGCAACTGCGGGCCGATCGTGCGGCGTTGGCGCGCTTCGCAAACTGGGTGACGCACGCGCCGCACCGCGTGTCGGTCCTGTTCACCCCGTGGGGCGAGGGTCTCGTCCGCAGTTGGTACCGCCGTACGCTCGCCGAACTGAGCCATCTCCCGCACGTCGAACGTGTCGCCATCCAGACCAACCTGAGCGCGCATCCCCGGTGGACCGAGGCGGCCGACCTCACCCGCCTGGCGCTCTGGGCCACCTATCACCCCGACCAGGTCCCTCACGAGCGCTTCCTGGACCGTTGCCGCGACCTGCGCGCACGTGGCGTGCGCCTCAGCGTCGGCGTCGTCGGCCTGCCGGAACACCTGCCCGCCGCGCGGCGCCTGCGGGACGATCTTCCCGCCGACGTGTACCTATGGGTCAACGCCGCCGAGGGGCACGCGTACACCGACTCGGCGGCAGCCGAATGGGCCACGCTGGACCCGCACTTCGGCTTCAGCCGAAACCCGCATCCCGCCCTCGGTGTGCCCTGCCGCACCGGTGACACCGTGATCAGTGTCGACGGCGAAGGCACCGTACGCCGTTGCCATTTCGTGCCCGCAGTGCTGGGCAATCTCTACGACGGCTCGTTCCGCGCCGGTCTCGCACCCGCGCCGCCGTGCCCCGAGCAGACCTGCGACTGCCACATCGGCTACGTGCACCTGACGTCCCTGCCGCTGTACGACGTCTTCGCGGGCGGCATCCTCGAACGCATCCCCACCGCGTTCGGCCCGGCACCTCGGCGCGTGCCTCGACACACGTGACGACGACGGGAGTTCCGCGATCCCTGTGCGTGCGCGCTTGTGCGCTTGTGCGCTTGTGCACGCGTGTGGCCCCACGACCACTCCCGTCGATCATCGACGCGGGTCAATCGCTTGTCAATGTCAAGTAGATCGATAGGGTAGGCGACGGCATCCGACAGGCGGCGATCGTCCGGAAGGCGAGGCGGGCATGAGCACCGACACCGTGGAACCGGAACGCACGCTCCAGGATTGTGTGGCGCGCGGCACCAGGTCCGTCGTGCGCGCCCGGCACCCGGTCAACGCGCCCATGCTCGATACCTGGGCCGACGCCCTCGGCGACCCCAACCCCGTCTACCGCGACGCCGAGGCCGCCGCGGCGACCGGGCGGGCCGGGATCGTCGCGCCCCCGACCATGATCCAGGCCTGGACCATGCCCCGACTCTCCGCCCTGGCCGCCACGTTGCCCCAGGTCCCCGGGTACGCGCCCTACCTGGCCGGCGCATCGGGGCACGAGGTGTCGTCGAAGAACGGGTCGCCCGACGGCCGGTCGACCGAGCAGGAGACCGACAACCCGGCGGCGGCCGTACACCGACTCCTCACCGCGCACGGGTACACCGCCCGCGCGGCGACCCGATGCCGGCAGCGGTACCACCGCGAGGCGGCGGTCGGGGACCACCTGACCTGCGAGAGCGTGCTCACGACGGTGTCGCCGCGCAAGCGGACGGCGCTGGGGCCGGGCTACTTCGTCACCACACGCATGACCTTCCGCGACCAGGACGAGGCGGACGTGGCGACGGTCGACTGGACCGTACTGTGCTTCCGTACGCCGGAACCCGCCGGCGCACCCGACGTCACCGCACCCGACGTCACCGCGGTGGACGCAGCCGCATCCGACGTCGGCGCACCGGGCACCCCCGCGGATCCGGCCCCGCCCACACCCGCGAGCCGCCGGACCTGCCGCCCGCTCACGGCCGCCCCCCGCGTGGGCGACCGTACCCCCCTCACCACGATCCCGATCACCCCCACCTTCGTGATCGCGACCGCGTTCGCCACCCAGGACTTCTACGCCGCTCACCACGACGCCGACTGGACGCGCACCTCGCTCCGGCGTCCCGGCATCTTCACCAACATCCTCGCCACCACCGGCCTCGTCGGCGGAGTGGTCACCGACTGGGGCGGCCCGGCCACCCGGCTCCTGGAGGTCGACCTGCACCTCCTCGCGCCCAACCACACGGGCGACACTCTCACCCTCGACGCCGAGGTGACCGCCGTGACCGGCGACGAGGTGGACCTCCGCGTCACCGGCACGAACTCCCTCGGCCCCCACGTCCGCGCCACCGTACGGGCCCGCGTCACCGTCTGACCCCACCGTCGGGATCCGCACCGGGTCCCGACGGCCGAGCCGCTCCCCCACCGTGCCGCAGCGGTCCGCACACGCGACCAAATCACCGAGCGGCCAAGGGATTCCGCGACGAAATCACCGTGCGGTCACGGCTTTCCGACAGGTTCCCGACATCTTCCCGCGCTCGGATAAGGGTCGATGATGATGCACGCCCTGCGGCGGACCATCGGGGACGACGCCTTCTTCGGAACTCTCCGGCAGTGGCAGCGTGAGCACCGCTACGGCAACTCCTCCCGGCCGCGGTTCGAGGCACTCGCCAAGAAGATCTCCGCCCGACCGGCCCGCACCGGGTTCTTCGACGCCTGGGCACACGGCACCACCGCCCCGCAGGACCAGTACCTGTATCCCGGCAGCCTCGGCGCCGTGGCCCCGGGAGCGAACGGGCACCCTCGATACACCGAAGTGCTTGAGCGTCCGCCCGCCCGAAGCCGGGTCGATCGGCTTCGGGCGGGGCTTCGTCACGGCTGCGAAGGCGTGCTCGCCCCCGACCGTCGCGGTGCGATCACCGACGTCGACGCCGCCGGGGAGGCGGGATTCGTCACCCTCGGCCCCGGCGCAGGGACGTCGGCACGATGCCGGCGCCGTCGATCGTGAACGTGGTGCCCTTGGTGTTGAAGTAGGGCGAGAGCGAGTCCACGAAGGTCACCACGTCGACGCGTTTGACCAACTCTGCTTCGGCGGCCGTCCATTCGTCGCAGCCGGAGAGATCCGGCTTGGCCATCGCGAGACCCACCAGGCGCTGGTACTCGGGGTTGTCGACGGAGCCGAAGTTGATCCCGTCGGGCCCCGGGGGGCCGCTGAAGAAGGGGATGAGCTGGTCGGGCTGGGTGAGCGCGACCGGCGTCCACGAGACGTCCCATTCGCCCGAGGCCAGCACCTCGCCGGTCGTCGCCGAGGTGAGCGGCTTGCGGGTGACCTTCACACCGAACGAGTTCCACTGCGCGACCGCCAGCTCGACGGCGGACACGACCTGGGAGCCCGACGTGGAGGGGAAGGGCAGCACGATCGACAGTTGTTTGCCGTCCTTGCTCCAGCGCCCGCCGGACTTCTCCCAGCCGGCGGCCCGCAGCGCCGCCGCGGCGCGGGCCTTGTCGTGCGGGGGGACGTTCCCGGTGACGGCGTCGGCCTGGCAGGGCGGCAGCATGGTGGTGGCGATCCTGGCCGGCGGCGCCCCCTTGCCGCCGGTGGCCACCGCCCCCACCTGCTTGAGGTCCAGCGCCGCGGTCAGGGCCCAACGCACCTGCGGGTCGGCGGTGACGTGGTTGGCGGCCTCGTTGAACAAGAGCATGCCGAGCGGGTCGCGCTGGATCTGGTACTTCAATCCGGCCGCCGTCAGCCGGACCCGGTCGGCGCCGTTGACCGGGGCGATGTCGATCTGCTTGGCCAGGAGCAGATTGGCCGTGGTGGACTCGTTGGAGACGACCTTGAAGACCAGTCGCTCGGGCAACTCGCCGGCGCCGGCGCCGTCCGGGCCCCAGATGTAGTCGGGTCGTTTGGTGAAGGTGAAGTGGTCGCCCGGTGCCGACTCGGTGAGTCGGTAGGGACCGGTGCCGTCGGTGGCGTGCGTCAGCGAGTCGGGCGAGGCGAGGGCCGAGGGGCAGACCAACGGCAGTCCGGAGGTGCCCCGCAGCAGGAACGGTGTGGGCTCCGGAGTCCTCAGCGTCAGCGTGTTGGTGGCGTCGTCGGCGGTGGCGACGGTTCCGGGGGTCACCGCCAGGCCGAGCAGGGGTGAGGTGTTCTTCGGGTCGGTGACGTAGTTGTACTGGGCCGCGACGGCGGACGCGGTGAGCGGTCGGCCGTCACCGCACGTCACGTCGCGCCTGAGCGTGAAGGTCGCCGAGACGGCGTCGGTCGTCCACTTCTCGGCCACGCCGGAGACGATCCGCCCGTCGGGCTCGACGTTCACCAGGGAATCGTAGGAGAACCGGTTGAGCAACGACGTGATTCTCGTCAGCGAGGTGAGCGGGGACAGGTTGCCGGGGTCGGCGTTGATGCCGATGGTGATCGTGTCGCGACCGCCGGCGCCGCCGGAGCCGGTTCCGCCGCAGCCGACGGCAAGCAGGCCCAGCGCGACCGTGGTCGCGGCCGCGCGTACGCCGCGTCTCATCGGGCACCGCCGCCGGGACGGTTCACGAGACCCTGGTCGGCGACCTTCGCCGCCCCCGAGCCGGTCCCCACGCCGGCCGCCCGGGAGAGGGCGCGCCTGGTCTGCGGGATCCCGGCCCGGTCACCACTGCCCAGGAAGGCGAGCCACGCCTGCCTCCCGCCCTCCGGTTCGGCGCCGATCGGTGTACGGGCGTCCGGACCCACCATCCGGACGGTGGACCCGACCGCATCGGATCGTCCCATGCTGGATACCTCCTCGGAGAACGGCTC
Organism: Embleya sp. NPDC050154; assembly: GCF_044460165.1. Lineage (NCBI taxonomy): Bacteria > Bacillati > Actinomycetota > Actinomycetes > Kitasatosporales > Streptomycetaceae > Embleya > Embleya sp. NPDC050154. The sequence continues at coordinate 387,727 of NZ_JBITJP010000003.1, forward strand.
GGTGCCGCAGAGGACGCTCACGGTAGGCAGCGTCCGAACACCTCGGCTCGTCCTGCCGGACAAAGAACGGTCGCCGAATCCGTCCGAATCGCCGACGGCAGCGGCATCGTTTCAGGCCATCCTCGTTCTCCGGACGTCGATCCGCGCACCGCCCGGCTCCGACCGGCTCGAAGCCACCGGCTCCGACCGGCTCGAAGCCGAGATGCGGCCATCCGGCTCATCCCGAGGGCGACAGCTTCGTCTCGACGAACGTCCGCAGCCCCGCCTGATCGAGCTTTCCCTTGTCGGAACGCAGGATCAGCGTCGGATGGGTCGCCTGCTTCGGGTTCCGCAGGGTCACGATGGCGACCGGTTCGTTCCAGTACGTCACCGAATTCGTCGCCTCGAAGTAGCGCTGGGTGAACAGGATGGCGTCGCCGAGCGGCGTACGGATCGTCTCCGTCACAGCGCCGGGTGGAACGTCCGCGGCGGTGCGGTACATGCCGTGCCGGCCATTGCCCGGCGCCTGGGTCTGCGCCTTGCACCGCGTCGAGTTGGACTCGATCGTGACATCGCCCAGCCGCACCACGACCTGTGCGCACCCCTCGGTCGCGGGCGCGGTCGTCGGCTGTACCGGACTCGAGGCCCGGATCCGGAACCCCACCGCCTCGGTGTTCACCTCGGTCTCCCGCTCGACCGGCGGCGCGGTCGCGGACTGCGACCGGGTGGGCTCGGGGGTCGGCAACGACACCGGATCCTTCCCCGAGCTCCCGCAACCGGCCAGGCCCAGCACCGCCAGCCCCGTCGTCAACGCCGCCGCGGTCCTCCGTCGTGCCGTCACCGTGCCACTCCCTCGTTCGTTGCGTCCGTGCAGGTTCGCAGAACTGACGCAACCGGGACCCGACGGGTTCCCTGCCGCCGGTTCCGACAGGTCGGCGGGTCGGCGGGCCGGGCGGGGGGCCGGAACGGGCGGCGGGCCGGGCGGGTCAGACTCCCTGGCCGGCGCTTCGCCCCACCCGCCTGTGGGAAGAGCCACCGCCCTGATCGACGCCGAGCGCGAGCGAGGGCAGCACGACCCGCGTCCAGTCCGAACTGCCGCCGTTGACCGGTTCCGCGTCGCCGGGGCGCAGCGGCGCCGCCTGCTTGGACGCGCCGAAGCCCTTGGCCGCCAGGTGCGTCAGTCGGCCCGGCGCCGAGAGATCACCGTCCCGGATGTGGTCGTGGGTGCGCCAAAAGGCTTCCCGAAGACCCGCGTTGTAGGCGGCGACGCTTCGTCGTTCGTCGCCCGCCCGATCGTCCTCCCGGTAGCCGGCGTTGTCCCGGTTCAGCTTGTCCAGCGCTGCCGCGCGGGAGGCCTTGGTCGCCTCCCGCCACGCTCGATGCAGATCCGGATCGGTGCGTGCCTGGGACAGATGGCGCGGCCCGGTGCTGCCGACCGTCATCTGGGCCAACTCGTACGCCCGCATCGGCGTCATCCCGGCGACGACGAACGGCACCCGGAGCGAAACCGGCGGAACGGTGACCTCCGGCGCCATTTTCGCCGTTCTCGGATCGCCGGGCTCGCGGGCCACGTGTCCGGCGGCCGTGAAGTGCGCGCCCAGTTGCGCTCGGAGATCGGCTGCCGAGTCGAAGGCGCGCGTTTGGCTGTGCGCGGCGATGACATTGATGCGGGGGTCCTGGTGTCCCCCGCCGTTCTCCTTCGCCGCGATGATGTCGTCGGCCGCGCGGCCGGAGCCTCGGTAGGCCAGCAGGATCGCGTCCTGGACGGGCCTGCCGTTCTCGGTCATGTCGTGGACGCGATGCGTCGCGTCCTGGATGGTGATCCCGCCGCCGTTGATCAGCACGGTCGCCGATCCCTGTCCCTGGGACAGGATCCGACCGGCCTGGGCGAGCGCCCAGGACTCGTCACCGAAATCCTGGCCCGGCACCACGAGGATCAGGTCCTGGTCGGGTTGCAGCGGTGCCTTCTTGTTCGGATCGTAGAGCGATCCCGGAGGGGCCACCGTGCCCTCGGCCACGACGCCGATCAGCGGGGCGTCGGCCATCGCCAGTCGCCCCTCGGCGAACAACCGGCGCTTGGCCTCGCCGAGTTCCTTGAGGCAGCCGGAATCGGTGCCCCCGAACATCACGGCGGCCGAGAACCTCGCGGCGTTCAGCAGGATTTCCTCGTACATCGCCTTGTCCGCGGCCGTCGCCGCACCGGCTCCCGCCGCGCCACCGATGACGGTGATCACCGGCATCGAATCGGCCACCACGTCGTGCAGCGCGACACTCAGGTCGGCGTAGGACTCGACCCTGCGGACCGGGAACCATCGATGGTTTCCCCAGCGGTCGGTGGGCGCGGTGAGCAACTCGGGGTCATCGGACGCCGGCGACGCGGTGGGCTGCACAGTGCTCCTTCGCTCCCGTGTGCCCCCCGCCCGCAATCACGGTGCGGCGGGGGGCAGTTCGGGGATCAGTATGCCCGCGCCACGATCGCGATGTTGCCCGGTTGCTCATCGCTCGCGGGAACCGACCCGTCCTCGGCGATCAGGCAGCGCACGGACACGCCCTGTTCGGCGAGCCGCGCCTCGCCCTCCGGGCCGAGCGTGGCCCAGGGGATGCGCGCCCAACCGGTGCCCGCGGCCGCCGCGGCGTCCTCGATCGTGGTCACCTCGACGGTGCGGTCCCGGCGGCGTTCGCGGGACTGCGCCAGCAGCAACGCCTGGTCGTCCGCGAGCGCCCGGGGCACGAGCGCGGACAGTGCCTCGATCGCCACCGGCTCCTTGCCTCCCACGTGGCGCCGGACCAGCACGGCGGTGCCGTTGTCCAGATCGCGCGGCCCGACCTCGATCCGTACCGGCACACCCTTGAGTTCCCAGTCCACCGCACGGCGACCGAAGGGTGTGTCCGTACGGTCGTCCACCCGCACCCGGACACCGGCCGCCGTCAACCGCTCACCGATCTCGCGGACCTTCGCCACCACCGCGTCGTCGGCCTTGATCGCCACCACCACCGCCTGGATCGGCGCCAGGATCGGCGGGACCCGCAGACCGTCGTCGTCACCGTGCATCATCACCAGGGCGCCGACCATGCGCGTGGTGGAGCCCCAGGAGGTCTGCCAGACGTACTCCTGGCGACCGTCCTTGGACAGGTACCGGATGTCGAACGCCTTGGCGAAGTTCTGTCCGAGTTCGTGACTGGTGCCCAGTTGCAGCGCCTTGCCGTCGCCCATCATGCCCTCCAGGGTGAGCGTGTTGATCGCTCCGGCGAACCGTTCCCTGACCGTCTTGCGTCCCGGCACGACGTCCATGGCGAGCACGTTCTCCATGAACTCGGCGTACACGTCGCGGTGGATGAGCGCGGCGTAGTCCCGGGCCTCCTCATACGTGGCGTGCGCGGTGTGGCCCTCCTGCCACAGGAACTCCGTCGTGCGCAGGAACACCCGCGGGCGCAGCTCCCAACGCACCACGTTCGCCCACTGGTTGATCAGCAGGGGCAGGTCGCGGTAGCTCTGCACCCATTTGGCGAAGTAGTCGTTGATGATCGTCTCGGAGGTGGGGCGAATGACGACGGGCTCGTCCAGTTCCTTGCCGCCGCCGTGCGTGACGACGGCGAGCTCGGGAGCGAAGCCCTCGACGTGCTCGGCCTCCTTCGTCAGGTAGGACTGCGGGATCAGGAGCGGGAAGTACGCGTTCGAGGCGCCCGCCCGCTTGATCCGGGCGTCCATCTCCTGCTGCATCCGCTCCCACAGGCTGTACCCGTACGGTCGAATGACCATGGTGCCGCGCACCGGACCGTTGTCGGCCAACTCGGCCTTGTTGATCAGTTCCTGGTACCAGCGGGGGAAGTCGTCCGACCGCAGGGTGAGCACGGGTGTCTTGGCCATGCCGCGCATGCTAGGACGCGGGCCCACCGGTACGCGAACCGAATATCCCCACCCCGAATCGCCGGGCGAACGGCCGATGTCGGTGCGGCGGCGGCCGCGTCACCCACCCGGCCCTTCGGTACGCTCGGCCCCGGCGACCCTGGACAGGGGTGGCAAGGGGGGCCGGTGGTGCCTTTGGACGACTGGCTACGAGCCGGTGCGACGCCCGACGCGGATGGGCGACCGCGCCGCAGGGTAATGGTCGACCCGGAAAAGGCAGCTGCGACCTTCTGGGGCAGGGCGGACTGGGTCAGTCTGGAGGTCACCCGGGCCGTGGGCCCCGTGGACGCGATCGTCGCCGCGGCTCCGCGTCCGGCCGTGCGCGAACTGCACACCGACTCGACAAGCGGAACGGGTTGCCCGCCAAGCAGGTTTCTTCCCCGCTCCGGCCGTTCGCGCGGCCCGCGCCGGTGCGGTCGGTGGGGCCCGAGCCGCCGGGGCCGGCAGCCGGGGGCCGGTCCGGGCGGCCCCCGGCCGCCAGGGCCGTGACGAGCGCCGCCGGCCCGGTGACGGCGAAGGGGCTGACCCCCTTGCGCCAGGCAGGTCCGCGGGCCGGCTCACCGTCGAGCCGGGGTCTCGCGCACGGTTCCGAAGCCGGCCGGGGCAGATCCGGTTCCACTCCTTCGGATCGTACGCCGGACCGGGAAATAAGGCCCGTCTCGTTGACTCGTCGCTGACCACGACCCGGCGGAAGCCCGCCGTCCCGGTGGCTTCGTCGCGGCGCTCGGAGCACGCGGGACGGTGGTGCCGCTCGGCAGCCTGCCGACCGGATGTGGTGGTGGCGGAAATAAACACCGTTCCCGAAGCGGCGGTTCGCACTGCTCGTCCGGCGGCTCCTCGTCGAACGGCTCCAGTGCCAACGCCGCGTGCCGCGAGTGCGGCCGGATCACCGCGATCTGATCACCGCGCCGCGCCGATCACGGACACCGGATCCGCGAACGCCGTGCCGCGCACCGACACCGGCGGCGACGACGGCGACGGCCCGGTCGATCCCGGCGCCGGTCATCGCGGGACACCCCGGCGCGGCCACGATGGGCGCGGCGCCGGGGTGTCGGTTGGGATCCGTCAGGGCTGGTACTGGTACGCGCCCGCGGTCGCGCCGGTGGCCGGGACCGGCTTGCCGTCGAGGTCCACCGAGTAGCCGGCCGGCTCCCCGCGCCCGATCGCCGGGCTGCCCGCGAGCGGGTGCAGGTCGGTGCCGCCGGTGAAGCGCGGGTCGGCGATCGCCGAGCGGGCGCCGAGGGTGAATCGGTGTTGCGCGCCCTTGTAGACCCCGGTGTTCTCGTCCGCGCCCGCGCCGTCCTCGTACCCGGTCTGACCGCCGACCGAGATCACGTTGTTGCGCAGCTTGAGGATGTTCGAGGCGCAGCCGTCGTGGCACACCCACCCCTGCGCCTTGGCGCCGGGCAGGTTCACCGAGTTGTTGACGGCGACGGTGTCACGATTGGGGCCGAGCCCGCTCCCGGGGCCTCGGACCACCAGGAACGTGGCGTATTCGTGGGTGGAGGTGACGACGTTGTACGCGAAGACGTTGCCGTCGGCGGTCTTGCCCGTGTCGTGGCCCAGTTCCGAGAAGGTCTCGTTGTCGTGGGTGATGTTGTACTCGATCCGGTTGCGGTCCCCGTCGTAGATCTCGACGGCGGCCCCGTCCTGGCCGTAGTCGTAACTGGCCGCGTAGCTGCCGGTGATGGTGTTGTGCGAGACGACGTTGTCGTCGCCGTTGAGCAGCACGCCGAAGGCGCCGGAGTCGTTGTCGCCGCCGGGATCGTTGACGCTCATCTTGTTGTTGTCGACCAATTGGCTGCGGGTCACGGTGTTGTGGTGGCCGGTGTCCGCGATCGAGACGCCGACCACGTTGGCGTCGGCGCGGATCCCGGTCACCGTGTTGTGGTGGCCCTCGATCTCGACGCCGGCCCAGTCGCACCCGGTCAGCCGCAGGTCGCGCACGGTCCAGTAGGCGCCGGTGATCGCCACACAGCTGCCGCCGCCGCGCACGACGGGCGAGGCGCCGGTGCCGTACGCGCCGACCGTGATCGCCGCGGTCGCGGTGCCGCTGCGGGACAGTTTCAGGGTGCCGGTCCAGGACTGGCCACGCTTGAAGGCGACGGTGTCGCCCGCGCGAAGGGTGGCGGCCCCGACCTTGTCGAGCGTGCGCCAGGCGGTCGCGGGGGTGGTGCCCGCTCGGCTGTCGGCTCCGTTCGTGGCGTCCACGTAGTAGGTCGTCCCGGCGGTGGTGCCCAGGGGTGCGGCCGACGCCGGGGTCAGGGGTGTCGCGACGGAGATGGCGACGAGCGCCGCCGACAGGTACATGGTTCGCCGGTGGCGGGGGGTGATGGTCACGCGTTGCCTCCTGGGTCGAGCGCCCACGGCCGGCGGTCGGTGTGATCGCCCCCGCACAGCGGCGTCGGGCGGCCTCCCCGCCGGCGCCCGGGGCGCGCGCGGATCACCTGGATCGGGCGCAAATGCCTTACCAGGCAAGCGAGTTGTCCCAGGCGCAGAAGCTACGTGATGCCCCGCCGCGCGTCCAACCGCCCACCGCCCCCTCGCGTTATCGGGACAGCGGCACTCCTGCGGCCCCGCCCCCCGAAACCCCACGCCACCCCCTCCCCCGGGGCGCCCACGCCCCGCCCCGCGGCATTCGCCGACGACGCGCATTCCGGATAGCCGCCCGCGCCCGCCCCGCGAGGCGCCGCGATCGGCCGGTCCGATGCAGATCAACCGATCCGGGGCTTCGGCGCGCGTTGACCGAGTTGATGCCGCTCGACGAGCCCCGCCGCGCCGAGTTCCCGGTCCGCCTGGCGTTCACCGGCCAGGCCGCGCACGACCCGCGCCCTGCCGCCGTACAACGCGAAACCGCCGCCGCCGTCCGCGCGCGTCGCCCGGGCGATCCGCGACGGCACCGAGGGCGGCGAGGTGGCGGTCGACGTGGACGCCGGCGAACAGACGCTACGCATCGTCGCGTTCGCCGAAGGGCCGGCCATGCACACGCACATCGACCCCGAAGGCGCACCCCTCTCGTGGGTCCTGGCCGCGCTGGACGAGCAACTCGGCCGGGTGTTCACCGGAACCTGCCGACGCGGGAGACGCGGCGGGTGACCCGGCTGCCCCGGCACCGGCTCCCCAGGGCCGGACTAGCGTGATGGGCATGGCGAACCAAGGAGCAGCACAACCAACCGGCATCCGTTGTTCGAACTGCGGTGGATCCGAAGCCCGTTCGGTGGAGCGGGCAATGGTGGCCAAGGGGGCCTCGCGGAAGAATCTCCACGATCGGCCGGCGAAGGGGCCGAACACCTCCGGCGACGGTTGCCTGCATTTCGCCGAGGGCATGGTCATGGTCGCCATGGCCATCGGCTTCGCGTACACGGGCGTGGCCAACGACAAGCCCCCGTACACGATCGGCGGCGCGGTGGTGGCGGTGCTGCTGTTCGTCGGGACCATCGCGGTGGTCCGCACCGACCGGTACGACAAGCACTCCGAGTCGGCCGGCGAGGCGCGGGCCGACCTGATGTGGAAGCCGGCGCACTACTGCCCCGCGTGCGAAGCGGTGTTCTGCCCCGGCGACACACCGTGGCGGGGCGTCCTTGCGCCGGAACAGTTCAAGAGGCTGGTCTGGCGCAGCGCCGGCTACGAGCACCTGCTGCCCGCCGGCGACAAGGCGAAGACCGCCGAGATCCCCGAAGGCACCATATCCACGGCATAGCCCTCGAATAGGGTTGCGCGGCATGATCGACTACGAAGGATTCGCCGAACGCCTGTCCGCCCCTTGGCCGCGGCGCCGCACCCTGGTTTCCGATCTGCTCCGCGAGTTCGGCCACGTCGAGGCGCTGACCGATCCCTGGCAACCCGAACCACCGATATCGGACGACGTTCCGGAAGCCCTCGCCGAATGGCTCGGCTCGGTCCGCAACTCCTATCTCCTCGACCGCGGACTGTACGAGACGTACCTGGACTGGCCGACGCGGCGGCTCGGGGAACACTCGATCTTCATGACGGAGTACGAGGGTTGTTGCGCGTGGGCCTTCCGGGCGGCCGACGCGCACCTGCCGGATCCGCCCGTGTGGGTGGGCCCCGGGGAGGAGTGGGAGGAGTGGGAGGAGTCCGAAGAGCAGGGCGAGGAGCGGGAGGAGTCCGAGGAACAGGGCCACGAGTGGGCGATGTCGAGTCGGTCGATGACCGAGTGGCTCGTGCAGATGGCCCTCGTGCGCGTCCTGCCGCTGTACGCGTTCACCGGTGACGTGGCCGCGTACGGGACGACGGAGGATCGGGGCCGGCACATCCGGGCGACGTTGCCCGCGCTCGGCCCGTTGCCGTGGGACGAAGTGGGGAACACGTTCCACTTCTTCGGCGCTCGGGACGCCGTCGTCGTCTGGCTCTCCCGGCACGACTCGTGGGAGTGCGCCGACCTGAGCATCCTGGGTCGCACCGAAGAGTCCGTACACGAGACCGCTGCACGCCTGTCCCTCGAACTCGACAACGGGGTCGCGGCTCCCACGCCGCCACGCCCCTGACCCGCCCCGCGAACCGAACCCGAACCCCCATGAATCCGATATCTCGGGTCACCCTCGGGCCCGCATCCACTTCGGGACCAGGGAGATGACCGTCCGCGACCCGGACGGGCGCGCGTGGAGCCTCCAGGCCCCGGCACGGCGATGAGCACGCGAGACCGAGCGGACCACGGAAAGGGCGTGCGCCATGACCGACGGAGGCACCGATGCCGACTCCACCTCGCCGCTACGGCGAACAACCAGGCCCGGTCGTCCACTCGGCCGCCCGACCTCCCCGGACCGGCAAGCCACCCGGACAAGGTCGTGTCCATGGACGACTTCCGCACCCGCGTCCTGGCCGTGCGGCGCTGATCGCGACACCGCCCCGGCCGAAGTGGGAGACGATCGGGCGCCTTCGGCGCTCCCCGTAATGCGGTCGTGCACTCAGCGTGCGGCCGAAATTGCGCGCCGACGGGCGTTACCGAGAATTCACCGACCCGCGTGTATATTTCTTTCGACATCGTTCTACGCTGGCGCGGCCGATCAAGTCGATCGCACTCGGAACGATCCGGAGCGTAACCCAGCGTGGGCAGTATCGATCATTTCTCCAACGGATTGCTCACACCGGCGGTCGCCTATCTGATGTCCTGCATCGGGTCGGCACTCGGGCTTTTGTGTGCGATCCGCGCCCGAGCGGTCACCGGCGCCCCGCGCGTTCGCTGGTTCGCCCTGGCGTCCGTTTCCATCGGCGGTACCGGGATCTGGGGCATGCATTTCGTGGGAATGCTCGGATTCGCGGTCACCGACACACCCATTCGGTACGACGCGACCCGCACCGTCGTCAGTCTCCTGCTGGCGATCGCGGTGGTCGGCGTCGGGATGGCCATCATCGGCAGGCGCGGGTCCCAGACGACCGGCCTGGTCGTCGGCGGGATCGTCACCGGCTCCGGCGTCGCGATCATGCACTACGTCGGGATGTCCGCGATGAGCATCAACGACGACATCGGCTACGACACCTTCCGAGTGGCGCTGTCGGTGCTGATCGCCCTGGTCGCCTCGACCGCCGCGTTGTGGGCCGCGCTCAACGTCAAGGGAGCCGTGGCCGTCACGGGCGCGTCGCTGATCATGGGCATCGCGGTGAGCGGCATGCACTACACCGGCATGTCCGCGATGTCCCTGGAGTCGAATACGCACACGTCGGCCCTCCACGGCGTGGAGGCATCCCAGTTCCTGGCTCCCCTCGTGGTCGGGGTGAGCCTGTTCACCGTGATCACCTTGTTCATCGTCGCGTTGTCCTCCTCGACCGGCGAACTGCGCGAGGAGGCCGAACTCGGCGCCCGCCTGGAACGCCTCGCACAGCGCCGGACGGACGGCGTCGCCTTCACCGACCCGGCCCGCGGCGGGCCGCAGCAACCCGGCGAACCCAGGCGCGCCGAGCCCGACTACTTCCGGGCTCCCTGACCCGGACGCGGGTGAATCGAGTCGCGGGTCCCGCCCCGGAGCGCCCTCGAGCCTCCGGGGCGGTCGCGTTTTCGACGCCTCGGGAAATCGGCGCCGGTGATCGACCGAATCCTCCGAGTCACCAAAGAACGATGTAGTCGGAAGTGGTCAGCGACTACCACGCGGTCTTCACTCACCGCGCGTGGACGAAGTCACGCGCGCCGAAAAGAGCCGGCGTGTGCAATTCCGATACGGCGAATCGTTCTCGCGACGTTCGACCGACCGCAATTCGACGAACACCGACGCACACCGATGCACACCGCCGAACGCCGCCGAACGCCGCATCGCCGGAAAGCAATCGATCTTGATCAGGTCGCGCGGATGTCGACGGTCCGGCCGTCCGGGTCGGAGAGCAGATGATGGCCGGGGGCGAGCGCAGGCGTCGCGGCGGCACCGGTGACGGCGAGACCCAGCCGAAGGGCGCCGGTCTCGCGGCCGGGACGGGCCGGGTAGATCTCGAAGACCGTGCCGTCCGCGAGAGTCGCCGCGTAGTGGCGAGGACCCCCGCCGTGCTGCTCCGCGACGAAACGCAGGCCGAGATCGGTGTAGAAGCTTCGGCACTCGTCGATTCGGTTCGAGTAGAGCACCAGCAGTGTCGCGCGGATGTTGTCCGGGTCGCTCATGGGACTCCTGGCCGGGCGGGGCGGGTTGGGGTACAACGCGGCAACGACTGTACGGGTCGGGCGAGTACCACCACGGGCCCGGCCCGTCCGGCCTGCGCCCACCCTGCCCTGCGCGGCACCTGCCGCGCACGTGCCCGGCCGGTCGGCGGATCGACCGGCGAGCAACTCCCTTTGGAGGTAAAGGGTTTCCTCCGACATTAATGGTCTAGTCCAATTTTGGTCCAGACCATTGACTTCTGCGAGCGCCGGGCTGTCTCATACCCCATGCCGCCTTGCCACGCGAATCGGCGGTACGTCCCCCGCATACAGACTGGACGCACATGCGACTCTTACGCACATTCCGCGCGGCGGTAGCCGCGACCGTCACCGCCGCCGCGGCGGTGAGCCTGACCGTGCTCGGAGGTGGGCCCGCCCAAGCCGCAACCCCCCTGCCGGCCCACGTCTTCGCCCCCTACTTCGAGGCGTGGACCGGTGAGAGTCCCGCCGCGCTGGCCGCCCAGTCCGGTGCCAAGCACCTGACCATGGCGTTCCTCCAGACCGCGACCGCGGGATCCTGCACCCCGTACTGGAACGGCGACACCGGCATGCCGATCGCCTCCTCGACATTCGGCGCCGACATCAGGACTATTCAGGCCAACGGCGGGGACGTCATCCCCTCGTTCGGCGGCTACACGGCCGACACCACCGGCACCGAGATCGCCGACAGTTGTAGCGACGTCAACCAGATCGCCGCCGCGTACCAGAAGGTCATCACGACCTACGACGTCACCCGGCTCGACATGGACATCGAGATCGACGCGCTCGACAACACGGCGGGCATCGACCGGCGGAACAAGGCCATCAAGCAAGTCCAGGACTGGGCCGCGGCCAACGGGCGCAAGATCGAGATCTCCTACACGCTGCCCACCACCACCCGCGGCCTGGCGGCCAACGGCGTGGCCCTGCTCAGGAACGCCGTCGCCAACGGCACCAAGGTGGACGTCGTCAACCTCATGACGTTCGACTACTACGACAACGCCACGCACAACATGGCCAACGACACCGAGACCGCGGCACAGGGCCTGTACAACACGCTCGCGCAGCTCTACCCGACCAAGACCCCCGCCCAGTTGTGGGGCATGATCGGCGTCACCGAGATGATCGGCGTCGACGACTTCGGGCCTGCCGAGACGTTCACCCTCGCCAACGCTCGACAGGTCTACAACTGGGCCGTCGCCAAGGGCATCAACACCCTCTCGTTCTGGGCCCTCCAGCGCGACAACGGCAACTGCCCCAACCAGCCGGCGGCGGACAACTGCTCCGGCATCGCCCAGAACACCTGGGACTTCAGCCACATCTTCGAGCCCTTCACCAGCGGCACCACGAACCCGACCAACGACTTCTCGGTGAAGGCGACCCCCGCGTCCGGGACCGTCGTCGCCGGGGCCTCGACCACCTCCACGATCGCGACCGCGGTGACGGCCGGCGCCTCCCAGACGGTGAACCTCACCGTCAACGGCGCCCCGGCCGGTGTCACCGCCTCGCTCAACCCCACCTCGGTGATGGTGGGCAACTCCTCGACGCTCAACGTGGCCACCACCTCGGCGGCGGTGTCGGGTACGTACACCCTGACCGTCACCGCGACCGGCACCTCCGGCAGCCACACGACGACCTACACCGTGACCGTCACCGGCGGGAACGGCCACCAGTGCACGGCGGCCCCATGGGCGTCGGGCACGATCTACACCGGTGGGCAGCAGGTCTCACACCAGGGTCACACCTGGAAGGCCAAGTGGTGGACGACGGGCGAGACGCCCGGCACCACCGGCCAGTGGGGCGTCTGGCAGGACCTCGGGGCCTGCTGAACCGGGCCGCCACGGGCTTCCGAGGGGCGCACCCGCGACAGGCGCCCGGGACGGCGGCCCCAGACGCGACCCGAGCCGAACACGGTGACGCCCGGCGGGACTTCCCGCCGGGCGTCACCCGGCGCCACCGCGACCCGAAGCCGTCGTACGCTCGCCGACGCGCCGGTCCCCAACCGCGCGTCGCCACCGAGCGACCGGCAGGTCGTGATCCCGCGAAAACCCGATGCGGCGCGCCTTTGGTCGCCATGATGAGCATTCATGGGACACCGTGGGGGACGCGCGGCCGGGTGGGCTTGGGGGATCGTGTGCGCGATGGGGGTGCTCTGGCTCGCCGTGTGGGGATCGCATGGCGTCGAGCGCGGTGACGTCGACTGGTTGAGTGCCTCGATCGCCCTGCCCGGACTGGGCGTTGCCATCTGGTCCGCGCGCATGTCACGAACCGCGCTGCGGCTCCAGGTCACCGATACCGCGGTGCAGGCCGCCCGCCTGGCCGACGCGGTCACCCGCGCCGAAACCCCGGAACGGGCAAGGCTGTTGGGCGGCGAACACACGCCCATCGACCTCCGCTTCGTCCTTCGCCCCGCCCCCGCGCACAACGCCGACGGCGCGGATCCCGACGGGCGGCTGGCCACCGTGGTGGACTACTACCGCCGACTTCGCCCGCGCCGCCTGGTGATCACCGGGGCACCCGGATCCGGCAAGACGGTCCTGGCCCTGGAACTCCTGCTCGCCCTCCTGGAGAACCGCGACCCCAAGGACCCGGTCCCCGTCCGGATGTCCCTGGCCTCGTGGAGCCGACTCCCCGACACCTCAGCGGGAGTCGGTGCGGCGGCAGGCGGTGCGGCGATCGAGGAGTGGGTGCGCGATCACCTCGAACGCGTATACCGGCTCACCCCCGCCACCGCGCGGGCGTTGGTCGAGGCGGGCATGATCCTGCCCGTCCTGGACGGGCTGGACGAGATGGACAGCACCGACACCGAACCCCGCGGCACACCCGGCCCGGGGCTCGGCGGGAGCGCGCGCGGCGGGCCGCGAGCGCGGCGCGCCCTGGAGATCCTGAACGCGTACGCACTCGGCCGGGCCCGGGCCAAAATCGTGCTCACCTGCCGCAGCGGCCCCTACGAGGCGCTGGAGACCTGGGCCAAGGACGCCGCCCGCGTCGAGATCACACCCGTCACCCCCATCCAGGGCCGCGAGTTCATCCTCGCCCGGGTCGAGGACCCCCGGCGGTGGCGCGAGGTGATCCACGCCCTCGACACCGCGCCGTCCGGCTCCCTCGCCCGCGGGCTGTCCACCCCGTGGCGACTGACGATGGCGGTCACCGTCCACGAACAACGCGACCCCGGCAGCGCGGCCTACCGCCACCAACCACGAAACCTCCTGTCACCGGCTCTGGCCCGGGACGAGGACATGCGCGACCACCTCAACGGGTTCTACCTCCGCGCCACCGCAGACCACCCCGGCGACGACGGCGACACGGCGTACTCCCCCGACCGGGTCCACATCTGGCTCGCCGTCCTGGCCCGCCACCTCGCCGCCAACAGCGCCACCCCCCGGATGCTGAACGGCAGGACACTGTCGGGGACCGATCTGGTTCCGCACGAACTGTGGCCGCTGGCGGGACTTCGACGCGCCCGGCTGATCCACACCGTCCTGGTGGTGTGCGTGGGCCTGGTGGCGGCGGCGGTGATGGCTCGTGAATCCAGCCCCCTGCTGTACGAATCCTCCTGGATCGCCAACTCAGTCGCCGTCCTCTTCGGAGCGTCGGTCTCCGGCATGCTCGGCCTGCGCTGGGGCGCGGCCTGGCCCGGGCCCACGCACCTGGTACCGGGGCGGCTGACCACCCGCGAGGGCCGCCGCGAACTCCTGACCCTGCTCGCCCTCGGCGCCGCCGGCGTCCTCGCCGTGATGATCATCGGCGCCCTGGACCGGGATTTCGACACCGATCCCTCCGTCGTGCTCACGCTCGCGTGGCCGCTCACGCTCGGCGTCGCGAGCCTGATCGTGCGCGGGCGCGACGACGACGGTCGGGCCGCCGTCGCAGACCCCCGCGATCTCGTGCGCGACGAACTCGCGGGCACGCTCGTGGCGGGCCTCGCAGTCGGAGCAACGGTCGGGCTCGCCCTGGGATTCGCGGAAGGACTCGGCTCCGGCCTCGGCGACGGGATCCGGTTCGGGTCGGCGCTGGGACTGGTGGCCTTCCTCGCGATCATGCTCATGGCCACCGCCGCCACGCAGCGATACGCGCTGTTCCTGCTGTGCGTCCGCACCGGCCCCCGCGCCCTGCCCTGGCGCCTGGGCCGATTCCTGCACTGGGCCACCACCGCCGGACTCCTGCGCACCGCCGGCACCGCCTACCAATTTCGCCACCGCGAACTCCAGGACTGGCTCGCCCGCAACCCCGTCCCCCACCCATAGCCAAAGCACCCGATCCGATCCGTGCGACCCGTCGCAACGTGCCGATTCCGCCGCCGGCGGCTTCGCCGCTGTGGCCGGTCCCGGTCCCGGGCACCGGTGCCGATGCTGAGCACAGCCTGGGCCTGTTACTCATATTATCGTTCTTTGACCAGTGCCTGGTGATGCGGGCCGACGGTCGAGACGGCGAGCCTCCCCGCGAGATCGTGCGCGTCGCGTTCAAGGACTCGGGACGGCTGTCCCCCTTCCTCCCACGCCGAGTTGCATCGTTGACGACTCCCGGCCACCGCGCGGGACCGCGTCCCCACCCGGGCCACTTCCCGCCACCCACCTTGACGTTGACCCTCGGCGTCGTCACCGGCGATCCGAACGGCGTCGTCGTCACGGATCGCGGCGTGCGGCACGCCCTCTTGCCGGAGTACCCGACGCTCGTCGAGTTCGGAACGAACCTGGGTGTGTATCCGGCCCATCCGGCACCGCCCGGCACGATGCTCGCGCCCGAGAGCTACGGAGAGGCGATGTCGAACCGGTGGACGGACGTGGTCGCCGCGTTCGGTACCCGAGCCTCGCGACGCCGGCCGTGCGGCCGCGACACCCCGAGGCACACCGGCCCTCGTGGCACGGACGGCGCGTGGCGGCTGCCGCCTCCGGCCGGGCCCTGCCCCTGCCGGAGGAGTCGACTCTCCAACGTGCCCGCACGACAACGGTCAGGAGCGTTTGACGGCCACTCCGGCGTACATGGCGATGTCCTCGTCGCGTACAGGTGGGGCGTCCGGGTCGGGGCGCCAGTGGTGCACCAGGGTGACGCCGGGGTCGAGGAGGTCGTAGCCGTCGAAGAAGGCGAGGGTTTCCGCCTTGTCCCGGACCTGGAGGGGGATGCCCCGCGCGTTGTACTCGCGTTCGACGCCGCCGACGCCCACCGGGTCGGTGTCGCCGGTGAACACCGTGAGAGCCAGGAAGCTGCCCGGCACCAGTTCGTCCATGAGCCGCCGCACGAGTCCTCGCGGGTCGTCCTCGTCGAGGACGAAGTGCACTATCGCGATCAGGGACAGGGCCACCGGCTTCGTCAGGTCCAGCACCTCGCGCAGTTGCGGGGCGCCGATGATCGAGTCGACGTCGCGCAGATCGGCGTCGACGTAGCAGGTCCTGCCCTGCACGGTGCTCGACATCAGGGCCCGCGCGTGGGTCAGCACGATCGGGTCGTTGTCGACGTACGCGACCCGCGCCTCGGGAGCGATGCCCTGCGCGATCTCGTGCACGTTCGGCGACGTGGGGATGCCCGTGCCGATGTCCAGGAACTGGCGGACCCCGTACTCCTCGGTGAGCCGCCGCACCGCGCGCTGCATGAACGTACGGGTGGTGCGCATCGAGATCGGCAGCGCCGGCCACGCCTGCACCGACGCCTTGGCGGCGACCCGGTCCGCCTCGAAGTTGGTCTTGCCGCCGATGAGGTAGTCGTAGACCCGGGCCGAATGCGGGACGTCCAGCCGTAAATCGACCACCGGCCACTCGTCGTCCTGCGGTTCCTGGGACATCCACTCCGCGTCCGACATTCCTCGCCTCTTTCGTCCGTCTTCGGGCCGACCTCGGGACCGGCCCCAACTGCCCCCCAGGCAAGCCCTGTTGTGCATGCTAACGGCGCCTCCGCAGCCCCGACGCGGGGCTCCCCTCGGCACGCGGAGCACACACATACGTACCGGGTCGATTAAGGATTGGGCCTCGACGGGGGAGGTGCGGAAGCCGCACGGGCCGTCGCGAAGACTTCGGGAAGAGTGCCGGCGACCCGCCCGGCAGCGGAACCGCACCCGACCGGCCCGTCAACCGCCGGCCCGCCCCCGCCACCGGAGGCCGCATCGACGACACCTGGCCCGACCCCACGCGCTGCCCGGGCGACCGACAGGTCCGCAGGTCCGCAGGTCCGATGTCCGCACGTCCGAATGTGACAGTTGCCCGTCATTGCGGTCATCGGTCGTCCCCGTGAGGATGGGGTCATGCCCCTCACACACCGTGTCGTCATCGCGGTCTTCCCCGATGTCGATCTCCTCGACGTCACCGGACCGGCCGAGGTCTTCGCGCTGGCCAACGAGGAGACCGCGAGCGGCGATCACTACCGGGTCCGCCTCGCCGGGCCGACCGCCGGCCCGGTGCGGACGTCGGCGGGTGTGCGGCTGCTGGCCGATCTGGCCTTCGACGAGGTCGGTGAGGACGTGGACACCCTGCTGGTGCCCGGTGCGGTCGACGTGACCGCCGACGGCCCCGTGGCCCGGATCGACCCCGATGTCGTGGCCTGGGTGAAGGAGACCGCCCCGCATGCCCTGCGGGTGGCGTCGGTGTGCGTGGGCGCGCATGTGTTGGCGGCGGCCGGATTGCTGGACGGGAGGACGGCGACCACACACTGGTCGACCGCCGCACAGCTCGCCGCCGACCATCCGGCGGTCGTGGTGGATCCGGACCCGATCTTCGTACGCGACGACTGCGGCCGATTGTGGACGGGCGCCGGGATCAGCGCCTGTCTGGACCTCGCGCTCGCCCTGGTGACGGAGGACCTGGGCGAGGAGGTCGCGCTGGCGGTGGCACGGCAGTTGGTGATGTACCTCAAGCGGCAGGGCGGGCAGAGCCAGTTCTCCGTACCGCTCAGCCGGCCCGCCTCCGCCCGCCGGGACATCGACGAGCTGCGGTTGTGGATCGCCGAGCACCTCGACGACGACCTGTCCGTACAGGTCCTCGCGGACCGGATGTGTCTGAGCGAGCGGCACTTCGCCCGCGTCTTCAGGAAGGAGACCGGCGCCGGCCCCGCCGCTTACATCGAAGCCGCCCGGATCGAGGTGGCCCGACGCCTGCTGGAGACCACGGACGACCCGCTCGACCGGGTCGCCGCCGCGTCCGGACTCGGCTCGGCGGAGACCCTGCACCGGGCGGTCAAACGGCAACTCGCCACCACCCCCGCCGCCTACCGCCGACGCTTCCGCACCCGGACCTCCTGACGGCCCCAGCGCCCGAAGCGCCCGGCCGCGGGACGACAGGACGACCCGACGGCCGGACCACCGGACCCCCCTCGAACAACCATCCATCCACCCCCGTCCGCCCGGCATGCCGCCAAGGCGGACAACTTCGCCATGCCCGATTCCCCATGAAAGGTCGCTCGATGAGCACGAACCAGCCCTCCACGAACCAGCCCTCCACGACCCTGCGCGACGTCATCGGTCTGGACAACCGGCCGCCCAACCTGAGCGATTCCATCCTCATCCTGGTCGACTTCCAGAACACCTACCGCACCGGTGTGATGGCCCTGGACGGTGCCGAGGAGGCCCTCGCCGCCGGCGCCCGCCTGCTGGAGCGCGCCCGCGCCGCCGGCACCCCGGTCGTCCACGTCCTCAACGACGGCGGCGAGAACACTCCGTACGACATCCGCGCCCACATCGGCGCCATCAGCGACGAGGTCGCGCCGGCGAACGGCGAGGCGGTCGTGGTCAAGGAGTTCCCCAACTCCTTCCACCTCACCGCGCTGGAGAAGACCCTGACCGACCTGGGCGCCGCGCCGGGCGGCGGCAAGGACCTGGTCATCGCCGGCTTCATGACCCACATGTGCGTGAACCACACCGCCGAGGGCGCCTTCAACCTCGGCTACCGCCCCACCGTCGTCGCCGAGGCCACGGCCACCCGTGCGCTCACCACCCCGGACGGCACGATCCTGCCCGCGGCCGCCCTCCAGACCGCCGCCCTGACCACCATCACCGACCTGTTCGGCACCGTCGTCCCCACCGTCGACACCCTCCCCGCCTGATCCGGCCCACCCCCGTCGGCCCCGCCCCACGTCGGGGCCGACACCCGGCCGTCCCGGTCGGAGTCGGCGCCAAGGGCCAGCCGGCGAACGGCTCCCGGACAGACCCGGCCGAACACCGGGGCAACGCGGTCGAGTCAGGCAAGCCCGCGTCCGGACGGGTCGCTTTCGACACGTCCGACGCCGGTCGTACGCGCACCGTGACCCGTGTCGGGAAGGCGCGTCGGAGCCGCGCTCGTCGCCTGCGCCTTCGTGTTCGCAGCAGCGCCGAATCCGTGCCTCGTCACGGCAAGGCGGGCGTCGGTACTCGGGTCGGACGTGGCCGAGGAAAGCTGTCTCCCGCGTGGCAGTTGCGGCAGCACCGGCGCCGGATCGAGTGTGTCACGCCGGCGAGGAAGTGCCCGGTCGACACGCTCCACAGTCACCGATTCCGCGTCGCTCCGCGCCACCGCCGGCGATGTGCGGTCCAGTCTCGCGACGGTACCCGAGGCCCGCTGCACCACCTCCGCGCCGACCGTCCGAGCCGACAACCGCACCTGCTCCCGCGCCGGGGCGGCGGTGGCCGGGTCCGAACGTTCGCGCAGTTCGACGGCGGCGGCACGCAGTCCGGGTGCGCCCGCGAGGAGCGTGTCCACATTCGACCCGGGCTGCGCACGGGCGATGGATCGGACCTGCCAACCGGCGGCCTCACCCTGCATCATGAGCGTCATCAGCGCGTCCGGATATGCCTCGTGCTTGGTGCCCGCGGAATACGATCGAAACCCGTGGTTGCGGAACCGATCATTGAGTGCCCAAGACATCTCCGGCGAGATGTGGGCGTCCTGGCTTTGTGCCCCGGCGACCGCAGGCGACATCGCCCGGCCCCTCCCACCCGTCGCCCATCGGCCCTGTGGCGTGTCCAAGCCGACCGGGCCGCGGAGAGAAGAGAACAGCGGGGCTTGCCAGTGCAGCCTGCCGGACTGCTCGCGGTCGCCCGGTCCGATGTTCGGGAGCGCGTATCGGCCCCGCCTCATGGCATCCATCTCCCGGATGTGCCCGAGTTCGTGGAGGATGGCGGGGATCGTGCCCCATCGGGAGATGTCCGGTATATGGGATTCGAATTCCCGCGCCACCCCCGTCAACAGGTTGGCTCGGCCCTCTGGCCCGAAGTAGCCCGATGACCCAACCAACGCCCCGTGCAGATCGGTGAATCGGAAGCGGTAGTCACTCCCATAGTAGAAATCACTGAACTTGAAATCCCCTCCGCCCTGCTCCGTGGCAAATATGACAGCCGGGGGAAATTCCTCACCGTTCGGGCCCAGTTCCCTCATTCCTATGAAGGCGAGCGCCTCGCTGTCCGGATACATCCGGGCCCAGTGAATCGCTGCGATCGCGGTTTCCTTGGCCGTCATCGGGTCGTAGTGCGTGTAGTCGACGCGCACATCGCGCCCCGAGGCGTCCTTGATGCCCACCTGCGTCAGCCGCGCCGACTCGCGCACATCGCCCGCCACTACGACGGCCTCGAACAGGGGATCCCCGGGCGCGATCCCGACCGGCCTGGGCCCCGCGCGTAGCC
Source organism: Embleya sp. NPDC050154 (assembly GCF_044460165.1). Lineage (NCBI taxonomy): Bacteria > Bacillati > Actinomycetota > Actinomycetes > Kitasatosporales > Streptomycetaceae > Embleya > Embleya sp. NPDC050154. Next base: position 407,815 of record NZ_JBITJP010000003.1, read on the forward strand.
AATCGACCAAAGAAGGCATGCAGGCATCCTACGATCGAGCGATTGCGACCTGCCCCGCTCCCCGCGCATGCGCAGGCAGCGGTCGACGCGGTCGTGCCGGCTCCACGGCGGCTAGCCCGGCGGGCGGGCCGGCCCGCAGGCCCGCCCGTCGGGCTCACGCGCGCTCAATCGGTCAACGGATGGTGGTCCAGGTCGTACCCGAAATAGCGCGGGCCGGTCAGGGCCAGGCCCGCCGGGGTCAGCCAGCGCGGGTCGCACGGGGCGGCCAGCACCGTGACGCGCAGTCCGTAGCGCAACGATTCGGTGGTCACCGGTTCTCCCGTCTCGGTGTCCAGGACGCAGATCAGGTCCGGGGTGGTGGCGACCACCCGGCCGTCGCGGCGCGCGAGCAGGTGTTCGTTCTGGAAGTCCAGTTCCAGTACCGAGCCGGCTCCCTCCAGGCGCGCCCGACCGCGTGCGAACCCGCCCTCGGTGCGGCGTTCGACATCGACCACCTTTCCGGCCGAAAGGTGTACGCCGCCCAGAAGTTCGCGGGCGGCCTCGACCGGATCGCGGTGTTCGGCGCGCGCCCGGCGGACCTCGCGGCCCAGGTTCTCGGCCAGGGTCAGCGTCGCCGGGACCAGGCCGTCGCGCAGTTGGTCGCCGCGCAGGACGGTGTCCGCGCACGAGATCTGGCAGCCGCGCTCGACGCACACGGCTCGGGCGATCCGCTCGGCCTCGGTGTTGTCCACCGCCTGGACGACGACCGTATTGCCCTTGTCGTCGGCCAGCGCCATCGGTGAGTTGGGCACCCCGATCAGGCCGGGCAACACCATCTGCGCCTCCGGGAAGGCCCGTCCCATCGCGTCGCCGTCCACGATCGGCAGCCCGGTGTGTGCCGCGGCGGCCAACGGGATCATCGAGTTCACGCCACCGATCTCGATCGGCACCAGGTGGGTGGCCCGACGGCCCAGCACCGCCTCCAACGCGCGCAGCGCGTTGATCTCCTCGCGGCCGGAGGGGAGTTTCTCCAACAACACCGTCGGCGCGCCCATCGACGAGATCGGCACGACGGTCGCGTCCGCCGGCACCTCGTCGATGTCGAGCACGGTCACCGGGCCGTATCGCCGCACCGCCTCGCGAGCCAACAGCATGCCCACGTACGGGTCCCCGCCGCCGCCCGTACCAAGAATGCCCGCGCCACGCGCGATATCCGCCAACTGCTCGATGCCGATCTCACGCATGCGTGCGAACTCCGTTCTGCGCGTCGTGGTCCTGCGCGCCGTCGTCCTGCGCGTCGTCGTCCTGCGCGCCGTCGTTCGACGCACCGTGCTTCTCGGCGCCCTCGTTCGACGCACCGTGCTTCTCGGCGCCGTCCTTCGACGCACCATCGTTCCGCGCGCCGGCAGCCGACGCGCCATGCTTCTCCGCGCCGTCCTGCGACGCACCGTGCTTCTCGGCACCGGCGTCCGACGCGCCATGCTTCTCCACGCCCACGTTCGACGCGCCCACGTTCGACACGCCATCGCCCAGCGCGCCATCGCCCACCGCACCGCCGTCCCCCGCACCCGACACGCGGTACGCCGAGACCGGCCGCCCAAGGTCGAGATCCCCCACCGCCTTCACCCGAATGCGCGTCGCCCCGCCCGGCAGATAGGCCAACGGCACCTCCTCGACGTCGACGACGCGTACCGTCCCCGGCCGCGCGCCGGACTCCTCGGCCCGGCGCACCGCCTCCTCCCGGGCCGTCGCCAGCACCTGGTCACGCTTGCCCTCCGGGACCCGGAAGACCCGGTCGACCTCACCGCCGACCTGCGCGATGGCCGCGCCGACCGCGTTGGCCACATCGAAGTGGGCCGGTCGCCGCACGTCCGGGAAGCCGGGCAGACCGCCCGAGACCAGCACGCTGCCGCCGCCGACCGCGACCACGGGCAGCGGCGCGGCGGAGGTGCGCATGCGGTCCACCGTCTCGGCCAGCCGTTCGGCGATCCGGGCGAGCGCGCGCTCGGCGAACGCGCGCTCCACACCGGCCACCGCGCTCGCGTCGCCGATGTCGGCGGCACCGGCGGCCACGGCCAGGTCGGTGGCGGTCAACGTGTCGCCGCCGAACACCAGGGCCTCGTCGGTCAACCGGTAGCCCACGCTGCGCGGCCCGACCTCGCCGTCGCCGGCGACCAGTGAGCCACCGCCGATACCGAGCGAAAGCACGTCCGGGATGCGGAAGTTGGTCCGCACCCCGGCCGCCTCGGATTCGCCCGCCGCCTCCCGCGGGAAGCCGCCGACCAGGATGCCCACGTCGGCCGTGGTCCCACCCACGTCCACGACCGCACAGTCGGTGAGTCCGGACAGGAACGCCGCGCCGCGCATCGAGTTGGTCGGCCCGGAGGCGAAGGTGGCGACCGGATAGCGCCGCGCGTGTGCGACGTCCATCAGCGTGCCGTCGTTTTGCGATATGAAGAAGGGCGCGCCGATCCCGGCCCCGACCAGCGCCGCGCCGAACGCGTCCACGATGTGTTCGGCCAGATCCCGCAGCGAGGCGTTGACGATCGTCGCGTTCTCGCGCGCCAACAGGCCGACTCGGCCGATCTCGTGCGAGAGGGACACGTGTACGTCGCCGAGTTCGCCGGTGAGGATCTCCGCCGCCCGGACCTCGTCCTCGGCCGCCGCCGGCGAGAACACCGAGCTGATCGCGATCGTGGTCAGCCCCCGGGCGCGGATGTCCGCCGCGACCCGGCGCAACTCGTCGGGATCCAGCGGCGAGATCATCCGACCGTCGAACTCGCGCCCGCCGTGGCACAGGTACGTGCCGCCGCCGACCACCTCGCGCAGCCGTTCGGGCCAGTCGACCATCGGCGGCAGCGCCTCGGTGGCGGGCAGGCCGAGCCGGACGGCCGCGACCCGCGCCAGCCGTTCGCCCTCGATCAGCGCGTTCAGGAAATGCGTGGTGCCGATCATCACCGCGTCCACCGCGGCCGGATCGGTGGGCCGCCCGTCGGCGCCGGGCGCGGCCAGCAGTGCGGCGACGGCCGCGGCCACCCCCGACGTGACGTCGGCGGTGGTGGGTGACTTGGTGCCGGCGACGACGTGGTTGTCGTCGCTCAGCAGGGCGGCGTCGGTGTTGGTGCCCCCGACGTCGATTCCGATGCGCATGTGGTGGTTCCTCTTGCCGAAACGGGCGGTGTGGGGGTGTTCAGGCCGGAGTTGCGGCGGCTTCGCCGGCGGCCGCGATCTCGCGGGCCGCGGCCGGGTGGGCCGGTTGCTCGACCGGCAGTTCGCGGTGCGGCTGCACCAGGTTCAGCCGACCGGCCACGATGTATCCGAGCCCGGCGGCCAGCAGCGAGTTCAGCGCCGGCACTCCCGCCCACTGGTAGTGCTCGCACAACCAACCGAACACCGAGGCGGCGGTCCACAAGACGATCGTGGCGGGCACCCACAAGGGTTCGGTCTCCGGGAGTCGGCCGATCGCGCGGGAGGCGTCCAGTTGCGCACGCCAGCGCTTGGTGACGAAGTACTCGGCGACCATGATTCCGGCGATCGGCGGGGTCACCACGCCGAGCACGGTCAGGAAGTCGGTGAACCGGTCCAGGATGCCGGCGGCGGCCGCGAGGCTGCCGAGGACGCCGATGGCGATCGTCACGACGGTGCGGTTCAGGCGTATCCCGATCGTCGACTCGACGGCGCTGATCAGGCCCAGGGCGGCGGAGTACAGGTTCCAGTTGTTGATCTTCACGGTGGCCGACACCAGGATCAGCACGCCCGCGACGCCGGAGGAGGCGGTGATGATGGCGATCACGTCGGAAGACTTGACCGCGTACGCCAGCAGCACACCGGCGAGGCCCAGCACGTACTCGCCCAGCGAGATGCCGACCAGGGTCTGCTTGACGACGTCTGCGGTGGAGCGGTTGAACCGGGTCATGTCCGGTGTGGTGACCGCACCGATGATGTACGAGCCGGCCACGATCGTCGCGCCGGTCGCGATCGATATGTGCTCGCCGAACGGCGGGGAGGCGACCAGATCGCCCATGCTGTGCCGGGAGATCTCCACGGTCATCGCCCAGCCCGCCAGGCCCAGGAACGCCGGCACGGTGACGAAGGCCGTCCAGCCCATCGCGCGGAACCCGCGCAGCACCAGGATCGTGACACCCAGACCGGTGATCAGGCACCAGCCCCACAACGGCACGCCCGGGACCAGCGAGTGCAGCCCTGCGGCGAACACCGCGGTCTGCACGCCGAACCAGCCGAACAGGCTGACCGCGATCACCAGGCCGATCAGGATCGACCCGTATCGGCCGAACCCGGTCCAGCGGGCCAGCACCGAGGTGGTCAGGCCCTCGCGCATCCCGGCGATGCCGACGAAGATGCACACCACCTCCAGGATCACCGAGCCGAGCGTGAAGGCCCAGAACGCGCCCCAGAAGCTCAGCCCGGCGCCCAGCGTCGCGCCGAGCAGGAACTGGGTCAGGTCGGAGAGTTGGCCGAAGCGCTGGATCGCGACGTTGAACCACGAGTAGCGCGCGGACTGCGGCACACGCTCGAGCGGGTAGTCCTCGTCCGGGCCCGACGCGTCGGGCGCACCCGCGTCGACGGCCTTGGGCGAGGGTGTGCCCGCGTCGGTCGTTCTGCTGTCTGTGGTCATGCGTTTCCTCGGATTCCTGGGGACCGGCACGAATTCCTGGGACCGGAAGGGGACGTGTCGCCGGGCGGCGAGGTGCGGTGCCGGGCGTCGTGGAGCTCGGCGGGGGTTGGAAGACCCGCCCTGGGCTGGGCGGGTGTGCGTGGTGTCGTGCCGCGGCTCACCGGGACGGGTGGTGCTCCGCGCGTACGTTGAGCGGACCGCTCACAGCGGCGCGGGAGGTCCCACCGCTCGGGCCCGCAGGCTGAACGCGGGACCGGGAAGGTAGGGCACGGGGACCCGTTCGACCGGGAGTACGACGACCCGGCGCGGATCGGCGCCCGCCCGCACGGCACTGCGGCGCGCGCCTTCGCGGACGTCTTCCACCGCGTCCGCCTCGGCCGCCTCCCCGGCTCGCACCAGTTGCTCGTAGGCGCCGCCGACCGGGCTGAGTGCGGCCCCGAACGCCCCGGCCACCGGGCCGTGTTCGGGCCGTACGACGTGCGCGGCCGGGGCCGTCGCCGCGGCGGGCGCGGCCGAGCCGCCGCCGACCACGATCAGCGGCAGTCGGGCCGCGCCGGGCTGCATCCGGTCCACCGCCTCCTCGAACGCGTCGCGGTCTTCGGCCGGGACCCGGATCAGGTCGGGCATCGGGAAGCTCACCGGAACGCCGCCGATGACCTCCCCGGGCCTGCTCTCCTGCGGGAAGCCGCCGACCAGCAGGCCCACTCTGATCCGCCGCGCCCCGACGTCGGCGACCACCGCATCGGTCAGCCCGGTCAGCAGCCCGGCGCCGCGCAGCGTGCCGGCCGGTCCGCTGCCCAACGCCAGGCTCGGGTGCAGCCGCAGGTAGTCCAGCGCGGTCAGGGTGCCGTCGCCGCGGGTGACCAGGATCGGCGCGGACGCCAGACCCAGGGCGCCGAGCGAGGAGGTCAACGCGTCGGCGAGGGCCGCGGTGTGCCGTGACAGCGCGGCGTCCAGGACCGTGCTGTTCTCGCGCTCGATCAGGCCCAACCCGCCCAATCCCGCGGACAGGCCGACGAACACGTCGGGGCCCGCCTCACGGCGGATGATCTCGGCGGCCTCGTGTTCCTGGGTGTCGTCGATCGGCGAGAACACCCCGGAGACCGCGAACGCGTCGGCGCGGCCCGCGAGGCCGGCCGCGAACCGGGCCACCGCGTCCCGGTCGAGCAAGGTGGTGTCGGCGCGGGTCAGGCCGGCGCCGCCCTCGACCATCGCGCTGCCCGCGTGCACGGCCGCGCGCAGGTCGGCGGGCCAGTCGGCCAGCGGCGGCACCGCGTCCGAGACGGGCCCGCCGATGCGCAGGACGCCGACCCGGGTCAGCCCCTCGCGGCGGGTGACCGCGTGCGCGGCGCTGCGCAGCGCGATGGCCACGTGGGTCACCCTCGTCGGGCGCGGGGCGTCCCGCAGGAGCGCGGCCACGGCGATCCGGACGCTGTCCACCGCATGCTCCGCCGAGGGCACCTTGACCGTGATCGCCGGGGCGTCGCCGGCCGGAAGTGCCCCGTCGGTGTGGGTCGGGCCCACGTCCACACCGATCGTGCCAAGGGCGCTCATCGCACGCTCCCCTCGGGATCGGGCAGGTCCAGCCCGAAGGCCGCCGGGCCGCCGAGGCGCAGGCCGGCCTCGGTCAGCCAGGCGGGGGCGCAGTCCAACGCGAGGATCGACACGCGAAGCCCGTAGCGCAGCACCTCGACCTGCAGGGCCTCGCCCGTCCTGGTCTCCACCAGCGCGATGATGTCCGGCGTCACCACGACCGGCCGGCCGTTCTCCAGGACGGCCAGATATTCCGACTGCGCCTCGACCCGCAGCAGCCGGCCCTGGTCCCGGCCCAGGCCCTCGACCAGGATTCCGGTGGCCGCGTGCGAGACCCGCTCGATTGCGGCGATCTTGCCGGTGACCACCCGGCGGGTCGGCGGCGCGGGGTCGCCGGGTACGCCGGAGGCCAGGTCCGCGCCCACGGCCAGCGCCCGGCGGATCGAGCCCGGCACGGCGTGCCGGGCGGCTTGACCGGCCGTCAGGGGGTAGTCCGAGCAGGCGGCCTGACCACCGAACGCGTCCAGCGCGGCCCGGACCACCCGCTCCAGCCAGGGGCCGTCGGCGTGGTCGACGACCACGGTGCGGCCCCGTTCGTCGGCGAGCACGGCGGGTGTGGCCCGGATCCCGGCGAGTTCGAGCACGTTCTGGTCCATCCGGGGGAAGGCCCGGCCCATGCTGTCCGCGTCCAGCAGCGGCAAGCCCAGGCGTGCGGCCCAGGCGACCGCCACGCAGCCGTTGGAGCCGCCGATCTCGCTCGACATGAGCGCGGCCGGCGGTCCGCCCCGGACCTTCTCGACCCGGTCCAACATCCGCCGTGCCTCGGCGACGCCGCCGACCCGCTCGGCCATCACCGGGGACGAGCCGACGGTGCCGACCGTCATCACCCTGGCGTCCTCGGGCAGGTCCCGCGGGTGCAGGATCCGGACCGGGCCGTGCTCGACGATCGCCTGCCGGGCGCCCGCGAGGGTGACCGACGTGGCCCCGCCGCCGCCCGAACCCAGGACGGCGCAGCCGCGCGCGAAGTCCGGAAGCAGTCCGGCGTCGAGTTCCATGGGTCAAAGGTACGAACGGACGGCATGTCGGATGTGTGCCACACGCACCCGATCGAGCGAAACATGTGCTGCCGGCACACTGGGCGCCGTGACCACACTCGCCGACCTGCTTTCCGGCCCCGACACCGACGGGATCGTCGTCGTGGCCGGACCGACCGACGCCGTCCCGCTGACCGACGTGCGGCTGGAGACGCGCGCGGATCGCCTGGCGCACGCGCCCGCCGGTTGCCTGGTCGTGCTGACCACACCGCTCAGCGGCTATCGGCTCGACGTGGCGGTGCGCGATCTCGCGGCGGCCGGCGCGGCGGGCCTGGTGCTGACCGCCATCACGCCCGACTCGCCCGTCCCGGCCACCGCCCGCGCGCTGGCCGACCGGGGCCGGGTCGCGATCCTGCACACCGACGGCGACCTGGCCGCGCTGGTGCTGGCGGTGGATCGAGTGGTCCGCGGTGGTGCGGCCGACGCCCTGGCCCGGGTGGACGCGGCGGCCCGGGAGTTGCCGTCCGTGGCGGGCGACCCGGAGCGGGTGGCCCGAGCCGCGTCCCGGGTTCTGGGGGTGCCGGTGGGTCTGCGTGCGCCGGAGCCGGGCGAGTTCGGCGCGTCGGCGCTCGGGCCCGACGGCGACGTCTGGCTCAGCGCACCGGACCGACCCGATGCGGCGGGCCGCGCCGTGCGTGCGGTGCTCGCCCTGGGCGCGCTGGCGGCGGCGGCCGGCCCGGCCGACGATGTCCCGGTGCGCTCGCGCGGCCAGCTCCTGGCCGAGTTGCTGGCCGTGCCCGAGGCCCAGGCACTGCGCCTGGGCAGCCGCGGCCGGGCCCTGGGGCTGCCGGTCGACAGTTGGCATCTGGCCCTGCGGGTGGAGCCGATCGCCCTGGCCGGCACCGACCGATACCGCCTCCTGGAGGCCGCCGGGCCGCTCGCGCTGCGCCTGTTGCGTTCGCTGGGCCCGGTCACCTGGAACGCCGCGCGCGTCGACGAGGCGCTGGTGCTGACTCGATCACAGCCCACCGACCCGGGCCGCGACGGCATGCGCGCGACGCTCGCCGACGCCGGCCGGCTCCTGGTGGTGCTGCGCGAGCGCAACCCGGGCGCGGACCTGCGCTGCGGGGTGGGCGCGGCCCATCGCGGCGTGCTGGGCCTGCGCAGGTCCGCCCGCGAGGCCCGCACCGCCCTGTTGCGCTCGGGCGGCGGCGGGTCCGGCCCGATCGCCGCGCACGACGCGGCGGGTCTGGACCGGATGTTGCTGGACTGGTACTCCTCCGACGCGGCCCGCGAGGCGGTGCACGAACTCCTGGCCCCGGTGCTGGCGTTGGGCCCACAGCGCGCCGCGCCGCTGCTGCGTACGCTACAGGCCTACCTCGACCATCAGGGCTCGCCCGCCCGGGCCGCCGACGAACTGCACCTGCACCGCAACGCGGTCACCAAACGCGTCCGCAAGGTGGGCGAACTGATCGGCGCGGACCTGGAGGATCCCCAACAACGCCTCGCGGTACAACTGGCCTGCCGCGCCCACCTGATGTGAGTACGAACACCCGACGGACGAGGCGACCACACCCCGCCGACCCACCCGGTGCGTCGCGCGCCGTGCCGGATGGCGTCCCCGGCAACCCGGTGTCCGGGCGTCCCGGTGACCTTGTGCCGGATGCCGCCGTGTAGTGCGATGACTCCCATGACAAAGAGAAGCGTTGCCACGCTGATCGCCGCCCTCGTCGCGGGATGCCTTGTGACCGCGCCGAGTTCACCTGCGGAGGCCGCCGACGCCGGCGGTTCGCCGGCCGCCGCGGGCTCGCCGCCGAGGCTGGGCGTCGATCTGGACACGGTGACGATCCCCGAGTTACAGGCGCGCATGGCGCGCGGTTCGTTGACCTCGTCGGCACTGACCGGCGCCTATCTGTGGCGGATCGAGACCGTCGACCCGAAAATCCACGCGGTATTGCGGACCGATCCGACCGCCCTGCGCCAGGCGGCGGCCAGCGACGCCCGGCATCGACGCGGTGAGACCCGCGGCCCGCTCGACGGCATTCCCGTCCTGCTCAAGGACAACGTCAACACCCGTGACCTGCCCACGACGGGCGGGTCACTGGCACTGGCCGGGAGCCCGCCGGACGCCGACGCCACCCTGGTCACCCGCCTGCGCGACGCGGGCGCGGTCATCCTGGGCAAGACGAACCTGTCCGAATGGGCCAACTTCCGTGCGGCCAAGCCCACTTCGGGCTGGTCGGCGGTGGGCGGTCAGACCAGGAATCCGTATGTGTTGGACCGCAACCCGTGTGGTTCATCGTCCGGTTCCGGAGCCGCGCTCGCCGCGTCCTTGGCGCAGGTGGCGATCGGGACCGAGACGGACGGCTCGATCGTGTGTCCGGCCGGGGCGAACGGTGTCGTCGGCCACAAGCCCAGCCTGGGACTGGTCAGCCAGGCCGGCGTGGTGCCCATCTCCGCCGAGCAGGACACCGCGGGACCGATGGCGCGCAACGTCACCGATGCCGCGCTCACCCTCGCCGTGATCAGCGGCGGCGCCCCGGAGCTCACCGCCTCCCTCGATGTCGCGCGGGCGTCGACACGCCCCGGCGCACTGCGCGGCAAGCGCATCGGACTGTGGCGGCTGCCCTCGCTCGGGCCGGAGGTCGACGCCCTGATGACGCGTACGGCCGACAGCCTGCGCAAGGCGGGCGCCGAGGTCGTCGAGGTGCGACTCCCCTACCAGGAGCGACTCGCCGAACTGGAGTTTCCCGCACTGTTGAGCGAGTTCCACCGCGACATCGACGCCTACCTCGCCACCCGCCGGGGACCGCGCGACCTCGCCGAACTGATCGAGTTCAACCGCACCCACCCGGCGGAGCAGACCTGCTTCGCGGGTCAGGAGTTGTTCGAGCAGGCCCTGCTCGCGCCGCCCACCACCGACCCGCAATACCGGGCCGCACGCGCCGAGTTGAAGGATCTCTCGCGTAGGTCCATCGACGAGACCATGGCCGCCCATCGCCTGGACGCGATCGCCTCCCCGACGAACCCGCCCGCCTGGACGACCGACTGTGCGCGCGGCGACAACGACGTGATCCCGTCCTCCACCCCCGCGGCCGTGGCCGGGTACCCGTCGTTGTCGGTGCCGGCCGGCCTGGTGAACCGGTTGCCCGTGGGTCTGCTGCTGATGTCCGGCGACCACCGCGACGGCGAGCTGCTGTCCCTGGGGGCGGCGGTCGAACACCGACTCGACGCCTGGCGGGCGCCGCGCTACCTCCCGACCGTGGAACCCGGCACCTGACCGGCGGTCGCCCGCGGGAAGTCCGCCACCGCGAGGTGTTTCCCGAGCGGGCACACCTCCCGGTGGCGGGTCGCCGCGTCATCACGAAGTCCGTTCGTTCGCCGGGGCCGTCCCGAAGTCCGCGGGATCGGTGTCCGTGGGATCGGTGTCCGCGGGATCGGTATCCGCGGGCGCCGGGGCGGCGTGTGCTTCGGTGGGGTCGGGCAGGGGCTGTTCCGCCCAGATGATCTTGCCCTCTGGGATGTACCGCGTACCCCAGCGCGCGGCGATCTGGGCGACCAGGAACAGACCCCGGCCGCCCTCGTCCATGGTGGCCGCGTACCGCAGGTGAGGGGCGGTGCTGCTGCCGTCGGCCACCTCGCAGATCAGGCTCCGGTCGCGCAACAGCCGTACCCGGATCGGCTCGGACCCGTAGCGGATGGCGTTGGTGATCAGCTCGCTGAGGATCAACTCGGTGCCGAAGAGCTGATCGCCCAGCCCCCACTCCTCCAGTTTCGCGGAGACCACCTCGCGCATCCCGGCCACCGCGGCGGGATCCGACGGCACCTCCCATTCGGCCACCCGGGCGCCGTCCAGGGTGCGGGTGCGGGCGACGAGCAGGGCGATGTCGTCCTTGGGGTGTTCGGGGAGCAGCGCGTCCAGGACCGCCGCGCAGCTCTGCTCCGGGGTGCGGCCGGGGTGGGCCAGGGCCTGGCGCAGCAGCCCCATCCCGACGTCCAGGTCGCGGGTGCGGTCCTCGATCAACCCGTCCGTGTACAGGACGAGCGAACTGCCCTCGGCAACCTCCATCTCGATGGTCTCGAACGGCATGCCGCCCAGTCCCAGCGGCGGCCCGGCGGGCAGGTCGGGGAACTCCACGATGCCGTCCGGGTGCACCAGCGCGGGCAACGGATGCCCGGCCCGGGCCATCGCGCAGCGCCGCGACACCGGGTCGTAGATCGCGTACAGGCAGGTGGCGCCGATGATGCCGGCCCCGACGTCCGGGTCCGCCTCGTCCTGGTCGATCCGGCCGACCAGGTCGTCCAGGTGGCTGAGGAGTTCGTCGGGCGGCAGGTCGAGCGTGGAGAAGTTGTGCACCGCGGTACGCAGCCGGCCCATGGTGGCCGCGGCGTGCAGCCCGTGGCCGACGACGTCACCGACGACCAGGGCCACCCGGGCACCGGAGAGCGGGATCACGTCGAACCAGTCGCCGCTCACCCCGGACTGCGCGGGCAGATAGCGGTGGGCCACCTCCAGCGCGCTCTGCGCGGGCAGGGCACGCGGCAGCAGACTGCGTTGCAGCGCCGTCGCCAGAGTGTGTTCGCGGGCGTAGCGGCGTGCGTTGTCGATGCTGACCGCGGCGCGCGCGACCAGTTCCTCGGCGAGGAACAGGTCCTCCCGGTCGAACGGCTCGGGCTTTTCCCTCCGCCAGAAGTTGGCCACGCCCAGCACCGAGCCGCGCGCCTGGACCGGGACCGTGATCAGGGAGTGGATCCCGTATTCGACGATCGCTCCCGCGCGCTCCCGGTCCTGGGCGTGCCAGTCGTCCGCGGTCGCGAGATCGGCCACGATCTCCGACCGGCCGCTGTCGAGTCCGCGGGCCTGCGGGGTCGAGGGGACGAAGTCGATCAGGGTGCCGAGCGGGTACAGGGGGTGATCGTCGCGGATGCCGGCGACGGCGCTGCGGCGCATGTTGGCGCCGCTACCGGTCGGCTCCCCTCCGTCCAGGACCGGGGCGGCCAGGTCGACGGTGACGAAGTCGGCGAAACGCGGGACCGCGACGTCGGCGAGTTCCTCGGCGGTGCGCACCATGTTCAGGGTGGTGCCGATCGCCACCCCGGCGTCGTACAGCAGTTTCAGCCGCCTGCCCGCCACCTCGGCCCTGCCGGAGAGCGTCATCAACTCGGTCGTGTCGCGCAGGGTCGCGACCGTCCCGCGCGGACCGCCGTGACGATCCGTGGGCCGCTGGTTGACCGCCAGCAATCGATCCCCGGCGGGATGGACCTCGTCCGAGACCACACGACCGGAGATCAGCAGCGCGGCCGTGCCCGGTTCGAGGCCGGGCAGGTCGGCGATCCGCCGGCCCTCGGCGTCGGGCGGGAGGTCGAGCAGTCGTCTGGCCTCGTCGTTCGCCAGCACCAGGCGGGTGTCGGCGCCGACGATGAGCACGCCCTCGCGAACCGCGTGGAGTACCGAGTGGTGGTGTTCGTACATGCGGGTCATCTCGGCCGGGCCCAGGCCCCGTGTCTGGCGCCGCAGCCGCCGGGTCACCAGTGCGGTCCCGCCGGTGGCCAGGGCGAGCGCGGCGGCACCGGTGGCCAGGATGATCGGCAGTTGCCGGTCGACCACGCCGGTCACGTTCTTGACCCGCAGCCCGGCGATGACCACACCCTCGACCGTGCCGTCGGGGGCGGTGACCGGGACCACCGCCTGCACCTCGCGTCCGAGCGGGCCGTTCACGCTCTCCACGAGCATGTGCCCGGCCAGCGCGGGCTCGATGTTGGCGACGACGGGCAGACCGATCAGTTCCGGCCTGGGGTGCGTGTAGCGGATCCCCTGGGTGTCGGTCACCACGATGAAGTCCACACCGGCGGCCATCCGCCCCGCCTCGGTCAGCGGTTGCAGCACCGCGGACGGGTCGGGTGAACGCAACGCGGCGATCACCCCGGGCGAGTGGGCGAACGTCTGCGCGACGGCGACCGCCCGGTTGCGGGCCTCGCGGTCGCTGTCGTGTCGGGACTGCACCACCAGCGCGAGCACGGCGCCGGCGACAAGCAGAAACACCACGGCGACTTGCAGGACGAACACCTGCCCGGCAACGCTTCGCCGGCGCCTGCCGGACGGTGACTGAACCGATGCACCCCGAAATCGGCCGGAATCATCGGCCATGTCTACCGTTGTACCCACTGGGGCGTCACGGGACCACTCGTGGGACCCATGGGACGAGACCACCACGCGCGGCGCGCCGCGAGGCGAACGCGCCCAGTCGGCGCCTCACGCGAAGATCGCGTGCACCTGGTCCACCGCCTCCGCGCCGTACGCCACCGCCCCCACCGGGACCGCGCCTTCGACGGCCTCGATCACCCTGGCGGCCCACACCGGCCCGAATCCTCCGCACAGCTCGATCAGTTGGGCACCTTCCGCGACCAGGCGCCGAGCCACCCGGATCGCCTGCTCGGGCCGGTCCACACCGACGAACACGGAACGGCAGTCGGGTGTCACGACGACGGTCTCGCGGTCGGGATCGGCGCCCGAAGCGGTGTAGATGAATCCCCATGCCGTCAGCGCCATGGCGGACGCCTCCTGTTCGACTCCTCGCTGTCGGCCCCCGGCGTCGTCGACCTATCGGATCCTCGACGCGGCGGGCCCGGTCGATCCCAGCACACCGCCTTCGACCGCCCGCCGTCCACGAGGCGCACCCGCACGGGCCTGAGGTCGCGCCTCACGCACCAGGTCGGCGGCGGTCGCGGCATACCGCGCCGCGTACGAATCGTCGGCGTTCCAGACCAGCGCGTGCCGGATGCGCGGCGCGTCCGTCGCGAACGGCAGCCACACCAGGCCGTCTGCGTCGTGCGCGTCCCACGCGGGCCGCAGTGCCACCATGTCGTCGCCGCCGGCCAGCTCGGCGGTGAACAACGCGCGCCGCGGTGGACCTTCGCGGATCACTCTCGGCCGCCACCCCGCACGCGTCCAGGCCGCACGCGTCGCGTCGTGGTAGCCGGGCGCCGACGACCGCGCGAACCACAACAGCGCGCTCCCGGACAGGTCGGCCCAGTCCACCGTGCTCCGCCGCGCGAGGCGATGCCCGCCGGCGACCAGGACTCCCAACTCCGCGTCGCCGACCTCCACGCACGCGAGGTCGTGCAGGTCCTCCGGCAGTACCACTACCCCCACGTCCAACGAGCCGGCGCGCAGCCGCACCAGTTGTTCGCCCGTCTGTCGGTCGGCGATCTCGGGCGTGGACTCCCCGGCCGCCCGCCACAACGCGGGCGCGACCCAGGGCGGCGCCCCCGGCGTGAGTGCGGCGCGCATCACGCGCCGCCCGTGTACCGACTCCTTCGCCCGCCGTGCCGCCTCCACCGCGGCCCGCGCGTCCGCCACCAGTCGGTCGGCCGCCTCGGTCGGCGTCATGCCGCCCGGGGTACGCACGAACAGCGGCGCCCCGAGCACGCGCTCGAGAGCGATGATCTGCTGGCTCAACGACGTCGGCCGGATGCCCAGCGCGTACGCGGCCCGGGTGAGGTGCCGCTCCTCGTGGACCGCGAGAAAGTACCGCAACTGACGCAACTCCATCCGGCGGATGTTATCCCCGCGCAGCCGGTCGCACCCGGGCCGCCCCGTCCGCGCCCCCGGGCCGTGCGCGGATCGCCCCCGATGGGTCGGCCCCCACGACCGGAAGCGCGTCGTGGGGGCCGATGTCGCACACGTGCGGACTTGTGGCTACTTGCGGGCGGGTGCGATCCAGACGACGGCGCCCTTGTCACCGGACAATGGGAGGACCGGGAACACGGTCACGCCGTATGCCTTCTCCCACCCGGGGTTGCCGGAGCCGAGCACCGAGGAGAAGAACGGCTTGCCGTAGTTGGCGAAGTCCGGCGAGCCGTCCGTCTTGGTGACCTTGGTCGAGTACGGAGCCCGCGCCGGAACCACGGTCGAACCGTTGCGGTCCTTGGGCGCGAAGCCGGTGCCGTTGGCCTCCGCGCCCGGCGCGTAGCCGAGCGTGTCGGAGAAGAACCGCACCGGTTCCGTCTTGGCGAATTGCGCGCAGTGGTCGCCGGCCGTGCGGCAGGCCCGGAATCCGGGCGTGTCCTTGAAACTGAACGCCGCGTTGGCCGACTGCACTCGGGGTTCCAGGTTGGCCGCCTGGTTCGACGGCGCGTCCGGGAAGCGGTAGGGCTCCGGGTGCGCGTCGACCAGGAGCAACTCGCCCTTGGCGCCCCACGACGGGGCCTTGTCGATGTTGAACAGCACGCCGTTGTTCTCGTACGAGCTGTCCCGCAGCCACACCAGCAGGCCCGGCGCGTTGTACGCGAGCTTCTCGCGCTTGCCGTTCTCACCGAACGTGTAGGTGTACTTCAGGCCCTGGTCGAAGCCGGACATGTTGCGCCACTCGAGCAGGTAGTACTGCTCGCGGCTGAACGTGCCGTCGGTGACGATCCAGCCCGCGCCCCTGGTGCCGCCGCCGGACGAACCACCTTGCGGAGTCCAGCCGTTGGCACCCTGCTCGACATCGTCGGACCACACGGTGGTGGTGCCGTTGGTGAGCGAGAAGTCGTCGGCGACCCAACCCTTCTCCTGCGTCGCCGCGTCCGTGTCGACGCCGATGCGCAGCTTGATGTTCCGCCCCGCGTACGGCGTCAGGTCCACCTGGTCGTGGCGCCAGCCGTGGCTGTCGCCGGTCAACCCGGTGCTCTTGCCGAAGGCTCGGAGGTTGCCGTTGGGGTCCGGGTAGTCCGGCGGGGTCGACACGAGCGTGCCGGCCTCGTCACGCACCTGGAGCTGCGTCCAGGTGGTGCCGCCGTCGGTGGACACCTCGACGAAGCCGAAGTCCCAGTCCTCCTCCAGGACATAGTCGGTCCACCAGCGGAACTTCACGTCGGAGCCCGCCGGGACCGCGACGTCGCGAACCAGCTTGACGTCCGCCCAGTCCTGGTCGTTGTTCGAGTACCACGCCTTCTGACCACTGTGCGGCGTGCTGAACCTGATCACCTTGTCCGGGAGATTGACCCGGACCGCCTGTTTGGTGCCCTTGGGTGTCTGGGCCGCCTGTCCGAGCGTGACCAGCGCGGGCTTGTCGCCCACCTTCAGGACCTCGGGTGTCAGCCAGCCCAGCGAGTACTTGGACCACGCGCTCATGTGCGCGGGCATCGACTGGAACAGCGGCCCGGAGTGCGATCCGTTGGCCATCAGGTCCCAGAAGTTGACGTCCGACTGACCACCGCTGAAGTTGTCGTACAGGTCCGGCAGACCGAGGTCGTGGCCGTACTCGTGGGCGAACACGCCCACGCCGGAGTCCTCCGGCTGCACGATGTAGTTGGCGACCTTCAGTTGCGTGCCCGGAACCGTGTATCCGCCCGCCACGGCGCTGGAGTGCGCCCAGATGGCGTACGTGCCCTCGGCGCCGCCGCCGGTGGACTTGTCCTTGCCCGAGTGCACGAGGACCAAGTGGTCGACCACGCCGTCCGGTTCGAGGAGGTTCCCGTCGCCGTCCGCGTCTCCGGTGTCCTCCTTGTCGTAGTCGGCCCACGGGAAGTTCGGCTGGCTGCGCGCGAGTTCGTCCACCGCGTCGATCGCCAACCGGTTCGCGCCCGCGGGGTTGTCCGGGTGCCCGCCCATGTCCTGCTCACGCTGCCCGCAGCGGCCGGCGCCGTACCACGCCTCGGAGTGCGCGACCTTGATCCACGGGGTGGCGGTACCGGACACGGTGTACTTGCCGCCCGACATCTCCTCGTACATGTTCTTCATCGTGTAGCCGGAGATGTCGATGCCGGGCTTGCCGTCGGGACCGGTCAGGTCCAACCGCATACGATCGGTGATGCCCTGCTTGGTGTAGAGCATCTTGTTGAAGTGCTCCGGGCTGAAGTCCTTGACCCACTGCGAGTTGTTGTCCCGCCCGGTGAGCGCCGGGTCGGGGATCTTGTTGTGCAGCGGCCCGTTCTTGATCGTGCCCGGAGGTTCGAGCACACAGGAGGGGTCGGTGACACTCGCCCGGCGGTTGAACCCGGAGAAGTCGTCGTTGGCGTTCTCGTTGAACTCGACGAGAACCGTCAGCAGCTTGGCATCCTGCTTCGAGCCCGGTGCCAAGCCGGCCTTCTCGGCTCTGAGTTGCTCCGGGCTCTTGCCCGTGCGCTGGGACTCGGCCTCCAGCAGGCGCAGTTGCGCTGCCGCGCGTGGGTTGCCCTCGCGCTCCTTGCGGCCGGGTCCTTCCTTGGCCTTGCGGGCCTTGTCGGCACCGCCCTGCTCGGCGTCGATCCCGCCGCCCTGGCCGTCCTCGGCCTCGACGGGATTGAAGTACTGGTCCTCGGGACCGGGATTCCACACAGCCTTGGTGTTGTCCACACGTGCGGCCGCCGCGGACGACGTGATGCCCGGCGCTGCGGTCAGTCCCGTGACCGCGAGGAGCGAGACGGACAATAACGTCACCGGGCCACGCAAACGCCGGATGGCTCGCGGCGGTGTGCCACCGCGTCCGGGTATCGCTCGACTCAAGATGGTCCCCCTTCCGCCCGGAAGGTGATCCCGGACGCGAAGCGACGCCGATCAGGGTGCTGTGGTGCCGTACGCGCCCACGACGTCGAGCTGATTCGGCAGAACCCGACGCCTGCCTCCCGTCGACCGTCGGGTCACGGCGGCGGCGGGAGTTGGGGCCGGGCGTCCCGGACACTAGAGGCGCAAGTGACGGCAGAGACAGGGGACACCAAGGTTTCTTTACGATCTCTTTACTAAACGCCCGGCGGGGCGGGCCGAGTAGGGCTAGGGACTTGGCTTGATCGGTTCCGGTTGACCCCGACGGGCAGTCGACTTTCGTATCTCCCACACCCATCCTTCGCACCCGAACACACATCTTTCGCAGGTCCCGCGCGGGCCGCCCGGCGGGCATCGTGGCTCGGGATGCCGACACCCGAAAACCCGCGCCCCATGGGATTCGAGCCCCGTCGAAGAAGCCCATTCCTCATCCCCCGGCTCGTCGCTTGAGGGCACCTTGGGTGCGTCGTCCGACATCGCGGCCGTGAGATCCGTACCCGTCCCGTGCGCCGCGTACGGGCGGTTCGCGATCCGGTCGTTCGGATGTTGTCGGGGTGCGTTGCCGGCGCGGGTGTAACGGCCCGCCGGGTTCATCGCGTTTTCCAAGCGAGGCCTCGTCGCGCAGGCGTCGCGCCTCCCGGGACAACCCGGCCCCACCCACAAACGCGCGCCCGCCGCCGAGCCAAGGGCTCTGCCGGCATGCCGTCACACTCCCCATGCACCTCATCCGGCGTCGGCGGCCGAGCCGCCATTTCGCCATGCCCCGGACCAGGCAACGCCGTTCCCGCGACCCGACCCGAGATTTACAGGTGAGCCCGAATGACCCCAGTCGCCGATACCGAGCCCGCGTCCACCGCGAGACCCGAAGGGAGCCGAAACCCGAGAGGAGCGCACGGACCCGAAGGCGTGGCGCGGCACGAACCCGAGACGCCCGCCGCCGAGGCGCCCGGGATTCGGCCACGTTGGAACCGCGCCCTCGCCCCGGTCACGGCGCTGGCGATCGGCGTCCTCGGCTATCACGCCCGCTGGGTGTGCGACGACGCGCTGATCTTCACCCGCGTGGTCCGCGAGATCCTGGCCGGCAACGGTCCCGTCTCCAGCCCCGGCGAGCGCGCCGAGGCCTCGACGAGCACGTTGTGGCAGTGGCTGCTCGCGCTGTTCGGCTTCGTCCTGCGCCGCGGCGATACCACGGCCCTGTCGTGGATGCTCGGGCTGTTCCTGACCTGCGCCGCCGTGCTGTTCGCCGTGGACGGCGCGCGGCGGCTGCACACCGGGGCCGGCCGCGCCGAGAGCCTGCTGGTCCCGTTCGGGATCCTGGTCCCGCTCGGTCTGCGGCCGATGTGGGAGTACGCGACGTCCGGCCTGGAGACCGGTCTGAACATGTGCTGGACGGCCGGCTCGTGGTGGCTGCTGGTACGGCTGCGCGCCGGCGGATCCCGTCGCCGCGCGCTCGCCACGGCGGCAATCATCGGCCTCGGCCCACTGGTCCGCCCGGAGGCGGCGGCCGTCACCGTCGTGTTCCTGCTCGCGCTGTGGTTCATCCGACGACCCACGATCCGCGGGACGTTCGCCCTCGCGGGCGTCGCGGCCGCCCTACCGACGGCCTACCAGATCTTCCGGATGGGCTACTACGGCATCGTCTTCCCGATGCCGGCGCTCACCAAGGGCGCCGACGGGTCGTTGTGGGAGCGCGGCTGGGCATACGTCACCGACTTCACCGGTCCCTACCTGCTGTGGGCCCCGCTGTCGGCGATCGTGATCGGCGCCGGGTACGCGCTGCGCGGCCTCCACGAGCGACGCGGCGACACGATCGTCGTCCTGGCGCCACCGGCCGCCGCCGCGATCCTGTTCGGCTACGTGGTCAAGGTGGGCGGCGACTACATGCACGCGCGCATGCTCGTACCGATCCTGTTCCTGCTGCTCCTGCCGGTCGCCGTACTGCCGCTGTCCAGGGCCCTGGCGGCGCCCGCCCTCGCTCTGGCCGTATGGTCGCCGATCAGCGGGATCCTCCTGCGCTACAGCCCCTCGCCCACGTCGATGGTCGGCGACGAGCGCGCCTACTACGCGAGCTTCACCGGATCGTCGCACCCCGCCTCGGCCCGCGACTTCCTGCGCACCCACCCGCTGACCAAGGCCGCCGTGGAGGCCGAACTCGCTTCCGGCCGACGGTCGTTGATCTACTACGGGCCGCGCCTGGAAGGCGACATCATCACGGTGCCGCTGCGCGAGGACATCCCGGCGCGGGTCGCGGTCATCGGTGTCTACCTCGGCACCGCCGGCGCCTTGTCACCCGCGGACGTGCGGCTGGTGGACTACTGGGGCCTGGTGAATCCGATCGGGGCGCGGTTCGAGCTTCCGGTGACCAAGCCCGGGCATTCGAAACCGCTGAGCAACGCGTGGCTCCTGGCGGCGTACGCGGACCCGGCGGCGCCGGTGAATCCCGCCGGCAACTTCGCCCGGCCGGAGCCGGTCACCTCCGCACAGGTCACGGCCGCGCGGCACGCACTGGGCTGCGGCGAACTCGCCGAACTCGCCGCGTCCACGCGCGCGCCGATGACCGCGGGCCGTTTCCTGGACAACCTGAAGGGCTCCTGGCGACGCACCCACCTCACCATCCCGGCCGATCCGTTCGATGCCGAGAGGAAGTTCTGCGGGCGCAACACCCCCTGACCCGGTCCGGGTGATCCGCCGAGCGGAACCCGCTCGTTGCTCCAAGCCGAAGCCGACACGTCCGGGTCGGCCCACACGGGCCGACCCGGACGTGCTGATCACGCGATGTCGAACCGGTCCAGGTTCGACACCTTGACCCACGCCGCGACGAAGTCGTGGACGAACTTCTCCTTCGCGTCGTCGCTCGCGTAGACCTCGGCCAGCGCGCGCAACTCGGAGTTCGACCCGAACAGGAGGTCGACCCGGCTGCCGGTCCACTTGAGCTCGCCCGTGGTCGCGTCGCGACCCTCGAACGTGCTCGCGTCCTCGGATGTCGCCTTCCACGTCGTGCCCAGGTCGAGCAGGTTGACGAAGAAGTCGTTGGTCAACGAACCGGGAGTCGCGGTGAACACGCCCACCGACGACTGCTGGTGGTTCGCGCCCAGCACGCGCAGGCCACCGACGAGGACCGTCGTCTCGGGGGCGCTCAGGGTGAGCAGGTTCGCCCGGTCGATCAGCAGGTACTCGGCCGGCAGCCGGTTGCCCTTGCCGAGGTAGTTGCGGAAGCCGTCGGCGGTGGGCTCCAGCGCGCTGAACGACTCCACGTCGGTCTGCTCCTGCGCCGCGTCCACCCGGCCCGCCGTGAAGGGCACCTCGACGTCGAACCCGGCGTCCTTGGCGGCCCGCTCGACGGCCGCGGCACCGGCGAGCACGATCAGGTCGGCGAGCGAGATCCGCTTGCCGTCGGTGCGATCGGCGTTGAACGCCTCCTGGATGCCTTCCAGCGCGCGCAGCACCGTGGCCAGCTCGTCCGGGTCGTTGGCCTCCCACCCGATCTGCGGCTGGAGGCGCACCCGCGCACCATTGGCGCCGCCCCGCTTGTCACTGCCGCGGAAGGACGAGGCGGACGCCCACGCCGCGGACACGAGCTGGGACACCGACAGGCCCGACTCGAGGACCCGGCTCTTGAGCGACGCGATGTCCTGGGCGTCGACGAGCTCGTGCGTGACCGCCGGAAGCGGGTCCTGCCACAGCAGCGTCTCGCTGGGGACCTCGGGACCGAGGTAGCGCACGACCGGACCCATGTCGCGGTGCGTCAGCTTGAACCACGCCCGCGCGAAGGCGTCCGCGAACTCGGCGGGGTTCTCCAGGAAGCGCCGCGAGATCTGCTCGTACGCCGGGTCGATCCGGAGCGAGAGGTCGGTCGTCAGCATGGTCGGCGCGTGGCTCTTGGACGGGTCGTGCGCGTCGGGGACGGTGCCGGCGCCGCCGCCGTCCTTCGGCCGCCACTGGTGCGCGCCGGCCGGGCTCTTGAACAGCTCCCACTCGTGGCCGAACAGGATCTCGAAGAAGCTGTTGTCCCACGTCGTGGGGGTGTTGGTCCAGATGCCCTCGAGGCCGCTGGTGATCGCGTCGCCACCCGCGCCGGTACCGAAGCTGCTCTTCCAACCGAGGCCCTGCTGCTCCAGCGGCGACGCCTCGGGGTCGGGGCCGACGCTGTCCGCCGGACCCGCGCCGTGGGTCTTGCCGAAGGTGTGACCGCCCGCGATCAGGGCGACCGTCTCCTCGTCGTTCATCGCCATCCGGCGGAACGTCTCACGGATGTCGCGGGCCGCGGCCAGCGGGTCCGGGGTGCCGTTCGGACCCTCGGGGTTGACGTAGATCAGGCCCATCTGCACCGCGCCGAGGGGGTTCTCCAGGTCCCGGTCACCGGTGTATCGCTCGTCGCCGAGCCAGGTGGTCTCCGGGCCCCAGTAGACGTCCTCGTCGGGCTCCCACACGTCGACCCGACCACCGCCGAAGCCGAAGGTCTCGAAGCCCATCGACTCCAGGGCGACGTTGCCGGTGAGGACCATCAGGTCGGCCCACGACAGGCTCCGGCCGTACTTCTGCTTGACCGGCCACAGCAGTCGGCGGGCCTTGTCCAGGCTCGCGTTGTCCGGCCAACTGTTGAGCGGCGCGAAGCGCTGCTGACCGGCCCCGGCACCGCCGCGGCCGTCGCTGATCCGGTAGGTGCCGGCGCTGTGCCACGCCATCCGGATCATCAGCGGGCCGTAGTTGCCGAAGTCGGCCGGCCACCAGTCCTGCGAGGTCGTCAGCACCTGCGCGATGTCCTGCTTCACGGCGGCGAGGTCGAGGCTGTTGAACGCCGCGGCGTAGTCGAACTCCTCGCCGAACGGGTTGGCCACGGCCGGGTTCTTGGCGAGGATCTTCAGGTTGAGCCGCTCCGGCCACCACTGGCGGTTTCCGCCACCCTGCGTCGGGTGCGGGGCCCGCTCGTGCGCGACCGGGCAACCACCTCCGCCCTCCGTCTTCGCGTCTACGACGATTGCATCATGGTTCTCAGACATGGGATCCCTTCCGGACCAGGCTGATCGCGGTGCTCAGGAGCTGTGGGCGGGGGTGGGCGGTGGAGCGGTCGGGGTACAAGTCTCGCGACGGTCGATCTCGCCCCGTCCACTCCGTCGACCGGGACCCGTGCTCGTGGGGCGCGGTCGAACGGGTCGGGCGGGGCCGGCGAGGCCGCCGGGTCTGGCAGGCCCGGCAGGAAGCCTCGGCGCGGACGACGCGATGAAGGCGGATACGGACTTCCGTCACGCATCGTGACGACGCTCGCCCGCCCCGATATCGAGGCGGTCACCATCCCCGACGGTCCGGAGCAGCGCGACATGATCGATCCTCACCCGCAGGCCGGCACCGCGCGGCTGCTCGGCAGTGGTCCCGTCATGTCCGTGTCTCCTGCCGTCATACGGTTTCGTACCCCTTGTCCTGGAGTCTTCCTACCCCTTGGCTACCGCCGGAACCGATCCTACGATGGACAGAGTCCAAGTCAAGATGTACGCCAGACCCATACCCAACCGGAATCCGGACGTCCGTACGTCCACCGGTAAACTTCGGGCTACCCCACCGAACCGAATAGGTGAACCCATATGAGCGACCTGCTGGAGCGACTGAGAGAGCGCGGCTGGCGGTTGACCTCCCAGCGGCGTGTCGTTGCGGAGGTCCTCGACGGCGACCACGTGCATCTCACCGCCGACGAAGTGCACGCCCGCGCGGCGCAGCGGCTGCCCGAGATCTCCCGGGCGACCGTCTACAACGCCCTGGGCGAGTTGGTCTCCCTCGGTGAGGTCATCGAGGTCTCCACCGACGGCCGGGCCAAGCGCTACGACCCCAACGCGCATCACCCGCACCAGCACCTGGTGTGCTCCTCCTGCGGAACCGTCCGCGACGTCCACCCCACCGGCAGCCCGCTGGCCGATCTGCCGGCGGACCAGCGATTCGGCTTCACGGTGTCCCAGGTCGAGGTCACCTACCGCGGACTGTGCCCGTCGTGCGCCGGGAGGACCGGCGCGGACTCCGGCGCGTAGGTACCGACCGGCGTTCCTTCTCGACCCGGGGCGGTCCACCACGACCGCCCGAGCTGCCGCCCGGATCGGCCATCGGGGATCCGGCAGGGATGAACGGGCACCGGAAACGGCAATAGGGACGCCGTGAGTACGAAGCGGTCCGACGCCGAGCCCGAAGCCGTCGACGAGGACGCGGTGGCCCGGGAGCTGTACGGGCTCTCGCCCGACGAGTTCACCGCCGCGCGTGACGCGTACGCCGCCCGGGCCCGCAAGGCCGGAAACCGTGCCGTCGCCGACCGGATCGGCAAGCTGCGGCGTCCCGTGCAGGCCGCCTGGTTGGCGAATCTGCTCGTCCGCGAACAGCGCGCGGAGATCGAGGCGTTCCTCGAACTCGGCGCGGCCATGCGGCAGGCCCAGGAGCACCTCCAGGGCCCCGAGTTGCGCGAACTCTCCCGTCGACGCCATCAGGTGATCGACGCCCTCCAGCGGCAGGCGCAGGCCCTGGCCGCCACGCGCGGACATCCCGCCGTCGCCGATTCGACCCGCCGTGCACTCCAGGACACCCTCGCCGCCGCGCTCGCCGACCCCGCCGCGGCCCGGGCACTGGCGGCCGGCACGCTCGCCGGCGCGCTGGAGCCCACCGGGGACTTCGGCCCGCTCGCCACGTCCACGCCGCCCGGGGCCACACCCGCACGGAAGAGCACGAGTACGAAGAGCACGAGTACAAAGAGCACGAGCACTCCCGCACGCGCGAGCGGCAAGGGACGGGCCCGGCACGCGAAGGACGACGACACCGCCGGCGCCCGCGAGGCCACGCGCCGCGCCGCGGAACGCGAGCGTCACGAGGCCCGACTCACCCGCGCCCGCGCCGATCTGGAGGCCGCCGACACCGCGGCCGAGGAAGCCCGCGAAGCCGCGCGGGTGCTCGAACAGCGGGCCGACGCCGCCCGCGACCGGCATCGGGAGGCACTCGCCGACGCCGAGGACCTCGAACGCCGCCTCGCCGAGGCGCGGGACACGGTCGGCCGGCTCGATCGACAGGCCCGGGACGCACGACGCGCGCACGAGGACGCCGACGAACTGGCACGCATCGAGAAGTCCGCCGCGAACACCGCCCGGGCCCGGCTTCGCGACCTCGAACGAAACCGTGCGGGCCGCGGCGAATGAAACGGGCCTCGCCGGTCGGGGTCGGTGCCGGAGCGTGACTCGGCGCGCAACCGTGCCAGCCGAATCGGGCGGGTCGACGCTCGCGGGCCGAGGTCGATCCCGGCGCCCGTCTGCGCGAACAGGGCGGAAATGGCTCGTACTTCACGATCGGCGCCGCCGCGCACGACCGGGCCGGCCGAATCGGCCGTCGAGGCCCAGCGATTGGCGGCCCCGAGTGCTCGCGCGCGGCCCGCGTGAACATCTGCGGAACCGGGATCCGCCATAGATTGGGCGACGTCGGCGCGAGGCTCCGGCCGGGCCCAAAAGGCGGACCACCGGCCCGCGTCCGGCGACATCGATGCCCGGTTCCGACCGCCGAAGGATGCTCCGTGTCGATCCACCGCGACAAGCGACGCCGCAGGATTCCGATAGCCATCGCCGCGGGGGCGGTACTCGCCCTGACCGCCGGCACGCTGTCCACCGGGACCGCGCAGGCCGCCGACGACAACGTGTCCGTCGACCTGGCCGCCGTCCAACGACCGGTGCCGGCCGACACGTTCAGCGCGGACGTGACCGGATATGGCTACCACTCGTACCTCACGGTTCGCCCACCAGTTACGCCAAGCCGACTCCGCTGACGCCCCGACAGATCGTCGACGGCCGCCTGTCGATCACCCTGCCGGGTCCGTCGGTGACCCAACTCGTCCTGTCCTGACCGCCTTCACCGCACCGCCGACGGCGCCGCCCTCCCATCCGGGGCGGCGCCGTCGGCTGTCCGGCACCAGGTCGCGGCTCACGGCCGGCGGGCTTCGCGGCTCGCGGCTCGGGGCTCGGGGCTCGGGGCTCGGGGCTCGGGGCTCGGGGCTCGGCGCACCTCGCGACTCGGCGTGACTCGGCGGTGTGCGCGGCTCAGCGGGGTTCGTCGCCCTCGATGACGATGCGGTGCATGACCCGCGGCCCTTGATAGTCGTAGGTGGCGTAGTGCTGCGTACTGCGGTTGTCCCAGAGCGCGATGTCGCCCGACCGCCAGGTGAACCGGACCTGATGCTCCGGCCGGGTCGCCTGGTCGAACAGGAAAGGCAGCAGCAACTCGTTCTCCCTTTCCTCGAGTTCGAGGATCCGGGTGGTGAAGATGCGGTTCAGGTAGAGACAGCGCCGGCCGGTGACCGGGTGGGTGCGCACGACCGGGTGCACGACCGGCGGAAGCGCGTCCTTGTCGCCGCCGCGATGCGACCGGGACTTGGCGAAGTCGTGTTCGGCGGTCAGCCCGTCGAGCATCGCGCGCATCGGCGCGGACAGCGACAGGTACGCGCTCTCCATGTCCGCCCACAGCGTGTCGCCCCCGCTCGGCGGCAGCGACACCGCGCGCAGCATCGTGCCCAGCGGAGGCCGGGCCAGGAAGGTGGCGTCGCTGTGCCAGATGTCGGCGTTGGAGATCTTGGGCCCCTCGCCGCCGGTGGCGAGCACCATCACCTCGGGCAGGTCGGGCGCGGCGGGTTCGCCGAACGGGAAGTGTTGCAGGGTGCCGAATCCGGCCGCGACATCGCGCTGCCGGTGGGCGGTGATCCGCTGATCGCGAAAGAACAGCACCTGGTGCTCGTGGAGCGCGTCCGCCAGCGCGACGTGGCACGACTCGTCGAGATCGCGGCGCAGGTCCAGGCCATGGACCTCGGCGCCGATGGTGGGGGTGAGGGGGCGTATGTCGAACACGGGCACACCTGCCATGATCGTGAGACACTCTGACTTAATTGGTTGAGACGCAATGTCTTACACTGCTCGCGTGGATGTCAAGACCGAGACCCGAGCGCGCATCCTGGACGCGGCCGAGCGCCTGTTCGCCGAGCGCGGCGTCGCCGCCGTCTCGCTGCGCGAGATCGGCGCGGCGGCCGGCCAGCGCAACAACTCCGCGGTCCAATATCACTTCGGCAGCCGCGACGCACTGGTGCGGGCGCTGTACGAGGATCGCCTGGCCCCGCTCAACGACCGCCGCCTCGAACTGCTCGCGAACCTGCCCGAGGACCGGCGCGACGACCTCGACGCCCTCGTGGACATCTATCTGCGACCCCTCGCCGAGCGCTTGCGCGCCGACTCCCGGGACAGCCACTACGCGCGGTTCGTGCACCGCTTCACGCTGGAGGGCACCCCGCTCACCCCGCCCCTGGGCGCCGATGTCACCGGCGGCATCCGCGAGGTCGTCGCGCGCCTGACGGCCGGCCTGGCGGCAAGCGCCCCCGGCGTGCCGGCCGCACACCACGCCGCCCGCCTGCGCCTGATGCAACTCCTGGTCACCGCCGCGCTCGCCGACGCCGAACGCGGCCTCGCGGAAGCCGGCGAACTCCCGCTCCCACTCGACGAATCGCTGGCGGATCTCAAGTCCGCCGCGATCGGCGTACTGACCCGCGCCGCCGCTCCCGGCTCCTGAACCACGCGCGCCGCGACCCGCGCGCCCACCCGGTCACCGGAGTCCGGGACGATCGGCGGCGGGTCGACTCGCGTCGGACGCGGGTCCCGCCAGGCCGTGCAGGAGCAGTGCGGTGAGGGTGTCGACGATCTCCCCGTCGCCGGCCCGCGGTCCGTCCTCGCCCGCGGTGATCACCGCGAACCCGAGCATCGAGACCATCGCGCCCATGGCCGCGGCCACCACCTCCGGGTCGCCCGGGAGCCGATGACCGCGCCCGCGGAGCCATTCCAGGTGCTCGCGCAGGATGCCGGTCTCCTGGGCCAGGCTCGCCCACGCGCGACCCTCGCCGGGCGGGCCGGCGAAGCTCGTCTGCATCAGAGCCACCACCACCGGCAGATGGTCGCGGATCACCCGCCAGGTGACGGCCAGATGCTCACGCAACTGCTCGGGGTCGGTCAGATCGTGATCGGCCGGATGGTCCGCCACGCCGATCTCGGTGTCGGCCTGCGTGTTCAGGTCCCGCATCAGGGCCTGGAGCAGGGCGTTCTTGTCCGCGAAGTGGGCGTAGAAGGAACCGGTGGCGCGTCCGGCCTCACGCGTGATGTCGGTGATCTTCGTGTCGAGATAGCCGCGCTCGGCGAACAGCCGCCGTGCCGCGTCCTTCAGCGCCGCCTCGGTCTCGGCCGCCTTCTCCTTGCGCACGCCCATCGACTGGCGCTCCTTCCCGGGCTTGACGTCTGGCCTGCCCGTCATCATAGTGAACCCCAGTTCGATGAATTGAGATTCACTGAATCCGAATTCAAGGAGTTGGCATGAACGTGATCGTGATCGGCGGCGGGGTGGCCGGGGCCGCGAGCGCGATAGCCCTGCGCCGGCTGGGACTGGACGTCACTGTGTACGAGGCGTACGCCGAACCGGCGGGCCGGGTGGGCTCGTTCCTGAGCCTGGCGGGCAACGGCCTGCGGGTGTTGCGCTCCCTCGGCGTACTGGAGCAGGTGCAGCGAGCCGGCTTCGCCGTGCCACGCCAGCGCATGTGGTCGAGTTCGGGCAAGCTGCTGGGCGACGTCCCGCGCGGTCGGCTCGCCGACGACGACCTGCACAGCGTGACCCTGATGCGCGGCGCGCTGGTCGAGGCGCTGCGCGCGGAGGCCGTGGCCGCCGGGGCGACCGTCGTCACCGGCGAGTGCCTGGTGGACGCGGTCGCCGGCGAGCGCGGTGTACGGGCGGTCTTCGCCGGCGGCCGTACGGCGCAGGCGTCACTGCTTGTCGGTGCGGACGGCCTCCGGTCGACCACCCGCTCGCTGCTCGACCCGCACGCGCCCACCCCCGAGTACGCCGGCCTCTACAGCATCTCGGGCATCGCCGATGGCATCCCCCGCGACGTCACCCCGGGCACCACTCGCGGCATCGACCTCGAACCCGGCGCCTTCAACATGACATTCGCCCGCAACGGCGCCTTCATCCACCTCACCGCCCCCGACGGCCGCGTCTGGTGGGCGGCGCAGGTCTCCTGCCCCACCGCGCCGGAACTCGCACTCACCGACGAGGAGTGGCTGGGCCGCCTGGCCGGGCTCTACCGGCACGAACGCGTCCCGACCGCGATCCTCGCCGCGACCGCCGAACTGCACCGTCCCACCCTGATGCACCGGCTCGACGCGATCCCGCTGCGCCACAACGACCGCATCGCACTGCTCGGCGACGCCGCACACCCCGTCGGGGCGGGCCAGGGCGCGTCGATGGCCCTGGAGGACGCTCTGGTCCTGGCCCAGTCCCTGGCCGCGCACCCCTCGCCGGCCGCCGCGCTCTCGGCATACGACGCCGCCCGCTCGCACCGCGTCGCCAAGATGGTCAAGTCGGCCTCCGCCAACCGCGACGCCAAGACCGCCGGCCCGCTCGCCCGACGCATCCGCGACCTGGTGATGCCGGTGGCGTTCCCCCTCTTCCACGGCCGAGCCACCTCCTGGCTCTACACCCACGACTGCGGCAACCTCCCCCAACCCACCGCCTGACCCGCGCCGTTCAAATCGCCCGATGGAGCGTGTCCGCCGCCGACGACGCCGGTGTGGTGCCGCCGGACACGACGAACACGCCGTGCACGACGGTCGCGTTCAGCGCACGGATGTCCGGAGGGCGGTCTCGATGTCGGGCAGGGTGTCGAGGAGGCGGCGGGTCATCTGCCAGCGGCGGTGCCAGTAGCCGTCGAGGTCCGTCTGGTGCACGGGATCGGGTCGTTCGTAGTGCTCCCGGACGCCGTAGAACGACTGCATGGCCTGGAGCAGGGCCATCCGCGCGCACGCGAGGACCTGGTCGGCGGGCAGGTCGGGATTCTCCGAGCGGTAGGCGGCGACCAGGGTCAGCGCCGTGCCGGGCCAGTCGTCGGTGGTGGCCACGGTGAGCGGGTCGAACGCGATCCGGCCCAGTTCCCACGCCGGTGGGGCGATGCAGTCGTGCAGGTCGATGACGGCGGCGACCGTGTCGTCGGGGCCGACGAGCACGTTCGGACGGGTGAAGTCGTAGTGCACCGGCTGCATCGACACCGGGGGCAGTCCCGCGGTCAACCCGGGGGCGTGCGCCGCCAGGTCCGCGCGGCGTACCGCGACCTGGTCGCGTCGCGCGGCGTCGGCCTCCGTGTGGGGCTCGCCGATACGGCGCAGCAGCGCGTCCGCGGTGTCGAGCGCGCGTGCGGGGTCCCGGTCCCACCACAGTGGTCGGACCGGGACGAGTCGGGAGGCCCCGGGGTGCCGGGCGAAGGCGCGATGCAGGCGCCCCAGCGTCAGACCGAGGTCCTCGGCGAGCCGCGGGGACCAGGGTCGCGTGGACGTCGTCGCGGCGACGAACTCCCAGACGGACAGGGCGGGTCCGGGCTCTCGGGAGAGCGTGCGTCCGGCGCGGTCGGGGACGATGGCCGGAGTGGGTACGCCCTGAGTACGGGCGAAGTGCGTGGATTCCAGGCGCACCGCGTGCCGATCGAGGTCGTCGCCGTCCCGGTAGACCTTGGCGAAGACCCGAACGCCGTCCGACAGTCGGACCGAGAAGTTGTCGGTCTCCGCTCCGAACGGGACACGCTCCACGACGGCCACATCGAGGCCGTACCCCCGCACGAGCCGATCCGCCACGACATCCTCGAAACGTCCGGGTGTGCCATCGTGCGTCGTCACCGCCATATTGGATCACGCCCGGCATACCGCGGCCCGCGCCACCCTCGGCGACGGACGCCACCGATCCGACGACGCGGTTCACGGTCGGCGCTCGCCCTGCTCCCCCATGCCCGCGGCGTCCGAGCCCCCTCCGGCGTGTCGGCTCCTGCCCGGCACCCGGTCGCCGCTCCGGAAGGAACATTGCCCTTGCCGGTCTTTCGACCCCGCCACCACCGCCCCGCGAAGGCCCCTTCCCCCGAGACGCCGGTGTCGCGGACTCCGCCGGCGCCGGCGCCGCCGCCCGATGTTCAGTCGGACAGGGCGAGCTGGGGAGCCGGATGTGAGTGGTCTCCGTGCTCGGCGGGGGTGTGGTCCGCCATGGCGCGCTCGACGTCCTCGGCGACCAGGTCGAGATTGAGGGCGAACGCGGCTGCGGCGCCCTGCCCCGCGGCGGTGATCACAAGCGCCTTCGGGTCGGAGACGTTGCCGACCGCCCACACTCCGAACACACTGGTCCGGCCCGCGTCGTCCGTGCTCACCCGGCCGTTCTCGTCCCGTGCGCAGCCCAGTTCGGTGAGCAACGTGTCGTGCGGCACCATCCGCGGGACCACGAAGACCGCGCGGCGGGGGAAGACCCGGCCGTCGACCGACTCGACGCCGCACACCCGGTCCTCCGCCACCACCAGGCGCTTGATCACACCATCGGCGACGGTGACGCCGCGCGCGGCCAGCCGTTCGCGCTCCGGCGCGCCGAGGTCCAGGGTGTGCGTGAAGAGGACGACATCGTGCGACCACTGCCGGATCAGCAGCGCGTGCTGCACCGCCCCGGGATGGGTACCCAGCACACCGATGGGCGCGTCACGTACCTCGTACCCGTGGCAGTACGGGCAGAACAGCACGTCCCTGCCCCAGCGTTCCCGTACGCCGGGGAGATCGGGGAGCTCGTCCCGCAGCCCGGTGGCCACCACCACCCGGCGGGTCCTCAACACCACGCCGCCGTCCAGCCCGACCACGAAACCGGGGTCGATGCGATCCACCCGGTTCTCGAACAGGTCCACCCCGTAGCCGGCGACCTCGGCCCGACCCACCGCCAACAACTCGCCCGGCGCCATGCCGTCCCGGGACAGGAATCCGTGCATGTGCGCCGCGGGAGCGTTGCGCGGCTCGCCCGCGCCGACCACCGCGACCCGGCGACGGGACCGACCCAGCACGAGGGCCGCACTCAGCCCCGCCGCACCCGCACCCACGATCACCACGTCGTACACATCGTCGTCGCCGGTCCAGGTGGCGCGCACATCGTTCGTCGTATCGCTCAAGGCGATCACCTCCACCCCGAGCGTGCGCCCGCGACCCACGCATCAGCAAACTTCGTTGCCGATTCGGCAACGGCACATCGGGCGCGGGCATGCGCTTCCGGCCGGTCGTGGTCACGCGCGGGTACGAACGGGCACGGCCGCGAGCCACCTCCACCCGTCACCGCGCGGTCGCCGGCTCGTCGGGCGGGCGTGCCCACCGGATGCGGGGAAGCGGCCGGTGAACCAGGGCGAGGACCGGGTCCACGACGCTCCGGAGTGGAGCGCCGGCGGGCCCGGTCCGACCCGGACCCGCCCGCCCGCCATGCCGGTGACGCGTCCTACGCGACGCCGACCGCGGCCAGGGCGTACTCCACGGCCCGCGCGAGTTCGTCCGCGTCCACCGGCCGCAACACCACCTCGTCCGGGTCCTCGACCGCCTCGGCGCGCTGATCCAGGACGTCCAAGGCGACGTGTTCGGCGAATTCCGTCACCGCCGCCCGCGCCTCACGGTCCGGATCGGTGTCACCGGTGGGCGTCTCGAACACCAGGCCGACCCACAACTCCGGGTCCCGCGTCACCAAGGCCTCCCCCAGATGCACGCCGCACCCGGGCGGACTGTCGTCGACCTCGGCGATCCCGGGCACCCGGCCGAGCATCGGCACGCCGCTCTCGTCGGTGGGTCCACCGCACGCGTGCGACGAGCACGCGCCCAACGGACACCGCCTGCCCCGGTCCTCCTGGTCCTCGATGTGGATGTCGGGAGTCATCACCGCTCCTGTCCGGGCCTGTCACGCCGACGCTTCGTCCGAATCGTGGGCGCGTTCGTCCTCGCGCCCACGACCCGGCTCGCCGTCGACTCCACCACGCCCCGGCCGCCGGCGCGCCCGGAGCGCGCCGAACGGGCGGTGACATTGCCACTAATGCCGCATTCCCCGAAGCCGTGACGCCCGCCGCGCGGGCGTCGCCTGCGCGCACCACTCGTACGCGGTCACGGAGTTCGTTCGGGCATCGCATGCCCGGGACAGGCGCGGGGGATCAACCGGGGGCGCGCCTGCGGGGGATCAGCGAGCCCGGGGCAGGACCGGGACGAGGTTGTCCCAGCGGGAGATCTCGCAACCGTCGACACGCTTGAAGCCGGCGTCGATCGAACGGCCCGCCCAGGTGCCGGTGATGCGCGCGGTGGCGGGTCCGCCATAGATCATCGTGCAGTGCGCGCCGGCGGGGACCGGCGCGAACGGGTCGCGTCCGCCGGTGGTCGTGGCGTCCAGTCGATCGCAGGCCGCCCGCGACTCGGGATGGCTGCCGCCCGCGGGGTGACATGCCAGGGTGTACGTGATCACCCCCTCGGGGTTGTCGGCCACCGTCACGGTCAAGTGGTCCACCGTGCGCGCGACGGCGGAGGGAATCGGGCATTGCACCGCGACGACAACGGCGACGGCGACGACAAGACGGCGGATCAACACGGGCTGCTCCCGGGATAGGGCGCGCGGCATCGCGCGCATGGGTCGAAAAGGAACAAGAACGACTCACCGAAGGGTCGGATTCGACCGGCTCGCCTCGACCGTCGCGGCCGAGCCGCGCGGCTCCGGACTCGCTCCGGACTCGCTGCGGAGTAGCTCCGGATCCACCCATGTCCTCAACGTAGTCGATCGCACACGTAAAGTAATCGGGTTTCACCGTTCCCGCGCAACCGGAAGCCCGTCACCGCGCCCCGCCCCGCGCGAAGTCGCCGCCACTCCCACCCGGCCCTCCCGAAACCGGGCCGCCGGCGACGCGAACGACCCGACGCGCACCGTGACCGACCGCCCGTAGTATCGGAGTTCGATATCGGATTCGTCACCTGGTGGGTGACCCGGGGAGGGGTGGTCGACGGGTGCGGGAGTTCCAACGAGGTGCGGTGCGACTGCACATCCTCCACCACGCGGCCGAGGACGAGATCCACGGTGCGTGGATGGCCGAGGAACTGGCCGGTCACGGCTACCGGATCAGCCCGGGCACGCTCTACCCGACGCTGCACCGCATGGAGGCGGACGGGCTGCTGACCTCCGAGCAGCGGGTGGTCGAGGGCCGCACCCGCCGCGTGTATCGGGCGACCGACGCGGGCCGGGCCGCGCTGGCCGAGGACCGCCGGGCGCTGGCGGAACTGGCCCGCGAGGTGTTGCCCGAAGCGGACCGGCCCCGCCGGTAGCCGGCGGCCGGTTCCCCCACGACGACCCGACGATCCGTCAGGCGCCGGCGAACCTCCTGCGCAGGCCGTAGCCGGCGGCGCCCGCCGCGAGCACCGCGGCCCCCCACACCACCGAGGCCACGGGGAGCGAGAAGGCCAGCACCAGGCAACCGGCCGTGCCAAGGATCGGCACGACCCGCGGCGGGCGGCCCTCGGTCGGAGTGAGCGTCCAGGCACTGGCGTTGGCGATCGCGTAGTAGGCCAGCACGCCGAACGAGGAGAACCCGATCGCGCCGCGCACGTCCGTCGTGCCGGCCAGTACGGCCACCACCGCGCCGACCGCGAGCTCGGCGCGGTGCGGCACCTCGAATCGCGGATGTACGGCGGCCAGGACGTGCGGCAGATGCCGGTCGCGGGCCATCGCCAGCGTGGTGCGGGAGACGCCCAGGATCAGCGCCAGCAACGAGCCGAGCGCCGCGACGACCGCCCCGACGCGCACCAGCGGCGCGAGTTCGGGGACGCCGGCGGCGCGTACGGCCTCGGCGAGCGGGTCGGCGGTGTGCGCGAGGCGCTCGGGTCCCAGCACCGCGAGCACTGCCGCGGCTACGGCCGCGTACACCACCAGGGTGATGCCCAGCGCGGTCGGGATCGCCCGGGGGATGGTCCGCTTCGGGTCGCGGACCTCCTCGCCGAGGGTGGCGATGCGCGCGTACCCGGCGAACGCGAAGAACAGCAGACCGGCCGCCTGGAGCACTCCGCCGAACGTGGCGTCCGCGCCGATCCGCAGGTGCGCGCCGTCGCCGGTACCGCCGGTGAGGCAGGCGGTGACCACGGCGGCGAGCACCGCGAGCACGACCGCGACGATCCCCCGGGTCAGCCACGCGGCCTTCTGTACCCCGACATAGTTGACCGCGGTCAGCGCCACCACCGCGGCCACGGCGACCGCGTGCGCCTGGCCCGGCCACGCGTATGAGCCGACGGTCAGCGCCATGGCCGCGCACGAGGCGGTCTTGCCGACCACGAAGCCCCACCCGGCCAGGTAGCCCCAGAAGTCGCCGAGGCGCTCGCGTCCGTACACGTACGTGCCGCCGGACTGCGGGTAGCGGGCCGCCAGCCGGGCCGAGGAGGTGGCGTTGCAGTAGGCCACCACCGCGGCCAGCGCCAGAGCCGGCAGCAGACCCGAGCCCGCCGCGCCCGCGGCCGGCGCGAGCGCCGCGAAGATGCCGGCGCCGATCATCGACCCGAGCCCGATCACCACGGCGTCGAAAACGCCCAGATGGCGCTTCAGCTCCCCCGCCTCGGCAGACGCCGCCGACATCCCCATCGCTCGCTCCCCGACCGCGCTTCACATCCATTACGGACCCCGATATCGGATCACGATATAGGACCGACCCATCGCGCCGCCGACAAAGCCCGAACAGCGGTGCGACGTCGAAACGCGGCCGGCAGCGCGGCCACGAGCCCCCGGAGACCCGGGCGACTCGCGGCACACGCTGCCGTGCGAACGAAGCGGTGCGGTGTGCCGTGGCGCGGTGCGGTGCGTCGCACCGTGCTGCGATCAGCCCTGAGGCGGCAGATCGTAGACGTGGTCCGGAGTGATGATGGACGTGATCGCCTTGGCGAAGAGCGTGCTCGGCTCGGAACCGTCGTGCAGGATGTCGGTGTTGAGCAGGATCACCATGGTGGCGTCCTGCTCCGGCAGGTACATCGTCACGCTCTCGTAGCCCGGCAGCGAGCCGTTGTGCCCGACCCAGCCGTGGGTCCGGAACAGGCCCAGGCCGTACCCGGCGTCGTCGAAGTTCGGTACCGGGATGAACTTCTCCCGCTCCGCCTGGGTAGCCGGGGAGAGCAGCGTGCCGGTGGCGACCACCTTGGCCCAGCGGCGCAGATCGTGCAGGTCGGAGATCATCGCGCCCGCCGCCCAGCCCCAACTCGGGTTCCAGTCGGTCGCGTCGACGACCTCGCCGGACAGCGTCTGGTCGGTGTACCCGTGCGCGTGCGGCGACGGGAACTCGGCGCCCTCCGGGAACAGGGTGTGGCGCAGCTTGGCCGGGCCGGTGACGCGTCGGTGGATGAACTCGGCGAGCGGCATCCCGCCGAGCTTCTCCACGACGAGACCGAGCAGGACGGTGTTGGTGTTGGAGTACTGGAACTGTGTACCCGGAGCGAAGACGTTCGGGTGCCGGAAGGCGTACGCCAGCAGTTCCTGCGGGGTCCACGGGCGGGTCGGGTCGCCCAGCAGGGTGGTCACGAACTCCTCGTCGAAGGTGTACGAGAACAGGCCGCTGCGCATCTCCGCCATCTGCCGGATGGTGATGTGTTCGCCGTCGGGGACGCCGTCGATGTAGTCGGAGATCGGGTCGTCCAGCCCGATCAGTCCGTCGTCGACCAGTTCCAGCAGGGCGGTGATGGTGAAGGTCTTGGTCTCGCTGCCGATCCGCATGTTGAGGTCGGGCGTCATCGGCGCACCGGTCTCCTTGTCGGCCACGCCGGTGGACCGGACGTAGTTGCCGCGTCCGGGCAGCCACAACCCCACGGTCACGCCGGGCACGCCGGCCTCCTGGCGGGTGCGCTCGATCGCCTCGTCGAGGCGGGCCACGAGCGCGGGGTCGAGTCCGTGGTGCGGGGGACGGTCGTCGTTGTGCGGGTCCGCGGCGACCACGACGGCCGTCGGCCGCGAGGCCTGTGCCGCGGGCGCGGTCAGGGTGAGCGGGACCAGTGCGGTGAGGGCGAACAGGGCGGTGGCGAGTCGGCAGGCGGGGGCACGACGCATGGCGGGACGTCTCTTCCGGGAGTGCGGGGACTTTGTCGGCCAAGATCACCATCCGCCCCGGCCCCGGCCCCCGCGCCCCCGAACACGCCCCGGCGATTCCACCCGTACGGCCGCACCGGCCCCCGCCGCCGCCGGCGCGCGGACGTCACGCGGTCCACCGGAAGAGGGCGTCACACGCCGCCGGAAGAGGCGTCGCATCCCACCGGAAGGCGCGTCACGCACCCCCGGAGGACACCTCACCCGGTCCCCCGGCAGCGGCCTCGCCGGTCCGCCGCAGGAGGAGATCGGTCACCAGGGCGAGCGGGGGCCAGTTCAGCCGGCCGTGGCGGGCTACCGCGAAGACGCGCTGTTCCACCTCCGGGACGGCGAGCGGGACCAGCCGCACCCCGGGCAACGGCTCGGTGTGCATGGGCAGCAGGCCCACGCCGAGACCGGCGACGATCATGCCCTGCACCAGGTCGAGGCTGTCGGCCTGGTGCGTGATGTGCGGGGTGAACCCCGCAGTCGAGGCGAGCGTACGGATGACGGTCTCGTCCGCAGTGTTGCGGGAGTTGACGATCCAGGAGTGGGCGTCGAAGCGGGCGAACACCTCCGCTGTCGTCCCCTCGCCGGCGTCGGCGTGCGCGGGAACGCCCAGCCCCCATCGGGCGGTCCACAGCGCGGTGGTCCGCACGCTCGGGTCCTCGGCGGCCGGCGCCAGGTTGTAGTCGTAGGTGAGCGCAAGGTCCGTACCGTCCTCCGCCAGGAGTTCCAGCGCCTCGGCGGGTTCGTGCTCGCGGATCAGGACCCGGACCCGCGGATGGGCGACGGCGAGGTCGATGACCACGGGCAGCAGACGGGTCCGGATGGCGGTGGCGAACCCGGCGACGCGCACAGTGCCGTTGGGCTCCGCGCCGGGCGAGAGGTCGTGCCGCGCCGCCTCCACCGCGGCGAGGATGGTCACGGCGTGTTCCGCCAGCCGACGCCCCGCCGGAGTGAGCCGGACCCGGCGCCCCTGCGGCTCGATCAGGGCGGCACCCATGTCTCGGGCCAGCGCGGCGATCTGCTGCGAGACCGTCGAGGTGGTGGTTTCCAACATGTCCGCGACCGCGCGCATGGATCCCAGCCGGGCCAATTCCACCAATATCTGCAGCCGTCGGGTCTCCACCTCCCCATTGTCCACGATTGACGAACGATATGTTTCGAATCGGCACGTGGACACGAACAATGCCGAGGTCATCTACTTGATCCCATGAGCACGCCGCAATCACGCACCCGACTCGCGATCGCCCGGCCGCGCCTGCCGGACCCGGCGACCGGAGCCCTGATGGCCGTGGTCTCCATGTCCACCGTCCAGCTCGGGCTGGCGCTCTCGGTACCGCTGATCGACCGGCTCGGCGCGCTGGGAACCGCCGGGCTGCGCCTGGCGTGGGCCGGCGTGCTCCTGCTGGTCCTCGTGCGCCCGCGCCGCCGCGACTTCGCCGGCCGGGACCTGGGGGCGTGCGTCATGCTCGGTGCGGTGAGCGGCGGCATGATGCTCTTCTTCATGCTCGCCGTGGCGCGCCTGCCACTCGGCACCGCGAGTGCCCTGGAGTTCCTCGGGCCGCTGGCCGTCTCCCTGTACGGATCGGGCGGTGGACGCAGGCACTGGACGGCCATGGCCGGCGCGGGCGTGCTCCTGCTGACCGAACCCTGGCACGCGGGCACCGATCTCGCCGGTGTGGGCTTCGCGTTGGCCGCCGCGGTCTGTTGGGCGGCGTACATCCTGCTGACCCAACACATCGGCGATCGGGTCACCGGCCTGAACGGGCTGGCCGTCTCGATGTCCGTGGCCGGCCTCCTCGCCGTCCTCGTCGCCGCTCCCACCGGGTTCGGTGGCCTGACCTGGCCCCTGCTCGCGGCCATGCTGGGGCTGGCCGCGATGAGCGCCGTACTGCCGTTCACCCTCGAATTCCTCGCGTTGCGCCGGCTCACCACGTCCGCCTTCGGCACGCTGATGAGCCTGGAGCCGGCCATCGCGCTCCTGATGGGCCTGCTGGTGCTCGACCAGATACCCGGTCCGGTACCCGCGGCCGGCGTCGTCTTCGTGGTGATCGCCGGCATCGGCGCAACCCGCACGGGCGCCCGCACAAGCCCCGAACCCCGGGACCCGCACGCCGACCCGCCGCGTCCGCGCCCCGTCGCCCGGGAAGCGTGCTGAGCGGGCCGAACCACCGGCCGGCGCACGGTCGGCGATCCGTGCGCGCCGAGCCGGATCCGGGACCTAACGGGTCTCGGCCCCGGCCCCCGTGCCCGCTCGCCACTCCGCCGACTTCCCCGGCTCCGCCGACTCCGCCGACTCCGCCGATTCGGCAGGTCGACGATCGTGCCCCAGGAGCCGCGCCGCGCAGTACACCATGGCCGCGAAGGCCGCGTCGGACAGCAGCATCAGGCCGATCGCGTACGAGCCGGTCCCGCTGTAGACCGAGCCCATGATCAGCGGTGGCACGAAGCCGCCGAGACCGCCCGCCGCACCGACCAGACCGGTGACCGTGCCGACCTTGTCCTTCGGCGTCAGGTTGGCGACCAGCGCGAACACCGCGCCGCTGCCCGCGCCGAGCATGCCGGCCATTACCAGGAACGCGATCGTGCCCTGCGGCATCAGGTCCGGGCTGAACGCCTGCCACACGGCCGCCACGCCGAGCACCGCGTACGACCCGATCAGCACCTTCGCCGGCCCGATCCGGTCGGACAGCGCGCCGCCGATCGGCCGACACAACACCGCGATCACGGTGAAGCCGGCCGCGCGGGTGGACGCCGAGTCCTGGCTCACCGCGTACACCTCGCGCAGGTAGGTGGGCAGGTACACGCCGAACGCGACGAACCCGCCGAAGGACACCGCGTACAGCAGCGCCATCGGCAGCGTCGAGGGCTGCTTGAGCGCGGCGGTGAAGCGCGGACCGAACAACCGGTCGGGCACGGTGCGCCCGGGGGCGTCCCGCACCACCAGGGCGGCGATCAGGCCGTACCCGATCAGGACGCACGCGACCAGGTAGAACTGGAAGTTCGGGTCGTCCACCCAGCGCAGCAGCCGGGGCGTGAAGAACGCGGCGATCGCGGTGCCGCCGGTGCCGATGCCGAAGACGCCGATCGCGGTACCGCGCTTGTCCGGCGGGAACCACGCGTTGACGTAGGGCACGCCGACCGCGAAGAAGCTGCCGCCGACACCGAGCACGAACCCGACCACGAGCAGCATCGCGAACGAGTCGAACACGCTCAGGGCAAGCACCGGCAGCACGGTCAGGAAGCTGATCGCCGGCACCATCATCCGCGCGCCGTAGCGGTCGGTCAGCGCGCCGGCCGGGATCCGCCCGAGCGCGCCGACCAGGACCGGCACGGCGACCAGGAACGACTGCTGGAACGAACTGAGCCCGAGGTCTTCCTTGTAGGTGGGGCCGAGCGGGCTGATCAGGCCCCAGGCCCAGAAGTTGATCAGGATGCCGAAGGTGGCGACCGCGAGGTTGACCCAGGCGGCGCGCGGCACCCGGGCACCCCTCGCCCGAGCCGCAGGCCGAGTCTGCTCCACGTGTGATGGTCCCTTCGCGTGTTCTGCGCCCAGGTGGCCGGACACGGTGAGCTATGCACCCGAATCCGATGACCGAACCGTTATATATAGGACATTGACTCGCATTCAGGACGCGGAGCAGTCGCCTCGAAGGGTCGTCATGGACAACGGTTCGCCCCCGCCCGCAGACCGATCGTCCGCAGACCCGTCATCCTCGGACGCCTCACCCGCAGACCCGCTCCCGATCGGCCCGCCGCCCTTCGACCCGCCCCCGGCACCCGGCCTGGACGGTCCCGCGAGCGACCTGCTCCTGCGCACCGGCCGGTTCTTCCGGCGCAACGCGGTGGTCTCGCCGGACCTGCGCACCCAATACCGCCGGGGCGGCAGACAGGGCGACGTCTTCTACCGCGAGCGATGGAGCCACGACAAGGTCGTCGACTCCACCCACGGCGTCAACTGCACCGGCTCGTGTCGCTGGAAGGTGTACGTCAAGGACGGCGTGATCACCTGGGAGACCCAGGCCACCGACTATCCCTCGGTCGGTCCCGACCGGCCCGAATACGAACCGCGCGGCTGCCCGCGCGGTGCCGCGTTCTCCTGGTACACCTACTCCCCCACCCGGGTGCGCTTCCCCTACGTGCGCGGGGTGCTCCTCCGGATGTACCGCGAGGCCCTACAGCGCCTCGGCGACCCGGTCCTGGCCTGGGCCGACGTGGTCGGCGACCCCGAACGCCGCCGGTGCTACCAACGCGCCCGGGGCCGGGGCGGTCTGGTCCGGGCGACGTGGGACGAGGCGGTCGAGATGGTCGCCGCCGCGCACGTGCACACCATCAAGACCCACGGCCCCGACCGGGTCGCCGGGTTCTCGCCGATCCCGGCGATGTCGATGGTCTCGCACGCGGCCGGCGCGCGCTTCATGAGCCTGATCGGCGCGCCGATGTTGTCCTTCTACGACTGGTACGCCGACCTGCCGGTGGCCTCGCCGCAGGTGTTCGGCGACCAGACCGACGTGCCCGAGTCGGGCGACTGGTGGGACGCGGCGTACTTGTTCATGTGGGGCTCCAACGTGCCCGTCACCCGTACGCCCGACGCGCACTGGATGGCGGAGGCGCGCTATCGCGGGCAGAAGGTGGTGGTGGTCGCGCCGGACTACGCGGACAACGCGAAGTTCGCCGACGAATGGCTGCACCCGCACCCGGGCACCGACGCCGCGCTGGCCATGGCGATGGGCCACGTGATCCTCAAGGAGTGTTTCGTCGACCGGACGGTCGACTTCTTCGACGGCTACGTCAAACAGTTCACCGACCTGCCGTTCCTGGTCACCCTGACCGAACGCGCCGACGAGCCCGGCGCGTACACCCCCGCCAAGTTCCTGCGCGCCGCCGATCTCGCCGACCCGATCGCGGCGGGCGCACACCCGCACGGGCCGACCGGCCCGGCGGACGAGGGCGCGGACTGGAAGACCGTGCTCCTGGACGAGCGCACCGGCGAACCCGTCGTCCCCGGCGGCTCGATCGGCTTCCGCTGGACCGAATCCGGGAAGGGCCACTGGAACCTCGACCTGGCCGGCGTCCGCCCGCGACTGACCCTGCACCGGGATCCGCGCGCACACGGCGTCGAGGTGCTGCTGCCCCGCTTCGACACCGAGGGCGGCGCCCACGGCCAAGGGCGCGGCGAGGTGCTGCGCCGGGGTGTACCGGCCCGTCGACTCACCCCCGACGGCCCCCTGGTCACCACGGTGTTCGACCTGCTCCTCGCCCAGTACGGAGTGCCTCGCGAGGGCCTGCCGGGCACCTGGCCCACCGGCTACGGCGACGCGACCCAACCGGGCACACCCGCGTGGCAGGAGACGCTCACCTCGGTGCCGGCGGCGCGCACGGTCAAGATCGCCCGCGAATTCGCCGACACCGCCGAGCGGTCCAAGGGCCGCTGCATGATCCTGATGGGCGCCGGCACCAACCACTGGTTCCACTCCGAGACGATCTACCGCACCTTCCTGGCCCTGCTGCAACTCACCGGCTGCCAGGGCCGCAACGGTGGCGGCTGGGCGCACTACGTGGGTCAGGAGAAGTGTCGGCCGGCCACCGGGTGGGCCACCCTCGCGAGCGCCAACGACTGGTCCCGGCCGCCGCGGCAGATGATCGGCACCGCGTACTGGTACCTCAACACCGACCAGTGGCGCTACGACGGCTTCACCGCCGACGTGCTGGCCTCGCCGCTGGGCGCGGGCGACCTGAGCGGGATGACCGGCGCGGACTGCCTGGCGATGTCGGCCCGGCTGGGCTGGATGCCCTCGTACCCCACCTTCGACCGCAACCCGCTGGACCTGGTCGACGAGGCCGACCGCGCCGGCGCCGACCCCGTCGAGCACACGGTCGAGGCCCTGCGCGACGGGAGACTCGGCTTCGCCTGCGAGGACCCGGACGCGCCGCGGAACTGGCCGCGGGTGCTCACCGTGTGGCGCTCCAACCTGCTCGGCTCCTCCGCCAAGGGCGCCGAATACTTCACCAAACACCTGCTGGGCACCGACAGTTCGCTGCGCGCCGAGCAGGCGCCGCCGGACTCCCGGCCGCGCGGGGTGCGTTGGCGCGAACAGGCCCCGGAGGGCAAGCTCGACCTGCTGCTGTCGCTGGACTTCCGGATGACGTCCACGACGCTGATGTCGGACGTGGTGCTGCCGGCCGCGACCTGGTACGAGAAGCACGACCTGTCCTCCACCGACATGCACCCCTTCGTGCACGCGTTCACCCCCGCGATCGACCCGCCGTGGCAGGCTCGCACCGACTTCGACACGTTCCACGCGATCGCCGCGCGCTTCAGCGAACTGGCGCGCGAACACCTGGGCACCCGCCGCGACCTGGTGGCCACCGCGCTCCAGCACGACACCCCCGGCGAGATCGCCCAACCCGGCGGGACCGCGCCGGACTGGCGCGCCGGTCGGTGCCCGCCGGTGCCGGGCCGGACCATGCCGAACCTGACCGTGGTCGAGCGCGACTACACCGCGGTGGCGGCCAAGATGGCCACCCTGGGACCGCTCGCCGAGGCGCTGGGCCTGCCGGTCAAGGGCATCACCTTCGACGTGCGGGCCGAGATCGAGGACCTGCGCCGGCTCAACGGCACCGCGCGCGGCGGGGTCGCCGACGGCCGCCCGCTCGTCGACACCGCCGTACGGGCCTGCGACGCGATCCTGACCCTGTCCGGAACGACCAACGGCAGGCTGGCCGTTCAAGGATTCCGCACCCTGGAGGCGCGCACCGGACAGCCGATGGCGCACCTGGCCGCCGAACACGAGGGCAAGCGCATCGGCTACGCGGACACCCAGGCCCGGCCCGAGCCGGTGATCACCTCGCCGGAGTGGTCCGGCAGCGAGGCCGGCGGCCGTCGCTACACCGCGTTCACCCTCAACACCGAACACCTCAAACCCTGGCACACCCTCACCGGCCGCCAGCACTTCTTCCTCGACCACGACTGGATGCACGAACTCGGCGAGGCGCTGCCGGTCTACCGGCCGCCGCTGGACGTGCACCGCCTGTTCGGCGAACCCCGCCTGGGCCCGGACGGCAACCGCGAGGTGACGGTCCGCTATCTGACCCCGCACAACAAGTGGTCGATCCACTCCGAGTACCAGGACAACCTCTTCATGCTCTCGCTCTCGCGCGGCGGACCGGGCATCTGGCTGAGCACCGCCGACGCGCGGGCGATCGGGGTCCGCGACAACGACTGGATCGAGGCGGTCAACCGCAACGGTGTGGTCACCGCCCGCGCGGTGGTCTCGCACCGGATGCCCACCGGCACCGTCTACATGCACCACGCGCAGGATCGCACCGTGGGCGTGCCCAAGGCGCAGAGCACCGGCAAACGCGGCGGCATCCACAACACGCTCACCCGCGTCCTGCTCAAACCCACCCATCTGATCGGCGGATACGCGCAACTGAGCTGGGCGTTCAACTACCTGGGTCCGACCGGCAACCAACGCGACGAGGTCACCGTGATCCGCCGCCGCTCGCAGGACGTGGAGTACTGAGATGCGCGTGATGGCCCAGATCGCCATGGTGATGAACCTCGACAAGTGCATCGGCTGCCACACCTGCTCGGTCACCTGCAAACAGACCTGGACCAACCGCGGCGGCGTGGAGTACGCGTGGTTCAACAACGTCGAGACCCGCCCCGGCCAGGGCTACCCGCGCCGCTACGAGGACCAACGGCAGTGGCAGGGAGGTTGGCGGCGCAACAGGCGCGGAAGGCTGCAACTGGCTTCCGGCGGACGGCTGCACCGACTCTCGCGGATCTTCTCCAACCCGAGAATGCCGACCATCGCGGACTACTACGAGCCCTGGACCTACGACTACCGCAACCTCACCGACGCCCCGCTCGGCGACGACATCCCGGTCGCCCGTCCGCG
This sequence comes from Embleya sp. NPDC050154, assembly GCF_044460165.1. Lineage (NCBI taxonomy): Bacteria > Bacillati > Actinomycetota > Actinomycetes > Kitasatosporales > Streptomycetaceae > Embleya > Embleya sp. NPDC050154. The sequence continues at coordinate 452,341 of NZ_JBITJP010000003.1, forward strand.
CTCGCTGCTCAGCGGCGAGCCGATGGAGATCACCTGGAGTTCCAACTGGGACGACAACCTCGGCGGCACCGCCGAACTCGGGCACCTGGACCCGATGGTGGCCAAGACCCGGGAGAAGGTCGCGGACAAGGTCCGCTTCGAGTTCGAACAGACCTTCATGTTCTATCTGCCCAGGATCTGCGAACACTGCCTCAACCCCTCGTGCGTGTCCGCCTGCCCGTCCGGCGCGATGTACAAGCGCAGCGAGGACGGCATCGTCCTGGTCGACCAGGACGACTGCCGCGGCTGGCGCATGTGCGTCACCGCCTGCCCATACAAGAAGGTCTACTTCAACCACAAGACCGGCAAGGCCGAGAAGTGCACGATGTGTTACCCCCGGATCGAGGTGGGGCTGCCGACCGTGTGCTCGGAGACCTGCGTGGGCCGGTTGCGCTACCTCGGCGTCGTCCTCTACGACGCGGACGCGGTACTGGCGGCGGCCTCCGTCGAGGACGACAGGGACCTGTACCGGGCCCAACTGGGCGTGTTCCTGGACCCCGAGGACCCCGCCGTGCGGCGCGCGGCCGAGGAGGCCGGCATCACCCACGCCTGGATCGAGGCGGCCCGCCGCTCACCGGTGTACGCGCTGATCGCCGAGTACCGGGTCGCCCTGCCCCTGCACCCGGAGTTCCGGACCATGCCGATGGTCTGGTACATCCCGCCCCTGTCCCCGGTGGTCGACGCGCTGACCTCGACCGGCTTCGACGGTGAGGAGGCCGGCAACCTCTTCGGCGCGATCGACACCCTGCGCGTCCCGCTCGAGTACCTCGCCGAGTTGTTCACCGCCGGCGACACCGCGCCGGTCCGCGCGGCGCTGGAACGGCTCGCGGCCATACGCTCCTACATGCGGGCGATCAACCTCGACGAGGAACCGGACGAGGCCGTGGCCGCCCTGGCCGGTCTTACCGGGCAGGAAGTGCGTGACCTGTACCGCCTGTTGGCGATCGCCAAGTACGACGAGCGCTACGTGATCCCCACCGCCGCGATCGGCGACGCCCGCCGCCTGGAGGAATCCGCGCTGCCCGGCGGATGCAGCCTGGACTTCGACGGCGGGCCGGGAATGGGCGGATCCGGGCCCTTCGGCGAGGCGTCCGGGAGACCGGTACCGGTGAGCGTGGAGAACTTCCACGCCCTGCGCGACCGCGGCACCGCCGACCGGCCCGCGGACACCTCGGGCCCCGGCGCCCGGGTGAACCTGCTCAACTGGGACGGCAACGGTCGACCGGCCGGGCTGTTCCCCGAACGCGAAGAGGGGGGCACGCACCGATGAGGTCGCTCACCAACCGGTTCCGGGCCAAGTCGGCCCGGCTCGACGACCGGTACTCGACGGCGGTGATCCGCCAGGCCGCCGCGTTGTGCCTGCACTACCCGGACGAGATCTTCCACTCCCGGGTGCCGCTGGTGCGCGGCGCGCTGGCACAGATCGGTCCGAGGCCGGCCGGCGCACTGCTGACGGCCTTCCTCGACGACGTGTGCGCGTGGCCGGCGGCCGAGCTTGCCGCGCACTACGTGACCGTCTTCGATATGCGCAACCGGCGGAGTCTGTACCTGAGTTGGTGGCGCGAGGGCGACACCCGACGGCGCGGCGAGGCACTGGTGACCTTCAAGCGCATCTATCGCGAGCACGGCCTGGAGTTCACCGGCGAGGAACTGCCGGACTTCCTGCCCGCGGTGCTGGAGTTCGCCGCCACCGGCGGTCCCGGACCGGCCGCGGCCGGCGAGGCGCTGCTGGGCGAACACCGCCCCGGCATCGAGCTGTTGCGGTTCGCGCTGCTCGACGTGGGGACCCCGTACGCGGGCGTCCTGGAGGCGGTGTGCGCGACGCTGCCCGGCGCCTCCCCCGCGGACCGCGCCCAGGCCCGCGCCCTCGCGCACGCCGGGCCACCGCGCGAGGACGTGGGCCTGGACGGCTATCGAGCGCGCGGGGTCGAGCGATGAACACCATGTTGTGGGCGGTGCTGCCGTATCTGGCCCTGGTCGTCCTCGTCGGCGGGACCGTCTGGCGCCACCGCTACGACAAATTCGGCTGGACCACCCGCTCCTCCCAGTTGTACGAGTCGCGACTGCTACGGATCGGCAGCCCGCTGTTCCACTACGGCCTGCTGTTCGTGATCGCCGGGCACGTCGTGGGCCTGTTGATCCCGCAGTCGTGGACGGACGCGGTGGGCGTCGGCGAACACGCCTACCACGTCGCGGCCACCGCCCTGGGGCTGGTCGCCGCGCTGATGACAATCGCCGGCATCGTGCTGCTGATCCTGCGCCGGCGCACCACCGGCCCGGTGTTCTCGGCCACCACCCGCAACGACAAGCTGATGTACGTCTTCCTCGCCGGCACCATCCTCGCGGGCACCGCCGCGACGTTGTGGAACACGGTGGGCCCGCACGAGCACAACTACCGCGAGACGATCGCCCCGTGGTTCCGCAGCCTGTCCTACCTGCGGCCGAGAACGGAGCTGATGGCCGAGGCACCGACCACCTACCGGGTACACGTCGTGCTCGCGATGCTGCTGTTCGCGCTGTTCCCGTTCACCCGCCTCGTGCACGCCTTCAGCGCGCCACTGGGCTACCTCTTCCGCCCGTATGTCGTCTATCGCAGCCGCGATACCCGCTCGCCGGGCGCGACGGAACCCCGACGCGGCTGGGAGCGGGTCGGCCGGTAACGGCGGGGCCGGACTTCGCGGGGCGGAGTGCTCGGCAATCAAGGTCGGAGAGCGTGGTCGGAGAGTGTGGTCGGAGAGCGTGCGGCAGGGCATCGGGTGGCCGAAAACGCGTGGTCCGGGCGGCCCGAGCGGTCGGCGTTTGCCCCCCGCAAAGCCGGCAAATGCCTTGCGCGGTACGGAGTTTGCGAACAAGGATCGGGGGCGCTTTGCCTCTTCCACTCGCATTCCCGGAGGGAATTCCTCATGCGCAAGCGTGCCGCACTGCTGACCACGACACTCGCCATCGCGTCGATGACGGCGCTCGGCGCCCCGGCCCAGGCGACGACGGCGAAGGCCCCACCGGCCTCGACGACGGTGGCGTCGGCCCCGGCCCAGGCGGCGGCCGGCTGGCTGTTCATCGACTACTACACGACCCGGAACAAGTGTGTGGACGCCGGCCAGCAGTACCAGCGTGAGGGCTTCTCGACCTGGAAGTGTCCGTACGACATCCTCCTGGGCTACTTCGCGCTCTACGTCAAGTAGGCGCAGGGAGGCAGCCGCCCGTCGGCGCGTACCGAGCAGACGCCGAGCACGCGCAGTCCCCGTGTGCGCGCCGCCGACGCGCCTCGACGCAGGCCCAGACGTCGTGGCCCGGACGCCAACCGATCCTGGGGCTGCATCACTTGGCACCATCGGGCACATGCGACAGGCTGCCCGAGAGACGACGAACGACATGGATCGGCGTCTCGGGCAACACACCCACACGCGTGGTCGGGCGGGCTGCGGGCGACTCGGGGGCCTGGCCGGAGGTGGTACTTCGGCAGGGAGCGCCGAGCCCCGTCCGTAATCCACGCGGTGGGCCACATCGGGTATCCCGGGCAGTGGCGATCGGCGGCCTGGACAGCACGCCGCGAACCCCCACCCGGGATCCCGATCACCGATTCCGCGCGGGGCAGGACACCGACCGTCCTCCCCGTGCGTGGTCGTCGCACCGCGCCCCGACACCACCCGCGAGCCTCCCGACCCGGCGCCACCCGTGAGCCCCGATCCGGCCGAGGCCGGCACTTCCCGGTCCCCTCGCGCACATCGGATAGTGGCGCCCGACGTGTGTGGCTAGGTTCGACCACCATGATCAACCGAAAATCCGTACGGTCCAGACGACGTGTGCTGATAGTCGTCGCCGGCGCCGTGGCGATTCAGGTCGGATTGGGGGCCGGGGCGTTCGCGGCCCTGGACTCCGGGAGCTCGACCAAGGGCCCCACCGGACCGCAGGCGTGCACCACCCGCCCGAATCCGGACGCGCCGGAGGCCGGAGAGGAGCGCGGTTGCTTCTCGGTGGACGCCACCGTCGATCACCCCCTCGCGGTCGGCGAGACCGCCGGCGTCCGGTTCGTGGTGAGCGCCCAGATCGCGGCGAAGGGTGTGCGCGTCGAGGCGGATCTGCCCGCCAACCTCGCCTGGGTCGACCCGCCCGTGGGACTGACCCTGTCCTCGCATCCCTCGCCCAACCCCGTGCACCTGGGCGGCATCAACCGTGCGGGCACCGTGCGTTCGTTCAAGGCCGGGCAGTCCGTCATCTACACGGGACGGATCGTCGCGAAGGCGGCCGGTCCCGCGGAGGTCAAGGTGCGCGCCGCCGCCGACCTGCGCGCGGGAGTGGACGCCGCCGAGGACCTGATCCCGCTCACCGTGGGCGCGGCCCCGGGCATGTCGAGCTTCGGCGCGCAGCGGTCGACCGACGCGGACTCCGTCGAGGTCTCGCCCGACGTCACGCCGCAGGAATCGACACCGCACCTGACGGCCGAGTCGTTGTCCCCGGCCGGTCTGGCCGCACCCGCCGGCGACGACCCGCCGGCACCGCGCGCCCTCGTCGCCGCCGCGGCACCGACCGCCTGCGCGACCGGCAAGTGGCTGTACGTCGACGAGAAGGGTGTCACCCGGCCGGTGGTCAACATGACCGTCGAGGCGTGGGACGCCGACACGAGCAACGCGCACGACCGGCTCGCCTCCGGCCTCACCGGGACCAAGGGCGAGTACAAACTGTGCTTCGACAACGCCGAGAGCAACAATTCGGGCCAGGACGTCTACGTCAAGCTCACCACCACCAACAAGAACTGGCGCGTCCAGGCCACCGGCACCACGAACGCGTTCACGTTCAACACGCCCACGGTCTCCAACGTCGCCAACGGAAGCACCACCTCGTTCGGCGACCGCAAGCCCGGCGCGGCCGACAGGATGCGCGCGCTGCACGCGTTCGACGCGCTCAACGACGCGTGGAAGTGGGTACCGGGCAACACCTGCTGGGACGGCCTGGACACCACGTGCCGGCAGGTCGTGCTCAACTGGGCACCGGACTCGACGGTCGGCAACTACTACGGGAACAAGCAGATCCACCTCAAGGCGGACGCCCCCGACTCGCACATGACCGTGGTCCACGAACTCACGCACGCCATCATGGGCGACGTCTACGAGGACCACGCGCCGCCCATCCCCAACTGCAGCCCGCACGGTGTCTCGGCGAAGTCCTCGACGGGGTGCGCGTGGGTGGAGGGCTTCGCCGAGTGGGTGCCGGCGAGCGTGTACAAGGATCCGTACTACCGGTGGCCGAGCGGTGCGTCCATGAACCTGGAGACTCCCTCCTGGAGCACGTCGGGTTGGGACGACGGTGACGCGGTCGAGGGTCGCGTGGCCGGTGCGTTGATCGACCTCACCGACACCACGAACGAGGGCTCCGACGTCTACGGCGAGGCCGCCCCGGGCAATGTCTGGAACACGTTCCTGCGACACCGGTCCACGACATTCGCCGAGTTCTGGCAACAGCGCAGGGCCGACGGATACGACACCTCCGCGAACGGTCCGCTGAAGAGCCTGTACCAGAGCACGATCGATTATTGAGAAGGACGCGGTTCCCCGCGCGCCCGGCTTCGGGCGGGCGGGGAACCGGGCGCCGGCGCCCGGTCCCGACGACAGGCGCCGGCGTCGTCTTCTTCGGGGTCAGAACGAGCCGCCGCCGTCACCGCCCCAGCCGCCACCGCCGTCTCCGCCCCAGCCCCCGAAGCCGCCGCCCCCGTCACCGAGGCCACCGAATCCGCCGTCCCCCGCCCCGGCCGCGCCCGCCTCCGCCGCGTAGCCCAGGTTCATCGACGCGCCCAGTGTGGTCCCGATGAGCAGGCCCGGGAGCAACATGCCGCCGTACCACCCGGCCGCCCATGGACCGTAGGCGGGACCGGCCTCCCAGTACGGGCGACGACCGCCGGCACTGTCCACCTCGCGGATCTCCGGGTCCAGACCGTCGTCCAGGCGGGCCGCGTCGGCCGCACACACCGGTACCTCCCGCTCGGCGCCGTTCGCCGGTGCCCAGCGCATGTCGCGCACGGACGGACCGTGGCGCGGGTCGAAGAAGCACGGCGGTCGGCGTTGCGGCAGGGCCGCGCCGGTACGTCGGGCCGCCAGGGTCGCGAGGGCGAATCGTCCGTCGTCCAGGGCCTCGCTGACCGCACGCACATCCGCGGGTTCCCGGGCCGACGCCATGGCCGACTTCGCCCGTTCGTAGGCGTCGAGGGCCCTGGTCCATTCCTCGCGCATGGCGTCGTCGGAGTCGGCCGCCCCCGGATCGAAGGCGGCCCGATCGAGCGTCTCGCCGTATGCGGTGATGTCCTCGTCGACGACCGGCCGCACCTGCTCCAGTTCCTGCCGTGCCTGCGCCGCCCGGCGGGTGCGGGTCCGCCTGCGCAGCATGAGGATCGTGCCGGCTCCGGCGACGAGCACGGCCCCGACCACGGCGAGGCCGACCCACGACGAGCCGCCGTCGTCGCGCGCCGGTGCCGACGGCTGCTGCGCGTCGGCCGCGGCCCCGTCGACGAAGGCGGTCAGCAGGCCCGGTCCGTCTCCCTGGTGTGCGGCCAGTACGTCGCTCTTGAGGGTGGCGAGCCGTGCGCGGGACATCACCGACGCGTCGGCCGCGGCGTCGAACGTGCGACCCACGGTGACCGCGTACACGCCCGGTCGGCCCACCTGCTCACGCAGGCCCGACAGTACGGCCGCGGGCGAACCGGCCGACGCGAGTGGCGAGTCGGCCGGTACCGAGACCACGAAGATCGGCTTGTCGGCGGACCGGATCTTCGTCCGCAACGCGTCGGCGGTGGCCGACGGCAGCACGTCCTCGGCCGCCGGGACGGTGTACACGGGGTCGTCGCGCAGCGACGCGGCGATCGTCCCGATGCCGCCGCCGGCCGCCGCGTGGGCGGGCGCCGCCGCGAAGAGCAGGACCGCCAGCACGAGCGCGAGCCCGAGGACGGCCGTCTTCGGCGGTAGGCACTGGCACCGAAATGCGACTTTCGTCATGTATTCAGGCTACTGCCGCCGCGCCGGCCCGTGCGGAAGTCGGCCCCGTGCGGACGCCGGCCCCGGGAACAGGCAGGCCCCGGGAAGCCGTCTCAGCGTGTACGAGCGCGCAGCGTGCCCGGCGGCAGTCCGAGCATGCGCTCGGCCGTCCCGATCGACATGTCGTGCAGGGCGGGGTGGTCGAACGGCACGTCGTCGTTGCTGTACGCGCCGAGGCCGTCCACGTTGACGAGGATGTGCAGGGTGACCCCGAGCGGGTCGTCCGTCGTGAACTCGCCCGAGCGCACACCCTCGTCGACGAGCGCGGTGAGGGCGTCGCGGGTGAGCGACTCCTGTGCCCGCACCGCGGCGCGAAGACCGGGTTTGAACCGGCTGACGTGGCGTGCGTTGAGCCAGAGGCGGCCGAGGTCGACGAATTCGCCGTCGGTCAGGCGCACGAGAAAGCGGCCGAGTCGATCGACGGGGGCGAGCCCGGCCTCCTCCTCCGGCAGCAGCGCCGCGCGTTCCTTGGTGGCGGCGTGCGTGAACGCCTCGCTCACCAGGTCGTCGGCGGCCGGGAAGTAGTGGCCGATCAGTCCGGGGCGCACGCCGAGTTCGTCGGCGACGCGACGGAGCGTGATGCGCTCGAGACCCTCTTCGAGCGCGATCCGCGCGGCGGTTGCGACGATCTCGGCGCGACGCTCCTCGGGCATCTTGCGAACCCGCGTCGACGGGGGGCTTGACGTCATACCGACCACCCTATTGGATGTGTGGCCAATACCCCATTGGCCAAGAGACCAATAGCAGTGGTTGCTAGCGGTGTGCCCCGAGAGGTCTCGACGTATGAACCACGCACTCCCCACGGCGGCCCCCGACGACTGTGCCCGCGACCGTGCGGGTCGCCCGGAGACCCGGGGCATCGACCAGGTCCCCGTCACCGAACGGCACGGGCGAGCCCGTGAACTCTTCGCCATCTGGGCGGCCCCGAACGTCAGCTACCTGAGCTTCGTCATCGGCGCGACGCTGGTCCTGATGGGGCTCTCGCCGGTGCAGGCCATCGGTGTCGCACTCGTCGGCAACCTGCTGTGGATCCTCACGGGCGTGGTCGCGATCAGCGGTCCGGCCGCCGGCACGAGCGGGTCGGTGGTCTCCCGCGCCATGTACGGCGTGCTGGGCAACAGGATCGTCCTGGTGCTCACCGGATGGCTGATCGCATCCGCCTATCTGGCCCTGAACTGGTCGGCCGCGTCGGTCGCGGGCATCGGCCTCGCGCGGCGCGTCGGCCTCCCGGACAATTCGGCCGTCGAGGCCGTGATCGTCTGCGCGATAGCCGGCGCGACGCTGCTCGTCGCGATCTACGGGCACGCGACGATCGTGCGGCTGTACGCCGGCCTCAGCACCTTCCTGACGATCGTGTTCGTGGTGGTGACGGGCTACGTTCTGGCCGAGACCGACTGGTCCTACGCGCCCGCCGAACCGCTGCACGGAGCCGCCCTGTTCGCCACCCTCACGGCGGGCTTCACGATCATCGCCTCCACGCCGCTGTCCTACAGCAACAGCCCGGACCTCGCCCGCTATCTCCCCCGCGGCACCAGCCCCGTCGCCATCGCCGGGTGGACGGCCTTCGGCGCGTACCTGCCGAGCGTCGTCTTCACCGGCGTGGGCGCGCTGGCGGCCACGAGCCTGGACATGAGCGATCCGCAACGTGCGCTGGAGAACATCCTCCCGGGCTGGTTCGTCCCCGTGTTCGTCATCGCGGTCGTCTGCAACACCGTGGCGAACAACGGCATGACGGCCTACAGCGCCGGCCTCGCGGTCCAGTCCGTCGGCATCCGCCTCGCCCGGATCCCGGCCGTGCTCATCATCGGCGTCCTGGGCACGACCATGACGCTCTTCGCGATCCTCGTCTTCGACTTCCTCACGAGCGTCAACACGATGCTCGAACTCGTCGTCGTGGTGACGGGGCCGGCCATGGCGGTTGCGGTGACCGACCTGGTTCTGCGGCGCAACCGCTACGACGGCTCCGAACTGCTCGCCGAACGGCGCGACGGCCCGTTCTGGTATCGCGGCGGTGTGCATTGGGCCGGGATCCTCGCCATCACCGTCGGCGGGATCATCGCCGCGATGTGTGTGACCACCAGCTTTTGGACCGGCCCCGTCGCGGCCGGCACGGGTGATCTCGACCTGGCCATTCCGGGCGGGATGCTCACCGCGGCGGCGATCTACTGGGGCCTGTGCCGCTTCCTTCGATCGATCCCCGACGCCTGACGCGCCCCTCGCGCACCGGTGGCCCCCCGCGCGCCCGCGCCCCCTTGTACGCCCCGAACCGGACGCCCCGAACCGGGCACCCCGGTCCGGACGCCTCGACTCCGACGCCTCGACTCCGAAAGAGAACCAACCCGTGCACGCCGATGTCATAGTGCTCGCCCGACACGTCGAACATCTCCGCACCGATACCGCGGCACCGCCCGCCGACGCGGTCGCGATCCGCGACGGTCGCATCCTCGCCGTCGGCGACGCGTCGAGCACCGCGTCGTTGCGCGGTCCCGAGACGACCGTGTACGAGTTCCCGGACGCCACGATCCTGCCGGGCCTCACCGACGTGCACGCCCATCCCGTGTGGGGCTCCATCTCGATCGGCAGCGGCGTCGACCTGTCCGGGGCCCGCACCCTCGACCAGGTGTGCGACCACCTGGCCGAAGCCGTCGACGCACAGCCCGAGGACGGCTGGATCACGGGCTACGACCTCGACGTCAACGCCTTTCCCGACGAGCCCACCGGTTCCGTGTTCGACGAGCGTTTCCCCGGGCGCGCGATCTCGCTGATGACGCGCGACGCGCACGCGCTCGTGGTCAGTACCCATGCCGTGGAACTCGTCGGCCTGACCGGTCGTGAGACATTCACCGACGCCTCCTCGGTCGAGGTCGGGCCGGACGGCCGCCCGACCGGATACGTCGTCGAACTCCAGGCGATGGACCTGGTGTTCGCGCACTATCCGGAAGTCTCCGTGGACACCGCCGCCGAGTACGTCCGACACGAACTCGAACGCCTGGCCCGCGCCGGCCTCACCGGCCTGCACGCGCTGGACTTCACCGACCCGTCGGAGGCCGTGTATCGACGCATCGAGGAAGACACCGACCTGCCGTTGCGGATCCGCTGTTCACCTCTGGTGGCGGCCGATTCCGGTCCGGACGAGTGGCGGCGTGTCGCCGGTCTCCAGGGTCTGCGCGGCCGACGCTGGCACGTCGAGGGGGCGAAATTCATGCTCGACGGAACCGCGGACAACGGCACCGCCTGGTTCGAGCGCCCGGACACGCACGGCGAGAACTGCGAGCCGCTGTGGCGCGACGTGGACGCCTATCGCGCCGCGATGCGGTTCTTCGTCGAGCGTGGCATCCCCACCGCGACGCACGCGATCGGCGATCGGGCCGTGCGCTTCGCGCTCGACGTGATCGAGGAGGTCGGGTCCGTCGTCCGGGGTCCGCACCGGATCGAGCACGTCGAATCGATCCCCGACGACCTCCTCGGCCGGTTCGCCGAACTCGGCGTCGTGGCGAGCCTGCAACCCGCGCACGCCACCCGACACACACGCGGGGACGGCACCGACAACTGGTCGCGCCGCATCGGCCCCGATCGCGCCGCGCACGGCTGGCGTACGCGCGACCTCGTGGACCATCACGCCGTCGTGGCGCTCGGATCCGACTGGCCGATCGGCCCGGGCGACCCGCGCGTGGGGCTCGCCGACTGCCAACTGCGACGCCCCGTCGAGGAACCGGGCAGCACGCCGGTACATCCGGAGCAGGCGCTCTCGGCTCGCGAGGCCTATGCGGGCATGACGCTCGCCGCCGCGCACGCCGGCGGCGCCGGCCACGAACTCGGGCGCGTCGCCCCGGGTTACCTCGCCGATCTCACGATCCTCGCCGCGAATCCGCTCGACCTGACTCCCGAGGCCCAGGCCGACAACGCCGTCCTGGCGACGGTCGTCGACGGCGACGTCCGCCTGTACACCGACCTCCCGAAGGAACGCTCGTGATCGTCATGCCGAACCCCCATCCCGATTCCCGCCCGCACATCGTCGCCTCCGCGATCGATCCACACGCCCGCGGCGTGGCCCGCGGCGCGGGACTGCGCGCGGGGATCCACGACGCGGTCGAGATCTACGACCGGCTCTTCGCACTCGGCGGCATCACATCGACGCGGGCGCGGGCGGATGCCGCGCGAGCCCTCGACACGATCGACGACTTCCGTCCCGGCGCCCGCGCCGAGATCGAGGGCATCGCCGAGGGAGCCCGGGTGGAACCGTGGCGCGTCGCGGCGCTCAACGCGCGCACGGAGATCCTCGCGCGCAGCACGGTCGTGCCGCCGGGCGAGTGCACCACGATCGTGCGCCGGCTCGGAGACGGCGACTCCGCGGCTTCACGCACGTTCGGCATCCAGACCTGGGACTGGCACGTCGAGCTGAGCGATTGTTGGCACACGCTCGAATCGCGCGGCGGCAGGCACGACGTGGTCGGCCTCACCGAGAACGGCATCCTGGGCAAGATCGGCGTCAACAGCGCCGGCCTCGCCCTGCACTTCAACATCCTCGGTCACCTCCGCGACGGTGTCGGCGGCGTCCCCGTGCACGTACTCGCGGCGATCGTGCTGGAAGAGGCCGGCAGCGTCGCCGAGGCGGTGGAGATCGTCCGCGGCGCGCCGATCGCGTCGTCGGGATCGTTCTCGCTCTTCGACGAATCGACGGCGGTCCTGCTCGACGTGAGTCCCGTCGGCGTCTTCGAGATCGCACCGCAGAACGGCGTCCTGGTCCGCACGAACCACTTCCTCTCCCCGACGCCCGCGGCCGACGAGAAGACCTGGCTCTACCAACCCGACTCCGGTGAGCGCTACGACTTCGTGCGCGCGCGTCTCGCGCACCGGGGCGCGCCGAACGCGGCCGACGAATTGGTGGACTACCTCGTGACGGGAGCCGGCGAACCACCCGTGACCTGCCGCGCCGATCCGGACAAGCCACTGGGGCAACGCTGGGCCACGCTCGCGACCGTCGTCCTGGAACCGGCCGCACGCACCGCGACCGTCCTGGACGGCACACCCGCCGAAGCCGCCTCGCGGGACTGGCGCACGCTCCGGGCCTGATCGCGCGGATGCCGCGCGGCGGGGTCGCGGGGTGTACGCGCCTCGGGAATCGGCGTGGCCGATCGGGGCCGGGCCTCAGCGCCCGGTCGCGTGGCCCTGTCCGCCGGACCGGTGTACGCCCGCCGTCAGCGCGCCGGTCTCCGGATCGCGGGCGACGGCACACAGCCGGCTCACCGAACCGGGCTCGACGACGGTCAGGTCGTGCCCGCGGCGGCGCAGGTCGTCGAGCACCGCCGGTCCCAGGCCGGCCTCGGCGGTCACGCCGCCGGGCAGCATCTCGCGCGGGTAGAACGAGGAAGGAAAGCTGTCCTGGTGCCAGTTGGGCTCGTCGATCGCACCCTGGACGTCGAGCGTGCCGGCGGTTCGGCCGCTGAGCGTGAGGGCGAGCAGGAAGTGGGTCTGCCATTGGTCCTGCCGGTCGCCACCCGGCGTGCCGAAGGCCAGGACCGGGACGCCGCCGCGCAGGGCCAGCGAGGGACTGAGGGTGGTGCGCGGCCGACGGCCCGGAGTCAACGAGTTGGGCAGGCCCGGTTCGAGCCAGGTCATCTGGAGTCGGGTACCGAGCGGAAAGCCGAGCGTGGGGATCACCGGATTGGACTGGAGCCAACCGCCGCTGGGGGTGGCCGAGACCAGGTTGCCCCAGCGGTCGACCACGTCGAGATGGCAGGTGTCGCCCCGGGTGGCTCCGGTCGGCGCGACCGTCGGCTCACCCGTCCCCGGGTGGTGCACGCGACTCGGTTGCCGATCGCGGTGTCCCGCCGCGCGGTCGGCCGCCTCGCGTGCGTGTCGGCCGAGGATCGGGGTACGTCCGCCGGGCCGACCCGGGCGCAGCACGTAGGATGCCTCGCGGCCGATCAGGGCACGTCGGTCGGCGCTGTAGTCGGCGCTGAGCAGGTCGTCCAACGGCACCTCGGCGGCGTCCCCGTACCAGGCCTCGCGATCGGCCATCGCGAGTTTGCCGCCCTCGATCAGGGTGTGCACGTACTCGGCCGATCCGTAGGCCGGTTCGTCCGCGAGCAGGGCCAACTGCTGCAACATGACCGGCCCTTGGGACCAGCCGCCCGGCTTGCACACCTCCCAGTCCCGCCACCGCCGACGGATCGGTTCCTCGTACGCCGCCGACCAGTTCGCCAGGTCCGCGCCGGTGAGGGTGCCGGCGTGCCGCTCACCGGAGGTGTCCATGGTGGGTCGGGCCGCGAACTCCGCGATATCCAGGGCCACGAAGCCCTCGCGCCAGCAGCGGCGGGCCGCGTCGATCTGCGCCTCGCGATCGCCGCCGGCCGCGGCCGCCTCGGCCAGCACACGCCGCCACGTGTGCGCGAGGGCTTGGTTGCGCAGGGGTCGGCGCGGGCTCGGCGTCATCCCGTGCGGGAGGTAGACCTCGGCGGAGGTGGTCCATTCCGTCTCGAAGAGCTCGCGCATGCGGGTCACGGTCTGCGCGACGCCCGGAAGCGGCAGGTGCCCGTGCTCGGCGAGGCCGATCGCGTGATCGAGCACCGTCGCCGGCGACTTGCTGCCGTGGTCGCGCAACAGCAGCATCCACGCGTCGAAGGCTCCCGGCACGGCGGCGGCCAACGGGCCGGTGCCGGGGACCAGTTCCAGGCCCAACCCGGTGTAGTGGGCGATGCTCGCACCCGCCGGCGCGATGCCCTGACCGCATAACACTCGCACTGGGCCGCCGGCGGGTGCGAGCAGAATCGGCACCTCGCCGGCCGGTCCGTTCAGGTGCGGTTCGACGACATGCAGTACGAACGCGGCCGCGACCGCGGCGTCGAACGCGTTCCCGTCGTCCTCCAGCACCGCGAAGGCCGCCTCGGAGGCCAGCCGGTGGGTGGACGACACCATGCCGAAGTCGCCCCGAAGCGCCGGTCGAATGCCCATGGCCGGACCGTACGCCGGCGCCGGCATCGCAACAAGAGCGCGGGTTCGCCCGGAGTCCGGTGCCCGTTGGCGTTGACGTCGGCGTTGCCACGCACGGACCGTCGACCGGGCCGCGACCTCGCACGTCCCGTCCCGCGACCTCGCCCCTCACCCCTCGCCGCGTCCACTGGCCGGACACGGGCACGGACACGGACACGGTCTCGTCTTCGGCCCGCTCGGGCTCACCCGTCGTGTGCCGCGGGTTGCGTGGGAGTCGACCGTGCCCGTGCGCGTCGCGTCGGCGACCGCGGCGGTGGGAGTCAGTCGGACTCTTCCCGGTCGAGGTACGCCTGGTACCGCTCGGCGGTGAGGAGGTCGTTCAGGCTTTTGGGATCGACGAGGGTGACCTCCACGACCCATCCCTTGTCGTAAGGGTCGGTGTTGAGGAGTTCGGGTTCGCCTTCGAGGAGTTCGTTCACGGCGATGACGCTGCCGTCGACGGGGGCGTAGATCTCGGTGACGGCCTTGACCGACTCGACGCTCCCGAGCGCCTCCGTGGCCTGAAGCGTGTAGCCGACGGTGGGCACCTCCACGAACACGACGTCGCCAAGCTGCTTTTGCGCGAAGTCGGTGATGCCGATCCGGGCCTTGCCGCCCGTGGTCGGCAGGATCCATTCGTGGTCCTGGGTGTACTTGCGGTCCGCGGGCACGGTCGTCATATCGGTCGGTCTCCTGCCGATGTCATGCGTACGCCGACGCGAGATCCGCGCACGGCCGCGACCAGCCTGACGCAGAGGAGACCCACCGGAACAGTGCACTCACCCGAAAGGCTCCATTACGGACATGCCGCCGCATCGCCGGCCCGCAGCCGACCGGGCACGCCCCGTCGGCACGTTCTCCGTCACGTTCCCCGGCACGCCCACCGGCGGGTTCTCCGCCGGTTCACAGACGGCAACTGATCTCCATGCCGTCCTCCACCGGGAACGTCACGTTGTGATAGCCGTTCTCCGGGTCGCGGACGTAGTCGAGATACGGCTGCAGACTGCTCAGTTCGACGTCGTCGGCCACGACCAGCGTGCCGGGCCGCAGGCGTGGCTCCAACAGGCGCAATACCGGCAGGCACAAGTCCTTCCACCCGTCCAGCAGCAGGAAGTCGGCGGGGGCGTCCAGATCGCGGAGGGTGTCCCGGGCATCTCCCTCCAGCACGGTGATCAGGTCGTCCAGGCCGGTCTCGGCGAAGGTGCGGCGCGCCGCGGCGATCTTTTCCTTCTCATCTCGGTGGTGACGACGCGTCCGGCGCCGTTGTCGCGCACGGCCGCAGCCAGGTACAGCGTGGAGATCCCGAAGGACGTGCCGAACTCGACGACCGTGCTCGGGCGCGCGGCTCGGACCAGGTTGTACAGCAGTGCTCCGCCGTCGGCGGAGATCGGCATGTAGACCTCGGCCGAGGCGTCGGCCCGTTCCTGGGGTGACAGCGGGGCGAAGCCGCCGGGCAGTTCCGCGTCGCGCCGGGCGGCGACGGTGTCGTCCTGTTCGGCTTCCTCGAACATCCTGCCGAGGGCCGTTCGGACTCGGGGGTCGGCGAGCGTGAGGGTGGGTGTCATGAAAGCTAGGCTAGACGCAACGTCACGTCTTTTCTAGATGCAATATCCTCGGCGCGGGGAGGCGAGAAGATGACATCCGAGACTCACAGGGCCACGGCGGATGACGCCACGCCGGCCGGCACCGGTGGATCCGGGCGGGCACACCACGGCAACCGGCACGGACGCAGCGAACAGGCCCGCAGGGCGGTTCTCGAGGCGGCCGACGACCTGCTCGCCGAGAAGGGATTCGCCGGCGTCACGATGGAGGGCATCGCCGCGCGAGCCGGCGTGGCCAAGCAGACCATCTACCGTTGGTGGAGCACCAAGACCGACGTCCTGATGGACGCCTTCCTCGAGGACGCCGCAGAGGACCTGTCGCCGCCCGATTCCGGCGACCTCGCGGGGGACCTGCGCGACTACCTGCGACGGTTGGCGTACTTCCTCGCCGAGTCCGACTCCGGGGCCGTCTTCCGGGCGCTGATCGCACAGGCTCAGCACGATCCGGCATTCGCCCGGGACTTCCGGGTCCGATGGCTCGACGCGCAACGCGGTCGCGATCGCCTGCCGTTGGAACGCGCCATGAACGGCGGCTCGTTGCCCGCCGATCTCGACATCGCGACTGAGACGGACCAACTCGTGGGCCCGCTCTACTATCGCGTACTGGTGACCGACGAACCCATCGGCGACACCTTCACCGACGCCCTCGTCGACGCGTTCCTGGCCCGACACGAGCCGGCCCCACGAACGCGGCCCTGACCCGAATCGCCCCACGTGGCCACCCGACGCCCGGAGGGCGGCCTCCCGCCCGACTCGGGTGCGCACGGTCTCGACCCGACGGGTCGTGCCGGCATCCGCCCTTGCCGTCGCTACGTTCGGGCCGTGGATATCACGTACGAATGGCGGGGCGACTTCGACGATTCGGCCCTCGAGGAGTTGCACGCCGAAGGGTTCGACCACCCGATCGGGCGGATCCCCTGGCGCGCACGGCTGGAGCGGCACAGCCTCGGCTGGGTCTGTGCGCGCGAGGACGGCCGCTTGATCGGCTTCGTCAACGTTGCCTGGGACGGCGGGGTCCATGCCTTCGTCCTGGACACGGTCGTGGCTCGGCGCGCCCGGTCCCGGGGCATCGGCTCCGTGCTGGTCGGCACGGCCGCCGAAGGGGCCCGCGCGGCGGGGTGCGCATGGCTGCACGTCGACTTCGAGGAGCACTTGCGGTCGTTCTACGTCGATGTCTGCGGCTTCGGCGAGACCGCGGCGGGCCTGATCGCGTTGTGAACCCGTGGCCGACCCCTCGGGTTCCGGGGCGCGGACCGGGCGCTTCGGTCGATCCGGGCGGTCCGACGGGGCGAACCGGTCCATCCGATCCGGCGTGAAGTGGACCAGTCATGCGGTCCGGTCCGCCTCTACGTTTGCCGCCATGAACGAAAAAAGCGGTGGGACCGTGCTGACATCCCTCCTCCACCAGATACCGCCCTTCCTGCCGACCCCCACCGAAGCCATGACGATGACGGTCGAACTGCCGCCGGGCGACCCGGGGACACCGCCGCACCGGCACTCGGGTCCGGTCTTCGGTTACATGTTGGAAGGCGAGATGGTCTTCGAACTCGAAGGCGAACCCGAGCGGATCATCCATGCCGGCGAGGCGTTCTGGGAACCGGGCGGCGACGTCATCCACTACCGGGCCGGCAACAACCTCACCGACGCGTGGAGTCGCTTCGTGGTGGTCATGCTCGGCGTTCCCGGCGAACCCATGCTGACCGTCGTCGACGAGCGTGAACTGGCCGAACGGCGGGACCGGCGGGCGCCCCGACCCACCCCGTGAGTACCGCGCCCCCGCCATCCCGGCGCGGGCGCATCGTCATCCGATCCCGACCCCGTACAGGAGTTCCACACCATGCACGTTCTCGTTGCCGGCGCCACCGGTGTCCTGGGACGGCGTATCGTCCCCCGGCTCGTCGCGGCGGGACACCGGGTCACCGCGCTCTCGCGACGCCCGGACGCCGCGGCCGAGTTGCACGCACCCGACGTCACCGTCGTGTCGGCGGACGTCTACGACCGCGAGGCGCTCACCCGCGTCGTGGTGGACGCCGCGCCGGACCTCGTGATGCACCAACTCACCGATCTGGCCGCGGGCGACCTTTCCGCCAACGCACGCGTGCGCCGGATCGGCACCCGCAACCTCGTCGACGCCGCACACGCGGCAGGCGTACGGCGCGTCGTGGCCCAGAGCATCGCGTGGGTCTACGAGGCGGGCGAGGAGCCCGCCGACGAGACGACGCCGCTGGACGCCACGACGGACGAGCCCCGACGTGGCACGATCGACGGCGTGCTCGCCCTGGAGTCGGCCGTACGCGAACTGCCCGAGTGGGTGGTGCTGCGTTACGGGCTGCTGTACGGCCCGGGCACGTGGTTCGCGGCCGACGGCAGCAGGGCGGCCGACGCGCGTGCGGGGCGGTTGGCCGGCGGGGCGGACGTGTCCAGTTTCGTCCACGTCGACGACGCGGCCGCGGCGGCGGTGGCCGCACTGGGCTGGCCGAGCGGCGTGGTCAACCTCGTCGACGACGAACCGGCGGCGGCCGACGCCTGGGTGCCGGTGTTCGCCGCCGCGGTGGGCGCGGCACCGCCCGCCGAGGCGCCCGACGCGCCACGCGCCGGTTGGGCCAGAGGCGCCGACAACCACTTCGCCCGCAAGCACCTGGGCTGGACGCCGACCCACCTCTCCTGGCGATCGGGCTTCGCCACCCTGTAACCGGGAGCAGGCTCCGACACCCGGGGGATCGTCGCGCTATCCCCCCGGTCGCCGCCGCGTCGGCCCCGCCCGCAAACCCTCCGCGTCGAGCACCTCGCCGAGCAGGTCCAGCGCCCGGCGCCAGGTGTGCGGTGACGGCGTGGCATAGCCCAGGACGAGGGCGGCCGGGGCCGATTCGTCGGGTGGGTGTCGGTAGCCGGAGACGTGCAGGCCGTGCAGGCGCAGGCCCACGTACTGCCCGGCGGCGATCAGTCGGCGCTCGTGCTCCGCCGAAGGCAGGGGCAGCAACGCGTGCAGTCCCGCCGCGACCCCCACCAGGGAAATCCCGGTCACCGCGGTGACCCGATCGGCGAGTTCGCCGCGGCGCCGCCGATAGGCCAGGCGGGCACGACGCACATGCCGGTCGTAGTCGCCGTGCGCGATCAGCTCCGCGAGCGTGAGTTGCTCGATCACGGACACCCCGGTGCCGCTCTCGCGCAGCGCCGCCGTCACCGGCTCGCGCAGCGCCGGCGGCACGACCAGCCAGCCCAGGCGCAGGCCGGGAGCGAGGGTCTTGCTGGTACTCCCCGCGAAGACGACCCGTTCGGGATCGCGCGCCTGCAGCGCCCCGACCGGCCGGCCGTCGTAGCGGAACTCGCCGTCGTAGTCGTCCTCGATCACAAAGCCACCGGCACGCCGGGCCCAGGCGGCGAACTCGCCGCGTCGCGCGGGCGAAAGCACGACGCCGGCCGGATGCTGGTGCGCCGGGGTCAGCAGCACGACCCCGGTGTCGGGCGTGAGGCCCGCCGGGTCCGCGCCGAACTCGTCCACGCGCAGCGGGACACAGTCCACCCCCGCGGCGGCGAACAGTTCCCGGTGTCGGGCCAACCCCGGGTCCTCGGTCGCGGCCCGGCGTACGCCCAGGCCGCGCAGCGCACGCGCGAGCACCGCGAGCGCGTGGGTGAATCCCGCAGTGACGACGACCGCGTCCGGTGTGGCGCGTACGCCCCGGGTCCGGGCCACATACGCGGCCAGGTTCGCCCGCAGGCTCGCGGTCCCCTCGACGTCGCCGTAGTCGAGGCCGCCCGCCTCCACCCCGGCCAGGACCCGACGCACCGCACTCGCCCACGCGGTACGGGGGAAGGACGCGAGATCGGGCCGGCCCGGTCGCAGATCGGCCCACACCCGGCTTTCGGTCGGCACCCGCCTTCCGCCGCCACCGGCGCGGGACGGCTCGACGCCGCCGACGTCCGCCACCCGCGTGCCGGACCCCGGCTCCGCGATCAGCCACCCCTCGGCGACGAGTTGGCCGTACACGCCGACGACCGTGCCGCGCGCGAGGCCCAGATCCGCAGCCAGGGCGCGCGAGCCGGGCAAGCGAGTACCGGGAGCCAGGCGCCCCGAGCGCACGGCCTCGCGCAACGCCTCCTCCACGGAGCGACCGGTCCCGGCGGTACGCCGATCGACGTCGATGTGCAGATCGACTCCGGCAACGAAAGGAGGCGGATCGACTCCGCCGACGGAAGGATGACGCATACCCCACAGCCTGCCGGCGCACGCCGCCTTCCGGCCCGCCGGTGCCCCCGGACGCGCCGCCCGTCACGCGTGCCAAGCCCGATTCAGCCGGGGCGGACCAGGTCCACATTGGTCTCGACCCAGTCCCGAAGCCCGCTCAACGGCCGGGCGACACCCCGTCCCAGCTCGGTGAGTTCGTACTCTGGACCGAGCCTTTCCCTTGGACCGGGCCGCACAAGCCCACGCCCACGCCGAACGCGCCACCACCACGGGCAAACTCGCCCCGCGCATCGCCGACTGACGCCATCCGCACCCGCGGTCCGGCCCGGTGTCCGCGGCACACCTTCGGCGGCCGATCGGTGACCACGTCGACGGGCAAGGACCCGACGGCGCGCCGGTGGGAGGTTCCCACCGGCGCTCGTCATGGGTGCGGGGCCGCGGTGCTCGTCGGGTCCTGGTCCCGAGGGAAGGCGTCGGTCAGTTGCCGGTGCGGGTGATCTGGTCGAAGTGCACGAGTCCGTCGTTGAAGGGCTCGATGCCGGTCATATGCCGACTGTGCACGGCCGCCGCCGAAGCTTCCAGGTACACCCAGAAGGGCATGTCGCGGTTCAGCGAGGTCTGCACACGTGTGTAGGCGTCGCGGCGGACCTTGGGGTCGGGAGACAGTCGGCCCTCCCCCAGCGCCTTGTCCACGGTGGCGTTGCTGTAGCCGGTGATGTTGTTGACGCCCCCCGTGACCAGGAACTGGTGCACGGTCGGTTCCACGTCGTCCGCCCACAGTTGGAAGACGGTGGCCTCGAAGTCGCGCTTGGAGGAGACGCGCGTGACCAGCGACGCGATGTCGACGACGTCGACGATCATGGTCACCCCCGGGTATCCGGCCAGCGTTCGGCGGATGTACTCGGCGATCTCCCGGGACTTGGGGCTGTCGGGCACCATGTAGTGGAAGACGAAAGGCTTTTGCCCGTTCGAGGTGAGCTTGGCAAAGAGCTCGCCGGCTTGCTGGGGCTTGTTCTCCACGGCGGCCAGGTTGACGTTCGCCAGCGGGGAACTCGCGTTGAAGATACCCCTGGCCTGGACGCCGAGGCCCTTGTAGAAGCGGCGGTTGAGGTCCTCGCCGCTGAGCGCCAGCGCGATCGCCCGACGTGCGTCCGGGTTGTCGAACGGCGGCTTGCGCATGTTGAAGGCGATCATCAGGCCGCCGTTGAGCAGGGTTTCGTCGACCGTCAGGTTCTTGTCCCGGGCGTCGCCCAGCACGGTCGGGTCGGTGGTGACGGTGATGTCCGCCCGACCCTCCGCGATCGACTCCGGCGCCGCCGCGATGTTGCGGTCCACCCGGAACACGAGTTCGTCCAGGTGGGGCAGTCCCTTCTGCCAGTAATTCTCGTTGCGCACCATGCGCAGGTCTTTTCCGGGCTCCCAGGCCGCCAGCTTGAACGGGCCCGCGCCGACCGGGGCGCGCTTGAGCGCGGCTCGACCGTCGGGGGTCGCGACGTACTTCGCGGGGGCGACGAACGCCAGGTTGCGGGCGACCAGGTGATCGAAGTTGGCGTTGGCGGATGGGAGTTCGATCCGCAGTTGCAACGGCGCCACCTGGACCAGCTTGACGTCCCGCAGTACCCCGCCGACCAACGAGTTCACCGTCGGGTCCCGGTGGGCGTCCCAGGTCGCCTTGACCGCGGCCGCGTCCAGGGGCGATCCGTCCGAGAAGCGCAGTCCCGGACGCAGGGTCAGCGTCCAGTTCGTGAGTTGGTCGTCGCTGATCAACGACTCGGCCAGCTTGGGGTGCACGGTGCCGGTCGCCGGTTCCGTCCAGACCAGGACGTCGTACAGCGCCGTCATCCGGTTCCCGTCGGCCACGTTCGGGTAGCTCGCGCTGAACGGGTCGAGCCCGCGTGGCTCACCGGGGAGGAGGAAGACGGCCGAACCGCCCGCCTGCGGCTTGCCGGCCGCGTCGGAGTCGTCGTCGCCGACCAACCCGCATCCCGCCGTGGCGGTCAGGCAGATCATCACCAGCGCCAGGGCCGAGGGGCGCAGTACGTTCCGAACGGGTCCGACGTCTCGAACGGGTCCGCCGACTTCGGTGGTTCTTCGTGTCGTTCGTTTCGCAAAAAGCACTACGTGCCTACCTGCCAATGTGTCGACGGAATTGGATACCGTGCGTCGCCGGTCAGCCGGTGTCCGCCGCGTCCGGGTGTCGAACCGCCCGAATACTCGCGCCGCACTTCGCGTTCGCGCGTCGCATCGCGCCTCGCGCGTCTCGCGTGTCGATCGGTCCGTCGCTACCGGGACGTGACGAGAACACCACGGGACACGGACGGATCGCGCTCGGGATCTCGCGGCGCAACAGAAGGTATAGGCGCGTTCGCGAGGAGGCTATCCATCCGACGCGGAATGCCCACCCGCGACCCGAAACACGCACCGTGGCCGACGACCAACCAACTCGCCGTACGGAGAGGGCGGTTCCCGAACCCCGGCTCGCGGCCGAGTCGGCTCGGTCCGACGTCGCGAGATCGGAGTCCCGGGCCACGCGAGCCAGGATCCCAGGTCCCCTGCGGGGGCCGCGATCCGGGCGACCGGTCGCCCCCGTGATCGTCGGTGCCCGCGGCTCGTGCGCTCGGGCTTCAGGCCGCCGGGGGTCGGCCCGAGACCCGGACGCGGATGCGTTCGCCCTGCTTGCCGAACAGGCTGAGCACCTCGACGTCGCCGTGGCCGCTGGATCCGAACCAGTGGGGGTGTCGGGTGTCGAATTCGGCGGCCTCTCCGGGGCCGAGGATCACGTCGCGTTCGTCCACGATCAGCCGGAGTCTGCCGGTGAGCACGTACAGCCACGCGTATCCCGTGTGGGTACGCATGACGGCCTCCGTCTCGTCTCGGGGGATCGTCACCCGGAACGCCCTGGGCTCGCCGGCCTGCTGCCGCGCGAGCGAGACGAAGACTCGCCCGTTCGATCCCCTCGGCTTCGGGACGACCCGAGGGGCGACCACTCGTGGGGCGGCCACGATGTCGTCCAACGACACCGCCAGAGCGGCGGCAATCGGCAGGAGCAGTTCCAGGCTTGGCTTGCGCTGCCCGGATTCGAGCCGTGACAGGGTGCTTTTGGAGATGCCGGTGATGTCGCCGAGCCGGGTCAGCGACAGATTCCGCTTCTCCCGGAGCCGGCGCAGTCGGGGTCCGATCCGGCCGAGGGTGGCGGCGATGGCGGGCAGGGAATCCATCGATCCATCACAACACGTCGTCCCGGTATCGGCAACGATTATTGCTCTTTCGGCATCACGAGCGTCACGGTCGTCTCGGAGGTGACAGTCATGACCGACCATCGTGATGTAGTGATCATCGGCGCGGGGGCCGCGGGCCCGAGCGTCGGAATCGTCGTGGCCAGGGCGCAAGCAGCCGTCCTGGTGGTGGACGACGGGAAGCCACGGAAGCTGCGGGCCGCGCGCGTACCCGGCTTCGGGTGCCGGGACAGCACGGCTCCGTCCGGGTGTTTGGCCATCGGACGCAGTGAATCCACCGGCTATGCAGGCGAGTTCGACCACGGGCGAGTAAGCGCGACCGGCACGATCATCGGCCGGCTCCGTGAACCGGACGTGACCACCGAGGCGGTCCGGCACGAGTGCGCCGGGGGTGTGGCCCGATGAGCACCACGAAGACACCGCAACAGCCGATCGCGGCGGGCCGACTTCCCTTCGGCGTGTACCTGCTCTCGTTCAGTCTCTTCGCGATGGGCAGCGCCGAGTTCCTGCTCGCCGGAGTGCTGCCGGCGGTCGCCGACGATCTCGACATCAGCCTCGCCGCCGCCGGCGGCCTGGTCACGGCGTTCGCGATCGGCGTGGTCGTCGGCGGTCCCCCGCTGGCCGTCTTCAGCCTGCGCTGGCCAAGACGCTCCGCGCTCGTGATCACCCAGGTCGTCTTCGCCCTCGCGGTCGCGGCCGGACTCGTGGTCGACGACTACGAAACGCTGCTCGCCACCCGATTCGTGGCGGGCATCGCCTACGCCGGCTTCTGGGCGGTCGCGGCCGTCACCGCGATCAGCCTGGTGACCCCCGACCGCACCGCACGCGCCTCCGGCGTCGTGGTCAGCGGGCTCGGCCTCGCCATGATCGCCGGAGGCCCCGCCGGCACGCTGATCAGCCACCTGTCCGGGTGGCGCGGCGGATTCTGGATGGTCGTGGCACTGACCCTGCTCGGTGCCGCCTCGGTCTTCTTCGCACTGCCCGTGACCACCGCACACCGACGACCGAGCATCAAGAGCGAACTCACCGCCATGCGACGCCCCCGGTTGTGGACCGTCTACGCCACGACACTGCTGAGCACCGCGGCGTACATGATCTCGTTCAACTACCTCGCGGCGCTGCTGACCGACGTGACCGGCGTCCCCGACGTGTGGGTCTCCGGGATCCTCGTCCTGTTCGGCGTCGGCGCCTTCATCGGGCTCTCCATCGGAGGCAGGATCGCCGACGAGCGCCCGTACCACGCGCTCCTGGCCGGAGCGATCGGAATCCTGCTCTGCTCGGTACTGCTCGCCCTGTTCGCGCGCCACGCCGTCGTGGTCGTCCCCCTGGTGCTGCTGCTCGGGATCGCGGGATTCGTGCTGAACCCCGCGATCTACGGCCGCGTGTTCACCATCGCCTCGGACGCCCCCACACTCGCCGGCGCCACCACGGTCTCCGCCTTCCAACTCGGCATCAGCCTCGTCCCGGTGCTCGCCGGAATCTCCCTCGACGCCGGAGCCGGGGTCATCTCCGTGGCCTGGATCGGCGCCGGACTCGCGGCGGCCACGGTCCTGGTCGTCCTCCTCGATCAGACGACGTCTCGGCGCCGTTCGCCGGTCGGGACAACCGTCGAGCCGATGCCACAGGAGTGAGCCGCACGCACGATCCGCGGCCCGGGAACGCCCACCCGGGCACGCGGCGGCGACGGCGCGGCCGGTGCTTTCCGCGGTCGGCCGAGGGAGTCCGAGGGTCGGCCGGTCAACGGCCCGCGGCGTGCGGGTGGCCTGGGGCGGCCGGGACTTCCGGGGCTCGGGTGATGGCGACCTTGAGGTGCTTCATGATCGGCTGATCGCTCTGTGTGCTGTAGTCGCCGATCGCGCACAACACGTTCATCTCGGGCATGTAACCGGCCGCGCAGCCGCGGGGAATGTCGTAGGGGACGGCGAGACAGCCGTGCAGGACGCGGGTGCTGCCGTCCTTGGCGGTGCTGGTGATGTCGACCGGGTCGAACTCCCGGACGCCGCGCTCGCGCATGTCGTCCCGGTTCATGAAGACGAGGGTGCGCAGGTTCTCGATGCCGCGGTAGCGGTCGTTGTCGGAGTAGATGGTGGTGTTCCACTGATCGTGGGAGCGCATGGTGCCCAGGGCCAGGGTGCCGGGGGCGGGGACGACGTCCGGCAGCGGGGCGGCGGAGAACTCCGCGCGTCCCGAGGGGGTCAGGAAGATCAGTTCGCGGGCGGGCTGCTTGATCCGGAACCCGAGCGGCAGCCGTACCCGGCGGTTGAAGTCCTCGAAGCCGTCCAGGGCTCGGGCCATGGTGTCGCGGATGCGGTCGTAGTCCTCGACGTACCACTCCCACGGGGTTTCGCTGTGCGGGAGGGCGGCGCGGGCCATGCCCGCGATGATGGCGGGCTCCGAGAGCAGGTGCGGGGACGCGGGCTTCTTCATGCCGACGGACAGATGGACCATGCTCATCGAGTCCTCGACCGAGGTGCTCTGGATGCCGCCCCGGCGGTGGTCCTTCTCGGTCCGCCCCAGGCACGGCAGGATCAGGGCCCGGCGGCCGTGCACGACGTGGCTGCGGTTGAGCTTGGTGCTGACGTGCACGGTGAGTTCGCAGGCACGCAGGCCGGCCTGGGTGTACCGGGTGTCGGGGGCGGCGAGGGCGAAGTTGCCGCCCATGCCGACGAACACCTTCACCCGGCCGTCGTGCATCGCCTCGATGGTGGTGACGGTGTCCAGGCCGGGCTCGCGTGGCGGCCGAATGCGGCAGACCTCGGCGAGCCGGTCCAGGAAGGTGTCGGCGGGACGGTGGTCGATACCGCAGGTGCGGTTGCCCTGCACGTTGCTGTGCCCGCGCACCGGGGAGGGACCCGCGCCTTCCCGTCCCAGATTCCCGCGCAGCAGCAGCACGTTGACGATCTCCCGGACGGTGTCGACGCCGTGTTCGTGCTGCGTGATGCCCAGGCACCAACTGAAGATGCTCCGGTCGGCCTCGCGGTACACGCGGGCCGCCTCGAGGATGTCGGCGCGACCGAGCCCGCTCTGGCGTTCGATCTCCTCCCAGGGCGTGCTCGCGCACAGCGCGCGGTACTCCTCGAAGCCCGCGGTGTGCCGATCGATGAACACCCGGTCCAGTGCCTCGGGATCGCCGGACGCCTGCTCCAGGATGGCCTTTGCCATGCCGCGCAGCAGTGCCATGTCGCCGCCGATGCGCGGTTGCAGATTCAGGGTGCTGGTCCTCGTCGACTTGAACAGGGCCATGTCGACGAACTCGTGCGGCACGATCGTGCGGGTCGCGGCGGCCTCCACCAGCGGGTTGACGTGCACGATGCGGGCGCCGCGGCGGTACGCGTCGGCCAGGGCCGTGAGCATCCGGGGCGCGTTGGAGGCGGCGTTGACGCCCATGATGAACAGCGCGTCCGTGCTCTCCCAGTCCTTGAGGTCCGCGGTGCCCTTGCCGGTGCCCAGCGATGCCGTCAGGGCGCGGCCGCTGGCCTCGTGGCACATGTTGGAACAGTCCGGCAGGTTGTTCGTGCCCAGCTCGCGGGCCATCAACTGGTAGAGAAAGGTCGCCTCGTTGCCGAGCCGGCCGGAGGTGTAGTAGGCGGCCTGGTTCGGGTCGTCGAGCTCGCGCAGGGTCCGGCCGATCAGTTCGAAGGCGTCCTGCCAACGGATGGGGACGTAGTGGTCGGACGCGGGGTCGTACACCATCGGCTCGGTCAGCCGGCCCTGGTTCTCCAGCGCGAAGTCGCTCCACTGCTCCAACTCGGTCACCGTGTGGGCGGCGAAGAACTCGCGGCCGACCCGTTTGCGGGTCATCTCCCAGGTGACGTGCTTGATGCCGTTCTCGCAGATGTCCAGGTGCAGGCCCTTGGTGTCGTCCGGCCACGCGCACCCGGGGCAGTCGAAGCCGCCGTTCTCGTGATTCATCCGCATGACGGCCCGGGATCCGTCCACCACGGCGCGCCCCAGCAGGAGGCCGGCCACACTCCTGGCCGCGCCCCAGCCCGCGGCGGGGTGCCGGTAGGGCCGAAACCGCGCGGGCTCCCCGGGCGCGGGACCCACTCCGGGCTCGACCCGGTCCTGCGGTTCCTCGGAGGCGTTCACGACGATCCCCTTCCGACGTCGGGGTACGGGCCCGGTGCCGCCGGGATCGCCGTGGACGCCGGGGTCGGCCGACGGGCTTTCCACCCTCGAGTCTCGATCGGCGGTGCGGGATCGGCGACCGCTGACGTCCGCCCGGGCGTACACTCGGCCGCTCGCGCGCGCCGGCGGCCCGACGCCGGGACGGTGGTCGGCGGTTGCGGGGCCGCGAACCGGCCGGGTGCACCGGCCGGGCGCGGGGTCGGGCGAGCGCCGGCCCCGCACCCGCACGGCACCGCGCGGGACCCGGCGCGCCGCGCCGTCACGGTGCCGGCCGCTCCTCCGGTCGGTCCGCGTCCCGGCGGGCCTGCCAGGTTTCGCGCAGGACCGCTCGGGCGTCCGCCACCGGACCCACGTGGCCGAGCTTGTCGGGGTTGATCACCGAGCGGATCGTCTGGATCCGACCGTCGAGGACGTCGAGCACCACGGTGTTGAGGACCCTGCCGTCCCGGTCCCGCAGGATCGCGCCGGGCTGACCGTTCACCCGGTGCGGCTCCACGACGCCGCCGATCCGCACGAACGGCGGGACGATCGCGGCGAGCAGCCGGGCCACGTTCCCGGCGCCGACGATGCCCCTGGCCCACTGCGGAGCCTTGCCGCCGCTGTCGCCGACCATGTGGACGTCGGCGGCGAGGAGTTCCCGCAACGCGTCGACGTCCCCCTCCCGGAAGGCGTCGAAGAAGCGTTCGGCGAGTTCCTCGCGCTCCTTGCGGTCGGCGTCGAATCGGGGACGGCCCTCGTCCATGTGCCGGCGGGCCCGCACCGCGAGCTGGCGGCACGCCGTCTCCGAGCGCCCCACCGCCGAGGCGATCTCCGGGAAACCGAAGGCGAACACCTCGCGCAAGACGAAGACCGCGCGCTCCAGCGGGCTGAGCCGCTCCAACAGCAGCAGGGCCGCCATCGACAACGAATCGGCCAATTCCGCCGAGCGCTCCGGGTCCTGGTAGGGGTCGGCCATCAGCGGTTCGGGGAACCACGGCCCGACGTACTCCTCACGCCGGACGCGGGCCGAGCGCAGGACGTCGATCGAGATCCGGGTCACCACTGCGGACAGGAACGCCTTGGTCGAGGCGGGCGTGATCGGGGAGCCGTCCCAGCGCAGCCAGGTCTCCTGGACCGCGTCCTCGGCCTCGCTCACGCTGCCCAGGATCCGGTACGCGATCGAGAACAGCAGCGGTCGCAGTTCCTCGAACTCCTCGACCCGCCTCACGCCGCCGCCTGCTTCCGGCCCCGGCGCCACGAGGGCGGCCGTCCCGGAACCCCGGCCCCGCCTGCCACGTACACCCGCATGACCGTCACCCTCCTGATCGGAACACACCCTCGACATCCCAGACGAGGCAGCCCCGGCGTTTGTGACATCACCCCGGAGCACGGGAAGCAGCGAGCGCCGACGGTGGCCGGCGGGATGGTCTACACCGGCAGCGACGACCGGAACGTGTACGCGCTCGACGTCGCAACCGGTGTCGGTGCCGTCTGGCAGGGTGGGCCGCATGGCCCAACCGCTCAAGGACATGATCAACGCGACCTCCGTCGCCACCCTCGCCGACGGTGTCGCCGCCGCGCACGGCGCGTTCCCCCGTGACCGCTTCGTCGCGGGCGCGCTCGCGGGGCTCGACGGCCGGGAGCTCAAGGCCCGGGTCGGTCACGTGGCGCAGTCCCTGCACGCGGCCCTGGACCTGCCGTTCCCGCAGGCCGCCCCGATCCTGCGCGCGGCGACCACGCACACCCGCCTGGACATGTGGAGCGGCTGGCCCGCCACCGACTACGTCGCCGTCCAGGGCGTCGACCACCTCGACGAGGCCATGTCCACACTCGCTGTGATCACCCCCTTCGCGACCGCCGAGTTCGCCGTACGCCCCTACCTCGACCGCGATCGGGACGCGGCGCTCGTGATCATCCGGGGCTGGGCCGACTCCGATGACGAACACCTTCGCCGGCTCGCCTCCGAGGGCACCCGTCCGCGCCTTCCCTGGGGCGCGCGCGTCCGCGGGCTGATGTCCCCCGGTCCGACCCTGCCCATCCTCGAGCGGCTGCGCGACGACCCGAGCGAGTACGTCCGCCGCTCGGTGGCCAACCATGTCAACGACATCGCGAAGGACCACCCCGAAACGGCCCTGGCCCTGCTCCGCCGCTGGCACACGGAGGGCGGCACGTACACCGACCGCGTCGTGCGGCACGCCGCCCGGGGCCTGTTGCGCGCGGGGCATCCCGAGGCGCTCGGCCTCGTCGGCGCGGCGCACGGCAGCGGCACCGTGGAATCCCTCACCGTCGCGGAAACCGTCGCGACCGGGGACCGCATCCCCTTCACCGTCACCGTCCGGGCCGAGGGCCCCGGGCCGCTGCTGCTGAAGTACGCGGTCCGCCGCGACGGTTCCCGCCGGGTGTTCCACCTGGCCGAACGTGTCGCACAAGCGGCCGACGACACCTTCACGCTCGCCAGGTCGCACTCCTTCCGTCCGGTCACCACGCGCGCCGAACCCCCCGGTCCGCGTGACCTCGACATCATCGTCAACGGCGAGGTCCGCGCGACGGCGCCCTTCACGCTGCTCCCGTGAGGTCCGCGCGCGGCGCCCGACCGGTCGTGCGCGGACCTCGTCCCGAGGCCGCGGGTGCGCGCGTTGCGCCGGCGGCGAGTCGGCACCTGCCCGGCGCCATGCCGAACTCACGCTCGAACGCCTTGGAGAACGCGAACTCCGAGGCGTAGCCGATCTGTTGGCCCACCGTGCCGAGCGGCGTGGGGGATTCGTGCAGCAGCCGACCGGCGGTGGTCGTCCGCCACCGGGTCGGGTGGGGCGGCGGCGCTCCGTCGACCTCGACGCGTCCATGAACGTTCCCGTGCTCGGAGCGATCGGCGAGACCGGACAAGCGCGCCGGCCTGGCAGGACGGCACCTGACGACATCCTGGCAGGCTGCTCGGTGGGCGGCCTCCCCCGGGCGGGGGAGGCCGTTCCCCCGGCTCGGGGATCCGCCGACCCGGCGGCTCCGGCTTTGCTTGCCCCATGACCGGAACGACGACGAACACACCGAACAACCCGGCTCGCGACGACCGCCGGGTGGCACCACCCCCCGGGCGCGGCGCATCGATCCGCCCCGCACGAGGCAGACTTGCGGCGCTCGCGCTGTTCTCCGTGGTGCTCGGCCTGGTGGGATCCGGCGCGGCGGCGCCGGCCGGGGCGCTGCCGGCGGGCGCCCCGCATGCCGACACGCGGCAGGCCGAGACCGACATCAGGGCCCGGATCGAGGCGATCCCGGGGATGCGGGTGACCGGCGAGAAGCCGGCCGCGCCGGGCATCCGCTACTTCGAGTTGACCTACCGTCAGCCGATCGATCACGAGCACCCCGAGCGGGGTTCCTTCGAGCAGCGGCTGAGCCTGCAACACCGATCGGTCGAGCGACCGATGGTCCTGTACACCAGCGGATACAACCTCGGTGCCGGGCCGAGCTTCCGCTCCGATCCGGCCACCGTGCTCGACGGCAACCAGATCTACACCGAACAGCGCTACTTCGGCACGTCCCGACCCGAGCCCGCCGACCTGGCGAACCTGACCATCCGGCAGGCCGCGGGCGATCACCACCGGCTGATCCAGGCATTGAAGGGCATCTACCGGGGCGCGTGGATATCCACCGGTGGCAGCAAGGGCGGCATGACCACGGTCTACCACCGTCGCTTCTATCCGAACGACGTCGACGGCAGCGTCGTCTACTCCGCGCCCAACAACACCGACGACCGTGACGACAGCGCGTGGGACACGTTCCTCGCCACCGTGGGCACCCCCGAATGCCGGGCGGCGCTACAAGGTGTGCAACGCGAAGCGCTGGTGCGGCGCGACGAGTTGGTGGCCCGCTACGGGCAGTGGGCCCAGGCGAACGGCGAAACGTTCGACACGCTCGGGAGTGTCGACAAGGCCTTCGAACTCGCGGTCCTGCGCCTGCCGACGATGTTCTGGATGTACGCGGGCGAGCCGAGTTGCGCCGGTGTGCCCACTCCGGCCGCGACTTCCGACGAGTTGTACGCGTGGCTCGACGGGATCACCCGATTCAGCGTCTACACCGACCGCAGCGTCGAGTTCTTCCAGCCCTACTTCTACCAACTCGGCACTCAGCTCGGATACCCGCAGGTCGCCGCGCCCCATCTCGACGGCCTGCTGCGTCACCCCGGGATCCAGGAGGTGCGCAGCTACGTACCGCGCGACATCCCGCTGCGCTTCCAGCCCGGGGCGATGCGCGACATCGACCGGTGGGTGCGGTTCCGGAGCAGCGAAATGCTCTTCCTCTACGGCGAGAACGACCCCACGCGCGCGGAGCCGTTCCGACTCGGCCCCGGCAGCCGTGACGCGCAGGTCCGGATCGCGCCGCACACCGGCCACAGCCTGACCATCGGGGCCCTCTCCCCCGCGGATGCCGCCGCCGCCACCGCCACGCTGCGTCGGTGGGCTCGGGTGTAACCCCGACCACGGCGGGCGATACGCGCCCGCGCCGGGTCACGGCGTGCGATCGCATGCCGTGACCCGGTCACGGGGGTCACGTGCCGGCCAGTGCCTCGGTCGGGGTCAGCCGGGAGGCGCGGATCGAGGGGTAGACGCCGGCGACCATGCCGACCAGGATCGCGCCGCCGAAGCCCGCCGCGACCGAGGCCGGCGAGAGCACTGCGGGCCAGTGTTGGAACCAGGTGTCCAACGCGGTGCGATACACCCCGCACGGCGGGAGCGTGACCCTGCACGCCTACCGGGACGGACCGCAGGTCGTCTTCGAGGTGACCGACACCGGAACCGGCATCGCGGCCCACGATCTCCCGCACGTCTTCGACCGGTTCTGGCGCGCCGACAAGTCCCGCAACCGCCGCACCGGCGGCAGCGGCCTGGGCCTGGCCATCACCCACCGCCTCACCCACGCCCATGCCGGCACGATCACGGCCCGCAGCACCCCCGACGTCGGCTCGGTCTTCACCATCCGCCTGCCGACCTGAGCAATCCCCCATGAGCTGCCCGCAAACGCAACTGCCCTCGGGCATCCGCCGGTCGACCCGAGCGACCCTCGGGCTAGCGGGTGGACGGCGGCGCGGCATCGCGTTCCCGGATGAACTCGTCCAGCCGGGCGAGTTGTTCGGCGGTGAACGCACTCTCGGGCACGGCGGTCACGCACCGCGGCGTCGTGCGGATCACCAGCAGCCCGAACTCCCGCCGCACACCCAGGGTGGTCGACCAGCGCGTGCTCGTCGTACCCACGCCGGGCCGTTCGCGCGTGAATTCCTCGTCGTCGAGCACGATGTCGATCGCGCCCTGCTTGATCAGCGCACGCACCTGTCTGGCGTGGAGGAACAACAGGGCGAACACGAAGAAGAACAGCCACACACGCATGAGGCCCTCCTGCGTGAAGACGGCCAGGAGCGCGACCGCGGGCAACGCGACCAACCCCCGACGGCCCCACTTCCGATAGGCCGCGAACATCGCCGCGGCACCGGTCCGCCACGTGTAGGTGTACGTCGTCGAGATCAGCATGTGCGGATGCTAGAGGGAGCGCGCAACACCCGATCCGGCGGCCCTCCACGGCCACCGGTCGACCCCGGGCGACAACTCCCCCCGCCGGCCACAGGATCGGCAAATCCACGCCCGGATCTGCTGTGAGCGGATAAGCCCTGAGCGGATCCGCTCAGGGCAGATCGGCTTGGAACCACCGTGTGCGACGGCCCAGGGTGGAGGCATGAGCGATGACACGAAGCTTTTCCCCGAACGCACCCGAAACGAGCTGTACGCCAAGCGCGTCCTGCTCCTGGACGGCCCGTTGGACGACGACAACGGCACGTTGCTGACGACGCAGTTGCTCAACCTGGCGGCGGAGGACCCCTCCGAGGACATCGCGCTGTGGATTCACTCGCCCGGCGGCTCGGTGCCCTCGATGCTCGCGATCCGCGACGTCATGCGCCTCGTCCCGTGCGACGTGTCCACGCTGGTGCTCGGAATCGCCTACAGCGCGGGCCAGTTCCTGCTCTCCGCGGGAACGCCGGGCAAGCGCCGGGCGCTGCCGCACTCCCGGGTGTTGATGCACCAGGGCTCGGCCGGGATCGCCGGGAGCGCCGTCGACGTCGAGTTGCAGGCCAACGATCTCCGGCATACCCGGGACACGGTGCTCGGCCTCATCGCGCAGGACACCGGGCAGCCCGTCGAGCGCATCTTCGAGGACTCGCTGCACGACCGCTGGTACACCGCCCAGGAGGCGCTCGACTACGGCTTCATCGACGCGATCGTGCAGGAGTTCCACGAGGTCGCACCACGCGGCGCCCGCCGCAGCCCGCAGAACGCCGGATTCCGGGGAGTGTCGCGATGAGCACCTACACCATTCCGAACGTCATCACCCGCGACTCCCGCGGCGAACGCATCATGGACGTGTACTCGCACCTGCTCGCCGAGCGCGTCATCTACCTGGGGACGGGCATCGACGCGGGCGTGGCCAACGCGCTCGTGGCGCAGTTGTTGTTCCTGGAGGCGGACAACCACGAACGCGACATCCAGTTCTACATCAACTGCGAAGGCGGCGACCCCAGCGCCATGCTGGCGGTGTACGACACCATGCGGTACATCCGTTCGGAGGTCGCCACCACATGCGTGGGGCAGGCGGTCGCGGTGGGCGCGGTCCTGCTCGCCGCAGGGGAACCCGGCAAGCGCGCCGCCCTGCCCCACGCGCGGGTGGTGCTCCATCAACCCGCCGCGCAGGGACGCGGCACGATCCCGGACCTGATCCTGCAGGCCGACGAAGTGGTGCGCGTCCGCGCGGACATCGAGCGCATCCTGTCCCGGCACAGCGGTCAGAGCACGGCCACCCTGCGCGCGGACACCGACCACGACCGGGTCTTCACCGCGACGGGAGCCAAGGAGTACGGGCTCGTCGACGTCGTGCTCGAGGAGCGCTGAGGCGCCCCGACCGGCGCGCCCCCGCTCCCCGACGGCGTACGGTCAGGCCGCCAGGGCGAAGGCGGCATGGCAGACCGGGGTGGAACGTCCCGCCGGCCGGGTGCTCCTCAGGTTCTCGCCGACCGCGAGGGTCAGATCGACGAGGCTCACCCCCAGGGCGCCGCCGACGGCCGCGATCATCTCGCTCGACGGCTCCTTGAGGCCGCGTTCCACCTCGGAGAGGTACTGCGGCGACACGCCCGCGCGACCCGCCGTCTCGACGAGTGTCTCGCCGCGATCGTGTCGTAGCGAACGAAGCTGCTCACCGAGCGCGTGCCGCCACAACGGCTCGCGGCTCGGCGGCGCGGCAGCGCGCCGCGGCTCGGGTGCGCGGTGCTGGTTGTCGGCGGCACGGGGCGAACGCTTGTCGTCGGCGGCACGGGGCGAAAGCGGTGGGGCGGTCTCGGCCATGCCTCATGGTAGGCCGCCCCTCGCCCTGTTTCGAAGTTGTCCGCCCGCAGCGGAATCCGGCGAGCCGCGCGCCGCGGCGACCTCGACCACCGGTAGGTGCCGGCCGTGTTCGTACCCGACCGCCATGGGGTGCGCCACGATTGACATGGAGTGCACTCCAACACCTAGCGTCGTGGGCGAACGATCACGAGCCCGGGAGGCACCGACATGACCGAAACACCCACCCGATACCTGGGGGAACTGGCGGTCTCCGCACAGGGCCTGGGCTGCATGGGCATGAGCCACGCCTACGGCGCCTCGGACGACGAGCAGTCGATCGCGACGCTGCACCATGCCCTCGACCTCGGGGTGACCCTCCTGGACACCTCCGATTTCTACGGTGCCGGGCACAACGAGGAGCTCATCGGGCGTGCCATCGCCGGGCGCCGCGACGAGGTGGTGGTGGCCACGAAGTTCGGCTTCGCCAACCGCCTCGGCGAACCCACCCGGGTGCGCGGCGACGCGGCCTACGTACGGCAGGCGTGCGACGCGTCGCTGCGCAGGCTCGGGGTCGACCACATCGACCTCTACTACCAGCACCGGGTCGACCCGCGGGTGCCGATCGAGGAGACCGTCGGCGCCATGGCCGACCTGGTGCGCGCCGGGAAGGTCCGACACCTGGGCCTGTCCGAGGCCGGCGCGAACACCATCCGGCGGGCGCACGCGGTACACCCGATCACCGCTCTACAGAGCGAGTGGTCGGTGTGGACCCGCGACCTGGAGCCGGAGATCGCCCCGGTCTGCCGCGAGTTGGGCATCGGACTCGTCCCGTTCTCCCCCCTCGGGCGCGGCTTCCTGACCGGCCGGTACAACTCGGTCGCGGAACTGGCGGAGACCGACGTACGGCGCAGCCAGCCGCGCTTCGCGGACGGCAACCTCGAACGCAACCTGGCGATCGTCGCGAAGCTGAACGAACTGGCCGCGGCCAAGGGAGTCACCGCCGGACAACTCGCCCTGGCCTGGGTGCAGCACCGGGGCGACGACGTGGTCCCGATCCCCGGCACGCGGCGCCGGCGCTATCTGGAGGAGAACCTCGCGTCCCTGACGATCGCGTTGTCCGCCGACGACCTGGCCGCCATCGAGGCCGCCGCTCCGCCCGAGCAGATCGCGGGCACCCGCTACGACGCGACCAGCCTCACCTTCGTCGACGGCTGAGCCCGCCTCGGGCGCGCCGGCGTTTTCGGTAGGGCACCGTTTCCGACCCGAGTCGCCGTCGTTATCCCGGGGATCGTGGTCACGACACGTCGCGTCGCAGTGCTCGACCGGCCAACGCGCCCGTGGGTCGCCCGTCGCGCAGTGCGGCGGTCCCGTTCACCAGGACGTGCCGCATACCGCGGGCGTAGCTTGCCGGATTCGCGTACGTCGCCGTGTCCAGCACGTCCTCGGCCGAGAAGATCGCCACGTCGGCGTGTGCCCCGACCCGGAGCGCTCCTCGGTCCCGCAGGCGCAGCGTCGTCGCGGGCAGGCTCGTCATCCGCCGTACGGCCTGCTCCAGCGTCACGATCCCCTCGTCGCGCGCGTAGCGACCCAGCACCCGGGCGAAGCTTCCGAACGCCCGCGGGTGCACGGGATGGTCGGCGAAGCGTTCGTCGACCGCGGGTGCGTCCGAGTCCGAGCCCACCGACACCCAGTCCCGCTCGAAGGCGAGTCGGATGTTGTCCTCGTTGCCGATGAAGTAGGCCGCGTCGGCGTGCGGCGCGGCGAGGACGATGTCCAGCAGGGTGGTGACCGGGTCGACGTCGCCTCGGGCCTTCGCGATCTCCGCGACGGTGGATCCGGGGGTGACACCGATGTCCGGATGGTTCGACAGGATCACGACGCCTTCGGCGCCGCCGCTCATCCGCCACAGGCTTTCCCAGTCGCCGCCGTCGCGCACCGCGTCGGCGATCGGCGAGCGCTCCCGCGGATCGCCGAGACGCTCCCGGAGCCGCTCGGGTCCACCGAGGTGGAAGGGCGGCGGAATGGCGAACGCCAACGCCGTACTGCCGGCCGCGTAGGGGTAGATGTCCGCGGTGACGTCGACACCGGCCGCCCGGGCCGCCTCGATCCGGTTCAGGACCTCGCGCATCTTGGTCCAGTTGTCACGGCCCGCGGTCTTCAGGTGGTAGATCTCGGCGCGCGCACCGGAGGCCCGGGCGATGTCGAGGAGTTCCTCGACGCCTTCCAGGAGGTGATCGCCCTCGTTGCGCAGGTGCGAGATGTACAGGGCGTCATACCGCGCCAACACGCGTGCGTAGGCGATGAGTTCGGACGTGGTGGCGTAGGTTCCCGGTGGGTAGATCAGCGCGGAGCCGACCCCCAGTGCACCGTCCGCCAGTTCCTGTTCCAAAAGCGCGCACGCGCTGCCGATGTCGTCGTCGCTCAGCGGGCGATCCTCGAGGCCGGCGACGGACATCCGCAGATTGTCCGCCCCGACGAAGCTCGCCACGTTCTGGCCTACGCCGCGCGATTGAAGCTCCTCCAGGAAGTCCCGCAACCGAGGCCACGAGCGGCGGGTTCCCTCGGGGACCGCGCCGAACTCGACCATCCCCTCGGTCATCGCGCCGGCCACCGGACCGAGCGAGACGCCCTCGCCGAAGACCTGCGTGGTGACACCCTGGTAGAGGTCCGACAGGCCCCGGGGGTCCGTCTGGAGCGTGAAGTAGGCGTGGCTCAGCACGTTGACGAAGCCGGGGCAGACCACACAGCCCCGCGCGTCGATCTCGTCGCGGCCCCGGGTCGCGCCGACATCCCCGATCGCGACCACCCGCCCGGCGTCGATCGCGACATCGCCGTCGAACGCGGGCGATCCGCTTCCGTCGACGACGGATCCTTCGCGGACAACGAGATCGACCTGCATACGGAACCTCTTCGAGTACGGGTGGGCCGGTTCCCCGGTGGCGCCCCTCAGTATCGCCGCGGCCGTGCCCACGGGGTTCGGGCCCGGGCACGAGCGATACGTCGAAGGTGTGTCCATCCGTACGAAGACGAGGACGGGGACGAGGCCCCGACCGGAGAACGGGGACGAGGCCCCGACCGGAGGACGAGGACGAGGCCAGGATCGGAGGACGAGGACGACGCGGGGCCACGGCCGGAGGACGACGCCTCGACCAAGGGCGCCTCCCCCGTCGGAGCGCGCCCGCCCCGACACCGGCCCCGACCGCGCGCCCGCTACCCGGCCGCGACGCCGGACCCTACGCTGCTGTGCGTGGTTGTCGTGCAGGCCGAGATCGCCGATTCCGGAGGCGTACGTGGTGCGTGACGGTGCGAGATTCGACGTCGTCGTGGTCGGGGGCGGGCACAACGGCCTGGTCGCGGCCGCGTACCTGGCGCAGGCGGGCCGCTCGGTCCTGGTGTTGGAACGGCTCGACGAAGTCGGCGGTGCGGCGGTGTCGTGCCGGCCGTTCCCCGGGGTCGACGTGCGCCTGTCGCGATACTCCTACCTGGTCAGTCTGCTGCCTCGCAAGATCGTCGACGACCTGCGGCTGCCGCTCACGCTGCGCCGACGCCGGGTCGGCTCGTACACCCCGCTCGGCGACCGCGGCCTGCTCGTCGACGCCGCGGACCACGAACGCACCCGCGCCGAACTCACCCGCTTCGCCGGCCCGCGCGAGGCCGACGCGTGGGAGCGCTTCGGCGCGGCCACGGCGCGACTGGCCCGTCGGGTGTTTCCCACCCTGACCGAACCGCTGCGCTCCGCGGCCGAATTCCGCCGGCTGGTGGACGACGAACGCCTGTGGGACGCACTGTTCGCGCAGCCCCTGTCGGGCCTGATCGAGGCGGAGTTCACCGACGACACGGTGCGCGGCGTGGTGGCGACCGACGCTCTGATCGGCACGTTCGCCCCGATGGACGACCCCGCGCTGCGGCAGAACCGCTGCTTCCTCTATCACGTGGTCGGCGGTGGCACGGGAGATTGGGACGTACCGGTCGGCGGCATGGGAGCCGTCACCTCGGGCCTCGCGGACGCGGCCCGCGCCGCAGGCGCGCGGCTGCTCACCGGGGCGTCGGTGACCGCCGTGGATCCGGACGGCGAGGTGCGGTACACGATCGGCGGCCGGGACTGTCGTGTCACGGGCGGGCACGTACTGGCCGCCGTCGCTCCCGACACGTTGGCCCGGCTCCTCGGCGAGCCTCCGGACGGGCCCGCGCCGGAGGGATCCCAGCTCAAGGTCAACATGGTCCTGGCCCGACTGCCACGGCTGCGTGACCCGCTCGCGGACCCGCACCGGGCCTTCGCGGGCACCTTCCACGTCAACGAGGGATACGCGCAGCTCGCGGCGGCGTACGACCGCGCCGCGACCGGGGGCATGCCGGCCCTGCCGCCGGGCGAGATGTACTGCCACACCCTCACCGATCCCTCCATCCTGGGTCCAGGCCCCCGGGCGGCGGGCGTGCACACGCTGACGCTGTTCGGCCTGCACATGCCCGCGCGGCTGTTCGCCGACGACAACGACGGCGCCAGGGCGAAGGCGCTGCGCGCGATGCTCGACTCGGTCGACAGCGTCCTGGCCGAGCCGATCGAGGACTGCCTGCTGCGCGACGGCGACGGCAACCCGTGTCTGGAGGTCCGCACACCACTGGACCTGGAGCACGAACTCGGGCTGCCTGCGGGGCACATCTTCCACCGGGACCTGTCCTGGCCATACACCCGGGACGCCGAGGCGCACGGCACATGGGGCGTCGAGACGGCCCACGAGCGAGTCCTGCTCTGCGGGGCCGGCGCGCGCCGCGGCGGCGGCGTGAGCGGTATCCCCGGCCACAACGCGGCCATGGCAGTCCTCCGGACGAGTCCGACCCGACGCGCGCGTTGAGCAGGCCCGCGCGTCGTGTAGGCGTCGACCCCGTGGCACCACGACATCCGGGGCGCGGACGCCACGGGCACGCCCGACTCGCGCGTCGGCCGTCCGCTCGCGCCCTCGTGGCGAACCCGACGTGCCGTCCGCCGGAAACCCTCACGAACGAGGGCGATGCGCCCTAGCCTGAAACGGGATCGGTGCCGCGCGTGACGCGGGGACCGTTGGGGGGCCGCGCCGGTTTTCGGTCGCGGTGAAGCAGTGGGGGTACGGGATGTCAGGCACTACGGCACGCGCGAACGTCCTCGGCAAAACCCTGTGCGTGGGGTCGGTCGCGGGATCGCTGGTCGCCTGCGGGGTGGTCGTACAACAGGCGGCGCCCGCGTTGACCGTCGAGGTCGCCCGCATCATGATGGCGCAGGGCGGCGCGATCACGATCCGGCAGGCGCTGAAGCTCACGGTGTCGGTTGTCGGGCCGATCCTCCTGGACCAACTGACCGGCACCACCGGGTCGGGAAACGCCGTGACCCAGGTGGGCACCAAGGCCGTCGAGAACGACTGGACGATCGTGGTGCGGCGAAAGGTCGGCGCCACCGTGCAGAACACCGGGTACAAGGTCGCCTACGCGGGCAAGGTGCACGTGATCACCAACGGCCGGACCATCCAGACCTTCGAGCCCAGCAGGAAGCTGATCACCATCGACGCGGCGTCCGACACGCCCACCACCGTCGCCGTCGTCGACAGCCTGGAGCAACCCATGCGCAGCTCGGGCAAGTTCCGGGTGCTGGCGGCCGGCAAGTACACCGATTTCGACTTCGACACGGACAAACGTTCCGGCTCGCGCAAGGGCACGGACCTGCACGTGACGCTCAGCGGCCCCTCCGGCGCGCACGGCGCGGTGTACGCGAACCACTCGGGCGAGGGCAAGCCGTCCCTGTCCGACTGCGTCACCGTACGACCCGACGCGTGGACCACCGACTTCGGCAAGCTGAACATGCGCAAGCCGTACTGCGTGCAGACCAGCGAGGGCCGGTTCGGCACCTTCGGCATCAGCAGCACCGGCGAATACTCGTACACCATGTGGCAAACGGCGTCGAGCCTCCCCTGAGGCAGCCGCGGCCGGACGGTGCCGGACGGGTCCGCACCCGCCCGGAGCGGTCCGGCCGCCCGCGCTCACCCGGACGGTTCCGGCGGCTCCGGCACCGTCCGGTCGCGGAGATCCACCAACCGCCGGAGGTCGTCCTTCGCGGACTCCCTTTCCTCGGCGGTGAGTTGCACCTGATCGGCGCGCGTGAGCGCGTCCGCGGCGGTCTTCTCGTCCCCCAGGCGCCCGGCGACATCCGCGCGCAGCACGAGCAGGCGCAGCAATTGCGCGGGCGTGGGCCGCTCGTCCGGGAGGTCCAGTACTCGGTCGATGATGCTCGCGGCACCCGCCGGATCCTCCTTGGAGTCGGCGAACAACGAGGCATGGTGCAGCGCCCGGGCGAAGGTCTCCTCGGGGGCGGGACGATGGTGTTGTTCCGCGCTCGTCGGCTGCCCGATGCGGAGGCAGTTGCCACCCGGATCGGTGACGAGGAACTGCCTTACCCCGTAGGACATTTCCTTCAGCGGCCCGATGCGCGGCAGCCCACGGGTCGGGATCCGTCCATACGTCGCCTTCAGGCCGGCCCGGAACGCCTCGTACAGCCCGTCGACGTCCTCGGTGTGGATGTAGCACGTGCTGTACGACTCGGCCGGCTCGTACTGCCTCAAGCCGAAGAACTGGAGCTCGATGTCACCGCGTTCGACGACCGCGTAGGGATTGGGGCTCTTCTGGAGGTAGGTCGTCTCGAACCCGAGCGCCACATAGAAGTCGACGACGGGTCGGATGGTCCGGCACGGCAGAATCGGAACGGTCTTCTCGCCCATCCGCACAGCCTAGCCGGCCCGTTTGCGCCCGCTCGCCCGACGGCCACCGGCGCATCGCCGGGTGAAGAACTGCCGATCCCACCACGACGGTGGGGCCGGTCCCGGGTGGGGCCGGTCCCACCGCGCGGGGCGGGGTCGACCCGCCGTCACCCGACCGAAGCAGCCGCCTCGTCCTCGGGCAGCGGCGCTCGGCCGACGAGCGCGCGCGGCGCGGGCGCCTTGCCGCAGAACGCCGACTCCAGGGTGTCGCCCAGGATCGTGTTCACGGTGCCGTTGTTGGTGACGTTGGCCACCGAGGTGACGCTGCGTCGGCCGTCACGAGTGGTGAACGCGTAGGTGTAGTAGCCCTGCACGGTCCCGGTGTGCCCGTAGACCGAGATGCCGCAGGAAAGATCCCGTCGACGCAGACCCAGACCGTAGAAGCGGGTCCCCGAGGTATCGCTGGGTGTCATCTGCACCATCTGGTCCAGGAGGTCGGCGCGCAGCAGTCGGCCGCCCAGCAGCGCCGAGACGAAACGGTCGAGGTCGCCCGGGCTGGAGATCATCGCTCCGGCCGACTGGGCCCAGGAGACGGTCTGTTCGGTCGAGTCCACCAGCGGCGCGCCCGCCTCGTCCGGGGTGAGGTAGCCGCGGATGCCCTTGCCGGCGATGCCGGTCGCGGGGTGCACGTACCGGGTGTCCCGCAGGTGCAGCGGGCCGATGATCCGTCGCTCGTATTCCTGCCGCACCGTGCCGCCGGTCAGCTTTTCGATCAGGGCCCCGACGACCACGAAGTTGCTGTTGGAGTACTGGTAGGTGGTGCCCGGCACGGCCGTCGCGGGATGCGCGGTGGACAGCGCGATGAGTTCGTCGTAGGTGAAGACCTTGTTGCGCACCGCCTCGAAGCCCGGGACGGTTCGGGCGAACATGTCGTTCGAGTAGTCCCACAGCCCGCTCTTGTGCGTGAGCAGATGGCGCACGGTGATCCGGGTGTCCGGCAGGACGCCGGGCAGGTAGCGATCGACGGGCGCGTCCAGG
This sequence comes from Embleya sp. NPDC050154, assembly GCF_044460165.1. Lineage (NCBI taxonomy): Bacteria > Bacillati > Actinomycetota > Actinomycetes > Kitasatosporales > Streptomycetaceae > Embleya > Embleya sp. NPDC050154. Next base: position 494,619 of record NZ_JBITJP010000003.1, read on the forward strand.
TCGACGACGCCCTCACCGACCAACTGCATGAGCACGACGGTGGAGAAGGTCTTCGTCACGCTGCCGATGCGAAACCGCGCGTTCGTGTCCATGCCGGCGCCGGTCGCGGTGTCGCTCACGCCGGCCGTCTCGCGGTACACGGTGCGACCCTCGTCGATCCGGGTCATCGCCCCGGGAGCACCGGCCGCCAGTGTCCGGGTCAGGACATCGCGCAATCCCGCGAGGTCCGGTGCCGGGAGGGTCGCCGTGCCCTGCGACCGCGACGAGCCGGCCGCCTCCGGACCCGATACCTCGGCCGCCGTCGCGGGGCCGACGGTAACGGCCACGGCCAGCAGTGCGGTTGCCGCCGCGGTGCGTGTTCGTGAAATGCGTCGCAAGAGGTTGCTCCCATGTTCTTCGAACATTTACGGCCGGGACGTCGAAGGCTCGCCGAACATGTCGGCCCACCGGACCGAGGCGACGCGGAGTACCCGCACCCGATCCCGTCGGCCCTCGAATTCCCGTCGGTCCGACGGTAGTCGATCAACGGACGCGGCTCGCCCGAGGCGTGATCGGCGCGTGGGGGTGACGGTCGTCCGGCGCGGGTGGGAACACGTGCGCGACGACGGCCCCGACCGCCCGTCGGCGGGTTACCGAGTCGTCTGCGACAGGTGGGTCTTGGCGTCCTCGTACGTACCGGTGCCGGCGGAGTCGGCGCGGGTGTAGACGAGGTGGAGCACGCCGGACCCGAACGTCGTCGACGAGATCAAACGCAGCGGGATGGTGTCGTCGCCTTCGTCGAACAACCGCATGCCCTTGCGAACCACGATCGGGTGCACCAACAGGTGCAGCTCGTCCAACAGGCCGGCTTCCAACAGCCGGCGCACGATCGAGATCGAGCCGCTGAGCGAGATGTCCCCGCCCGGCTCGTTCTTCAGGGCGGTGACGGCTGCCACGAGCTCGCCCTCGAGCTGCTCGGAATTGCGCCACGTGAAGTCGAGCTCGCGCCGCGACACGACGATCTTGCGCGCGTCGCCCAGCACCTTGGCGAAGGCCGCGTCCTCACCACCGGCCGCCTCCCGCTCCGGCCACGCCCCGGCAAAGCTGTCGTAGGTCTTGCGGCCGAGCAGAATGGTCTCGGAGGTGCCCAGCATCGAACCGACCGCGGCGCCCATCTCGTCGTCGAAGTACGGGAAGTGCCACTGGTCGGGTGCCTCCACGACGCCGTCGAGCGAAACGAACAGGCCGGCGGTGATCTTCCGCATGGTGGTCCCCAGGGTGTGTCGAAGGTCGGTGAACTCTGTCATGGGGTAGACGACCGCCGGCGGCAGAACTCATCGCGGTTTCACGATCGTTTCACGAGACATCGCGAAACCGACGGCAACCACGCCACGACCCACGCCGCGACGAGCGCGAACGGCACGTCGCGCCATGGGAGCGGCATCGGTCCCGCATGCTCGGGGCGCCTTCGACGACCGCCTCGCCGCCGACCGTACCCTCAGATCCGCGTCTGCCGCGTGTCGTCGCCGGGTTCGGCCTCGCTCGGGCTCCCGGCGGAGGACGCCACGAGAAAGCCCCGCGCCGGGTCCTCGACGCGACCGAGAACCGGCGGCAGCGGAATGTCCGCCGCGACGCGGAACCCGCCTTCCGGACGATGTCCGGTCTCCAATGTGCCGCCGTGCAGGACCACCCGCTCACGCATGCCCACCAGGCCGTACCCGCTGCCCGCCAGTCCGGCCGGCACCGCGGCGCCGGCGCCGTCGTCGAGCACCTCGACCGCGACCCGGTCGGGGAGATACCGCACCCGCACGCACGCCCGTGCGTCGCCCGCGTGCTTGCGCGTGTTGGTCAGCGCCTCCTGCACGATCCGGTACAGGGTCAACCCCGCGGCCGGCGGCAGCGGCCTCGGCTCGCCCGCCTGCTCGTAGTCGACGGGCAGGCCGGCCGCGTCCGACTCGGCGATCAGGTGGCCGATGTCCTCCATCCCGGGCCGAGAACGGGACGGCGGGTCGGCGTCGGCGTCGGCGTCCGTGCCGCGCAGCACGCCGAGCAGTTGTCGCATCTCGTCGAGCGCCGCCCGGCCGGACTCCTCCAGGGTGAGCAGCGCGCCGCGCGCGATCTCCTGCTCGGGTGTGAGCGTGGACCGCGCGCCACCGGACATCAGGTTCATCGTGGTGATGTGGTGCGAGACGGTGTCGTGCAACTCCCGGGCGATCCGCCGCCGTTCCTCGGTCACCGCCCGCTCCGCGAGCAACTGTCGGTTGAGGGCGAGTTGGTTCTGCCACTTGGCGACGCCGATGCCGATCGCGACCACCAGCACCGTCACCGCCATATCGGCGAGGACGGGCAGCAGCACACCGTTCCCGACGCGCTCTGCCCGCAACCACTGCACCGCCATACAGGCGCAGGCGGCGATCGCGGTGTCCCGGCTCCCCCGATGGCGGGCCACCGTGTACAGCGCGAACACCATCGCGCCGCCGTAGTTCTGCGAGCTCGGCGTGACCACCAGGAGGAAGGCCGCCTGGGTCACGACCGTGGCCGTGAGGACCCACACGGGGTATCGCCGGCGCAACAGGAGGAACACGGACCCCAGCACCGCCAACAGGATCCCGAGCGGCGTCACCTCGGTGCTGTCGGCACTTTCGGGCGCGACGTAGTTGAGGACGTCCCCGGCGCAGGCGAACAGCGCGATCAGCACATCGTTGCGCACGGCCCGGACGGTCACCAGGTCGCGCCAGTGCCGGGGCAACGGCTCCGGGTGCGGGCTCGCCGTGGCGCCGGCACCGGGAGCTTCCGCCGAGACCGCCTGTGGGTGTCGGAACCCCATCGTCGGTCTCCTTCGCTGCCGATCGGTGCTGCGAAATATACCGGCTATTCCTCTCGGCTATTCCTTGGCGCCGACCGCGTCGATCGGTTCGATGCGCAGGAGTCGTCGGGTGACCGGCGCGACCGCGAGTGGGGCCAGCAACAGGGCGGCGGCGCTGATCCCGAGCAGCGGCGGGATCGGTACGTAGGGAGTGCTCTCGCCGAAGGCGGCCTTGCCGAACGGGACCAGGGTGATCAGCGCGACGGCCAGGCCGAGGGCGAGACCGATGACGCCGACCAGTACCGCCTCGCCGCGCAGCACGCCGCGCACCTGGGCATGGGTGCTGCCGATCATCCGCATCAGACCGAGTTCACGACGTCGGGCGAAGGTGGACACGACCATCGTGTTGACCGCGGCGATCGTGGCGAAGCCGGCCAGGATCACCAGCATCACCTGGTTCGTCCACTTGTTGGTCTCGCGGGCCTGGTCGCGTTCCGCGGCGTATCCGGCCCGGTCCGACACCGAGGTACCGGGGTGTTGCCCGGTCGCCTTGGTGAGCGCGGCGTCCACGGCAGCGGGGTCGGCCCCGTCGGCGAAGCGGACGAGCAGGCGGCCGTCCAGGGCGGCGTCGACGTGGTGTTCCACCACGGCGCGCGGAAGGGTGACGACGGCGGTGCCCAGGCCCCGGTCGTAGGTGGCCACGAGCACGGGCTTGATCCTGGTGCCGTCGCCGAGGCGCATCTCGACGGGCTTGCCGACGCGTGCCTTGACGGTGTCGGCGGTGAGCCGGTCCATGGCAACCGCGCCGCCGGGCGGTTGGGCGGCGCCGGGGCGCAGGGCATCGAGGGTGCCCTTGCGTACACCCAGGTCCAGAACCCGGGCGAGGTCGCTGTCGGTGCCGCCGACGGCCTGTGTGGGGAACTTCTCCAGCCGGTCCGAGGTGGACATGACCACGCTGGTGGTCAGGATCGAGGTCACCGCGTCGACTCCGGGCACGCGGGCGACGTCGCCCGCGGTACGGGCCGGGAATCCGGGTCCGGTGACCACGCGGTCGGCGGTCAGGGCGGCCTCGGCCTGCTTCTCGCTGTAGTGGTCCTGCGCGGCGAACATGAACATCAGCGTGCTCGCGAACGCGACGGTCAGCGTGATCGGGGTGATCGCGGAGGCGAGCCGGCGCGAGTTGGCGCGGGCGTTGTCGAAGGCGAGTTGCCCGGGGACGCCGAACAGGCGCAGCAGGACTCCCGTCAGCCGGACGAACAGGTGCGCGACGAGTGGACCGAGCAGGCCGATGCCGAGCATGAACAGCATGATCACGCCGCTCGCCGCCGCGACCGCCTGATCGCCGGCGACCTTCATCGCGAGTCCGGACAGGACCCCGGCGCCGGCGATCGAGACGATACCGAGCACGAGTCGGAACCAGCCGACGCGGGCGCGCTCGATGCCGGCCTCGCCGAGTGCCTCGGTGGGCTTGGTGCGGGCACTGGCCCTGGCGGCGACGAGCCCGGCCAGGACCGCGGACAGGATGCCCGCGCCGACCGCGGCGAGCATCGGGATCGGGCCGATCGACAGGGTCACCCCGGTCTCGACCATGCCGCGCTCGATCATCCGGTCGAACCACCACCGGGCGAGCAGTGTCCCGGGCAGCAGTCCGGCCAGGCCGGCGATCAGGGCCACGAATCCGGCCTCGGTGGCGATCATCCGGCGGATCTGCCAGGGCGTGGCCCCCACGGCACGCAGCAGCGCGAAGTCGCGGCGGCGCTGGGCCACGGACAGCGTGGTGGCGCCGGCGACGACGAACACGGAGACCATGGCGACGACGCCGCCGAAGGATCCGCCGACCGCGACGAGCATCTCCTTGGTGTCGCCCAGGCGGGGGTATTCGACCTCGCCGCGTCCGTCGCCGGTGCGGACCTTGACGTCGGTGTCCTTCAGCGCCTTGCGCAGGTCGCCGGCGACCTTGCCGGTGGAGGCGCCGTCGGCGAGCAGTACGCCGAACGCGGTCACCTTGCCCGGGTTCCCGGCCAACCGCGGTGCCTCGGAGTCGGCGACGTAGAGCCGGGCGCCCTGGCCCGGGACCACGGCGGTGATCCGCAGGCCGGCCTCGCCCGAGGGCGTGCTCACCCGCAGCGTGCCGCCGGGCGCGGCGCCGTTGCCGGCGCGGGCCGCGGCCTCGGTGGTCAGCACCACCTCGCCGGGGCGCGGCGCCGCGCCGCCCTGCGGGGTGCCGGCCAGGCGCGCGGCGGACCACGGGTGCGCGTCGAGCACGGCGGTGGGGGTCTGCGCGGGGAAGGTGAGGTCGGGCAGGACGGCGGCGACGCCGGGCACCGCGGCGATGCGCGCGGCCAGCCCCGCGTCGATCCGGGCCCGCTCGGGCAGCGCGACCGAGACCTCCTCCTTGTCCTCGCCGCTGCCGAAGGTCTTGTGCACGCTGTTCTGGCCGGCGACCACGATCGGGGTGTCGGCGTAGCGACCGGGCGGCAGGTGCGCGCGCAGGCCGCTCTCCAGGAAGATCCCGCACATCGTCACGAGCGTGGCGGCGAACAGCAGGGCGACGAACGAGCCGATGAAGGACGCGGGCCGAAACCGCACGGAGGTGCGGGCGAGGCCGTTGGTGCGCGGCATCAGGCGGCCCGCCCCTGCGTGCGCACCGGCTGCGCCAGCGCGACCATACGGGCGGCGACCGCCTCGGGCGTGGGCTCGTGCAGGTGACCGGCGAGGTGCCCGGCGGCGAGGAAGACGACGCGGTCGGCGTAGGAGGCGGCGACCGGGTCGTGGGTGACCATCACGATGGTGGCACCGGTGTCGTCCACCGCCCGGCGCAGCAGCGACAACACGTCGGCGGCCGTGCTGCTGTCGAGCGCGCCGGTGGGCTCGTCCGCGAACAGTACGTCGGGGCGGGTGACCAGGGCGCGGGCGATGGCGACCCGCTGCTGTTGGCCGCCGGAGAGCTGGGAGGGGCGGCGACCGGCGTGCTCGTGCAGTCCGACCAGGGACAACACCTCGGCGGCGCGTCGCCGGTCGGCGCGTTCGCCCGCGAGTCGCAGCGGCAGCAGTACGTTCTTCTCGACGGTCAACGAGGGCAGCAGGTTGAACGCCTGGAAGACGAAGCCCAGACGGGTGCGGCGCAGTCGGGTGAGTTGGTTCTCGTTCATCGCGGTCAAGTCGTCGTCGCCCAGCAACACCCGGCCCGCGCCCGGCTTGTCGAGTCCGGCGGCGCAGTGCAGGAAGGTGCTCTTGCCCGAGCCGGACGGGCCCATGACCGCGGTGAAACTGCCCTTGGGGATGCTCAGGTCGATGCCGCGCAGCGCGTGCGTCGCCTGCGAACCGCTCCCGTAGGTCTTGGTGACCCCTTCGAGCCGGACGGCCGGTGGGCCCATGTCGTGCGGGGGCGGGCTCGGGGGTGCGAGCCGGCTCGGCCGGCCCGCGTACGGGGAGTGTCCGGGGTGTTCGGGGTGTTCGGGGTATCCCGGATGGCCGTGCTGTACCGGGTGCCCGGTGTGCGGTACCCGGTCCGGGCGCGGGGACGCGACGGGCCCCGTGTTCGCCCGACGGTCGCCTCGTTTGCCTCGCCCGAACATGGTGCCTCCAATGAGTTCCGACCTGCGGGAAAATCAACGCCCACGACGCCATGGGCGTGCGGCGACGGGATGTGTGCATGCCGAACCGGGTGTGGGTCGATCCCACTCCGGTTGTGCGTCGACCCCTGTGGTTCGTGGGTCCGACAGCGCCGCTACGGCGAGGTCGAACGTGTGTGGTCGGGGGCCCGATCGACGAAGCGAACCGCCCCCGCGATCCGTGTTCTCCACACTGCCAGGGCTTTTCCGGCCCGCCGTCGTACGGCGGGACGAGAATTGCGCGCGCAGGCGGTACCGGGGTACTGGTACTCGGCTCGGGCCGCGGCGCGCGGGTGCGGGGCGTATGCGCCCGTTCGGCGTCGTGTCGCCCGGGAGAACGCGTCTTCGGCGCCGCGTCGCCCGGGAGAACGCGTCGAGCCTCCCGGGCACGTGGATCGAAGTGCCGAGGAGGCTCGGGGAGTTGGGGCGCGGCATGCGCTCGACGCCGACGCCGACGCGCCGGCCGGGGTCGGATCGCCGCGAGGCGTGCGCCGATCGCGCCGTCGGGTCAGGCGCGCGGGCGGACGACCCGCACCCGGGTGACGCCGAGCAGGCCGGCCAGCGGCACCTTGGCGGTGGTCTGCTCCGGGCTCACCACGAGACCCTCGGAACGGATCCGTTCCAGCAGGTGTTCGGCCAGGGGCACGATCAGGTGTCGGCCTCGGCAGCGCTCGTTGGCGTGGCCGAAGGGGAGGAATCCCGGCTGGTTCTCCGCGTCCAGGTCCTGCCAGCGCCGCGGTCGGAACTCGTCCGGGTCGTCCCACAGATCGGGATCGCGGTGGCTGAGCAGCGGGAGCAGCAGCACGTCGTCGCCGGGACCGATCCGCGGGTCCAGGGCGGGAAAATCGCCGGACGCCACACGCAGGATGTTCCACGACGGGGGCAACAACCGGAGCGACTCCAGCACGATGTGCCGGTTCGACGCGTCCGGGTCGAACGGCGAGCCGAGCCACAGCGCGTTGGCGACCAGCGCGGACACACCCAGGCACACCGGTGCGGCGACTCGTCGGTACAGCCCCATGGCGTAGTGCCGATCGTCGTCGGCGGCGGCGGCGGCGCGGAGCGCCAGGTGCGACATGGACGCTTCCGGGCCGGGCCTGCCGGGCCATGCCGCACTCGCTCGGACCGCCGCGCGGGCCACCACGGGCGCCGTTTCGAGTCGCGGATCGGTCAGCAGGCGAAACCTCGGGGGTTCCGGTCCGAAAAGCAGATCACGAAGATAGGCGTGGCCCGCGCGCGGCCAGATTCCGGAAAGATCGATCGAATCGGGGGCCGGCCTCTGCAATGCGTCGCGGACGTCCCGCGAGATCGCGTGCAACATGTCGTTCGCTTCCGCCCGGGAAATGGATCTTCCCTGGAGTGGCTTGAAAGTGGGTCGCTCGAATTCATGGGCCGACCTGCTCCCGAGCAGTTTGTCCATGACGTTCGGGTCGGCGACTCCGACGGTGTCGGCCTCGAGGCGAAAAACCTTCGCTCCGCGCCGATCGCGAAGGAGTTCCTCGATCTTCGGCGAGAAAACCGTGACCCGGGCCCTGCCGACCGTTTCGGGACGACTCATCGACGCTCTCCACAAGGCTCGACGCTCTCAACAAGGCTCGACGCTTCCCGCACTGCGAGCGTCCCGCGCCCGGTGCGGCCGGATGTACGGCTGCACCGGGCGCGGGACCGGACTGCGAACCGACGCTCGGTCGGGTCGAGGCGGCGCTACCGCAATGGTGTCGATCGTGCGGCGGAAGCGGGCACGACCCGCGGCGGTTCGATGATCATCCGATGCGCGAACGTGTTCCGATCAGCTGTACCAGATGAACCAGGTGGCGGACTTCAGGCTCTTCTCGGTCCTGAACCTCTTGGAGAAAGAGTTGACGATCTTCGACACGACAACCTCCAGGTGACTTGTGAACCGACCGAGTCGCATACGTGACGCGGGCGGGCCGGGGCGATAATCCATCGCTGGAGAATCCGAGTTTCCGATTCTCGTTGCCTTGGAAGTGAATCCCCGACACGAAAGGCGCGTCAATGTGACGTGGATCACAGATCAAAAACACGCACATATTCCTCACACAAACCAGGAAAACGAGCGTTTGCCGATCTTGCCGCCAGCACGGAAAGCGGATCTTCCGTCGGCCCGAAAAGCGGGCGCGAATAGAGATACTCCGGGCAAACACCTACTCCGGGCAAAGAACTCACCGACACCGCGCACGTCGACGACGGCACGCCGCGTCGGCCGAGCCCGGCCCGGGGCCGGGAGACCGGGCCGCCGACCGCACACGTGCCGATGTGCGGTTGTGTTTGTGGTAGGCCTTGCGTGAGACGGCCACCGGATGCGCCGGCCGGGATCGCTTTTTGTAGGGTTCCCACAACATAGCGGCGCCGGGATGCGTGGAGCGGCACATTGATGTACCCGGCCTTCATCGGACAGGCTGGGAGTAGGTGGAGGCGGCGCTCCGGGACCGGGACGTCGCCTTCTGTGCGTGGGTATTCGGGAGGATCAACCGGTGTTCAGTCGTGTCGCCATCGTCAACCGTGGAGAGGCCGCCATGCGGCTCATCCACGCTGTCCGGGATCTGTCGGCGGAAACCGGGACGCGGGTCGAGACGATCGCCCTGTACACCGACTCCGATCGCGACGCGACCTTCGTGCGCGAGGCCGACGTCGCCTACCCGCTGGGCCCCGCCTCGGCCCGCCCGTACCTCGACCATGCCGTCCTGGAGCGGGCGCTCGTGGAGACCGGGGCGGACGCCGCCTGGGTCGGCTGGGGCTTCGTGGCCGAGGACCCGGCGTTCGCCGAGTTGTGCGAGCGGATCGGCGTCGCCTTCGTCGGCCCGAGCGCGGAGGCGATGCGCCGGCTCGGGGACAAGATCGGCGCGAAGCTGATCGCCGAGGAGGTCGGCGTCCCGGTCGCGCCGTGGAGTCGCGGCGAGGTGGCCACCCTCGAGGACGCGCTGCGCGCCGGCGACGAGATCGGCTACCCCCTGATGCTCAAGGCGACCGCCGGCGGCGGCGGGCGCGGCATCCGCATGGTCGCGTCGGGTGCCGACCTGGCCGACGCCTACGTGCGCACCGGCCAAGAGGCGCTGCGCGCGTTCGGCTCCGGCGTGATGTTCCTGGAGCGCCTGGTCACCGGCGCCCGGCACGTCGAGGTCCAGGTGATCGCCGACGGGCAGGGCACCGCGTGGGCGCTCGGCGTCCGCGACTGCTCGGTACAGCGACGCAACCAGAAGATCATCGAGGAGTCCGCCTCCCCGGTCCTGAGCCCCGAGCAGATCGCGGAGCTGAAGGCGTCGGCGGAGCGACTCGCGCTGGCCGTCGACTACCGCGGCGCGGCCACCGTCGAGTTCCTCTACCACCCCGGCGAGAAGCTGTTCGCGTTCCTCGAGGTCAACACCCGCCTCCAGGTCGAGCACCCGATCACCGAGATCACCACCGGCACCGACCTGGTCCGCCTGCAACTGCACGTGGCGAACGGCGGGAAGCTGGACGGCCCCCGCCCGGTCGAGGCGGGCCACGCCGTCGAGGCGCGGCTCAACGCCGAGGACCCGGACCGCGACTTCGCCCCCTCGCCCGGCCGCATCACCCGGCTCGTGTTGCCCGCCGGCCCCGGTATCCGGGTGGACACCGGCGTCGGCGAGGGCGACACCATCCCGGCCGACTTCGACTCGATGATCGCCAAGATCATCGCCTACGGCCGCGACCGCGAGCAGGCGCTGGGCCGACTGCGCCGGGCGATGGCCGAGACGACCGTGATCATCGAGGGCGGCGCGACCAACAAGAGCTTCGTGATCGACCTGCTCGACCAGCCCGAGGTGATCGACGCGAGCGCCGACACCGGCTGGATCGACCGTGTCCGTGCCGAGGGCCGTCTGGTCACCCACCGGCACTCCGCGGTCGCCCTGGCCGCGGCCGCGATCGAGGCCTACCGGGACGAGGAGGAGGTCAGCCGCCGCCGACTGCTGACCACCGCGCGCGGCGGGCGTCCGCAGGTGCGCCATGACAGCGGCCGTCCGCTGGAGCTGCGCCTTCGCGGCGTCGACTACCGCGTGAGCGTCGCCCGCGTGGGCCATAAGCGTTTCCGTGTCGGCGTCTCCGGTGGCGGCGACGTGCACCCGGCGGACGTCGAGCTCGAGCGCTTCGACGCGCACAGCGGCCGGATCGTGGTCAACGGGCACCGTTTCCGCCTGGTCTCCGCCACGCACGGCCCGATCCACCTGGTCGAGGTCGACGGCGTCACCCATCGGATCAGCCGCGACGAGGGCGGCGTCGTCCGCTCCCCCGCCCCCGCGCTGGTGGTCGCGACACCGCTGTCGGTCGGCGACAAGGTCGAGTCGGGCGCGCCGATCCTGGTGCTGGAAAGCATGAAGATGGAGACGGTGCTGCGTGCGCCGTTCCGGGCTCGGGTACGCGAGTGCCCGGTGTCGGTGGGCAGCCAGGTCGAGACCGGCACGCCGCTGATGCGTCTGGAGCCGCTCGCCGACGAGGCCCCCGACGAGGAGACCGCGGGCGCCGTGCGCAGTGTCGAGATCGACCTGCCCGCCGAGCCGATCGACGCGTCCGCCGTCGAGCGGGTCGAGCGCGGCCTCGCGGACCTGCGCGGCCTGCTGCTGGGCTTCGACGTCGACCCGCAGGACCGGGCCCGCGTCCTGTCCGCGTATCCCCTCGCACGGGCCGAACTCGGTGGCCGGCCGCTGCCGGGCGAGGTGGACCTGCTGACCGTGTTCGCCGACCTGTCGGAACTCAGCCGCAACACTTCGGGCGGTGAACTCGACGTCGAGCCGGGCAGCCCGGTGCACAGCCCGCGCGAGTACTTCCACAGCTACCTGCAGAGCCTCGACGTCGAACGCGCGGGCGTCACCGAGGGCTTCCAGGCCAAGCTCCGGCGCATGCTCGGGCACTACGGCATCACCGACCTGGACCGCACACCGGAACTGGAGGCCGCGGTCTTCCGGATCTTCCTGGCCCAACAGCGGATGTCGACCGACGTCGCCATCGTCTCCGAGGTACTGCGCCGGTGGCTGGCCGGCGCGCCGCCGGCCGAACCGCTGCGCGAGCGGGCCGGATTGACCCTGGAACACCTGGTCGAGGCCACCCAGGTGCGCTTCCCGGCGGTCTCGGACCTGGCCCGCGGCGTGGTGTGGCGCTGGTTCGCCCAGCCGCTGCTGCGCCGCAACCGGGCGAAGGCGTACGCCGCGGTGCGCAACGACCTGCGGCATCTGGACGAGCACCCGGACGCGCCGGACCGCGCCGAGCGCATCCAGGCCATGGTGGCCGTCGCCGAGCCGCTGGTGCGGCTGATCGGCCGGCGGAGCGGGCGGCCCGGGTGGGATCACGGGCCGCTGCTGGAGGTGTTGACCCGGCGCTACTACGGCAACCGCGGACTGTCCGAGGTGACCGCGTCGGAGCGGGCCGGCTGCCGGTTCGTCACCGCCGAGCACACCGGCACCAGCCGGGTGACCCGCCTGGTCACCACCGCCGTCGACATCGCCGCACTGCCCGACGCCATCGGCGCGGTCGGCGCGTTCGCCGCCGACGTCGCCGAACGCGGCCTGGTCGCCGACCTGTACGTCACGTGGGAGGACCAGCCGGACGCCGACACGATGGCGGCGCGGCTCGGCGAGGTCCTGGCCGGGCGGTCGCTGCCCGCGGGCGTCGCCCGGATCACCACGACCGTGGTGGGCGCCGGCGGCGCGGTGATGCACCACCACTTCACCTTCCGTCCGGACGGCGCGGGCTTCGCCGAGGACCGACTGATCCGCGGCCTGCACCCGCAGATCGCGCGACGCCTGCAACTGGAGCGGCTGCGCGAGTTCGACCTCACCCGGCTGCCCACCGCGGACGAGGAGATCCACCTGTTCAAGGCCGTCGCGAAGAGCAACCCGGCCGACGAACGGCTGTTCGCGATGTGCCAGATCCGCGACCTGACGCCGCTGCGCGAGGCGGACGGCCGACTGGTCGCGCTGCCCGCGGTGGAGGACGCGGTCACCGCGTGCATGGACGCGATCCGCAACATCCAGGCGCAGCGTCCGCAGAACAAGCGGTTCGACACCAACCGGATCATGATGTACGTCTGGCCGTCGACCGATGTGACCACCGAGGAACTCGACACGCTGGTCCAGCGCATCCTGCCGACCACGGCGGGCGCCGGACTGGAGGAGGTCCAGTTCCTGGCCCGCCGGCGCACGAGCGCGGGCGAAATGACCGAGGTCGCCGTACGGATCACCCTCGACCCCGGCCACGGCGCGGGCGTGCACGTCGGCGAGCCGTCGACGGAACCGGTGTTGCCGCTGGACGAGTACCGCCAGAAGGTGCTGCGCGCGGCCCGACGCGGCAACGTCTACCCGTATGAACTGACCGGCCTGCTCGCCGGGACCGATGGCGGCTTCGTCGAGCACGACCTCGACGAACACGGCGCGTTGGTGCCGGTGGACCGGCTCAGGGGCGGCAACACCGCGGCGATCGTCGCGGGTGTGGTCAGCACGCCCACCGAGCGGCATCCCGAGGGTGTGACCCGTGTCGTGTTGCTCGGGGACCCGACGAAGGCGTTGGGTGCGTTGTCGGAGCCGGAGTGCCGTCGGGTGATCGCCGCGCTGGACCTGGCGGAGCACCTGCGGGTCCCGTTGGAGTGGTTCGCTCTCTCGGCGGGCGCGCGGATCTCGATGACCTCGGGCACCGAGAACATGGACTGGGTGGCCGCGGCGCTCAAGCGGATCGTGACGTTCACCCAGGACGGCGGCGAGATCAACATCGTGGTCGCGGGCATCACCGTCGGCGCGCAGCCGTACTGGAACGCCGAGGCGACGATGCTCATGCACACCAAGGGCATCCTGGTGATGACCCCGGACTCGGCGATGGTGCTCACCGGCAAGCAGTCGCTGGACTTCTCCGGCGGCGTCTCCGCCGAGGACAACTTCGGCATCGGCGGCTACGACCGCGTGATGGGCCCCAACGGCCAGGCCCAGTACTGGGCACCCGACCTCGCCGCCGCCCGCGACGTCCTGATGGCCCACTACGACCACACCTACGTCGTGCCCGGCGAGAGCGCGCCGCGCAAGGCGGTCACGAAGGACCCGTCCGACCGCGACGTCCGCGAGTTCCCGCACACGATCGCCGACAGCGACTTCACCACCGTCGGCCAGATCTTCTCCGCGGAGCACAACCCGGACCGCAAGAAGCCGTTCGACATCCGGACCGTGATGCGCGCGCTCTCCGACCAGGACCATCCGGTGCTGGAGCGCTGGGCGGGCATGGCCGACGCGGACACCGCGGCGGTGCAGGACGTGCACATCGGCGGGCGGCCGGTCTGCCTGATCGGCATCGAGTCTCGGCCGGTTCCGCGACGCGGTTTCCCGCCCACGGACGGCCCGGACACCTACACCGCCGGCACCCTGTTCCCGCAGTCCTCGAAGAAGACCGCCCGGGCGATCAACGCCGCCTCCGGCAACCGGCCGCTCGTGGTGCTGGCGAACCTCTCCGGGTTCGACGGATCACCGGAATCCATGCGCAAGGTCCAGCTCGAGTACGGCGCCGAAATCGGCCGGGCCATCGTCAACTTCGACGGTCCGATCGTGTTCTGCGTGATCTCGCGCTACCACGGCGGCGCGTTCGTGGTCTTCTCCAAGGCACTCAACCCGAACATGACCGTCCTGGCCCTGGAGGGCTCGTTCGCGTCCGTACTCGGCGGCGCCCCGGCCGCGGCCGTCGTCTTCTCCGGCGAGGTCAACAACCGCACCGCGACCGACCCGCGGGTGACCGGGCTACAGGCCCGGGTCTCGGCGGCCGGCGGCGCCGAGCGCGCCGCGCTCAACGCGCTGCTGGCCGAGACCCAGTCCGCCGTCCGGGCGGAGAAACTCGGCGAGGTCGCCGCCGAGTTCGACCGGGTGCACAGCATCCGGCGTGCGGTCGAGGTCGGTTCGGTGGACGCGATCATCAGCGCCGCCGAACTGCGCCCGCGGATCATCGAGGCCATCGAGGCCGGCATCGCGCGCTGACCGTTGGATCGGTGCCGCTCGACGGCGCCGATCCGAGGCGATCACCACCCTTGCGGGTGAGGCCGTTGCCCATCGGGCAGCGGCCTCACCCGCACCCGTCGTCGACGAAGGGCCGTCGGCGGCCCGGACGGGCTCGGTACGCCGTCCCGGGTCCGCTCATCGAGCGCCGGATCCCGAATCGATGACCACCACGCGCGCCCACTCGGGCGGCGTGTCCGGTACGTAGTCGGGATCGTTCTCGTACCGGGACGATCTCCGCTCTCGGGGGAACAGGCCCACCACCGTCCGGCACGGCGGTTGCGTGGCCGGCCACGGTGTCTGCCCGTCGGTCAGCACGACCACGACGTCCGGTCGGGGCCGGGTGTGCAGCGCCTTCACGAAGCCGGTGCGCAGGTCCGTACCCCCGCCGCCGATCAGCGCGATGCCCTCCTCATGGCACAACGATCGTGCGAAATCGGCCGCCGCGTCGCACGGCACGACCGTGACCATGTCCCGACGGCCGCCCACGGCACGGGAGATCGCGGCCACCTCCAGGAGCGCGCTGCCCAGTTCGGCGTCGCTGACCGACCCGGACGTGTCGATGACCACCGCCACCCGAGGCGGCCTGCGCCGCAGACTCGGCAGCACGACGCCGGGCAGGCTCACCGAGCGCCGCGCCGGCCGGCCGTACGAGTAGTCCTGCCCCGCGCCGGACCCGGAACTCGCCGAACGCACGGCCGCGCCCAGCAGCTCCCGCCACGGCTGCGGCGGATGGAACGCCTCCTCCGCCCAGCGCCGCCACCCCTTCGGCGCGTCCCCCGGACGGGCCGTGATGCCCTGCGCGACCCGGAACCGAACGGCGTCCCGTTCCTGCCCGCTGAGCCCGTGCGCGCCGTCCGGTCCCAGGTCCCACTCCCGTTCCAGCCCGTCGGCACCGCTGCCGCAGTCCAGCCAGACCATGCTCTGCGTGAGCCGTCCGAGCCGGAACAGGCGCAGGTAGTCCTCCATGAGTTCGCCGCGGGGCAGGTGCAACGCCTCTGGCACGACCGCGCCTTCGGGCCGGACCAAGCCGTCGCCGAACACGTCGTCGTTGATCTCGCAGTCCGCGGCGATGTTGATTCGCAGTCGCTCCCCCGGGCCGTGCAGTTCGCGCTCGCGGGCGACCCGGTCTCCGCGTCCGTGATGGTCGCGCAGCAGGTGCGACACCTCGTGCACCCACACCCCGGCGAGTTCCTCCAATGGCATGCGGTCCACGAACCTCGCCGAGACATAGCACCGCCAGTGCCGGTCGACGGCCATCGTCGGCACCGACCGCGACTCCACGATGTGCAGGGCGAACAGCGCCGTGGCCAGGTACGGCCGGACCCGGGCGGCGTACAACCGGGCGGCGTAGAGCTTGTCCAGGTCCAATGTCCCCGGCGGGCCCGATCCGCCCGGCGTGCCCGGCGTCATCGATCGGCCTTCGCCGCGACGCCCGCCCGCTCCGCCGCGCGCTCGGCCCGTCGGGACAGCGACACCGCTCCGGCGAGCCGATCGATCGACGCCGGTACGTCCCAGTCCTCGTGCCGCAGCGCGGCCAGGGTGCTCGCGGGCACGACCACCAGGTCCGGCGCGCCGGTGTCCAACGCCCGGACCAGGAGCGCCCACGCCGCGTCCCACCGGGCCTTCTCCGGGCGCTTGCGGACCGCTTCCACGACGCCGTCGAGTACGGCTTGGCGCAGATCCCCGCGCTCGGGCAGGACGGCGCTCGCCGGGTCGGCGAGCAGGTCCTCGGGGTCCGGGAGGTCCATCCGGTCCAGGCCGGCCAGCAACTCCAGCCCGGGGCCGTCTCCGACGGCCCCTCGGACCAGCAGGGACAGCACCTCGCGGGTGGATCCGGCCGCGGTCGCGAAGGCGGTCAGAAACAGCGCCATCTCCCAGCTTCGCGGGGACGGCCAGGGGCCGCCCCGACGGGTCTCGCCGCTGGGCAGTCGGTGTACCAGTGCCGGGCGGGCGGTGAGGAGCCCGCACACCGCGCGGCGGGCGAAGGCCACCGACTCCGCGAGTCGTTCCGGGTCCAGGGTGGGCAGGGTCGCCCGGGGCCAGACCCCGCCCAGGCCGCGGACCACCACCTCGTGGTCGTGGGTCCACCGCAGGTGTACGAATCGATTGGCCAGCGGTGGGCTCAGCTCCCAGCCGTCGGCGGCCGAGGATCGCGGATTGGCGGCGGCCACGATCCGTACCCCGGGCGGCAGTTGCAGGGCGCCGATCCGGCGTTCGAGCACCAGGCGCAGCAGCGCGGCCTGCACGGCCGGTGCCGCGGTGGACAACTCGTCCAGGAACAACAGTCCTCGGCCGGCCCGGACCAGGCGCACCGCCCAGTCCGGCGGGGCCATCGGCACACCCTGCTCGGCGGGATCGTCGCCGACGATCGGCAAACCCGAGAAGTCGGACGGCTCGTGCACGCTGGCGACCACCGTGGTCAGCGGCAGGTCCAGGGCCTCGGCGAGCCGGGTCAGCGCCGCGGTCTTGCCGATGCCCGGCTCGCCCAGCAGGAGCACGGGCAGGTCGGCGGCCACGGCCAGGGTCAGCGCCTCCAGTTGCAGGTCGGGGCGCGGCTCGGTGTCGGTCTCCCGCAGCAGGGCCAACAGGTCGCCGGCGACGTCGAGTCGGGAGGCGTGGGCGGGGTCGGCGTGGGGATCGGTTCGGGAGGCGCCGGCCGGGTCGGCGTGGGGAGCGGTGGTGGTGGCGGTCGGAGTGGATGTGGGCATGGTGGATGTGGGCATGTGCGATCACCTTCGGGTTCGTGAGGGGTCGAGTCGGTACGGGGACGGGAGTCCCCGGGGCATCGACCGGTGGTTTGGTGTCAGTGGGAGCGGCGGCGGCGCGGGCCGCGACGGTCCGGGCGGGGTCCGGGTTCGGTCAGCCCGGCCCGGAACAGCCCGTGGACGATCCGTCGTTGTGCGGCCGTCTCGAGTTCGTCGCGGAGCGCGCCGGCGCGCAGCAGCGCGTCGGGGCCGAGCAGGCCTTCGACGACGGCCAACGCCCCGGCGAAGTCGCCGTGGTCCAGGCGTTCGCGGACACCGGTCAGGCACTCCGGACGACGGTGCACCTCGTCGATGACCCGCAGACACGGCAGTGGGGTACCGGTGAGTGCGGCAAGCAGTTCCTCGCGGCGAATCTCGGCCGGGTCGTGGTCCAGCGGTACCAGCACTCCGTCGACCAGGCCGATCCGATGCCGGGCTCCCCGACACTCCACCGGACGCTCGGCCGGGGGTCCCGCCGGGTGTCCGGTGCGGGACGGCTCGGTCGGCGCGTGATCCGGGGCCAGTGCCGCGCCGACCAGCGGGTGCAGCCGATCCACGTCGATCGCGCCGGCCCGGATCAGTTCCAGGTCCGGCGGCACCCAGGTCGCGGCGTCGGGCAGGATCGTCGGCTCGGCGGCACGGGCGGACGCCGCCGAGATCCGCAGCACGGGCGGCCCGACATCGCCCCGGCCCGCGATCAGGTCCAGGGCGAGCCGATGTCGCACGCCGATCCGCGCGGTGACCGTGCCGGTGGATCGGCCCTCGGCTCGGAGCACGATGCCGGCCTCGGCCGCCCACCGGTCGACCGCGCAGCTCCGTCCCGCCGGCAGGGCCAGGGCCGGCCAGGGTTCGGGGAGCGCCTCGGCGGGGTCGTCGGCGGGCAGCCGGTCCGCCCCCGACCGGATCCGCAGTTCGCCGCTCCTGCGCGCGTCCCACAGGTGACGGTGCAGATCGAGACGAAAGCGTCGGTCGGGATGCGGGTGCGGATGCCGGCGTCGCTCGGCGTCGGCCGCGCGACGCGTTCCGTCCCACACCATCAGGCTGATCCGCTGACCGGCGTCCGCCCAGGCAGGCGGAGTCCGAGCCACCAGGTACACCGGGCCGCCACCCGCGCGATCCGGGTCGTCGTATCGGGCCAACGCCATGGTCAGCCCCGGGCGCAGCAGCCCGTCGGGGCCGATCCTCGGCATGTGCCAGCGCAACAGATCGGGAGCCAGATGGCGGAGATCGTCCCGGACCCGGGCCGCGAGCTCGCGGCCGTGGGTGCGTGCCAAGGAGCGGAGATCGAGATCGACATCGACGCGTGCCGCAGCGCACGCCCCCGACCAGTCCCCGGTATGCCGGCGGGCGGTGGCGGTGTCGATCATGGCGGGCGGCACGGCGAACTCACGCACGCGCAGCCACAAGGAAAGGCGGGAATCCCTGTTCGCGGTTCGAGTGAGCATCAGCACTCACTTCGCGCGGACGGGACCCCCAATCGGTTCACAACATGAGTGGTCATCGCGGGGGAGCCTATCGCTCCCGACCCGATCTGTCAGGTGCCGACGGCCCGGGCAGCCGCCAACTCCCCTCCACACCGGGCCTGTTCGGCGATGATCCCGGGGTCAGGCGCCCGTCGTCGATCCGGGTCGGACGATCATCAGGACGACGACGATCGCCCACAGGAGGTTGAAGATGCCGGTGACCATGCTCAGGCGGGTCGCCATCGGGCGTGCCGTCTCCCCGGCGGAGGGCCCGCCGGCGGTCCCGAGCAACCGCTGCTGGTCGGGGAGCACGGCCAGGGCGAGGACGCCGGCGGCGATCACGGTCAGCACGAGTGACACGATCAGCCAGGCATCGGTGAGGACGCCGAGAGCGGCACCGGTGACGAGTCCGAAGCCCGGTACGGCGAGCCCGGCCACGGCGTAGCCGCGACAGACGCGGTGCAGCAGCGCGGCGATCGCGGCGGCCCGCCCGTTCGGGTCGTCGCCGCACGCCTGGAGTGCGTATCGCGGGAACATCGAGGCGGCCACGGCGATCGATCCGACCGCCAGGATCGCCGCGAGCACGTGCACGGACAACAACAGCTTGGTCACCGCGAGGTCTCCTGTTCGAAAAACGGGGCAGGGCAGGGCGAAGCGCAGCGGAGCGCGCCCGGCACCGACGTAGATACATTGCCTGCCAATACATACACCGCCTACAGCTTTTTTGGGTAGGCTGCCTACTCATGAAGACCGACGCGGTGCGCGGGCACCTGGACGGACTGTTGCTGGCCGTGCTCGAATCGGGGCCGTTGCACGGCTACGCGATCATCGCCGCGGTACAGCACAGGAGCGATGGCGCACTCGAATTGCGCACCGGCACGATCTACCCGGCGCTCCAGCGACTGGAGCGGCTCGGACTGCTGAGCAGCAGCTGGCACTCAGAGGGCGAACGGCGGCGGCGCTGCTACGAACTCACCGACGCGGGACGGCACACCCTGGCCGGCGAGCGCACGGCGTGGCGCGAGTTCACCAAGGCGATCGGCTCGGTCCTGAACCCCTCCCCGTCGCCCGGGCCGGCGGCGACATGAGCGCGGGCACCGGCCACGTCGACCCCATCGGCGACCATGTGGCGGCCCTGACCGCCGTCCTGCGCGGACCGGCTCGCGCCAAGGCCCGGATGATCGAGGAGATCCGCGACGGCCTCACCGACACGGCCGCCGCCCACGCCGACGACGGAATGCCCCACCCACGCGCCGCCCACCAGGCGGTACGCGAGTTCGGCAGCGTCGAGGAGATCGCGCCGAGCTGCCAGCGCGAACTGACCATCGCCCAGGCCCGGCACACCGCCGGCACGGTGGCCCTCACTGCCCCTGTCCTGATCGCCTGTTGGTACCTGGCCCGTATCGCCGGCCACGATCGTTCCTGGCAACTGCCGCACGTGGCACAACTGTTGGCCGTACATCTGGCCGCCGTCGCGACCGTCGCCGCGCTGCTGGCCGGCACCACCCTGGCCGCCACCGGCGCGCTCGCCCGCCGGCTGCCGACACCCGAGCGGCTGCCGCTCGTGGTCGGCTGGGCCGCCGGTATCGCCGGCGTCGCCATGGCCGTCACGACCCTCGCCCTCGCCACCGCCTCGCTCCTGGCCACGAATTGGCCCCTGCTCGCATGCGCCGGCACGCTCGCCGCCGCCTCGCACGCGGTGATGGCGAACTCGGCACGTGCCTGCCGACACTGCGCCCACCTGTCCGCCGCAACCCCCGCGCTGCCGTACGGGTGACACCGGTACCCGCCGAAGCGTGGTCGCGGGCACGCAAGGCGCGATCGCGGGGCGTGGCGCCGCTTCGATCGGGTGATCGCGTCGCGCCCCGCCATGGGCAGGACCGTCACACGTTCGAGGCACCCGGCCGTACGGCCGTCACACGTTCGAGGCACCCGGCTCGCACGAACCGCCGGTCCCACGTCTCCTGAGGACAGGGCGGCGTGCCGCCCTCGCCCAGATCGTCGATCCGGACCGGGAGCGCCATGTCCGTCCACACACCAGGCTCCGGCACCGCACACCCGCCTGCCGATCGAATCGGCATCGCGGATCCCGACCCGAGTCCGGAGGCCCTGCGATGACCTCCAAGGCGGGAACCGCCACACGCCGGGCGAACCCGAAGGTCGCCACCCGCAGGGCTCCGTGCCCCACCCCCCGGGAGCGGGCCGAAAAGGGCCGGGCGGCGCGGGCGAACGCGTCCCGTTCCAGTCACGCCGAATACGCGCCGACCCGGCAGCGGCCGGATCCGGTCGACGTCATCGAGAAGCAATCGGCCTCGCGGGTACCGGAGTTGGTGCCGATCCGCTACGGCCGCATGTCCGAGTCGCCGTTCCGGTTCTATCGGGGAGCCGCCGCGATCATGGCCGGCGACCTCGCCGGTACGCCGATGTCGGGCCTTCGGGCCCAGGTGTGCGGCGACGCGCACATGCTGAACTTTCGACTGCTGGCCTCGCCCGAGCGACTCCTGCTCTTCGACATCAACGACTTCGACGAGACGTTGCCCGGCCCGTGGGAGTGGGACGTGAAGAGGCTGGCCACCAGTCTCGTCATCGCGGGACGGGAGAACGAGTACACCGACCGCGAGCGCGCCGACATCGTCCGCACCACCGTGCGCTCCTACCGCGAGCAGATGCGCCGCTTCGCCGCCATGGGCGACCTGGACGTGTGGTACGCCAAGGCCGACTCCGAGCTACTGCAGGACCTGGCGTCGGGCCGGTTGCACAAGCGCGGTCGCAAGCGGCTCTCCAAGACTCTGGCCAAGGCGCGTACCCGGGACAGCCTCCAGGCGTTCGGCAAACTCACCCACATGGTAGACGGCAAGCCTCGGTTCATCTCCTCGCCGCCGTTGATCACCCCGCTCTCCGAGTTCGTGCCCGCCGGCGATCCCGACGCGATCGAACGCCGACTCGGCGATCTGGTCGACCGCTATCGCCGCACCCTGCGATCCGACCTTCGACACCTGCTGGGTCGGTACACCGTGGTGGACATGGCCCGCAAGGTCGTCGGCGTCGGCAGCGTCGGCACCCGATGCTGGATCCTGCTCCTGCTCGGCCGGGACGAAGGGGACCCGTTGATCCTCCAAGCCAAGGAGGCCGACGAGTCGGTACTGGCCGCCCACGTCGGCGCCGGCGAAACCGCCACCCAGGGAGAGCGGGTCGTCGCCGGCCAGCGCCTGATGCAGTCCGCCGGCGACATGCTCCTGGGCTGGGAACGGGTCGACGGGATCGACGGCCGCAAACGGGACTTCTACGTAAGGCAGTTGCGCGACTGGAAGGGCATCGCCGAACCCTCGCTCATGGTCCCGCGGGGCATGCGCGCGTTCGGCGAACTGTGCGGCGCCACCCTGGCCCGCGCCCACGCCCGATCCGGCGACCGCATCGCCATCGCCGCCTACCTGGGCGGCGGCGACAGCTTCGACCGAGCTCTGACGACGTTCGCCGAGGCGTACGCCGACCAGAACGAGCGCGACCACGCGTCTTTGCTGAAGGCCGTCGAAACCGGCCGCGTCACCGCCGAAAGCGCCTGAAGCCCCGCCGATCCGCGGCACTCCCGGCCCGGTCCGGCTCGGCCCGGTCGGTCCGAGCCGGACCGGGTCGAGCCGGGCCGCGCCGCGTCGCGCCGCGTCGCGCCGGGCACGCGACGATCGCGGCGGTTGTCGCTCCCGTCGAAGAGCTCCGCGCGTAGGTGCCCGCGCGGCCGGGGGCCGCTCGGCGCGGCCGGCGGTTCGATTCCGGGTGCGGTGTCCCGTTGGTCTTTTCGGGTCTGTGCCGGATGCCGTGTGACGTGTGTCAGTCCCTTGTAGCAGCCACCTGTCGGCCGTACCTTGCCGGGCATGGACATGGAATTGCGCCATCTGCGCACCATTCGGGCGATCGCGGATGCGGGCAGTCTGACCCGCGCCTCCGCCGTGTTGGGCCTGGCCCAGCCCGCCCTCAGCACCCAACTCAAGCGGATCGAAAAGGCCCTGGGCGGCGCCTTGTTCGAGCGCGGCCGCGAGGGCGTGACGTTGACCCCGCTGGGCGAACTGGTCCTGGATCGGGCCCGGGTGTTGTTGCCCGCCGCCCGCGAACTCCAGGAGGAGGCCGTCCGGTTCGCCAACCGAGGCGAGGTGACCCCCAAGTTCCGCCTCGGCGGAACCCACGGGCCGTTACTCGGCGGCCTGGTGGACCGCCTCGCGGAGGGCCATCGGGCCGACGCGGTCACCACGTACATGTCGTGGTCCAACCGGGAGTTGGCCGGCATGGTCGCCACCGGGCGGCTGGATTTCCTCTTGCTCGGCGCGTGCGGCGAGAGCCGCCCCGCCTACCACGACGGTCTCGCGTGGCGTGAGGTCGGCAACGATCCGGTCTTCCTGATGCTCGCGCTCGACCATCCGCTCGCCGGCGAGCGGGAGGCCGACCTTGCCGCGCTGGCCGGCGAGACCTGGGTGGTGGTTCCGGGCGAGGGGTGTTTCGGCGACTGCTTCTCCACCGCGTGCGCCCGGGCGGGATTCGCCCCGAAGGCGATCTACGAGACGGACGTGGCGTCGTGCGTGCACCTGGCCCAGGTCGGCCGCGCCGTCGGGTTGTGCAGAGCCACGATGCCGGCGACGCCCGGCATCGCCAGGGTGCCGCTGGCGGGCGTACCGCTGTCGTGGCGGCATCTGATCGGCTGGCATCCGCACGCTCCCGCCGCGCGGACCGCCGCCCTGGTGACCGCCCAGGCCCGCGCCGCGCACGCCGCGGCGGTTCGAGAGGCACCGCGCTACGTCGACTGGCTCGCCCGGCACGACGGATACGGCTACGGAACGGCGAACTGAACGCGTGCCGGCTCTCCCCTCGCCGACTGACGTCACGTCAATCTCCGTCAAAGGCACGGCACTTGGCTTCACGACGGGAGGTCGCGACCGGCCTGCGGCACAGCGCCGCCGGCCCACCCATAACACCGCGACAGGGGGTTGTTGACAGGTACCTCGACCCATCGCTCGCAGATACGTTTCTGTCGTCCCCACCGACAGGAGTCCCCATGCGCCTCAAGCGTGTCGCGGCCACGTCCTGTGCCGTTCTGCTCGCCGCCCTGTCCCTCGGCGGCACCGCCTCCACGGCCGGAGCGAGTCCCGTATCCCCCACCACGGACGACGCCCTCGTCGTCCCCGTCGAGCCGGCCCCCATCGCCCCCGAGGGTGTCGTCGAGGCACTCCAACGCGATCTGGGCCTCACCGAAACCGCGGCCAAGGCCCGCCTGGCCAACGAATACCGCGCGGCGATCCAGGAGCCCGCCCTGCGTCAACGCCTGGGCGCCGACTGGGCCGGTGCCTGGTTGAGCGGCGATTCCGCGCAGTTCGTGGTCGCCACCACCGACCGGCGCGATGTGCGCACCATCGAGGCGAACGGAGCGACCGCCCGCGTGGTCGCGCACTCGCTCGCCGACCTCGATCGAGTCCGCGAGGCGCTCGACCGCTCCGCGCTGCGCCGGACACCGGTCGACACCCCGCTGTGGTATGTCGACGTCGCCACCAACAAGGTCGTGGTCCAGTCCCACGACACCGCCCGTACCCGCGCCTTCGTCGTGGACAGCGGTGTCGACGCCGCCGCCGTCGAGATCGTGCCCTCCACCGTGCAGCCCCGCGCGCTGGCCGACCTGCGCGGCGGCGACGCGTACAACATCAACAACTCCTCCCGCTGCTCCATCGGGTTCCCGATCACCCGGGGCGCCCAGAACGGCTTCGTCACCGCCGGCCACTGCGGCCGCGCCGGCGCCACCACCACCGGCAACGGCGCTGCGCAGGGCACCTTCCAGGCGTCCTCCTTCCCCGGCAACGACTACGCGTGGGTGGCCACGAACGCCAACTGGACCCCGCGGCCGCTCGTCAACCGCTATCCCGGCACCGTGCCGGTCGCCGGTTCCACCCAGGCTCCGGCCGGCTCGTCCATCTGCCGCTCCGGCTCCACGACCGGTTGGCACTGCGGCACGATCCGGCAGCACAACACGTCCGTGACCTACCCCCAGGGGACCGTCACCGGCGTCACGCGCACCACGGTGTGCGCCGAACCCGGCGACTCCGGCGGGTCGTTCATCTCGGGCAGCCAGGCCCAGGGCGTCACCTCCGGTGGATCCGGCAACTGCTCCTCCGGCGGCGAGACGTACCACCAGCCGGTCAACGAGATCCTGCAGACGTACGGACTGACCCTGGTCACCGGCGACACCCCGCCGACCGGTTGCGCCGGGGCACAGAACACCTACTCCGGCACCCTCGCGTCGGGCGCGCAGGCCATCCAGCCGAACAACTCGTACTACGAGACCACGGCGTCCGGCACGCACACCGGTTGCCTGACCGGACCCGTCGGCACCGACTTCGACCTGGCCCTGCAGAAGTGGAACGGCTCCGCCTGGAACGAGGTCGCCGCAGGCACGACACCGCAGGCGAACGAGACGATCAACTACAACGGAACCGCCGGTCGCTACCGCTACGTCGTGCACGCCTACAGCGGCTCGGGCAGCTACACGCTGGGGGTGAGCAAGCCCTGAGCCGAGCAGCCCCGAGGTGAGCACACCTCGAGGTGAGCAGACCTCGTGGGGCACGCCCCGCGCGGCACGGGTACAGGCGTCGATCCGGACGCCTGTACCCGTCGCCGCGTCCGGCGCTCGGTCGGTGCCCCGCCGGCGGTGGTGTCCGGAGCGGCACCTTCGCGACGATCCGCAACCCGGTCGCCGGCCCGATGTCCGCACCGCACGCGGTCCGGGCGTGGGCCCTCGCCCTCGGCTCGCTCGACCACTTCGCCGGGACCGTCCCGGAACCGCGCGCGACGGCCGCGGCGATGGGCGCGCTCGCTCCGCGCGGCGATCGAGCCGGCGGAGCAGGCGCGCGCGTACCTCAGGACCGGTTCGGTTCCCCGCCGTCCAGGGCACGGCCGGTGGGCATGTCAGCGGATTCCGGCCTCCGTTCGGGTCCGGCTCGAGGTAGCCGACGACGCGGTGCGCCGAAACAGGTGGCTGTGGGACAGCGCGCGCGTGTCGGTCGAGCAGGTCGCCGAAGGCTGATCGCTCGCCCCGGCAGGCCCTGTCCCACAACTCACGGTCGGTCTCGGTGGGAAAGTTCCCGCCCTTGTGTGTCCTCGTCCCCGCCACGGGTTCCCACCCGCCGGGCGGAATCCCTGCGGCCGGTGCGCCGGGCTATTTCGCCGGTTCGGCCGCCGCCGTCTCATCGGCGGCTCGGGTGCGAGTGGGTCGGGGCGGGTGGGGGCGGCGTGAGCGGGTGGCCACGATCAAGACCACCGAGGCGACGATGATCGCGCCGCCCAGGTACACGTTCGGGCCCACCGACTCGCGGGCGATCGCGGCGCCGAGCAGGACCGCGATCACCGGATTGACGTACGCATACGTCGCCACCGTGTCGTTGGGGAGCACACTGTTGACGTACATGTACGCACTGAACGCGACGATCGAGCCCGCGAAGACGAGCCAGGCCAGGCCCAGCCACGAGGCGGTCGAGATGTCGGCGACCACAACCCGGCCGAACTCGCCGCGCAGCGCGGCCAGTACGAGCAGGATCACACCGGCCGTGATCATCTCCAACGAGGCCACCACCAGCGGGTGCTTCGGCAGCGGCGCGCTCCGTGCGTACACCGAGCCGGCCGCCCACAACACGCACGCGATCAGGACCATGACCGTGCCGCCCGCGTGCACGTCGCCGCCCGGGCCGCCGACCAGTACGCCGATGCCGACGGTGCCCAGGAGCAGCGCGAGCAGGACCGGGCCGGACACGCGCGTCCTGGTGACTCCCGCGTTGATCAGCACCATCCACACCGGCACCGTCGCCACGATCAACGCGGCCAGTCCCGAGTCGAGGTGTTGTTCGCCCAGGGTGACCAGCCCGTTGCCGCCCACCAGGAGCAGCCCGCCGATGATCGCGGTCGAACGCAGGTGCGGCCAGGTCGGTCGCTGCGCGCCACGCGCGTGCCTGGGTCCGACCACCGCGAACATCAGCAGGCCGGCGGTCAGGAACCGCACTCCGGCCGAGAGCAGCGGGGGAATCGTCTCGATCGCATACCGAATGCCCAGATACGTCGAGCCCCACAGGATCCAAACGGTGACGAGAGCCGCCCACGGCATCAGTCGATCCCTCATTAGAGGAGTCAAGGTGGCCCCCATGCCTCGATAAGTTAAGCCGAACCGGCTGCTAGCCTTTTTTAGAGTAGATCCATCACATTCGCGGAAACAAGGGGATTCGATGGCACGGCAGCTCGACGAGATCGACCGCGCACTGCTTCGAGCGCTGAGCAACGACGGGCGACGGACCGTGCGCGCGCTCGCGAAGTCGGTGGACCTGTCCGAGCCGGCGGTCCGCGATCGCCTCCAGCGCCTGGAGCGTGACGGTGTGATCACCGGCTATCACGCGGCCTTCGCACCCGAGACGGTGGATGCCGGCACGGCGGCGTTCGTCGCGTTGCGCTTCGACGCCGGGAAGGCGGCGCGCGATCAGGTGGAGGCGGCGATCCGGCGTGAGCCGGCCGTGCTGGAGGCGCACGACGTCGCGGGCGAGGACTGCATGTGGATCAAGGTCAGGGTGGCGTCGACGACCGATCTCGCCGACACGCTCGACCGGATCCGATCGGTCCCGGTGATCCGCTCCACGGGCAGCACGATCGTGCTCCGCACGCTCTTCGAACGACCCCTGCTGTCGGCCGTCGCGGGCACGGCCGAGGAGGCGACCGGCAAGGCGCGTGACGAGGGCGCGGACGAGGGCTGAGCGGAGGCGGTGGCGACGGCCGACGGTGGGGCGCGGCGTGCGAAGCCCCCGGGTGCCACGGGGCACTCGACCCGAAACGTGGCGCCCGGGGGCACCGACGAGCCCCGACGCGAGTTCGGGGTCGCCGTAGGTGTGGCGTGGGGGATCAGCCCTCGACGACGCCCGACGCGGCGATCGTGATCTTGCTCTTGGTGCTGCCGGAGCGCGAGCCCAGGGCCTCGATCTTCTTGACCAGGTCCGCACCCTCGACGACCTCGCCGAAGACCACGTGCTTGCCGTCGAGCCACGAGGTGACCACGGTGGTGATGAAGAACTGCGAGCCGTTGGTGTTGGCGCCGGCGTTCGCCATCGACAGCAGGAACGGACGGTCGTGCTTGAGGGTGAAGTTCTCGTCGGCGAACTTCGCGCCGTAGATGCTCTTCCCGCCCGTGCCGTCACCGCGGGTGAAGTCGCCGCCCTGAAGCATGAACTCCGGGATGACCCGGTGGAAGGACGAACCCGCGTAGCCGAAGCCGTGCTGGCCGGTGGCGAGTTCGCGGAAGTTCCGCGCGGTCTCGGGGACGACCTTGTCGAAGAGGGAGAAGACGATGCGGCCCTGGGGCACATCGTCGATGGTGATGTCGAAGTAGACGTTGCTCATGTGCCCCATCCTGCCCTACCGGCATGGGGTCGCCGGGCACCGGCTTCCCCGGCCGTGTCGACAACGCTCCCCGTACCGGTTCCGATCCGCCGCATTCGTCTGCGGCCCGCCGGACCTCACCGGTGCGCGCATTCGGCCCGGGACACGCTGCCACGCGGTCCCGGTTCGACTCCTCCCGCATCCGCCCTCACCAGCCGTTGCCCTTCAGTTTCGGATGCGCGCGCCAGTAGTCGACGAGCTCGATGAAGTCCCGGTCGGTCACCACGCCGAGCCACTGTTCGCCGCCGATCGGTGGGAAGGCGCGGGACTTCTCCTGAGTGCGGACGGTGAGTTGCACCGTGGCGTTGCGATACCGGAAGGATGCCGACGGACCGGTGGCCCCGGGTCGGAAATCCGGGACGTCCGTCTTCTCGGGGAAGTACACGGCGGCGTACTCACCGTTGGGCAGGGCCCCGTCGACGCACCCCAGGCCCGGCAGACGAGGTGGCGAGGGTTGGCATCTCGGGTTGTACCGGTCGATACTCATCCGCGGCCGAAGGGCGGGAGCCGGATCCGAGCGCATCGTCATGACCACGCCCTTCGGTGGCTTCCGAGCCGGCCGAAGGGGGTCGATGTACAACGTGACCGGGTACTCCTTCCCGTCGATCGTCACCCGATAGTCGCCGAACGAGAGCTCGCTGATCGCCATCGCCGCCCCCGGCGGCAGATGCCGCTGCACGACGTCGGCCACTCGCTGTCGAAAGGCGTGCCGTTCCCGGATCAACTTCGGGGACAACTTCGCGTCGTACCGGTCACCGTAGGGATCGGGAAGGACCGGATACGTCCGACTCGCCGGAACCAACACCGGGCCCGCGTCCCCCCGCCCCGGATCACCGTCGGCCCAAGGCTCCCACACGAGCGCCGTCACACCCACGACCGCACACAGCGTGCCGGCGGCCAGGAGCACCCGGGCACGAGTCCACCACCGACTCCGCCTCGGCGATTCCGTCTCGATCCCGGGTCCCATATCGGGGGCACCCCCGTCTTCCGTCGTCGTCACGCCGCTTCGATGGCCACCGACCCGAATCGGTTCCCACCGCGATCCGTCGGGGCACGCCACCGCCGGTACCGCACACCGATCGACGCCCGGGTCGGCGTGTTCGACGCTCCCCAACAGCCCTGCGTGCCACCGCAGTTACCGGTCGAGAGCAGGTTCACGAAGACGACCCGCCCAGGCGCGGCGGAGTACCTACGGGCCTACGGAAGGGCGGCGCGCCGGCGAGTTTGCCGCCGCCGATGGGCAGTGTCGCGCCGGTGACGAAGGACGACGCGTCCGAGCACAGCCACACCACCGCCGCCGCGACCTCGTCGGGCACGCCGATCCGCTTCATGGGCATCGCCTGCGCGGCGGCCTGCCGCGCGTATTCGCCCGCCGCCTCCAGTTGCTCGGTGTGGAT
Organism: Embleya sp. NPDC050154; assembly: GCF_044460165.1. Classification (NCBI taxonomy): domain Bacteria; kingdom Bacillati; phylum Actinomycetota; class Actinomycetes; order Kitasatosporales; family Streptomycetaceae; genus Embleya; species Embleya sp. NPDC050154. Next base: position 524,069 of record NZ_JBITJP010000003.1, read on the forward strand.
CGGCCCGGGCGCGAGCGCGTTGACCCGGATGCCGCGTCGGCGTAGTCGAGCGCGGCGGTCCGGGTGAGACCGATCAGCCCGAACTTGGCCGAGACATAGCCGGCCGGCCCGCCGACGGCCTGGAGCCCGGCGGTGGAGGACATGTCGACGATGGCGCCTCCGCCGGAACCGAGCATGGCGGGGATCTCGTACTTCATGGCCAGGAAGACGCCGCGCAGGCTGACGGTGAGGGCACTGTCGAAGGCGGCGACGTCCACGTCGGCGAGCGGCGTGGGCGGGTGACCGCCGCCCGCGGCGTTGTTGACGGCCGCGTCCAGTCGGCCGACTCGGTCGACGGCGGCGGCCACCAGGCGTTCGACGGCGACGGGGTCGGTGACGTCGGAGGGGACGGCGAGCGCGCGTCCGCCGTCCGCGTCGATCTCGGCGGCCGGCGTGTTCAGCGCGTCGGTGTCGCGGGCGGCGAGGACGACCGCCGCCCCGGCGCGGTGCAGTGCGCGGGCGGTGGCGGCGCCGATGCCCCGGCTCGCGCCGGTGACGATCGCAACTCGGCCGTCGAGCGGTCGTTCGATGGACATGGTGGGCTCCGGTGTCGAGGTCGGCCGCATGGAGGGCGGCCGCATCGAATCGGATCACGTACAGCCCGCGGTCGGCCGGTCGGCACACAACCCGTCGGGCCAATCGATCATCTGCGCCCCGCCGCCCATCACCAACAACACGGGCGGGTCCGCCGCGTCGCCGAAGCGCTCTACGCCACGTCGATGCCCGACGGACCCACGCCCACAGCCCTCTCTTCACCCATCGTGACGCCCTCTCCGATCCGGACGGGCCGCCCTCGAAGACGCCGAAGCGCGAAGGCGGCTCGGCTCGACGGTCCTCACCGTACGGGTTCGACCGGTGACACGACGCCGATATACGGCCTTCCTCGCCTCACGGCCGCCTCCGGCGGGCTACCCACCGCGACGCCGCGGCGACCCACAGGTGTCCCGAGAGCGGTGGCCGCGCCGTCGGGGCACTCGCCGAGAGACAGTGGTAGACAGCACCGCGATCGAGGCGGATTCCCCAGGGTGATCGGGAGCTGTCATGACAACCGGACGTCGGCCCGTGGTGGCCGGAGTGGAGAATTCGGCGGCGGGCATGCTCGCCGTCGGCTGGGCCGCGGACGAGGCCGTACGACACGGCTTGCCATTGCGGCTCGTGCACGCGTCGGAATGGCCGGTCGACCCGGCGGAGGCCGATGCCTCGACGCGGTCGACCCGCCACGACGGCCGATTGCGTACGGCCCACGCGTTGGACTGGTCGGTCGAGACCTACCCCGAGGCCGGGATGTCGGTACCCCGCCTCAGTTGGGCCGAGCGCCGGCACGCGGCCGACGACGCGCTGTTGGACAAGGCGCGGGCCGTGGCCGCGACGGGGCACCCCGCACTGGAGGTGGGTACCGAGACGGTCGAGGGCCGGCCGGTGGAGGTACTGCGGGCCGAGGCGCACGCCGCGTCCATGCTCGTCCTCGGGTCGCGCCGGTTGTCCGCCCTCGCGGAGCTCTTCACGACCGGCAGCATCGCCGTCCCGGTCAGCGCACACGCGCCGTGTCCGGTGGCCGTCGTCCGCGGCCCCGAAGCCGCCGCCGGCGTGCCGCCGACGGTGGTGGTCGGGATCGACGGCTCGCCCGGCTGCGAACGCGCCGTCGGCTACGCCTTCGAGACCGCGTCGCTACGCGGCGCCTCGCTGCGCGCGGTCCAGGTACGCCCGCCGACGGCGAACATGGTCGCCGCGTTCGGCAGCGAGTCCGAGGTCGAGGAGGGGTTGATCCGGCTCGGCGAGACGCTCGCCGGTTGGAGCGAGAAGTATCCGGACGTGCCCGTGGAGCGCATCACCATCCTCGGCCATCGCATCCGTTCCCTCGCGGACGCCGCCGAGGACGCGTTGTGCCTGGTGGTGGGCACCCGAGGGGTGGGCGGATTCCGCGGCATGCTCCTCGGATCGGTCACCCACGGCCTCATCCACCACGCCCCGGGTCCCCTGGTGATCGTCCCGCAGGCGACCGACACCGGATGACTCCGGCGGCCGGCGGCGACCGGCCCGATGCCCGAATCCATGGTCCGCGCCTCGCGCCTACCTCCCGGGGAGCATGCGTGTGCGCGTGGCCTGCCCCACACGAAGGTGCCGGAAAGCATCCTCGCGTCGGACGCGCCGAGGGGAGGCCGAACGCGAGAGTTGTCCCGCGAGAAGGAGAACCGGATCGTCGGCCGGCACCGTCGGCCCCGCCGGTTCGCCCACGCGTCCGGGCCGCTCGGTTCCGGCGCTTTCATCCATCGACGGGGCGCACGCTTTGGACCAGGCATCAACCGGCGACAAGACCGCCGGCACCGAGGAAGGCACGGCGACCACGACCACCGGTTCGGCCCCTCGACGCGGCGAAACACCCGCGCAAACCCGAGAGATCGGAGAGGGCGAAGCACCCGAAGCACCCACCGAGTCCACCGAACCCGAAACACCTGATGAGTCCGAAGCGCCGGAACCATTCAAACCGCCGGTCGCCGACGATCCACCGCGTTCCCGTCTACGCCGGTGGACCCGTCGCATCGCGCTGACCTGCGCCGTGCTGCTGGTCGCCGTGACGATCGCGTCGTTCACGTACAACGCTTTCACCGACGATCGCGCCACGCCACCTCCGGGACTGACCTACGTTCAGGCCGCCGACGTACGCACGCGCTACCAGACCTGGGGCACATCGGGACCACCCGTCGTGCTGGTGCACGGTGCCTTCGAATCGGTCGACACGTGGTCTCGGCCGGCGCCGATCCTCGCCCGGAATCATCGCGTCTACGCGCTCGACCTCACCGGCTACGGATACAGCCAACGGCGCGGCCCGTACACGGTCGACCACCTGACTCGCCAACTCCTGGGCTTCCTCGACGCCATGCGCCTGGGCGGCCCCGACGAACGACCGATACTGGTGGGCCATTCCAGCGGCGCGGCGATCGTCGCCGAGGCCACGTTGCGCGCACCCGAGCGGATCGGTGGAGTGATGCTCCTGGACGGCGACGGGCTCGACACCGGTGCCGGACCACCGGCCGCACTCGAGTACGTCCTGATCGATCCGTTCCGAACCAGCCTGTTGCGCATCGGACTCGGCGTCGATGGGCTGATCCGCAGGATGTACGACTCGCAGTGCGGGCCCGAGTGTCCCAGGCTCGACCGCGCGGGTGTCGACGAATGGCGGCGCCCCTTCCAAGTGGCAGGCGCCGAGGGCGCGTTGTGGAGCATGCTGGGCGAAGGGGTCCTGGGCATCTCCGCCCGACGGTTGGCCCAACTGCACGAACTGCACGTGCCCAAGTCGGTGGTCTTCGGCGCCGACGACGACGTCTTCGACGCGGGCACCCCGACCGAGACCGCCGCGCGCATCGGCGCGCCGGCACCGACGATCATCCCCAAGTCCCGCCACCTGCCCATGATTTCCGCTCCCGAGGCGGTCGCCGCCGCAGTCCACGCGCTCAGCTCCTCGACCGGCGCGGGTGGCAGCGGGTGAGGCCGCGAACGGCTTGGCGAACGAATGCCGAGTTCAAAGCGGACGAATGCGCCACGCCGGTTGTCCGATCCGGGAAGCGCTTATACGTTCCTTGGATGCGCGCCCGGACGCGAACCGATGTCGGCGCGTAACCGGTGGGAAGGCAGGAGTGGCCGACATGGTTCAGGTGGACACGACGGTTCCGCATTCGGCTCGGATGTACGACTACGTCCTGGGGGGCAAGGACAACTACCTCGCCGACCGGGAGGCGGCCGAGGAAGCGCTGAAGGTATGGCCCGAGTTGTGGACGAGCATGCGGGTCAACCGGGCGGTGATGCGACGGATGGCGCACTGGCTGGCCACCGAGGGCGGCATACGCCAGTTCCTCGACATCGGCACCGGCATTCCCACGTCGCCGAATCTGCACGAGGTCGTACAGGAGACCGCGCCCGAGTCGCGCGTGGTGTACGTGGACAACGATCCCATCGTGCTGGTGCACGCCCGGGCCCTGCTGTCCAGTTCCCCGCAAGGCCGCACGGCCTATGTCGAGGCGGACATGCGCGAGCCCGACCTCCTGTTCTCGACGCCCGAACTGTGCGCGACGCTGGACCTGAGCCGACCGGTGGGGGTGACGGTGATCGCGATGCTCCAGTTCGTCGAGGATGCCGCCGGCCTGATCGAGAAGTTGACGGCTCCCCTGGCACCGGGCAGCTACCTCGCCATCACCGCTGCGACCGCCGACCTCGCGGTAGGGTCCACCGCGCTGGCCGAGGTGTACACGCGCCGGGGCGTGCCGATGTACCTGCGCTCCCGCGACGAGTTGGCGGCCCTGTTCGCGGACCGCTGCGACCTGATCGAGCCGGGTGTGGTGCCCATGCAGCACTGGCGCCCCGCGGAGGGCGAAACGCCGGTGGGCGTCGAGGAGACGAACATGTTCGCGGCCATGGGTCGCGTGCGCTGAACCACGCCGGCAGTCTCGGGCAGGCCGTGCCCCGTCGAGGTAGGCCACCGAACCGGCGCGTGGCCTCGGCCCGCACCCAAGCCACATCACCGTGCCGCGCGCCGCCATCGAGCCCATGAAACGCACGGACCCCACGGAGCTCATGGAGCCGAGCGCTCGAGCACAGCCGCGCGCGAGCCCGGCCCGCGCCCGCACGCCCGGCCCGGCCGTGTCTGCGCGTCTTCTCGGCCCCACACCGGCGTCCGCCACCGATGGTGAGCGGTTCGACACACGCCCCCCGGTCAACAACATCAATGGCCCCCGCGCGCCGATCGTCGATATCGCGCGGTCGGGCCGGCCGGCCGTGAGAGCGGGCGTCATCGGTCATCGGTGGAATCCTTGAGGCAACGGGAAGAAGGAGTCGATCGATATGGGATTCGTGGTGTGGCCGTGTACCCACGGAAGCCGGAGTGTCCTCGAACGTGCCGAGCACGTACTGATCGGACTCAGCCCCTGGAACAGCTACTACAAGCCGCGTGTGGTCGAGGCCCTGGTCGGATGGGCATCCGCGAACTTCGCCCGGGTGGACGTGTTCGTTCCCGGCGATGAGGCCGCGCACACCCTGGCCGCTGCCGGCGCACAACCGGCGGAGGCCGTCCGCCGTGCACGCTACGCCGTCGGCCGACTACGCGCGCCGGCGCGGCGCGGCCTCAAACGCGCCGGGGTGCCCGACCCGGACCTACACCTGCACAGTTGGACACAATTGTCCGAGCGGCCCGCCTACCAGCGCTGTCTCAAGCGCGTACGCGACGCGTATCACACGGACGAAGCCATCCGGGGCGCCTGTCGCCGCACCGCCCGCGCCGCGGTCCGCCACCTCGCGGGCCGCGAGCCGACCGAGGAGCAGATCGACCAGGCCGTCGGCTACGCGATAGCCGAGCTGCCCCTGGTCCTGGACGGGCCGAACATCTTCGGCACCAAGTCCTCCCTGTTCGTCTACCACCGCGAGATGGACCTGCTGTCCCCCTTCATCTCCGGCTCGTCCACCGCACTGCGCCCGGCGCCCGGCCAGGGCTACGCCGTGGTGAGATCCCCCGAAGCCGACTCCGCGCGCCCCGGACCGAACGGCGCGGGCTCGGAATAGCGAGTACGGCCCCGGCCCCGGCGATCGAACGCCCGCGCGCACGGCGTGCCGACCGCCCCTGCCCGGCACGCACGGGTCTTGTTTTCCGTGCGGGCCGACAATAGATTCCGGCCCCCGCAGACAATACGGCCGATCCTCGTCGAGATCGGTCCGGATTCGACTCTTGCCTCCCCCGGCGCCCGAGAAGGGACATGCTCGTAGGACGGGGGCGCGACACTGCGGCGGCCGTGCACTTGGGGGGCGACGATCGGGGCCAGGGGGGCGCCGCGCGGGCAATGCCGCGCGGGTGGGCGGGCACCGCTACGAGTACTGCTCGTGGTGGACGACCTGCGCATCGGCGGCGCGCAGCGACAAGTCGCGGGCCTGGCCGTCGCGTTGGCCGCACACGGGCACGCGGTGGTGCTGGCCTGCACCGAGGACGGGCCGGCCGGCGCCGAACTCGCCGCGGCGGGCGTGCGCGTCGTGGTGCTGGGCAGGCGCCGCGTGGCCCGCCTGGTCAGCCCGATGCTGGCGCTGCGGATCGCGCGGCTGGTCCGGGCGGGCGGGTTCGACCTGGTACACGCGCACGTGCACGCCGCGACGATGGCCGCGGCCCTCGCCGGCCGAATCGCCCGCGTCCCGGTCGTGGTGACCGAGCACAGCATGGCGTCCTGGCGCGGCCCCCTCGCCCGCGCCTACAGCCGGCCCCTGTACCGCCGATGCGCGCTGGTGCTGGCCGTCTCCGAACAGATCGCGGACCGGCTGCGCACCGTGGACCGGGTTCCCGCGTCCAGGGTCCGAGTCGTGGGCACGGCGGTGTTCGGCCCCCCGATGGCGACCGATCCGTCCGGGGACGGTTCGCCGGTGACGGTGGGCGTGGTGGGCCGGTTGGAGCGCGAGAAGGGCGTCGAGTTCTTCGTGCGCGCCGCCGCCCGAATCGCGGATCGGCATCCCGAAGTAGCCTTCACCATCGTGGGCGACGGCACACTGCGCGGCGAACTCCACGCGCTGGCCAGGCGTTTGCGGTTGGGCGACCGGGTGCGTTTCCGGGGTATGCGCACGGACGGCCCGGCGGCGGTGGCCGCCCTGGACGTCCTGTGCGTGCCCTCGCTGACCGAGGGCGCCCCGTTGGTCGTCCTGGAGGCGATGGCCGCGGGCGTACCGGTGGTGGCCACGACGGTCGGCGCCATCCCCCACCAACTCGACCACGGCCACGCGGGTGTCCTGGTCGAACCCACCGACGTGGCCGCCCTCGCCCAGGCCCTCGACACCCTCCTGACCCACCCGCACGAACGACGACGCCTGGGCCGGGCCGGCCACGACCGCCTGACCCGGCTCGCGAACGCCGACGCCGTGACCGCCGCGGTCCGCGCCGCCTACCGCGACGCCTTTCGCCGTACCCGCGGCCGAGGTTACCGCGACGGCTGAGCGAACGGCCGGGCCGAGTCCCGCGAATACCGGCCGCTCCCGGCCGGATGCGGGTACGCGAGCGTGGACCGGGCCGCCGCGACCGAGCGCGCGCCTACTCGACCCGAGCCGACGCGTGCTGGTCGCCGTCGTGCAGGTGGATGTCGTCCACGGCGATGTTCACCTCGACCACTTCCAGGCCGGTCAGCCGTTCGACCGTCTCGATGATGTGCGCTCGTACCGCCTGGCCCAGTTCGGCGATGGGCACGCCGTACTCCACGACCAGGTTCAGGTCCAGCGCGCACTGTCGTTCCCCGACCTCGACGCTCACCCCGTGCGCCACGTTCGGCCGGCCGCCCGGAACGCGTTGTCGCACCGCGTCCAACGCTCGCGCCACCGAGCCGCCCAGCGCGTACACGCCCTGGATCTCCCGCGCGGCCACACCGGTGATCTTCGCGACCACGGCGTCGGCGATCGCGGTACGCCCGCGCGCCGCGTCGGCCGTCGGCATCCGCTGCACTCGCCCCGGGGCACCCGGCACGAGTGGCCCCCCGACCGTGACGTCCCGCGAAACCGCCGCCGTGTCCCTCACGTCCCTCAGCTCGGGCATCACACGCGACCCCTCTCCGGCTCGCGCCCGCCGGTCGCGGGCACTGTGTCCGCCCGTCTGCCCCGCGTTCCCACGCTCAATCCTGTCGCCCGCACTCGTCCGACTCGTCCGCGCAGCACCTGCCTCAGGCCGAACTCCGTTTTGAGACAGCCGACTTGCTTCACCATCCGGAGCGCGCCGGCCCGACCCGCACCGTCGAGGAGCCGACAGGTGCGGGCCGGGCCGAGTGCCGAGGGTCAGCCGGCAACCCACGGAATGTTGCCCGTGTTGCCGGAACGCCCGTTCTCCGTGCAATGCGCGGGCGGTGTGCCGCCGTACACGTACTGCACGAAGTCGCGCAGGTCGTTGCGCCAGTAGTCGAAGTTGTGCTCGCCGGGCCCCGTGCAGTACCGGGGCGTGAACGACGTGCCGATGGCCGCGCGCAACTGGTCGTTCCACGCCTTGATGTCGGACTCGCCCTGCCCGCTGGGATGCCCCTGCCCGTCCGCGCCGCCCGCGTACATCGCGAACTTGCCCGCGTAGCCCGAGTACTTCCCGGCCTGGGCCATGCCGACCGGGGTGACCGCGGCCCAGTTCGCCCGCGGGCCGTAGACCGCCTCGGCACGCTCCCACGCGCTGCCGTACACCCGGTAGTTCGGGTCGATGAGACCGTTCCAGGAGGTCGCCGCGCCATAGCCGAGCATCGAGTCGGCCACCCGATTCATCGCGCCGTCGTCATCCAGGGTGGTACCCCCGGAGAAGGCGCCCACCGCGGAGAACTGCTCCCGGAAATCGGCCGCGTACCTGAGCGCGCCGAGCCCACCCATCGACAAGCCCGCGACGGCGCGCCCCGAACGGTTGGCGACCGTATTGAAGTTCGCGTCGATCCAGGGCACCAGCTGCCGCATGTGGAAGGTCTCCCACATCGGGGCGAAGTTTCCCCGGGTGTGGCCCGCCCAGTCGGTGTACCAACCGGATTTGCCGCCCTCGGGCATTACCACGATGCCCTTGAACGTTCGGCGGTCGATGGTATCGAGAATGTCGCCCGCGTCCGATTTGGACCACTGCTCGAAGTCCCCGGCTCCGCCGTGCAGCAGATACAGGACCTGGTACGCCTTGGCGGGATCACTCACGTAGTCGTCCGGCAACCAGATCCGCACCTTGACCGGCACCTTGACGGGATCGATCGTGGGGGTGCCGCCGCGCGGCGTCATGATGGCCGAGGTGGTCATCGTGGCGTCGAACATCTTGCGGTCGCTGAGCAGGTTCGAGTTCGTCCACTGGGTGACCGTGATGCCGTTCGAGTTCGCCGCCGGCAACGCGGGCGCGGGCGGCGGTGGGAACGCCTGCGCCTGCGTCGGCAAGCCCACCATGGTCAGCGTCAACGCCGCCGCGACGGCGAACGCGCCCCACAGGCGACGCACACGACGCCTGCTCCGTCTCGGTCGAGCCGGTGCCATTGTTCTGTCGGTTCCATCCATGAAAGCCCCTGGTACTCGGGTGAATCGCGGTGCCCGCCGCACGCGGGCGCGGCCAGGCGCAACCCTGGCCGACCGGCCGCCGGCTGTCGTCCCGTCCTCGGTGGACATCGCGGGTAAACCTGCGCCGTAGCCGGCGAGCGATCTCCGCCGGCGGCGGTACGACACCGCTCCGCCGCCGAGCGGGCTTGCCCTGACACCGACGTCAATCCCTACGGTCGTCATCGTGCGCCGCAGCCCGGCAGGGACGGCGCCGATCCGCCTCCTCCCACACCCGATTCGAGGTCGTACATGCCTTCCCTCCTGCATCTGGACGCGAGCATTCGCCGGACCGGCTCGGTATCCCGTGACCTGTCCGCCCACTTCGCCGCCCGGTGGCGCGCTCGACACCCGGACGGCGGCTACGTCCACCGAGACCTCGCGGCCCACCCCGTTCCGCACATCACCCACGCCGTCCGCGAAGCCCTCCTGGATCCCAGCGGCGAGCACGGCGAACCCCCGCACGAGCGGGCCCTCACCGAATTGCTGAACACCGAACTGCGGGACGCGGACACCGTCGTGATGGGCGTGCCGATGTACAACTACTCGATCCCGTCCACGGTCAAGACCTGGTTGGACCGCGTCGTCACACCGGCCAACATGGTCACGCCCGATGGCGGCCCCGGCCCGCTGGCGGGCAAATCCGTGGTCGTCGTCACCAGCCGGGGCGGGTCGTACGCGCCCGGCACGCCGCGCGAGGGCTGGGACCACCAGGAGCCGTACCTGCGGGCCGTACTGCGCTCGATCGGCCTCGCTCAGGACCTGGAGTTCGTCCACGCCGAACTGACCCTGGCCACCACCGTCCCCGCGATGTCCGCTCTCAAGCCCCTGGCCGAACAGTCGCTGACCCGCGCGTACGAAACCCTGACGTCCCTGGCCGCGTCGTCCGCCGAGCCCCCCACACCGGCGCGGTCGCACATCCGCTGACCGTTCGGTGCCGGCCATCGTCGACGACGACCCACCTCACCCGATCCGCCCGCGCCCCGGATCGGTCGGCCGTTACTCCGCCCGGCCCACAACCGGGCACCGCTCGACGTGCGGGGCGCGGGCGGAGGCCATCGAATGTAGGGACCAGCGTTTCCCTGCCGAGGAGTCCGACGTGAAGCCCGTCGCCCTGTCGCCGAAGGCCCGCGAAGATGCCCTGACCGCGTTGGGGTCCGGCCGCGAACTGGACATCCTGGTCGTCGGCGGAGGTGTCGTCGGTGCCGGATGCGCGCTCGACGCCGTCACCCGGGGACTGAGTGTCGGTCTGGTCGAGGGCCGTGACTGGGCCAGCGGCACCTCCAGCCGCTCCAGCAAACTCATCCACGGGGGCCTGCGATATCTGGAGATGCTGGACTTCCGGCTCGTCCAGGAGGCGCTGCGCGAGCGTGGTCTGCTGGTGCAACGGCTGGCCCCGCACCTGGTGAAACCGGTCAGGTTCCTGTATCCGCTGACCCATCGCGGATGGGAGCGACTGTACGTCGGCGCCGGCGTGCTCCTGTACGACACGATGGGCGTGACCTCGGGCAGTTCCCGGGGGCTGCCCCATCATCGACACCTCACCAGACACAGCGCGCTGCGCGAGGTCCCGGCCCTCAAGGCGGACGCGCTCATCGGTGCGGTGCAGTACTGGGACGCGCAGGTCGACGACGCCCGGCACACCATGACGATCACCCGTACGGCCGCCGCCTACGGCGCGCACGTGGCCAACCGGACCCGGGTCACCGGCTTCCTCCGGCAGGGCGAACGGGTCACCGGCGCGACGCTGGTCGATGTCGAGTCCGGCCGCGAGTTGGAGGTGCACGCCAAGCAGGTGATCAACGCGACGGGTGTGTGGACCGACGACACGCAGGCCATGGCCGACACCCGGGGCCAGTTCCACGTACGCGCGTCCAAGGGCGTGCACGTGCTGGTGCCGCGGGATCGGGTGAACTCGCGGTCCGGGTTGATCCTGCGCACCGAGGCCAGCGTGTTGTTCGTGATCCCGTGGGGTCGACACTGGCTGATCGGGACCACCGACACGCCGTGGGACCTGGACAAGCAGCACCCCGCCGCGAGTTCGCGCGACATCGACTACCTGTTGGAGCACGTCAACCGGGTGCTGGCCACGCCGCTGTCCCGGGACGACGTGGAGGGGGTGTACGCGGGGCTGCGTCCGCTGCTGGCCGGCGACGCGGCCGAGACCAGCAAGTTGTCCCGGGAGCACCTGGTCGCCCATCCCGTGCCCGGCCTGGTGGTGATCGCGGGCGGGAAGTACACGACGTATCGGGTGATGGCCAAGGACGCCGTGGACGAGGCGGTTCGCACGCTGGACGGCGCGTATCCGGGCCCGTCGGTCACCCACGACGTGCCCCTGTTGGGCGCGGACGGCTACCAGGCGTTGCGGAATCGCCGACACAGCCTGGCCAAGGCATCGGGACTGCATGTGGCCCGCATCGCGCATCTGCTGTCCCGCTACGGCTCGATGATCGGCGAGGTGCTCGAACTCATCGAGCAGGATCCCGAGTTGGCCAAGCCGTTGCCCGGGGCGGACGACTATCTGCGGGCCGAGGTGGTGTACGCGGTCACCCACGAGGGCGCGCGCCATCTGGACGACGTGCTCACCCGACGCACCCGCGCCTCCATCGAGTCCTGGGATCGCGGCGTGGAGGCGGCGGAGATCGCCGCGCGCCTGATGGCCGGGCCGCTGGGGTGGAACGAGCAGCAGATCCTCGACGAGATCGCGCACTACGGCAAACGGGTGGAGGCCGAACGCGACGCTCAGCGGCAACCGGACGACCTGACCGCCGACGCGGCACGGCTCGGTGCCCCCGACATCGTCCCGGCGCCGTGAGCTCGGGCGAGGCGCGGGACACCGGAGCCCGGCGGGTGGATCCGGTGTCCCCGCCGAGTGGACGGTGGGCGCTCCGGGGTGAGCTGATCGCCGAGTTCGTCGGCACGATGGTGCTGATCCTGTTCGGCACGGGCGTGGTGGCCCAGGTCGTGGCCGCGGACCTGGGTGATCACGACAGCATCGCCTGGGCCTGGGGTCTGGGGGTGACCTTCGGGGTGTACATCGCCGCCCGCACCTCGGGCGCGCATCTGAATCCGGCGGTGACGGTGGCGTTGGCCGCCTTCCGCGGCTTCCCGTGGCACAAGGTGGCGCCGTACGCGGTCGCCCAGACCGCCGGGGCGTTCGTCGCGGCGCTGCTGGTGCGCTGGAACTACACCGAGGTGCTGGCCCAAGCCGACCCCGGGCACACGATCAAGACGCAGACCGTCTTCTCGACGTTGCCGGGCAACGGCACATTCCCGGTCAGCGAGTGGGGCGCGCTGCGCGACCAGATCATCGGTACCGCGATCCTGCTGCTGGTGATCATGGCACTCACGGACGTGCTCAACACCGCGCCCAAGGCCAATTTGGGTGCGTTGTTGACGGGCCTGTTGGTGGTCGCGATCGGAATGGCGTTCGGTACCGACGCCGGCTACGCGATCAATCCGGCCCGCGACTTCGGTCCTCGGCTGGCCAGCTTCCTGACCGGGTACGGCGGAGCCTGGCGCGACCAGTACGGCAATCTCTACTTCTGGGTGCCGATCGTGGGACCGTTCCTCGGTGGCCTGATCGGGGCGGCCCTGTATCAACGGCTGATCGCGCCGTTCCTGCCCGCGGCGGAGCAACCGCCGGGCAGAGTGGTCGAAGCCGACTGACCGACGTACGCAACGGGCAGATCCGACGTCGCGCGGCCACGGCACCGGGGTCGGCGTCGCCACAGTGGAGGGTTGGAGATGGCGGATTTCGTCGCGGCAATCGATCAGGGCACCAGCAGCACCCGTTTCATGGTCTTCGACCATGCCGGCAACGTGGTCGGACGCCAGCAGTTGGAGCATCGGCAGATCATGCCGCGCGCGGGGTGGGTGGAGCACAGCCCGGTGGAGATCTGGGAGCGCACCCGTTCGGTGATCTCCAGTGGGCTGAACCAGTACAACCTCACGCCCGCCGACTTCGCCGCGCTGGGCATCACCAATCAGCGCGAGACCACGGTGGTGTGGAATCGGCGCACCGGCCGGCCGTACCACAACGCCATCGTGTGGCAGGACACCCGGACCGACCGGATCGCCCACGCGTTGGAGCAGGACGGCCGGGGCGAGGTGATCCGGGCGAAGGCGGGCCTGCCGCCGTCGACCTACTTCGCGGCGGGCAAGGTGCAGTGGATCCTGGAGAACGTCGACGGGGTGCGCCAAGACGCCGAGCGGGGCGACGCGATCTTCGGCACCATCGACACCTGGTTGTTGTGGAACCTGACCGGCGGGGTCCGCGGCGGGGTGCACGTCACCGATGTCACCAACGCCTCGCGCACGATGCTGATGGATCTGCGCACGCTGGACTGGGACGAGGAGTTGTTGTCGTTCTTCGACATCCCGCGGAGCATGCTGCCGACCATTCGCCCGTCGGGCTACCCGGACGGCTACGGCGAGTCGCCCGACACGAGTCCGCTCGTGGGCATCCCGTTGACCGGCACGCTGGGCGATCAGCACGCGGCCACGGTGGGGCAGGTGTGTTTCGCCGAGGGCGAGGCGAAGAACACCTACGGCACCGGCAACTTCATGCTCCTCAACACCGGCAACCGCATCGTGCGCTCCGAGCACGGTCTGCTGACCACGGTCGCCTACCACTTCGCGGGGCAGGATCCGGTGTACGCCCTGGAGGGCTCGATCGCGGTGACCGGGTCGGCGGTGCAGTGGTTGCGCGACCAGTTGCACATCATCAAGAAGGCCGCGGACAGCGAGACGCTGGCCCGCCAGGTCCAGGACACGGCCGGGGTGTACTTCGTGCCGGCCTTCTCCGGTCTGTTCGCGCCGTACTGGCGCAGCGACGCGCGCGGCGCGATCGTCGGCCTGGCCCGCTATCACGACGTGGGCCACATCGCCCGGGCCACGTTGGAGGCGATCTGCTATCAGAGTCGTGACGTGGTCGACGCGATGGCCAAGGACTCGGGTGTGGGGCTGAGCGTGCTGAAGGTGGACGGCGGGGTCACCGAGAACAGCCTGTGCATGCAGATCCAGGCCGACGTGCTGGGGGTGCCGGTGATCCGGCCGACCGTCCCGGAGACCACCGCGCTGGGCGCGGCGTACGCCGCCGGTCTCTCGGTCGGTTTCTGGCGCGACACCGACGAGTTGCGGGCCAACTGGAACCAGGACGCCCGTTGGGAGCCGGAGTGGGACCGCGAGCGCCGGGAGAGCGGTTACGCGGACTGGAAGCGGGCGGTGCAGCGCACCTTGGACTGGGTGCCGAACGGGTGAGGCCGGCCGTCGGGTGGATCGCGGGGTCGCCCGGGCGGGCGGCGCCGCGATCCACCCGACCGGGTCTCACGCCACGCGTGCCGCGGCGCCCTCCTCCCGGACCGGCCCGATGCCCAGGTTCTCGCGCCGGGTGCCGCCGGTGTACTCGGCGCGCAGCGAGCCGCGTTCCTGGAGCAGCGGCACCACCTTGTCGACGAACTCGTCGAGGCCGGTGGGGGTCAGGTGCGAGCCCAGGATGAATCCGTCCGAGCCGTCCTGCTGCACGAACGTGTCGATCCGCTCGGCCACCTGTTCCGGGGTGCCGACGAACTCGGTGCGGCCGAACACGTGGATGGCCAGGTCGCGCAGCGAGTACGAGTTGGCCTCGGCCAGTGCGCGCCACTCGGCCACCCTGCGGTGGGCGTCCTCGGCGATCCGGGCGCGACCGCGGATCACCGGCGGTCCGTCGGGGTCGGGTTCCACGTCGGGCAGGGGTCCGTCCGGGTCGTAGCCGGACAGGTCGCGGTTCCAGACCGTCTCGAGCAGGATCTGCGCGGTGCGTCCGCCGATCTGGCGCCGGGTGATGTCGCGGTGCCGCTCGACGGCGTCGGCCTCGCTCTCGCCGAGCACGAAGGACGCGGACGGCAGCAGCTTGACCGAACCGGCGGGCCGGCCCAGGCGGGTGGCCCGGGCCTGTATGTCGCGGTAGAACTCCTGGGCCTCGTCCAAGCGGTGGTACGGGGAGAAGATCGCGTCCGCTCCGCCGGCGGCGAAGTCGCGACCCTGCGGCGAGACGCCGGCCTGCAGGATCACCGGCCGGCCCTGCGGGCTGCGCGGTGTGCCGAACCGGCCGGCGATGTCGAACTGCTCGCCGGTGAACGAGAATTCGCCGGCCTTGGGATCGCGCAGGAAGACGCCCGCCGCCCGGTCGGCGGCCACCGCGTCCGCCGCCCAGGAGTCCCACAGTTCGCGGGCGGCGGCCAGGAACTCGGCTGCCCGGGTGTAGCGGTCCTCGCGGTCCAGGAAGCCGCCGCGGCGGAAGTTCGCGCCGGTGAAGGCGTCGAAGGAAGTGACCACGTTCCAGCCGGCTCGGCCCCCGGAGAGGTGGTCGAGTGTGCTCAACTGGCGGGCCAGTTCGTAGGGTTCGTTGAAGGTGGCGTTGACCGTGCCGATCAGGCCCAGGTGTTCGGTGACGGCGGCGAGTGCGGTGAGCACGGGCAGGGTGTCGGGGCGTCCGACGATGTCCTGGTCGAAGATCAGGCCCAGGCGTTCGCGCAGGGCCAGGCCCTCGGCGAGGAAGAAGAAGTCGAATCGGCCGCGTTCGGCGGTCTGCGCGACGTGTTTGAAGGAGGAGAAGTCGATCTGGCTGCCGGCTTCGGGGTCGGACCACACGGTGTGGTGGTTCACGCCTCCCACGTAGGCGCCGAGGATGATCTGTTTGCGCGACGTGCTCATCGGGATGGGTCCCTTCGGACGATTGCCGGGACGGCGGTGGGGCTGGTGGACTCGGCGCGGGTCACGCCGCGGCCGTGGGCGTCGCGTAGCGGCTCGCCGGGCGCGGCAGGCCGAGTCGGGTGCGCAGCGAACCGGCCGTGTACTCGGTGCGGAAGACGCCGCGGCGTTGCAGTTCGGGCACCAACTCGCGGGTGATCGCCTGCAGATCGTGCGGCAGCGCGGCCGGGCGCAGGCGGTATCCGGTCAGGCCGGCGCGCTGCCAGTCCTGGAGGAGGTCGGCGAGTTCGGCCGCGGTGCCGGTGAACACGTGTGCGTCACTGGTGTACTCGGTGCCGTCGAGGTCGTCCAGCCGGGCCTTGCGCTCGCGGGCCGCGGTCGCGGTGTCGTCGAGGAAGACGACCAGGTCGCCGAAGACGTGCACGGTCTCCGACTCGCGTGCGGCGGCGCGTTGTTCGGTGCGGATCTCGGTGACGATGGCGAGCGCGTCGTCGTGGTCGCGCGGCGTCACGTACACGACGTCGGCCGAGCGGGCGCCGAGCCGGTACGGCACGGTGGAGTGGGCGAGCACGGTGACCGGGGGTTGGCCCTGGGGCGGGCGCGGCACGGTCGAGGGCCCGCGGACCCGGAACCTGGACCCGACGAAGTCGATGTAGTGCACCCGGTCGCGGTCGATGAACCGATCGGTGGCGGCGTCGCGGATCTCCGCGTCGTCCTCCCAACTGTCCCACAGTCGGCGTACCACCTCGACGAAGTCCTCGGCCTCGGCGAAGCTCTCCGCGACGGCCGCCTGCACCTCGGGTCGGTGGTAGTCCTCGATGGAGAACGGCGCGTGCTCGCGGCGGCCGAAGTGCGTGTTCTCGGCCGGGCGGGACACCTGGGCACGCCACCCGGCGCGGCCGAGGCCGACGTAGTCGAGCGTGGCGATCGCCTTGGAGACGTGGAAGGGCTCGGTGTGCGTCACGGTCGCCGTCGGGATCAGTCCGATGTGCTCGGTCACCGGCGCGACGCGGGAGGCGATCAGTACCGCGTCCAGCCGGCCGCGGACCTGGTCGGTGCGGGCGTCGAAGCCGTCGAAGCGGGTGGACTGGGGTGACAGCGCGTCCTCGATGGTGACGAAGTCGAGCAGGCCCGCTTCGGCCTCGGCGACCAGGTCGGTCCAGTAGCGGGCGGTGAACAACTCCCCCGGGCGGGCGTCGGGTTCGCGCCAGGCGGCGGGATGCCAACCGGCTCCGTCCAGCGCGAGGGCCAGATGCAGGGGGGTGGGGACGGGGGTGTTCGGGGTGGTCATCGGTAAATCTCGCTTTCGGGTGGATGACGACGGTGGTCGGCGACAGTGAGTGGCAGCGGCGAGCGGTGACGATGGGGACGACCGCGGGTGACGACGGTGAGTCACGGGCGGGCGGCACGACACGGCGCGGCCGATCGCCCGGCGGCCTGCTCCGTGCGATGGTCGGCCGGGAAGGGGTCTCATGGGTGCCCGGCGGCGGGTGGGCGCCCGCTCCCGAGCGTTCGGCGGGTGCCGAACACTCGCGATTTCAGGGCGGGTTCGTCCGGGAGCAGGCGTCCATGGCGGAGCCGGCTCGACGGCGGACGGGCACGGTGACGCGACCTCGGGCGGGCGGTGCCGCGGCTTCGCGGCGCGTACGGCTCGGGGTGGCGGGTGCTAGTGGATCAGTGACACAGGGAGCCGGCGGAGCGGCGCAGATCGATGAACAGGCGCCGGGTCAGCCGGGTCCGGGGCGACGTCGCGCGCCGCCCGCGGGTGCCGATCGTGCTCTCCCGGCGGCCGGCCGAAGTCGGGACGGCGGGCATGGTGGCGGCGCGGTGCTCCACCGCGATCACGCACCTGCTCATGACATCGTCCCCTTGCCCCGGGCCCGTCGAGGCGGGCCCCGCGATTGCCCCGCGAGTGACGCGCGGCCGTGTCCTCACCCGGGGCACCCCGTCGCGAAGGAGGGTTGCCGGCCGACCAGCCGGGGCTCGATGTCGGCACTCGTGACACGTACTGCGGCGCCGACCGGTATCGGCCGACATCGCGACGCTAACGCAGCCCGCCGGGTCTTGTCCATCGACCCGGACGGTGGCAACGACGCGGCCGGGCATGCCTCTTGCCGCTCCCGGATCGGCGCCCCGAAGGGGCGGATCCGGCGCGGCTGCGGGCGACGCGGGTCGCGGTGTCACACCGTGGAAGCCCTTTGACGGGGCGCGATCAAGCTCGTAGCCTGCCGATCATGCAGGCCAGGATCCGGTTGGCGACCCGCAGGCACATCGACCTGCTGCGGGTGAGCAGTGCCGCGTGTCGCCTCGGCCTGCCCGGCTCCCGCTGAGCCGTTCCGACCGGTGCCGTGGCCGGCGGGTCCCGAGGGGATCGGCAGGTCGGTCCCTCGACGTGCCCGCAGCGGCCTTTTCCCGGCAGGGCCAAGGGTGTTCGGTGTGGCGTCGCCCGATCGGGCGCGTGGGCACCGGCCGATCCGGCCCTTCCTCCCCTGGTGACGCGAGAGCGGAGTGGATCGACGATGTCCCGAGCCCGGTCGATGATCGGCACGCCATGAACGATGTGCGCGTGCTGGACAACGTGGCCTATTCGTCCCTGACCGGCCCGCACGCCGGGCTGGCCGAACGCAAGGGCCGGGTCGTGCGCTATCGCGCCGACGTGGCGCCGTTCATGGCTCTGCCCGACGACCCCGGTCCGGCGGACTGGGCGGATCTGGCCGCGCTCGCCGGCCCGGGTGCGGTCGTACCGCTGGCCGACGGCGAGGAATTGCGGCCGCCCGCGGCGTGGGAGGTGGTGATGCGGATGCGCGGTGTGCAGTTGGTGGGTGACGCGGTCTTCGGCATACCCGACGACTCGCTCGTCCGGCTCACCGACGCCGACGTGCCCGAGATGCTCGATCTGGTCGCCCGTACCCGACCGGGCCCGTTCCTGCCGCGCACGATCGAACTGGGCACGTATCTGGGCGTTCGACACGACGGCGCGCTGGTCGCGATGGCCGGGGAACGGTTGCGCCCGCCCGGCTGGACCGAGATCAGCGCGGTGTGCACCGATCCGACCCGGCGCGGACGGGGTCTGGCCACCCGGCTGGTGCTCGCGCTGGTCGCGCACATCACCGCACGTGGCGACACACCGTTCCTGCACGCCGCGGCCGAGAACGTGAACGCCATCCGCCTGTACGAGTCCCTCGGCTTCCGACTGCGCCGCACCCCGGCCTTCGTCGCCGTGCGCGTTCCGGCCGACGAGCCGGCCGAGGGCGTGGCGCGGGGCTAGCGGCGAGGTCGTTCAGGGCCCGGCGGGCCGGCGGGCCGGCGGGCCGCCCACGATCGGGTGCGGCCCGCCGGTGTGCGTACCGCTGATGTGCGCGACGCCGGGTGCTCGAGGTCGGGTGTGCGCCCGGGCCCGCCCGGTCAGCCCGGCGGGGTCTCCGGGGCGTCGGCGTCCCGGTCGGCCCGGTCGGCCGCCTGTTCCGCCTCGGCGAGGATGGCCGCCGGGTCCGTCGGTGCGCCGGTGGGAGCGACGCGGGTGCCGGCGGGGACCGGTCCGCCGCCGCTGTCGTCCGATCCACCGCACGCGTTCAGCGCGGTGCCCAGCACGAGGACCGCGATCAGGGCGGCACCGGCCCGACGAGGTGCGCCGGTCACTTGCCGGCGGCAGGCTGCCGCGCGTCGCACCAGGTCTTCACGTTCGCCAGATCGGTCTTGCGCTGCCGCAGTTCGGGCAGCAGGCGCTGACGGGTGGTCAACCTGTCGTTCAGGTAGGTCTTCACCGCCGGGCGGTCGAGCCGGTCCGCGGTGGCGATCCGCTCTTGCAGGTGGGCGATCGACCCCTTGACCGCGGCGGCGCCGTTCAGCCGCTCGATCGCCTTGTCCAGCCGGGTGTCGATCGCGGGGAGCCGCTTGCAGATGGCGGGCTTGTGCTTGTCGGCGCCGGGCATGGGGCCGGCCTGCGCGGCGGGGGCGGCGGCCAGGCCGGCGATCGTGGTCAGCGCCGCGAGGGCGCCGAGCGTCGCGAGACGGCGGGGTGCGCGGGTTCGCGCGGTGTTACGGCGAGACATGGTGCTTCTCCCGAGTTCACGGTTCACCACTCCGGTGCGAGGTGGCGTGCCGCGACGGTATGACCCTGTTCTGTGGGGTTCTTGTGGGCTGCCTGTGGGCTTCGTGTGAGGCCGGTGCGGTGGCCGGCCCGACCTTCGCCGGGCGCCCGAACCCGGCGCTCGGTGACCGCTCCCGGCGCCGGTCCCACTTCCGGTTCGGCCGCGCGTTCAGCCGCCGGCCGCCCGTGCCGCCGGTTCCCGAGTCAACCAGTCGTGCCGGATCCCCCGGGTCCGGCTCGGCTCCACGTCCGGGCGCCGAAGCGGCAGCACGACCTCGACGCGGGTGCCGCGCCCGGTCGGCGGGGTCCCCACCGTGACGCGTCCCAGGTGCAGGGCCACCTGTTGGGCGACCAGGGTCAGGCCCAGACCCGCACCGGGGCTGTCGGGGCCCCGCCGGAACCGCTCGAACACCGCCTCGCGGCGCTCGACCGGTATGCCGGGTCCGTCGTCGTCCACCCGGATCCGGGCCCCGTCCACCCCGGCCTCGACCCCGATCCGGATCGAGACCGCGCCGTCCGGTCCGCGCCCATGCACCAGCGCGTTGCCGATCAGGTTGTCCAGGAGCAGCCGCAGCCCCGGTCCCAGGCCGTCGATCCGGACCTCGTCCTTCGGAGCGGACACGACCACGTCCGCGTCGGGTCGGTGGGTGCGCGCGTCGCGGGCCGCCGCGTGAGCCAGTTCGCCGAGATCGACCCGCTCGAAGGACTGACCGTCGGCCAGATCGCCCTGCGCGAGCGCGCGCAGGGACGCGAGCAGCGACAGGATCCGCTCCTGCCCGGCCGTGAGGTCGGCGACGATCTCCGTACGCTCGGCCGGCGCCAGTTCGGGGTAGGTCGCGAGCACGTCCAGGTCGGTGCGCATGCCGGTGAGCGGTCCGCGCAGTTCGTGGTCCACCGTCGCGGCGAACGCCCGGGCCGTCTCCAGCGCCTCCCGGGTCCGGGCGGTCTGCGTGTCGTAGCGACCCAGGACCGCCGCGAGCGTGCGGCCGAGATCGTCCACCTCGGCGACCCCCGACGCGATGTGCACGTCCGGGCGCGCCGCGTCGTCCGGTTCGATCGCGGCCGCCCGCCGCCGCAGCGCCCGCAACGACCGGGTGGCGGTGCTGCCGACGGCGAGGCCGGCGAGCGCGGAGACGGGTACCGCGAATCCGGCCACCACGTACACGCGCCGGCGCAGCAGCGCGGTGCGCGCGTCGGTCTCCGAGGTGGGCTGGAACACCCGCAGCGTGCCGCTCGCGCCGAGTGGGCGGCTGACCATGCGCCACGCCTTGCCGCCGGCACGCACGGTGACCGGGCTCCGGCGCCTCGCGTCCGGCAGCGACACGCCCGCGGGCGGTTGGGGCCCGGCCGACACCGGGCCGCCGGGCAGTTCGACCCGTACGCCGAGGTCGAGCGCACCGTCCAGCAGCCGGTTCTCCCGGGCTCGTACGGCGTTCTCCCGCTCGTTCTCCACGGCACGCACCAGGGCCCGCGCGTCGGGTGCGAGATGGTCGGCGCGCTGCCGCAGGGCCACGTCCTGACGGTGGGTCACATCGGCGGTGACCCACCGGACGACCAGGGTTCCGGCGGCGATCACCAGCAGCGGGACGAGCACGCCCACCGCCAGCGCGATCCGGGTGGACAGCCGCATGGCCGGTCTACGGCGCGTTTCGCGGGCCCGGTCCGGGGCGGCGGTCACCGCCGGCCGTCCGGCACCCGCAGCACGAAGCCGACGCCGCGCACGGTGTGCAGCAGGCGCGGTCGGTCGCCGGCCTCCAGTTTGCGGCGCAGATAGCTGACGAAGGTGTCGACCACGTCGGTGCGTACTTCGAAGTCGTATCCCCAGACGCGGGCCAGCAGTTGATCGCGGGTCAGCACCTGGCCGGCGTTGCGCACGAACACGTCGAGCAGGGCGAACTCGCGGCCGGTCAGGTTCACCGGCTCGCCGTCGTGGGTGGCCAGGTGCGCGGCGCGGTCCAGCACGAGCGGGCCCGCGCGCAGCACCGAGTCCGTCGCGGCCTCCGGTGGGCGGCGGCGCAGCAGCGCCCGCAGCCGCAGGTCGAGTTCGCGCAGGTCGAAGGGTTTGACCAGGTAGTCGTCCGCGCCCGATTCCAGGCCGGTGATCCGGTCGGCCGTCTCGTCCCGGGCGGACAACATCAGGACCGGGGTCTCGATGCCTCGGGCCCGCAGCGTGGCGCAGACCTCGATGCCGGAGCGGCCGGGCATGGCCACGTCCAGCACGATCGCGTGCGGTGCCCGCGGCACGGGGCGCTCGGCGCTGCCCGTGAGGTCGAGCGCGGCGGCTCCGTCCGACGCGAGCAGCACGTGGTAGCCGGCCAAGCGCAGGCCGCGTTCGAGGGCGCGGCGGATCGCGGGGTCGTCGTCGACGACCAGGACGCGCGGCGGATCGCCCGGGTCCCGGGGCCGATGCTCGTCGTCGATACCTGGTGTCGTGGTCATCGTGTGCCGTCCCGCGTTCGCCGGCCTCCCGGAGGTGGGGAGACTCTACGTTGATCCGCACGTGGATCCGCGGTGGGGGACGCGACCGGTCGGCCGACAGTTCCACCCACCGCGCCGGGCGCGGGCCCGGCCGAACGACCTCGCGCCCCGCACCGTACGGTGCGGGGCGCGAGGATTGCGGGTCAGGCGTGCGTACGGCGCGGCAACTTCCAGCCGGGGCGGGGGAAGTGGCAGGTGTAGCCGTGCGGGTAGCGCTCCAGGTAGTCCTGGTGCTCGGGCTCGGCCTGCCAGAAGTCGCCCAGCGGCTCCACCTCGGTGACCACGTCACCCGGCCACAGGCCGCTGGCCTGCACGTCCGCGATGGTCTCGATGGCCGTCGCGCGCTGCTGCTCGTCGGCGAAATATATCGCCGAACGGTAGCTCCGGCCGATGTCGTTGCCCTGCCGGTCCCGGGTGGTCGGGTCGTGGATCTGGAAGAAGAACTCCAGGACGTCGCGGTACGTCGTCACGGAGGGGTCGAAGAGGATCTCGATCGCCTCGGCATGGTCGCCGTGGTTGCGGTAGGTCGCGTTCGGGACGTCGCCGCCCGAGTAGCCGACCCTGGTGGCGGTGACCCCCGGCTGCTTGCGGATCAGGTCCTGCATCCCCCAGAAGCATCCGCCGGCCAGAACCGCCTTCTCCACCTGAGCACTCATGTCGCAACTCCTGACTGCCTCGACTACTCACCCGGGAAGAGAACAAGCGACGCGAGGCGGGTGTTCCCGCCGGTCGCCGGGGCCGGGGCTGGATACCTTCATCGTATCGACCCCGGCCCCGGCCCCGGGGGCTCCGATCCGGATCGACGGTCCGGTCGGCCGGGGCGGGTCGGCCGATCCGGTCGGCGATCCGGGTCAGCCGATCCGGTCGAACCCTTCGTCGCGGCCCGGTCCGGCCGCCCGCTCCGCGCGGGGCGCCGCCGCGGCGGTCGGGTCCACCTCGTCGGCACAGACCGTGCCGCGCGGTGGGAGGTCCAGATCGGTCAGGTAGGCCGTGGCCGCCGCCTTGGCACACGCACTGCGGCCGAAGGCGGTGTGCCCCTCGGCGCGGAAGGTGAGCAGCCGGCTGTTGTCCAGCCGATCCGCCAGCGCGACCGCGTCCCGGTAAGGGGTGTCGGGGTCGCCGGTGGTGCCCAGGACCAGGATCGGCGCGGAGCCCCACGCCCGGTACGAGCCCTGGTGTCGGCTGACCCGCTCACCGGTCCACTGCACACAGGCCGGGGCGTGGTTGTGGTCGTAGGTGGGCGGGCCGAAACCGATGGCCGGGCCGAGCAGCGGCGCGTCGCGGACGTTGGCCCGCACGTTGCGCTCCAGTCGGCCCGGGTCCTTCGGGTAGACGCGGTCGACACACTCGACGGCGATGTTCGCGGTGAGGAAGTCGAAGCTCGCCGGCGACGGCGGTCGAAGCAGGAACGCCGTACCGTCGCGCAGCTCCGCCTGCCGCAGCGCCGCGCCGAACGCGGGCCAGATCGCCTTGCCCTCGTTGATGTTGAACATCAGTCGATACACCAGGGTGTAGCCGTTGGCGAGCGCTCCGGACGGGGTGACCACCGGGCGCGCGTCCAACTCGGACACCAGCCGGTCGAAGGCGCCGCGCGCGTCGCCGCCGCCGAACCCGCAGCCGGTCGGGTCGGCCGAGCACCAGTCCAGGAAGCGGCCCATCGCGCCGTCGAGGGCCAGATATTGCGGCCGGTCGTACTCGTAGGGGCGGTTCGCGTAGCGCACCGGGTCGTACCCGCCGTCCAGCACCATCGCGCGGACGCGCCCCGGGTATCGGTCCGCGTACACCGTGCCGACGAAGCTGCCGAACGAGCGTCCGTAGAAGGAGAGCCGGCGCTCGCCCAGGGCCTGTCGCAGCAGGTCCAGGTCGCGGGCGACGTAGTCGGTGCCCATGAACGGCAGTACGTCGCCGGCCTTGGCGGCGCACGCGGCGTCGAAGTCCCGCGCGGTGGTCACCGCGCGCCGGTACGCGTCGGGGCCCGGGTGTCCCGGCGAGGCCCCGATCTCCTGGGCGTAGCGGACGTCGTCCCAGCACTCGTACGGGGCGCTGCGCCCGATTCCGCGCGCGTCGAAGCCGAATACGTCGAACCGGTCCCGCAATTCGGCGGGCAGCGCGGCGTGGTTGCCGCGCACGAAGTCGACCCCGGAGTTGCCCGGTCCGCCCGGTTGCATCACCAGGGTGCCCAGCCGCCTGCTCGGATCCGCGGCCCGGTGTCGGATCACCGCGAGGGTGAGGGTACGCCCGCGGGGGTCGCGATAGTCCAGCGGCACCGCGGCGTTCGCGCACTCGAAGGTCGCGTCCTGGGCGCAGGGTGCCCAGGCCAGGGTGGGTGTGGGCGGTGCGCTCTCGGCGGTCGCGGCGGCGGCGTTCACCGAGCCGGCCCCGATCACCGACAGGCCGGCGACCACGATCGCGGCGACCCGCGTACGCAGCGCGCGCCGCCGGGTCGGGCCGGCCGGACGGTCCCGACGCACGAAGGCGCGGGTGGGGTCGTTTGCGGATGGTAAGGCGTGGCGGTCGGGTGTCATGGTTTCACCGATTCCGTTCCGGGAGTGCGCGGTCGGGCTCGTGCGAAATATCGCAGACCGGCCCGCTCCCCGTCGCCGGAACACGTGGGATCACCCGCCCACCGCCCCGGCACCAGGCCCTGTCCGGCGGATCGTGGTGGATCGGGCCGCGTCGTGAGCGCAGCAAGGAGCCCGAAGGGCGGATGCCGTGCATCGGCGTGCCGGGGAAGCAGCCGCATAGTGGTTGTATTCGGCTGTTTCTCCGGTGCGGCGAGGCGCGGTGCCAGGCGGCGCGGACCCACCAGGATCCGCCGGACAGGGCCTAAAACGCGTCGACGTCGATCGAGATATGGCCCGGGCCCATGGCGCAGACCCGCCACTTCCCGTTCTCCCGGCGCAGGTCGACGTTGTAGGGAGAGGCCGAATGGTCCTGTCCGGTGACCTTCACGTTGACCGTGGCCGTGTCGTCGGTCCGGGTGGAAGCAACGAGCGAGAAGCTGAACCCGGTCCCCTCGCCGGCCAGGATCCGATGCGCGTCCGCGCCGTTCGCACCGGCGCAGGCGCCGTAGAGCGCCGCGGGTGAACCGCCGTCGGCGACCGTACGCAGATACTCCCGCGTGACGTCGTGCTCGGCCCCGTCGAACGCGGTCGGAGCCGGGGCGCACGACACGGCCGCCAGGGCCGCCGCCACCCCCGCGACCCGAAACACCTTCCGTGATCCCGCTGTTCGCCCACCGGCGCCACGCACCACGGTCCCCCACTCGGATGTACGACCGGACGCGGTTGTACGGCCGGTGGATGGTAGCGCGGTCCGACCGCCGATTGGGGGCTTCGGCGGCCGACCCATCGGTCACCCCGGCCAAAGGTTGATCCGCTTCGCTGTTCGAGCGCGTGTGTTCTTCCGTCGGCCCGTCGGCACCGCCCACGGGCGCCTCATTTCACGTCCGGCCGAGAAAACCGCCGATGACGCGCAACTCACCCCAGCAATACCGGAGTTGGTCGCTTTCGACCGGCGGGATCGGCTCCCGACCCGAAGAGCGGTGATCACCCATAAGTGTTACTTAGCGCTACTAAGGGTGATTTTCGCAATATATGAGGCAACTTTCCGCAGTGCCGTCGCGTTCCCCATCGGATCGCCGATCACGCGCCGGCTGCGAAGGAGAGATCGTCCCTGATGCGTACCACTCGTGTCTTTTGCAGCACCGTAGCCGCCGGCCTGTTGGCCGTAGCCATCGGAGGCACCGCCACGGCCGCCGAGGGTCCCGGCCCGCAGACCAAGGACATCAAGGCCGAGGCGTCAGGCGCCGACAGCGGATCCGGCGCGGAGCAGGGCAAGAAGGGGAGCGGTGCCCCGACTTGCCCCCGTCCGGCGCACGACTGCTCGAGCAAGCCGGCGCACAAGCCCGCCGAGAAGCCTGCGGACAAGCCCGACCACAAGCCGGCCCACAAGCCGAGCAGTAAGCCGGCGGACAAGCCCGACCACAAGTCGGAGCACAAGCCGAGCCACAAGTCGGACGGCATCGTCATCGGCCACGTGACGAACACCGTCGTCACGAACAACCACATCAGCCACACGACCAACAGCTTCGTGGTGAACAACCACAAGACGGTCGTGGTGGACCACCACAAGCCTGTCAAGCACCCCGTCAAGCACCCCGTCAAGCACCCTGTCAAGCACCCCGAAGCGGTGAAGCCGGCCCCGCACAAGCCCGTGCACAAGCCCGCCGCGCCCGTCCACAAGCCCGAAGCCCGTCCGGAGGCCAGGCCGGCCGGCCAGACCAAGCTGCTGCCGGTCGGCGCGGTGGCCGGCGGCGCGGGTGGCACCACCGAGTCCGACAACAGCCTCCTGGGTCTGGGCGCCGCACTCGCCGTCGCGGGTGCCGGGGCCGGTGCGTTCGCGCTGCGCCGGGGCAACCTGCGTGGCTGACACACCTTTCCTCCATCGCGCCGGCCGCCGCCTCCTGCTGGTGGCGGCCGTCGCGGTGCTGGTCTGCGGCGTCGTGCTCGCCGTGCTCGGTTATCAGGAACGACGTCCACCCGCCGCGGCCACGGCCGCGCCCAAGGTGGTGTCCACGCACGCGCCCGCCACGACGCCCACCGGCGGCCCGGGCGGCCCGAATGGCCCTGCCGACCCCGTCCCTCCCGCCGCGCCGGCGGTCGAGGGCCCGATCCTCGCCCGCGCCGAGCCCGCCTCGGTCGACATCCAGGAGATCGGCCTGCATGCCCCCGTGACCTCGGTCGGGCTCGGTGCGGACGGCGCCGTCGAGGTTCCGCCCCCCGATCCGGAGCGTCACGCCGGCTGGTACAACCAGGGACCCACGCCGGGCGAACTCGGCCCCGCCGTAGTGGTCGGCCACCTCGACTCCGCCTCCGGCCCGGCCGTGTTCTACGACGTCGGCACCCTGCACCCGGGGTCGACCGTGGAGATCCGCCGCGCGGACCGGAGCATCGCGGTGTTCACCGTCGACTCCGTGGAGCGCTTCGCCAAGGCCGAGTTCCCCACACAGCGGGTGTACGGCGACCTGAACCGGGCCGAGTTGCGCCTGATCACCTGCGGCGGCGACTACGACCCCGACAACGGGGGCTACCAGGACAACACCGTGCTGTTCGCACACCTGACCGGTTCACGCTGACTTTCCGCGTCCCCTCTTGTCCCCCACCCGACAGCGGCCTCCCGCCCGGGAGTTCGGCCGGGCCCGGCGATCCGCCCGGCCCGGCCGACGCGCTTTCCCGGTGCCGGTCAGACCACGCGCAGCGGGGCGCCGGCGGTGCGACCCGAGCCCAGGCCGTCGGCGTGGATGCGGTAGTCGCCGGGGGCGGCCCCTTCGCGAACCGAGATCGAGGCGGATCCGGCGGTGTCCGCCGTGACCGTGGTGATGGTCCCGGAACCGGCCCCGGTCCAGCGGAAGGTGATCCGTTCGCCGGGGCGGAATCCGGCCGCGCGCGCCGTGTAGGAGGCGCCGACCGCGACGGTGCTCGTGGAGAGCGTCAGGGTCGGCGCGGGCGCCGCCGGCGACGTGGCGGCCACCACGCGCAGCGGCGCGGCGGCGATCCGGCCGAACACGGCCCCCCGGGCCAGGATGCGGTAGTCGCCCGGAGCCGCGCCTTCGCGCACCGAGATCACAGCCGTCCCGTCGCGGTTCGCGGTGACGGTGTCGATCGTTCCGGTACTGGCTCCGGTCCATTGGAAGGTGATCCGCTCTCCGGGCTCGAAGCCGGCCGCGCGCGCGGTGTACGACGCGCCGACGGCGACCGTGTTCGTCGACAGCGTCAACGTCACCGGCGGCGCCGCGGTGCGCGAGGGGCTCGTCGGCCCGACGCTTCGACCGCCGGGGCGGTTGGTCGAGGTGGTGGGCGCGGACCGGCCGGGCGCGGGCAGCGTCGAGGTGGTGGGCGCCGATCGGCCGGGCGCGGGCAGCGTCGACGGGTGGTCCGAGGGAGGCTTCGGTCGGCGCTCGGAGGTGGTGTCGGCCTCGCCGGCGGTCCCGGTCGGCCGCACGATCGTGACGTCGGGGCGGTCGAGGTCGGTCAGCACGATGCGGGACATCGGGCTGCCGTCGCCGCCGGTGACGGCGACGACCGCGCGCTTGTCGTACACCCGCTTCCAGGCCGGGGTCAGACCGTTCGGCTTGATCCGGTCCGGCGCCTGGGCCAGGGCGGTGAGCGGGTTGCCACAGCCGCACTTGACCACCGGCCGACCCCACGGGTCGACCAGCACCGCCGTACCCGCCTGGAGCAGCGCGGGGTAGCCCTCCGCCGTGCCGCCGCGGAACCGGTGGTTGCGCACCAGCGCGTCCTGGCGCAGCAGAACGGGCGTGGTGCGGGCCACGAAGTCGTCGATCTGCGCGATCGTGATGCCCAGGGCGGCCGTCCACGCGGCGGCCTTGACCGGGTCGGCCGCCAGCAGCGCGACGAGCCTGGGCCGGTCGCAACCGGGCACGTCGCGCGCGACGCCGTACAGACCGGGGGTGTCGCCACGACGACGGCCGCCGTCCGGCGCCGGGTGCACGTCGGCCCGGTCCCGGCCCACGCGCTCGAAGAAGGCGGACGCGGTGGCCGTGACGGCCGCTTCGGCGGTCACCTCCACGGCGGCGCGGGCGAGCAGCGCGCAGCCGCCGACGGCGGATCCGAGCGTCGTCGCCGCGAGCACGCCGGCCACCGCCGTGCCCGTTCGACGCGGGAGGTGAAGCGCGGTGTGTGCGGTTCGGCGAGCGACCGAACGCGGGTGCGAGAACCGGTACATGGAGGCATCCCTTCGCCTGGGGGCCGCGCGTGACGACCCGTTCGGTGGGGATGTGCGTCCGCGCCCGGATTTCTCTCCGAATCCGCGGGAACTTCTTTTTTCGCGACCCGCCGCCCACGAGGGGCCGGGTGCGGATCCGCGTGAGGATCAGTCCGAGACGACCGCCGTCGGGAAGATCCGGGCCAGGTGGTAGTCGATGACCACCCGCACCTCCGCGAGCGAGCGGCGGTTGTGCAGAACGTCCAGACCCAGCCCGGTGACCCCCGACACCAGCAGGTCCGCCTCGTGCCCGGCGTCCAGGCCCGGCGCCACGAGCCCGGCCGTGCGACCCGTCTCGATGATGTCCGCGACCATGTGCTCCAGCGGTTGTTCGGCGGCCAGGAAGACCTCCGCGAGCTCCGGGTCGGTCAGACTACGGGCGTAGTAGGCCGCGAACACCCGCAGCGCGAAGCCGCGTTGCTCGTCCATCGGCAGGAACTCGCCCAGGATCGACCGCAACAGCCCGGGGATGTCACCCGCGTCGGTCGGAATCCGGGTCCTGGCGAGCCGACCGTTCTCCTCGTGCAGCAGGCGCAGCGCGTCGACCAGGAGGGTGTGCTTGCCGGCGAAGTGGTACTGGACCAGCCGCAGGGACACGCCGGCCTCCGTCGCGATCCGGCGCATGCTCGCCGCGTCCAGGCCCTGTTCGGCGGCGATCCGCCACACCGCCTCGGCGATCCGGCGCCGTTGCCGGGCCCGGACGTCCCTGGGCCGGGCCTCCGTCGGCGCGGTCGCGACGGGTGGCTGCTTGCGTCGACGATACGCCCGGGCCTGGCAACTCCGGGAGCAGTACAGGGCGGGACGACCGCGGTGCGACCCGGCGATGTCGGCGCCGCACATCCGACACCCCGACCCTTTTTCGTCACGCATGGTGCTCATTCTAGCGTGCGCGTTGTGTGACGAAACGTAACTATTGCTGCTTGCAAAGGCAGATTTCGGCCATCTCGCTGATACGTTCGTAACGCGGGACGTTGAAGGAGGGAGTCCATGAGACATGACGTTCGACAGATCCTGGGCATGGTCGTGATGGTGGCCTTCGGACAGGGGTTGGTCCGACTTCTCTTCGGCGACGACGAGCGCGGGCTGCTCCCGTGGCTCCCGGGTGGCTTCGCGCCGGCGCTCCTCGCCTACTCCGTGCTCACCGCCGCCGGCGCGCTCCTCGCGGCCCGCGGCTACACCCGCGCCAGGGCCCTGGGGCGCCGCGAATGACCGGGACGTGCGCAGGCCCTCGGGCGGGTTCGGGGCACCGGCTCCGCGCGCCCGATCAGCGCCTCGATCACAGGTCCCGGCGGCGGATCCGGATCGCGGCCACGGTCGGCGGCACGACCGCGTAGGCACCCATCACCGCGGCGGCGGCGATCGGCGGCAGGGTCGTGCCGTAGATGGAATAGGGGTTGCCGGTGCCCGCCAATTGACCCGGAAGGCTGTCGAGAGCGAACGAGCCGGCCCGTGCGTCCCAGGGCGCGGGCAGGTTGTGCACGACCATCGGAACGACGTACAGGAGACCGGCCACGGCGCTGATCGTGCCCGCCGTGGACCGCAGCACCGCGCCCAGCCCGTATCCCACCAGCGCGGCCACCGTGATCGCCAGGCTCTGCGTGATCAGCAGACCGGTCGTGGGAGCACCCGCGTCGGTGTAGGCGGGGATCGGCCGGTCCCCGACCACGGCCCGGGTCAGGTAGGACGTGGCGAACACGCAGACCGATCCCAGCGCCAGGGCGAACGTGCCGACGACCGCCGCCTTCGCCCACACCACGCGTCCGCGCCTGGGCACCGCGACCAGCGTGTCCCGGATCATGCCGCCGGCGTACTCGGAGGTGATCGTCAGCGCGCCGAGCACGGCCATACTCATCTCGGCGACGGTCAGGAAGAGCGGTTCCAGGGGCGACATGGAAAAGTGCGCGCGGTCCGTCGCCGACAACCCGTCCCAGGTGTGCGCGCCGTACGCGGCGAGTGCGCAGGTGCCGGCCATGGCGACGGCGAGCGCGGCCAGGACGATGTACGTGGAGCGCACGGTGCGCAGCTTGAGCCATTCCGCGGCGAGCACGTCGGTCATCGCGCCGGCTCCGTCGACACGAATTCGAGGCGGCCCGCCGTCAGTTCGACGTACGCCTCCTCCAGCGAGGCGGTTCGCGCGCGGATTTCCCACACCGGGATGCCGCGGGTCGCGGCGAGGTCGCCGATGTCGTGCGGTTCGAGCCCGCGCACCAGGAGGCGGCCGTCCGGCTCCGACGCCACCGTCGCGCCCGCGGACACCGCGGCCGAGGCCAGTTCGCCCGCGCGCGGCGAACGCACCAGTACACCCCGGGCGAAACGATCGGTGAGCTCGCGCACGGAGGTGTCGGCGATCAGACGCCCTTCGGCGATCACGATCAGGCGATCGGCGGTCAGTTCCATCTCGCTCATCAGGTGGCTGGAGACGAAGACCGTGCGGCCCTCGCCGGCCAGGGCGCGGATCCGGTCGCGGAGTCGGCGGATGCCGTCCGGATCCAGGCCGTTGGTCGGCTCGTCCAGGATCAAGACGCCGGGATCGCCGAGCAGCGCCGCGGCCAGTCCCAGTCGCCGGCGCATGCCCAGCGAGAATCCGCCGACCCGGGTGCGACCGACCGCGGCCAGACCGACCTGTTCCAACGCCGCGTCGACGTTGCGGCGCGAAAGGGCGTTGCTGCGGGCCAGCCAGCGCAGGTGGTCGACCGCGGTCCGTCCGGCGTGCGCGGTGTCCGCGTCGAGCAGCACACCCACCTCGCGCATCGGGCGCGGCAGTTCGGCGTAGGCGCGGCCGTTGATCCGGGCGGTGCCGTGCGTGGGCGCGGCCAGGCCGAGGATCAGCCGCAGGGTGGTGGACTTGCCGGCGCCGTTGGGGCCGAGGAATCCGGTCACCACACCGGGACGCACCACGAAGGACAGCGCGTCGACGGCGACGACCCGCCCGTATCGCGCGGTCAGGTCTTCCACTTCGATCATGCGGATCACCCTCGGGTGCCCGGAGGCCTTGGCACATCGGGCGGCCGACTGACATCCCGGGGGATGAGGCGGGCCGCGGTCGCGCTCCGTAGGGTCGGGGTGTGAACGAGTTCGGCCTGCGCTCGGCGGTGACCCGACGGCTGACCCGACGGTGGTTGTTCGCGCTGGACGGCGCGGCCGCCGTGGGGTTCACGCTCGCCGCGTGGTCGGGCGGACACGGACGTCATCTGCCGTGGTGGGCACGCGGATTGTTCGCCCTGGGGATCGGGGCTCCGATCGCGGTCCGGCGCCGATGGCCGGGGCCGGTGTTCGCCGTGGTGCTCGCCGCGTGTGTCGCGGCGGAAGTCGTGGGCGCCGCACGCACGTTGTTCGTCGCCGCCGCCTTCGCGCTGTACCCGGTCGCGCTCTCCCTTCACCGCCGCCTGCCCACGCCGACCATCGCGGCGCTCGGCGCGGGCTCGCTGTTCGCGCTGGCCGCGTTCGGGCCCGCGTACGCGTGGCGAATCGATCCGGCGCCGGCCATGGCCGCGACCGGCGCGCTGGGCGGCGCGTGGACGATCGGCCGGGCGGTACGCGCCCGCCGCGAGTTCGCGGCACGCACCGCCCGGGAATCGGCCGAGCGCGCGGCGGCCGACGAACGGTTGCGCATCGCACGCGAGTTGCACGACGTGGTCGGGCACACGATGGGGGTGATCGCGGTCAAGGCGTCGATCTCGGGCCACGTGGCCGAGAGTCGTCCCGGGGAGGCGGTCGAGGCGCTGCGGGTGATCGAGGCCACCAGCCGCGAGGCGTTGACCGATCTGCGCCGGATGCTCGGTGTGCTGCGCGCCGAGGAGGAGGCCGGGTCACGACCGGCTCCCGGCGTCGCCGAGTTGGGGGCACTGGTCGAACGTGCGACGCGGATGGGCGTACGGGTCACCCTGCGGGTCGCGAACGTGCGCGAGCTCCCCCAGGGTGTCGGCCTGTCCACGTTTCGCATTGTCCAGGAGGCGCTGACGAACGTGACCCGGCACGCCCCGGCCGCCCGTTGCGAGGTCTCGGTCGAGGCGGACGGCCGGCGGGTGCGGATCGAGGTGAGCGACGATGGTCCCGGCACCGCGGCCGGACCGCACGGCTACGGGCTCGTCGGGATGCGCGAACGGGTGGCGCTGCACGGCGGCACGCTCACCGCCGGTCCGCGCGCCGGGGGTGGCTTCCGCGTGGTCGCCGTGTTGCCCTACCGCCAGGATCCGGCGCCCGGGCGGGCGGGAGCGGCCAGGCCGGTGTCGTAGCAGGCGATCACCAACTGCACGCGGTCGCGGGCGCCGAGCTTGTCCAGGAGGCGGCTCACGTGCGACTTGACCGTCGGCAGGCCGACCCGCAGGCGCGCGCCGATCTCGGCGTTGGACAACCCTGGGCCGACCAGCGCCAGCACCTCGCGTTCGCGGTCGGTCAACCCGACCAACTCGCCCGGCGGCGACGCCGGTTCCCCGCTCGGGGCGGTCGGCCCGTAGCCGGCGATCAGCCGTCGTGTCACGGTCGGCGCCAGGAGCGCCTCGCCGGCCGCGATCACGCCGATCGCGGTGAGCAGTTCGGCCGGCCGGGTGTCCTTGAGCAGGAACCCGCTCGCGCCCGCGCGCAGGGCCGGATACACGTAGGCGTCCAGGTCGAACATGGTCAGGATGAGCACCCGGGTGCCGGGTACGCCCTCGGGTCCGCAGATTCGCCGGGTCGCCTCCACGCCGTCCATCTCGGGCATCCGGACATCCATCAGGACCACGTCCGGGCGTTCGCGCCGGGCCAGTTCGACCGCCTCGACGCCGGTGGCCGCCTCGCCGACCGTCGCCAGTCCCGGCGCGGTGTCCACGAGCATCGCGAAGCTGCCTCGCAACAAGGCCTGATCGTCGGCGATCAACACCCGGATCGACACCTCGGACCCCGTCCGTCACCCCCGACACCGTGCCACGACGATACCCCGCCGGCACGTGCCACACGGTGCGAGGCGCACGCCACGACGTCCGGGGCCGGCTCGGTGGCCCCCGGCCGGCCGCCGGCGCGCCCGGCGTTCGATGCCAGACTGGCCCGCCGGACGACGACCCCGCGCGTCGCCGGGCGCCGGTCCAGACAGGCGTCGGGCGGCGGGGCGCACACGCGACGGGGCGGTACGGGACGGAACGGGGCAGCGGTGAGCAGGGCGATCTCGATGTTGTGGAGGCACGCCGATCCGAGCCTGGTCGTGCAGCTCGTGGCGCGCTGCGATCCCAGCGGGCGCGGCCGGTTGGCGGCCCTGTTGTCCGACGTGCCCGAGGTGGTCGACCACGCGCTGACCGACGGTGATCGGGCCGTACACATCGCGCTCGCCCGATACGACCGGCTGCCTCGCTCGGTCCTGGATCGGCTGGTCGCGCTCGACGATCCCGAGATCGATCGGCACGTCTTCCTCAATCCCCGCGCCGACACCCGCATCCGCCGCCGGATCCTCGGCCGTGCCCTGGATCCCGAACTGCGCGAGACGTTGCGCACCACCCGCACCCGCACGCACGCGCTGGCCCTGGTGTACGCGCGTGACGGCCGACTGCTCCGGCACGCGCTGACCGTCCTGGGCAGGCTCGCCAACCGACCCCATGTCGAACGGGCCCGGCTGCGGGCGTTCGCCGGACTGTGGCGGGCCGAAGGGCCGGAGGCCGTGCACGCCGCGCTGTCCGTCGGCCGGTATCGCACCAAGGTGGTGGCGCCGATCGTGCGCGCGGCACTCGACGCGCCCGAGGGGTTGATGTTGCTGGAGGTCGGCGCGTGCGCCGGACCGGACGAGCGCGAACTCGTCACGCTGCTGCGAGCCGGCGGCTTGCGGCGCGGCGAGGCCCGGCACGTGCTCGCGACCTCGGACACGCCGCCGGACTGGGACACGCTCGCGCGGGCGCATCGGCGGGAGCCGTTCACGCCCGAGGTGGCCGCGGCCCTGGCCGGCACCGAGGGCTGCCCGCCGTCGGTGGTGGCCGTGCTGGACGCCGCCGCGAACCACAACCATCGCCCGCTCGAACAGGCCCTGCTGGCGGGTGTGACGACGCCCGAGGAGTTCCTGAGCGCGGGCCGGCCCGCCTGGGACGTCCTGCGCGCCATCGACGCGTTCGACGCGCGCTCCGCCGGGGCCGCCGCGTTCGACCCGCTCGTGACGGCGCTCCGCCCGCTGCTGCCGAACGATGTCCCGGGCTGGCTGCGGTTGGCCCGCACGGGACCGGAATTTCCCGGGACGGTCCACGAACTGTTGCGCCACGTCGAGTACTCGGCCGGCACTCCCGCGCCGGCCGCGGACCCGGGCCGGACCGCAGGGCCGCCCACCGCGCCGCCCGGCCCGCTCCGGTACCCGACAAGCCCGTTGTCGCTCCTGCTGACCCGCGCCGAACCGGGCCCGGCGGCCGAGGTCGTCTCCGCGCTGGACCCGGACGACCTGCACGCGTTCGGCGCCGGCCGACACGGTCTCGCCCCGGCGGTGGCGGTCGCGCTCGCCCGCCGGTGGCCCGGCGAGCTCCCGCTCGGGATCGCCCGCCGGATCACGGCCCGCCGCGACGCGATCCAGGCGCTCGCGGAGGTGGAGGACGAGCTTTCCGCCGAGGTGGTCAAGGCACTCGCCCGGACCGACGAGGGCATCTGGTCCGTCGATCCTCGGCGGGGCCGTACCCGCTACCGCATCGAGGGTCGCGCGTCGCCGGCGGACCTGGAGACCTGGCCGTCGCCCGAACCCCTGCGCGCGCTGCCCCGCCGGGTCCCCGCCGCGCTGTGGCGCCGCCTGGCCGAGGATCCCGGTGCCGACCGGATCCCCGATCCGGCGGCTGCCCTCGCGGCCTACCACCCGGACTGCCCCGAAGCCCTGCTCCACACCCTCGTCCGGCGCCATCCGCATTTCTTCTCCTACGGGTGGGTGCAGTCCCCCGCCGTCGCCCGGGCGCTGGTCGCCGACCCTCCCGTGCGCGAGTTCCCGATCCGGGAACTGGGCGACCTCCTGCGTGACGGGATGCTCACCCGGGCGGAGATCCTGGCCGGGGCCCGGCCGGCCGCATACGCCCTGATCGTGTGCCGTGAATTCGCCCGCGACACGGTGCGCCGGCGGTTGCGCGAGGACGTGGACGCCTGGGTCGTGGCGACGAGCCTGCTCCGCGACTTCCCCGGCACGCTGGAGGAACTGCTCGCCACCGCGGCGGCCGTGACCGCCTGACCGCTCCGGGCGGCGCGGCGCACGGGAGCCGTCACCGTCATCAACTTTTGTTGACGAGCCGATCCTTCATCAACTAAAGTTGATGCGTGATCGACGCCAAAGACGTCCCCTCGCCCGAGCATCCCGAGGACGCGTTCGCGGCCGTGGTCGCACTGCGCGGCCTCGCCGCGTCACTGGAGCGAGCCGCGGTGGACCACGCACTCGCCCAGGGCTGGACCTGGAACCACATCGGTCAGGCCCTGGGCATGAGCGCCCAGGCCGCCCACAAACGCCTGTCACCCTCCCGACGAACGCCACCACAGGACCGGTAGATCCACCGGACCGGCAAGGAGATCCACCATGGGCATTCGAGCCGCGATACACGACATGGGCGCGATGAAGCGCCTCCTCACCGGCGCCGAGGAGCAGGCCCGCGCGCTCGGCGAGGACACCCCCGGCCCCGAACACCTGCTCCTGGCCGCCCTCGCGCTCCCCGACGACTCCGCCCGCACGGCCCTGGCCGCGTCCGGCGTCACCGTCGAGGACGTCCGCCGCGTGCTGGCCGAATCCCATGCCGCGGCGCTGCGTTCGGTCGGCATCGACACCGACTCGATCGCCGCCGTCTCCCCCGCGCCCGCCCCGCGCGGACCGTACCGCGCCTCCGGCAGCGCGAACGAGGTGTTCCAACGGGCCGTCGCCATCGCCAAGTCCGAGCGGCCCGGGAAACTGCGCACGGCGCACGTCCTGATCGCCGTCGCCGAGCTCGAACACGGCACGGCCGCCCGCGTGTTGCGCAATCTGGAGATCGATCGCCCGACCCTGATCGCGGCGGCGCACGCGGCCGTCCGGAACGAGAACCCCACCGGTCGGTGACGACCGGCGACCCGCCGGCGCCGGAGGCCGCCGTCACCGGGACGGGGGCGGCAGCCGCCGGCGCCGGCGGGTGCGTCAGGCGCGCAGTCGCGCCATCCACGACTCGATCTCGTCCGCGCCGCGCGGCAGCGCGGCCGACAGGTTCCGGTTGCCGTCCTCGGTGACCAGGATGTCGTCCTCGATCCGCACCCCGATGCCGCGATACTCCTGGGGGACCGTCAGGTCGTCGGCCTGGAAGTACAACCCGGGCTCCACCGTCAGGCACATCCCCGGCTCCAGCGCGCCGTCCACGTACGACTCGGTCCGCGCCACCGCGCAGTCGTGCACGTCCAGGCCGAGCATGTGGCCCGTGCCGTGCAGGGTCCACCGGCGTTGCAGGCCGAGTTCGAGCACACGCTCCACCGGCCCCTCGACGATGCCCCAGGCGACCAGGTGCTCGGCGAGCACGCGCTGCGCCTCGTCGTGGAACTCGCGGTACTTGGCGCCGGGGCGCACCGCGGCGATGCCCGCCTCCTGCGCGGCGAGCACCGCGTCGTAGATCCGCCGCTGCAACTCGGTGAAGCGGCCCGCGATCGGCAGCGTCCGGGTCACGTCCGCGGTGTACAGCGTGTGCGTCTCGACGCCCGCGTCCAGGAGCAGCAGGTCGCCCGAGCGCACGGCCCCGTCGTTGCGCACCCAGTGCAGCGTGGTCGCGTGCGGTCCGGCCGCGCAGATCGAGCCGTAACCGACGTCGTTGCCCTCGACCCGGGCGCGCAGGAAGAACGTGCCCTCGAGGTAGCGCTCGCTGGTCGCCTCGGCCCGATCCAGCACCCGCACCACGTCCTCGAAGCCGCGTACGGTCGAGTCCACCGCGGCCTGGAGCTGGCGGATCTCGAACTCGTCCTTGACCAGCCGCTGCTCGGCCAGGAAGACACGCAGTTCCTCGTCCCGCTCGGCGTCGAGCCGCTCGCCCAGGGCGCTCTCCAGCCC
Source organism: Embleya sp. NPDC050154 (assembly GCF_044460165.1). Classification (NCBI taxonomy): domain Bacteria; kingdom Bacillati; phylum Actinomycetota; class Actinomycetes; order Kitasatosporales; family Streptomycetaceae; genus Embleya; species Embleya sp. NPDC050154. The sequence goes on from NZ_JBITJP010000003.1 coordinate 562,174, forward strand.
CGCGTCGTGCCCGCGCACGATCCGCACGTCGGCGCCCGCCCGCGCCACCTCGGTCGCGGCCGCACGCACGTCCCGACAGGGCAGCCCGTACAGCGCCTCGCCCTCGGTCAGACCGGGCCGCCGGCCGACCCACAGCTCGCCCTGGCCGTCCAGCCAGAACTCGCCGTTCTCGCGGTCGGACCGGGGCAGCAGGTACAGCACCGCGTCGTGGCCGTCGGCGACCGGTTCCAGGACCAGCACGCCGTCCTGGGTCAGGTCGCCGGTCAGGTAGGCGTACTCGCTCGACGCCCGGAAGGGGTATTCGGTGTCGTTGGAGCGGGTCTTGAGGTTGCCCGCGGGAATCACCAGGCGTTCGCCCGGGAACCGGACCGACAGCGCGGCCCGGCGCCGGGCGGTGTGGGGTGCCTGTTCGATCGGCGCGAGATCCTCGCGCCCGGTGTCCGCCCAACCGGCGCGCATGTTCGCGGCCAGTTCCTCCGAGACGTCCCGGTACAGGCCGTTCTTGCGCTGCTTGATCGGCTGCGCCTGCTCTGCGGACTGCCCGTTCTCGGCATCCACGCCTGCCTCCTCGGCTCGACTCCCGGTTGCGTTTCGATCATGCGTACGCCGTGCGTACGCGCCCATTCTTCCCGACCGGTGTTCGAGGGCGGGCACGGCGTCCCGGTGCGTCGACGCAGGCGGGAGCCGGGGGTGGTGCACACTCGTTCGAGTCGGCTCCTCCGGGCGGCCGGCACTTCCTGCGTTCGGGTGACCCGTGCGACCGGGACGACCCGCGAGCCGGACTCGAAAATACGTTCTGGTTAAAATTAGGACAAAATGGGGCATCGAACGCCGCTATGGGCTGTGTTGATGTGGTGACGTCCCGTGTTCGTCGAGTTCTCCCGCGCTGGACCCTCGCGCTGGGCCTGTGTGCCTGCCTCGCCGCGTCGGCGTGCGCGGACACCGACTCCGCGCGGGTGGACAAGGCGGGTCCGGCGGTACCGCGACCGGTGGCACTCGACCGGGTCGCTCCGGACCGCGAGCCGCCGGACAAGGCGGCGCCCGAGGCGCCGGGGCAGGCCGCGCGGGCCGCACTGCCGGACGAGGCCACCACCCGCCGGGAGCGCGCCGCGGTGACCGCCGCCGCGAAGAAGTGGGGCCTGGCCTCCGTCCCGATCGCCGCTCCCGCGCCGCCGGCCACTCGCCCGGCGCTGCGGTCCGGGCCCGGCGTCGTGCTGCACGGCGACCTGCCCGCGGTGGTGCACCGGGTGCCCACCCAGGACCGGGTCGTCTTCCTCACCATCGACGACGGCGCGGAGAAGGATCCGGACTTCGCCCGGATGACGCGCGAACTGCGGGTGCCCTTCAGCGCGTTCGTCAGCGGGTACCTGGCGCGCTCGGACTACGGCTACTTCCGCGGACTGCACGAGCAGGGCGTGGCGGTGAACAACCACACCGTGAACCATCCGGATCTGCGCACGCTGGGCTACCAGGGCCAGCGCAACGAGATCTGCCGCCAACAGGACGAGTTGACCCGGGAGATCGGCAGCACCCCCAGGCTGTTCCGGCCGCCCTACGGCGAGTTCGACGAGGACACCCTGCACGCCGCGCGATCGTGCGGGATCGTCGCCTTCCCGCTGTGGAACCAGGAGGCGTTCCCGGACCGGATGGAGTATCGCTACGACCACGTGTTCAAGCCGGGCGACATCATCCTGACCCACTTCCGCGGCCCCAAGGAGTGGAAGGGCGATATGACCGATATGTTGCGCCGGGTGATCGACATGGTCACCCGAGAGGGCTTCGCCCTGGCCCGACTGGACGACTACCTGTGACGCCCGTTGCACAGACCCGCCCGTGTCGGCCGTACGCCGGCTGACCGCCGCCATGCCACGCTCCCGGGCCGGCGCCGGGCCGTCTCCGGCGCGACCGTGGGCGGGGCGAGGGTGAGCGGCGCCGAAGCAAGCCGGGCGAAAGCGAGGGGCGCCGAAGCGAGCGGCGCGAAAGTGACCGGGACGATCGCGGCCGGTGCCGTCGCGCGGGCCCGGGTCACACCCCCGATCACACCACCGTGACCGCGACCCCCGCCTCGGCGATCCGCGCCAGTTCCTCCTCCGGGGCGTCGCTGTCGGTGACCAGGTGGCCGATCCGGGCGAGCGGGCAGATCCTGGCCAGCGTCACCTTCCCGATCTTCGAACTGTCCGCCACCACGATGGTGCGTTGGCTGCGCTCGGTGAAGGCGCGGTCGGTGGCCGCCTCCAACTGGTCGTGGGTGGTGCAGCCGTGCGCGGCGCTGATGCCGTCCACGCCCAGGAAGGTCACGTCGGTGAAGTAGTCGGCGAGCGTCTTCTCAGCGATCGGACCGACCAGTTCGTAGCTCTCGTTGCGCGCGGTGCCACCGATCACGACGAGGGTGACGTCCTTGTGCAGGACCATCTCCGCGGCGATGTTCACCGCGTTGGTGACGATGGTGACGGGTCCGCGCTCGGCCAGGATCCGGGCGATCTCCGTGGCGGTGGAACCCCCGGTCAGGCCGACCACCGCCTTCGGCGGCACCAGCGCGGCTGCGGCCTGGGCGATCGCCACCTTCTCCGGCCGCCGGCGCTCGCTGCGGTACTGCATGGGCGTCTCGAGGCCGATGTTGCCCACGGACGCCCCGCCGTGGGTGCGGCGCAGCAGACTCATCGCGTCCAGGTGCTGGAGGTCGCGCCGCACCGTGGCTCCCGAGACCGCCAATATTTCGGACAGTTCCTCGACGCTCACGCTTCCCTTCGCACTGACATGTTCGAGGATGCGCGCGTGACGCTCGGTTCTCAGCATATGCGCAGCATATCCGTGCGCATTCGCGCAGTCACGGTTTCCCGATCGATAGCCGACCGGCGGAATTCTGCCACCCGCGCGGCAACTCCCGTGCGCGTCCTGCGCAAAGACAATCCCTTGACATGACGAATGTTGCTCGATTTACTGCTGCGACGCCGAGAGCAGCGCAATCGGCGTCAAAGGTACGCCCAGCCGGTAGGCGGCGCTAAGCCGCAAGCCCGGACAAAGTCGCCAGGATGCCCGTGGACATCCGAGGCGGGGACGTATCCTCCGCATCTGGAGTTCGATGATGAACACCTTCCTCTCGCGTGGATCGGCCCGACGCGTCGCCGCGATGACGGCGACCAGCGCGGCGCTCGCGGGCACCCTGTTCCTCTCGACGTCCGCCAACGCGAGTACCGAAGCGGGCGCGGACACCGGCAGCAGCACGAACGCGAAGGCCGGCGCCGTCACGGTGCCCCCGACACACGCGAACTTCGACTACCAGGTCGGCGGCGCCTACACGCCGCCCGCCGGAGTCAAGGTGGTCACCCGCGATCACGGCGCCGCTCCCGCGCCCGGGCTCTACAACATCTGTTACGTCAACGCCTTCCAGGCCCAGCCGAACGCCGAAGGCGACTGGCGCGCGGACCTGCTGTTGCGGCGGGCCGACGGCTCGATCGTCTACGACGGCGTGTGGAAGGAAGCCCTGCTCGACCTGCGCACCGCCGCCAAACGCACCGACATCGCCGCGAAGATCAACGCGCAGATCGACGAGTGCGCGAACAAGGGCTTCCAGGCCGTCGAGCCGGACAACTACGACAGCTACACCCGCTCCGAGGACCTGCTCACCGACCGGAACGCCAAGGACTACATCGCCCTGCTCTCCGCCCACGCGCACCGGCGCGGCCTGGCGATCGCGCAGAAGAACACCTCCGAGTTGGCCGCGGATCGCACCGCCCTCGGGCTCGACTTCGCCGTCGCCGAGGAGTGCGGCGAGTGGAACGAATGCGATGACTACACCAAGTACTTCGGCAACAACGTGATCGTGATCGAGTACACCGCCAAGGGCTTGTCCAACGCCTGCTCGAAGTGGGGCAACAAGCTCAGCGTGGTCCGCCGCGACGTCGGCGTCAGCCCGATCGGCGACAGCAAGTACGTGCGCAAGACCTGCTGATCCCCCTTCGCGCGGCCCGGTGCCCGGGCCCGTCGGGATCCGGTCCGTCGGCATCCGGCACCGGGCCGCGTGCGCGGCCCGTGTCGCGCCCGGTGTGTCCCTCCCCGCCACTTCGCCCGCCGACCCGTGCCCCCGCGACGGGCCCGGGGACGCGCACGCCCCCCGCGCGTCGTCCCCGGGCCCGCCCACTCGCGCCCGGTGATCGCCTGTGTGTGGCCCTTCCTCCGCCCGTCCCCGTCCCGGCGTGTGTGGCGGATCCCCGGCTCGGTGCGCCCTCGCGCACCCGGCCCCGCCCGCGCGTTCGAAGTCTCCCTGGAGGTCCAGTGGTTTTCGGCCGACAGCATCCCGCCGGTCTCTCCCGTCGCGACGTGCTGCGCGCCGGCGCCGGTGTCGCGGTCGCCGCGACGCTGTCCGCGTGCGGCGGCACCGACGACGGCGTGGGTGCCGACGGGCGCGTCACGATCGAGATGTGGCACGGGCAGACCGACACCGGCCGCGAGGGCATCGAGGCCCTGGTGGAGAAGTTCCACCGGGTGCAGTCGGCGATCCGAGTCGACCTCGGCGGCGGTGTCCTGTCCGACGCGATGCTCCAGAAGATCACCGCCGCGCTCGCGTCCGGCTCCTACCCGGACATCGCCTACATCTTCGGATCCGACCTGGCCGGCGTCGCCCGCAGCCCGAAGGTGGTCGACCTGAGCGAGACGGTGCACGCGGCCCCCACGCCATGGGAGGACTACTGGGATCCGTCCCGGCAGGCCGTCACGATCAACGGCAGGGTACGGGCCTCGCCCGCCGTGCTCGACGCGTTGGCCGTGATCTGCAACAAGCGGCTCTTCGAAGAGGCCGGGATCCCGCTGCCACAGGCGGGTTGGACCTGGACGGACTTCCTGGCCACGGCACAGCGGCTGACCGACGCGCAGCGCGGCGTCTTCGGCACCGGCTGGCCGGGGGTGGGCGACGAGGACACCGTGTGGCGGCTGTGGCCGATGGTGTGGGACCTGGGCGGCGACGTGGTCGCCGAGGACGGCCGCACCATCGGCTTCAAGGACGTCGGGGTGCGCGCGCTGGAGACCGTGGAGGCACTCGCGCGGGCCAAGAGCGTCTACATCGACCCCAAGCCCGGCAGCGAGCAGATGTACCAGGTCTTCGCGTCCGGGCGGATGGGCATGGTGCTGACCGGCCCGTGGCAGATCCCGGACATCACCCAGGCGGAGATCGACTACCACGTGGTGCCGCTGCCGACCTACAGCGGCCGGCCGATGACCATCTGCGGTCCGGACACCTGGACGGTCTTCGACAACGGCAGCGCCCGGGTACGCGCCGCCCGCACATTCGTGTCCTGGCTGGCGCAGCCCGACCAGGACATCGAATGGGCCCTGACGGTCGGCAGCCTGCCGCTGGGCCGAGCCTGCGAGGCCAAGCCCGAGTGGCGCGCGCACGCCGCCGAGACCAACGGCCTGGAGGTGTTCACCCACGCCCTGGAGACCGCGCGCGTGCGCCCGGTGCATCCGGCCTATCCGCAGATCTCGATGGCGCTCGGCGAGGCCATCGTCTCCGTGCTGCTCGGCAAGAGCAGTCCGACCCGGGCGTTGAACCGCTGCGCCGCCGCGGCCAAGGCCGCCCTCGTCATACCGCGTTGAGGAGCCCCCATGTCATCACTGCCCGCTCCACTCACGCTGTCGGACCACGATCGACAACGCCGCACCCTGCGCCGCAGACGCCGGCGCGAATCGGCGACCGCCTGGGCGTACATCCTTCCGGCCGTCGTGGTCATCCTGGGCCTGAGCGTGTTGCCCTTCGTGTGGTCGCTGCTGCTGTCCTTCCGGGCCGACGACCTGGTGACGCCCAGCCGATGGGTCGGCCTGGACAACTACGACGCGCTGACCCAGGACCCGCACTTCGGCCAAGCCGTCCGCAACACCCTGCTGTACACCGCGTTGTACGTGCCGCTGAGCATGGCCTTCGGGCTGTTCCTGGCCCTGGTGTTGAACCGCAGGATCCGCCTGGTCGGGCTGTACCGCACGCTCATCTTCGTGCCGTTCGTCATCTCGGCCACGGCTCAGGGCGTGTTGTTCTCCTTCATCCTGGATCCGGAGTTCGGCGCGGCCAACTCGATTCTGCACGCGCTGGGCATCGGTCGGCAGGGATTCCTCACCGACCCCGGTCAGGCGTTGCTCGTCCTGGTGGCGATCTCGGTGTGGAGCGGCACCGGCTTTTGCGTGGTGATCTATCTCGCGGCGCTCCAGGACGTGCCGCCGTCATTGCTGGAGGCGGCTCGCCTCGACGGCGCCGGGCGATGGCAACTGCTGCGTCACGTGGTGATGCCGACGCTCACGCCGGTCACCGTCTTCCTGTTGTTGTGGCAGACGATCAACGCGCTCCAGGTCTTCGACCTGGTCTATGTGACCACCAAGGGCGGGCCGTTGGGGTCCACCACCGTCATCGTCTACTTCATCTGGGAGCAGGCGTTCAAGAACTTCACCGCCGGGTACGGCGCGGCGGCGGCCTACGTGCTCGCCGCGGCCCTGCTGGTCATCGGGCTGGGCACGCGGTTCGTGCGCGCTCGCAAGCCCGGTGCCGTCGTCGAGGGGGCCGCCCAGTGACCGTGACCACCGCCGCAGCGATCGAGGCGGCCCGCCCGCAGGACCGGTCGCGCCCGGAGCCGCGCCGGCGCCGGTTGTTGCCGTTCAGCCCCTGGCATCTGCTGCTCGCACCGTTGTCCCTGCTGTTCGCGCTGCCGTTGGTCTGGCTCGTGCTCAGTTCGGTGATGACCAACGCGGAGATCAACCGGTTCCCACCCGCGTTGTGGCCCTCGGGAATTCACCTCGGCGGCTACCGCTACGTCCTGGGCAACGCGATGTTCCCGCGCTGGTTCATGAATTCGCTGATCGTCTCGGCGGTCGCGGTCGCCTCCAACCTGCTGTTCGGGGCGTTGGGCGGCTACGCGTTCGCCCGGATGCGGTTCGCCGGTTCGCGGGTGCTGATGGTGGCGATGCTGGCCACCATGGCGATCCCGTTCCAGCTCACCATGATCCCGACGTTCCTGATCATGAAGCGGTTGGGGCTGATCGACACGCTGGGCGCGCTGATCATCCCCTCGCTGGTGACGCCGTTCGCGGTGTTCCTGCTGCGTCAGTTCTTCCTGTCCCTGCCCCGGGAACTGGAGGAGGCCGCCTGGATCGACGGCTGCTCCAGGCTGCGGGTGCTGATCCTGATCGTGCTGCCGCTGTCCCGACCCGCGCTGAGCACCGTCGCCGTGCTCACCTTCCTGACCACCTGGAACGACCTGACCTGGCCGTTGATCGCGATCAACCACGACACCCAGTACACCCTGCAACTGGGCCTGACCACTTTCCAGGGGCAGCACCACACCCAGTGGGCCGCCGTCATGGCGGGCAACGTGATCACCGTGCTTCCGGTGCTGCTGGCCTTCCTCGGCGCGCAGAAGGCGTTCATCCAGTCCATCACCTCCAGCGGGCTCAAGGGTTAGCGGTGTCCCGGGAGTTCGACCCTCCCGGGGACACACCCCCGGCATACCGCCCCACCTCGCGCACCGTCCGTGCCGTCCGCATCATTCGCACCCAGGAAGTTCGATGCCGCACACCTTCGACCTGCTCGTCATCGGTGACGCCAATCCCGATGTCGTCCTCGGTCCCCTCGACGAGCCGTTGGCCTTCGGTCAACGCGAACAACTCGTCCCCACCGGCCTGCTCACCCTCGGCGGCTCCGCCGCGATCACCGCCTGCGGAGCGGCCCGACTCGGGCTGCGCGTCGCGATCGCCGGCCGCGTCGGCGACGACGAGGCCGGACGCTTCGTCCGCGCCGCCCTGACCGACCGGGGCGTGGACACCGCGGCACTGCGCGTCGACCCGAACCTGTGCACGCCGCTGACCACGGTGCTCACCCGGGCCGACGGCGACCGCGCGATCCTCACCGCGGCCGGCACCCTGGACGCCACCGGACCCGAGGACGTTCCCGAGGAGTTGCTCACCCGCAGCAGGCACGTGCACGCGGCGTCCTACTTCCTGATGCCCGGACTCGCGAAGGCACTGCCCGACCTGCTGCGCACCGCCCGCGCACACGGCGCGGGCACGTCCCTGGACACCAACGACGACCCCTCCGGGCGCTGGGATCCCACCGGCCTGGCCGCCGTACTGCCCGCCGTCGACGTCCTGTTGCCCAACGCGCAGGAGGCCCTGGCGCTGGCCCGGATGCCCACCGGCACCCCGGAGGCGGCGGCCGAACGGCTGGCCGCCCGGGGCCCGTTGGTGGTGGTCAAGAACGGCGGCGAGGGCGCCTTCGCGCACGACGGTCGCACCGTACTGCGCACCCGGGGCATCCCGGCGCGACCGCTGGACACGGTCGGCGCCGGCGACAGCTTCGACGCCGGGTACCTCGCCGCCCTGCTCGCCGGCGAGTCGCCCGGCCGAGCACTCGAACTCGCCGCCGCGTGCGGCGCGTTGTCCACCCGGGCGCACGGCGGCACGCCGGCCCAACCCACCTGGGACGAGGCTGTCGCAGCCCTCGCCCGCAACCGAAAGAACCAGTGATGACCCGCACCAAGATCGTCTTCGTCGGCGCCGGCAGCGTCGTGTTCACCCAGGGGTTGCTGGCCGACCTCTTCGCCTTCCCGGAGTTGCGGCAGGCGCACATCGCGCTGCACGACATCGACCCGGAGCGGCTGGCCACCGCACAGGGCGCGGCCCGCCTGATCGCGAAGGATCGCGACGCGGACCCGGTGATCAGCACGCACATCGATCGCCGCGAGGCACTCGCCGGTGCCCACTTCGTGATCAATATCGTCCAGGTCGGCATGCGTGCGGCCACCCGGACCGACTTCGAGGTGCCCGCCGAATACGGTCTGCGCCAGACCATCGGCGACACGCTCGGCATCGGCGGCATCTTCCGCGCGCTGCGCACCTTCCCGGTGTTGCGGGCCCTCGGCGAGGACATCGCCGAGATCTGCCCGGACGCGTGGTTGCTGAACTACACCAACCCGATGGCGATGAACGTGGGATACCTCACCCGGGCCACCGGCCTGACCCGGGTGGTGGGGCTGTGCCACTCGGTCTACTGGACCATGCAGGGCCTGGCGGAACTGGTCGGGATCCCCTACGAGGAGGTCGACTACCGCGCCGCCGGCGTCAACCACCAGGCCTGGGTGCTGCGCTTCGAGCACAACGGCACCGACCTGTACCCGAAGTTGGACGCGCTCATCGCCGAGGACGCCGAACTGCGGCGCCGGGTACGGGTGGACATGTATCGCCGGCTGGGCTACTACCCGACCGAGACCAGCGAGCACTCCAGCGAGTACGTGCCCTGGTACCTGGGCCACGACAGTGAGATCGCCCGGCTCCGGCTGCCGGTCGGCGCCTATCTCGGCATCGTCGACGAGAACATGGCCGCCTACGAGGAGACCCGCCGCGCGCTGGCCGCGGGGGACCCGGTCCCGGTGGAGTCCACGATGGAGTACGCGCCGCAGATCATCCACAGCATCGTCACGGGGACCCCGCGCACCGTCTACGGCAATGTGCCCAACCACGGGTTGATCGACAACCTGCCCGCCGACGGCATCGTCGAAGTACCGTGCCTGGTGGACGCGTTGGGCGTGCAGCCCACCCGGGTGGGGGCACTGCCCGCGCAGTGCGCAGCGCTCAACCGCGCCTACCTGAGCGTGAACGACCTGGTCGTACGCGCCGCGCTGGAGGACGACCCCCGGCATATCCGGCACGCGGCGATGGCCGACCCGGCCACCGCCGCCGCGTTGCCCGTCGAGCGCATCTGGGACCTGTGCGACGACATGGCCCGCGCGCACGGGGACCTGCTCCAGCCGGCACTGCGCGCCACGCTGGGGCACTGACGCGATGAGCGAGCTACGCGTGGGCGTGGTCGGGGTCGGACAGCGCGCCGGTCTGGCCGTCGAGGCGAACCGGCCGGGCCGGGCCCGGGTGGTCTCCTGCGCCGACCCCGCCGTGCGCGGCCGGGCCGACGCCGTCGCCCTGTTCGGCCCGGACGTCGCCGTGCACACCGACCATCGACGCATGCTCGACGACCGTCTCGACGCCGTCTTCGTGCTGACCCCGGATGATCGACACGTCGAGCCCGCGCTGTCCTTCCTGACCGCCGGGGTGCCGGTGTTCGTGGAGAAGCCACTGGCCATCACGGTGCCCGACTGCGACCGCCTGCTGCGCGCCGCGCACGAGAGCGGAACCAGGTTGTACGTCGGGCACAACCTGCGTCACCTGCCGATGTTGCGGCGGATGCGCGAGTTGATCGACGAGGGCGCGATCGGCCGGGTCCGGTCGGTGTGGTGCCGGCACTTCGTCGGGCACGGCGGCGACTTCTACTTCAAGGACTGGCACGCCGAACGCGCCCGCACCACCGGCCTGTTGCTCCAGAAGGGCGCGCACGACCTGGACGTGATCCACTGGTTGGCCGGCGGCTATGCGCACGACGTGGTCGCGATGGGCGACCTGGCGGTGTACGGCGGCAACCCCCGGCGCGAGCCCGTGCTCGCCGCCGCCGGCCGGGATCCGGCGACCCGGGTCGAGGAGGAGGCCCGGGCGCGGGACGGGTTCGCCCCCCAGGTGTGGCCGCCGACGGCGATGACCGGGCTCAATCCGATCGTGGACGTGGAGGACATCAGCCTGATGCTCACCCGACTCGACAACGGTGTCCTGGCCAGCTATCAGCAGTGCCACTTCACGCCGGACTACTGGCGCAACTACACGGTGATCGGCGACGAGGGCCGGATGGAGAACTTCGGCGACGGCCTGGAGGACGACCACCCGTCGATCAAGTTGTGGAACCTGCGCCGCTCCGGCTACCGGGCCGACGCCGACCGCAGTGAGTACGTGCCCGGCGGCGGCCTGCACGGCGGCGCGGACCCGGCCCTGGTCACCGAGTTCCTGCGCTTCGCGGTCCACGGCGGACCCACCCGTACCTCGCCGATCGCCGCGCGACAGGCGGTGGCGGCGGGTGTCGCCGCCACCGCCTCGTTGCGGGCGGGCGGCGTGCGTACCGAGGTGGCGCCGCTCGACCCGGACCTGGTCCGCTACTTCGCGGCGCACCAGAGCACCGCACCCGGCCCGCCTTCGGGCGCCGCGGCGACCTCCTGACGAGGTGGTCGCCACACCCGCGGTCCGCACGGCCGATCGACACCGGCCGAGCGGACCGCGGGTGCCTTCCGCTCGGCAGTCCTCGTGGGCGAACGGGAGCAGTTCCGTACCCAGCGCCCGGTCCAATACGGCCGCCGCGCCCGGCGTGGACTCGACCACCAACCCGGCCGCGACGAGCCGGGCCATCGATGTGCCGCCCAGGTGGCACGCAGCCAGGTCGCGGACGTCCGGCACGAGATCGGCCGAAGCCCGGATCGGCGCAGCTCGCGCCCTCGGGTCCGGCGGTGAGCCGGAAACGCTCGTGATTGGCGGACACCGCCGGGTCCCGAACGTCGAGCACGAGGTCGTGGCCATCGCCCTCCCCGCGCCCGTCGCCGACCGGCGTTCGGGTGAATGTCGACACCGACCGGTTGCCCGGAGCGATTCGCCTCGTTGCATTGCACGAGCGCCGCATCCGGCGCCGTGAACGTCGATACGGAGAGACACCAGTGAACTCGTTCAAGAAGGCCACCGTGCTGGCCGCCGGCACCGCCGCCCTGGTCATGGCGGGCGCGGGTGGCGCGAGCGCCGCCGCCGAGGCCGACGGCGCCGCCGTGAACTCCCCCGGCGTGTTGTCCGGCAACAACCTGCAGGTCCCGCTCCACATCCCGATCAACATTTGCGGGAACACGGTCAACGGCCTCGCCGCCTTCAACCCGACGTTCGGAAACGTCTGCCTCAACGTCGACGGTGAGGACGAGCACGACGACTTCGCGGCCGGCAACCACACCGGGAGCCTGGTCGGCGACGGCCACCACGGCTGACCCACCATCCCCCGGTCTCGGCACCTCCTCCCCGACCGGGTGTTTCGGGGCTCCGCGAGTGCGTCCGCGGAGCCCCGACCGCCGTTTCGAAGCGAACGACGATCGGGCCGGATCGGCCCCGAGTGCGAGTCCGTCATCGACCGCGCGAGACCGAGGCCGTAGCCGTCCCGCCGCCCGCGAGAGCTACCGCTCCGCGCGTCTCGCACGGTCCCACCATCCGCCGTACCGGCCACGGCTCGGAGTACGGCCGGCACGTCTCGCCCCGTTGCCCGGGTGTGGCAACCGGGCGCCGGAGAGCGCCCGTCGAAGGCGCCCGATCCGCGCGAGTCCGGCCCGTCCCGCCCGGTACCCCGGCGTGGCCCTCCGCGCGATGCGAACGTGCACGCCCTCGCCGCGGTCACGGGTGACCGGCGACGCCCGCCGCTTCAGCCGGCCCGCCACGCCGCTTCGCCCGGTTCAACCGGACTTCCGCTTCGGCCGGCACACCGCCGCCCGGGCTCGCACCGCACGCCTTGCGCGCTCCCCGACCGTCGCGCCGATTCCTCCCGCGCCGATCGGGCGAACAAGCGTTCCCGCCACAGTGGTTGACAGTGCAACCGAGATCACCTCTATTATTCTATCCGGAATCATATATGTTTCGAGATGGCATCGCTGATCCAGGCGCAAAGGGGTGGCGAGTGACGCACGACGCGGTGACCGCATCGACCGGGCGGCGGCCCGGCAAGGTGCTGGCCGTACACCTCAACTATCGCTCCCGCGCGCGTCAGCGTGGCCGCGTCCCCGACCATGCCTCGTATTTCCTCAAACCGAGCAGCTCGCTCACCGGATCCGGCCCCGTCGAGCAGCCGGCCGGCGTCGAACTGCTGGGCTTCGAAGGCGAGATCGCGCTGATCATCGGCCGCACCGCGCACCGCGTCGCGCCCGCCGACGGATGGGCGCACGTCGGCTGGGTGACCGCCGCGAACGACCTGGGCCTGTACGACCTGCGCTACGCGGACGGCGGTTCCAACGTCCGGGCCAAGGGCGGCGACGGCTTCACCCCGCTGGGGCCGACCCTGCTGCCCGCGGCCCAGTTGCGACCCGACGCGCTGCGCGTACGCACCTGGCTGGACGGGGAGTTGGTCCAAGAGGACGAGAGCTCGACGCTGCTCTTCGGCTTCGCCGAGTTGGTCGCGGACCTGTCCCGGCTGCTCACCCTGGAGGTCGGCGACGTGATCCTCACCGGCACCCCGGCCGGCGCGTCGGTGGCCGGGATCGGGCAACGCGTCGAGGTCGAGGTGGACAGCCTCCGCGACCCCGACCGCAGCACCGGCAGGCTGCGCACCGACGTGGTCGCCGGCCCGGAACTCGCGGCGTGGGGTGCACCGCCCCGGGTCGACCCGGCCACCCGGGCCGACGCCACCGGCACCCGGCCCGCGTCCACCGAGCCGCGCCGCCCCCCGAAGCCCGCCGGGCCGCCCGCGCCGGCCCCGCCCGCGGAACCCGCCGGCGCCGACACACCCCCCGTCCTCACCGACGACCTGCGGGCCCGGCTCACCCGAGTCGCCGTGGCCACACTGAGCGTGCAACTGCGCGCCCGCGGCTTCGACACCGTCTCGATCGACGGCGTCCGCGCCCTCACCCCGGGGACCCGCCTGGTCGGCACCGCCCGCACACTGCGCTATGTCCCGTTCCGCAAGGACCTGTTCGCCGAGCACGGGGGCGGCTTCAACACGCAAAAACGCGCCGTCGACTCGCTGGAACCGGGCCAGGTCCTGGTGATGGAGGCCCGCGGCGTGGCCGGCGCCGGCACCCTGGGCGACATCCTCGCGCTGCGCGCCCGCACCCTCGGTGCGGCGGGCATCGTCACCGACGGCGCCGTCCGGGACAGCGCCGCCGTGGCCGCCCTGGGCCTGCCGGTACTGGCCGCCGCCGCGCATCCCGCCGTACTCGGCCGCCGGCACGTGCCCTGGGACACCGACGTCACCATCGCGTGCGGCGGCGCTACCGTACAGGTCGGCGACATCGTGGTGGCCGACGACGACGGCGCCGTGGTGATCCCGCCCACACTGCTCGCCGATGTCCTCGCGGCCGCCGAGGAGCAGGAGTCCCGCGAACGCTTCATCACCGAACAGGTGGCCGCCGGCGCGGAGTTGGCCGGCCTGTACCCGCTCGGGCCGGACTGGGAGCCCGCCTACCGCGCGTGGGCCGCCGACCCCCCTGCCGACATTTCCACCGCCGGCCCTGCGGTCACCTCGGCAGGCATCACCACCCCCGCCGACGCCGCCCGCGAAAGCACCATCCCGACCACCACCCGCGAGGAGCACCGATGAAGTACCGCGCCGATCCGTCCCTGATCCGCGGCTCGATCGCCCCGCTGGTCACCCCCTTCACCCCTGAGGGCGCGGTCGACACCGCCGCGCTGCGCCGCCTGGTCCGCTGGCAGATCGCGGCCGGTTCGCACGGCATCTCGCTCGGCGGCTCCACCGGCGAGCCGTCCGCACAGACCCTCGCCGAGCGCGCCGAGGCGATCCGGGCGGTCGCCGCCGAGATCGACGACCGGGTGCCGTTCCTGCCGGGCACCGGATCGACCAAGCTGGACGAGACCCTGGAACTGACCGGGATAGCCCGGGAGTCCGGCGCCGACGCGGTGCTGATCATCACCCCGTACTACGCGCGCCCCACCCAGGAGGCGCTGTTCGCCTGGTATTCCACGGTCGCCCGGGAGTACCCGGACCTGCCCGTGGTGATCTACAACGTGCCCGGTCGCACCGCCGTGGAGATAGCTCCCCAGACCGTGGCCCGGCTCTTCCGGGCGCACGAGAACATCGTCGGCGTCAAGGAGACCACCAGGGACTTCGAGCACTTCTCCCGGGTGATCGAGGCCGCCGGTCCCGAACTGCTGGTCTGGTCCGGCATCGAACTGTTGTGCCTGCCGGTACTGGTCCTGGGCGGCGCGGGCTTCGTCTCCGCGCTGGCCAACATCGCACCGGCCGCGGTCGCGCGGATGTACGAGGCCTACCAGGAGGGCGACCTGGGCCGAGCCCGCGAGTTGCACTACGCCCTCCATCCCCTGGTGGACTTGCTGTTCGTGGAGACCAACCCGGCGCCGGCCAAGTGGCTGATGCACCGACGCGGCCTGATCGGCTCCGACTTCGTGCGTCCGCCGCTGCTGCCGCTGTCCGAGCGGGGCCGGGCGGACGTGACCGCCCTCGCACAGAGCCGGCTCCACCTGCTGACCGACCCCGCCCTTGGAGAAGAAGCACTATGAGTTCCACGACGACGACTCCCGTCGAGCACTCCGGGGTACCCGCCGCGCTGCCCACACGGTTGCGTCATTTCATCGACGGCCGACACGTGGACTCGCTGGACGGCGCCACCTTCGAGGTCTGCGCCCCCGCCTCCAACCTGCCCTACGCCACCGCGGCGGCGGGCAAGGCGGCCGACGTGGACGCCGCGGTGCGGGCCGCCCGGCGCGCCTTCACCTCGGGTCCGTGGCCCGGGACGCAGGCCAAGGAGCGGGCCAGGGTGCTCCGTCGCATCGCCGACGAGGTGGAGCGTCGGGACGCCCGGCTGGCCGAGTTGGAGACCTTCGACACCGGTCTGCCGATCACCCAGGCGCTGGGTCAGGCGCAGCGCGCCGCGGAGAACTTCCGCTTCTTCGCGGACCTGATCGTCGGTCAGACCGACGAGGCCTACCAGGTGCCGGGCCGCCAGCTCAACTACGTCAATCGCCGCCCGATCGGGGTCGCCGGGCTGATCACGCCGTGGAACACGCCGTTCATGCTCGAGTCGTGGAAGCTGGCGCCGGCCCTGGCGGCCGGCTGCACGGTGGTGCTCAAGCCGGCCGAGTTCACCCCGCTGTCGGCTTCGTTGTGGGCGGACATCCTCACCGAGGCGGGCCTGCCGCAGGGCGTGTTCAACCTGGTCGGCGGATTCGGCGAGCAGGCGGGCGCGGCCCTGGTCGAACATCCGCACGTGCCGCTGATCTCGTTCACCGGCGAGACCACCACCGGGCAGAGCATCTTCCGCTCCGCCGCCCGGCACCTCAAGGGGCTGTCGATGGAACTCGGCGGCAAGTCACCGGTGATCGTGTTCGCCGACGCCGACCTGGACGACGCGATCGACGCCGCGCTCTTCGGGGTGTTCTCACTCAACGGCGAACGCTGCACCGCCGGTTCGCGGATCCTGGTCGAGCAGGGGGTGTACGCCGAGTTCGTCGAGCGGTTCGCCGCGCGAGCCGAGCGGATCGTGGTCGGGCCGCCGCAGGATCCGGCCACCGAGGTGGGCGCGCTGGTGCACCCCGAGCACTACGAACGGGTGTTGGCGTACGTGGAGATCGGCCGGCGCGAGGCGCGGCTGGTCGCGGGCGGCGCCCGGCCCGCGCACCTGCCGACCGGGAACTACCTCGCGCCGACCGTCTTTTGCGACGTGCCGCCGGACGCGCGGATCTTCCAGGAGGAGATCTTCGGACCGGTGGTGGCGCTGACCCCCTTCGCGGACGAGGCGGAGGCGATCGAGTTGGCCAACGCGGTCCGCTACGGACTGGCCGGCTACGTGTGGACCAACGACATCCGCCGGGCGCACCGGGTGGCGCAGAGCGTCGAGTCCGGCATGGTGTGGATCAACTCGCACAACGTCCGCGATCTGCGCACACCGTTCGGCGGGATCAAGGCCTCGGGGCTCGGTCACGAGGGCGGCTACCGCTCGATCGACTTCTACACGTCACAGCAGGCCGTCCACGTGGCCATGGCACCGCTGCACACCGCCCGTTTCGGCGCCGCGTGAACCCGGGACGCCGGCCGGGTGTCCGGTCCGTGCCCGCCGGATCCCCGTCCGCGCTCGACCATGGCCCCGGCCGGGGGCGGAGCGCTAGTTTCCGGATCGGGCCCGGGTGACCGGGGCCGATCGCGCCGGCCGGGTCCGGCGCCTCGAACAGGAGGAGAGTCCGATGCCAACTCCCGCCGTTCCACCCGCACCCACCGCCCGCCCCGGCGTGCCTGCCCCCGACCCGGCGACCCCGCGCTGTCCGGACATCGTTCGCGCCGCCTACGCCGAGTTGGTGGTCACCGACCTGGCCGCGTCCCGCGAGTTCTACGTCGACCTGCTGGGCCTGGTGGTCACCCACGAGGACGAGGACGCGGTGTACCTGCGCGCCTTCGAGGAGTTTCTGCACCATTCACTGGTGCTGCGGCGCGGGGCCGCCGGCGCGCTGGCCGCATTGGCCTATCGGGTGCGCGCGCCGCGGGAGGTCGACGTCGCCGAGCGCTACTACCGGGCGCTGGGGGTGCCGGTCGAGCGCCGCGCGCCCGGGGCGACCCGCGGGATCGGGCCCGCCGTACGGGTGCTGGACCCGTTGGGGTTCCCCCTGGAGTTCTTCTACGAGGCCGAGCACGTGCCGCGCCTGCATCAGCGCTACGACCTGCACGGCGCGGGCGCGATCGCGCGGCTGGACCACTTCAACATCGTGGTGCCGGATGTGGCCCGGGCCGAGCGCTGCTACCGCGACCTGGGTTTTCGGGTGACCGAGGACATCCGGGGCGAGGACGAGACGTTGTACGCCTCGTGGCTGCACCGCAAGGACACGGTGCACGACATCGCGCTGACCGGTGGCGACGGGCCGCGGCTGCACCACATCGCGTTCGGCACGCACGAGCGCGCTCAGGTGTTGCACGTGTGCGATCTGCTCGGCGCGCGGCGCCGGTCCACGCACATCGAGCGCGGTCCCGGGCGGCACGGGGTGTCCAACGCCTTCTACGTCTACGTGCGCGATCCCGATCTGCATCGGGTGGAGATCTACACGACCGACTACTACACGGGGGACCCTGACCACCCGGTGTTGTCCTGGGACGTCCGGGACAACCAGCGGCGGGACTGGTGGGGCAACCCGGTGGTGCCGTCCTGGTACGCGGAGGCCTCCCCCGTCCTGGACCTGGCCGGCCGGCCGCAGCCGGTGCTCGCCCGGCGGGAGGACCGCGAGGCGGAAGTGACCGTCGGCGCCGACGGTTTCTCGTTCGCGCGGGACGCGACCGGCGACGGATTCCGGATCGGGTCGCAGCTGTGAGTATTCGCCCCTGGTGTACGATCTGAAATCGTATCCGAAATAGCCGAGTGGAGAAGTAGGATGCGCCTGCGGCAGCCCCTCGCCGTCACCACCTATCCGAGCACGGAGCGCACCGAGCAGCCTCCGGTGCTGCTCGTACACGGGTTCTGCTCCAGTACGCGCCGCACGTGGCTGGAGACGGGCATCGTCCAGGCCCTGCTCGACGCCGGCCGCACCATGATCGCGCCGGACCTGCGCGGCCACGGCGCCAGCCCCGCACCGACGAGCGCCGAGGAAGTGGACGCGGTCGCCTCGGCTCAGGACCTGCTGGCCGTGGTCGACGCGTACGGCGCGGACCGGTTCGACGTCGTCGCACACTCGCTCGGCGCCCGACTGGTCTGGGAGCTGGCCGCGCTGGCTCCCAAGCGGATCGGCCGGGTCGTGTTCGGCGGATTGAGCCCGACCGAGCCGTTCGCCGACGTGGACGTCACGGAGCTGCGCCGGGCGGTGCGCGACGAGGCGGCCCCGCCCGCCGATCCGCTCACCGGCATGATCGCGAGCCTGATCCGCGCCGAGGGTGCGCGCGCGGACGGGTTGGTGACCTGTGTCGAGGGTCTGCGCAGGACTCCGTTCACACCCGAGCGGTGGGCCGGCGGTACACCGCCGTGGTTCCTGGTCGGCGTCGACGACACGATGGTCCACGGCACCAAGGAACTGGTCGCCCTGGTCCCGGGATCCCGAATGGTCGCCATGGCCGGCGACCACCACGGCGTTCTGGTCAACCCGTTCTTCCGCGAACTGGTTGTGCGGGTCCTCGACCGCTGACCCACCGCGGCGTACCGCCCCCACCGGACCACGCCGGAGACGCCGGGCCGGGACACCTCGTCCCGGCCCGCCACCGTGTCCGGTCCAGACTGAGGAGACCGTAGTTGAGTCCCGCAAAGGCAACCACCGCCGCGAGCAAGGCCGCCAAGGCGTCGAAATCGGAGATGTGTTACGAGCTGCTGCGCGGCCGCATCCTCGACGGCACCTACGGGCCCGGGTATCGGCTGGTGTTCGACCAGCTCGCCCGTGAGGCGGGGGTCAGCACCATCCCGCTGCGCGAGGCGGTGCGCCGGCTCCAGTCCGACGGCCTGGTGGAGATCGTGCGCAACGTCGGGGCCCGGGTGGCGGTCTTCGACCGTTCGCAGGTCGAGCACTCGCTGAACGTGCTGGCCCGCCTGGAGGGTTACGCGACCGCGATCTCGGCGCCGCTGATGAGCGCCGCCGACATCGCCGAGGCCCGCGCGATCAACGACCGCATGGTCGAGGCGCTGGCGGACTTCGATCCCACCGCGTTCACCGCGCTCAACCGGAGATTTCATTTCTCGCTCTACGCGCATTGCCCCGACAGGCACCTGAACGCGCTGCTCGAGTCGGAGTGGGCGCGGCTGGACCACATGCGGCGGTCGACCTTCACCTACGTGCCCGGCCGGGCCCGTACATCGGTGCGCGAGCACGAGCATCTGCTCGACCTGATCGACGCCGGCGCCGACCCACAGGTGATCGAACAGGCCGCGTGCGCCCACAAGATCGCCACGGCGGCGGCGCTGCACCAGGCCAAGACCGGGACCCCGTAGCGGCTCGGCGACGCGACGAAGGGCGGGCTCCGGGAGCCCGCCCTTCGTCGCGTGGTACCGCTCGTGCGGCGCCGGCGTCCCTGCGGTGCCGGGTTCGGGTGGCGCCGGGTTCAGGGGGCGCCGGGTTCGAGGGGCGCCGCTCAGACCAGGAGTTGACCGCCGTCCACCGGCACGATCGTGCCGGTGATATGTTCGGCCGCCGGCGAGGCCAGGAACACCGCGAGCGGCGCGACGTCCTCGGGGACCGCGATGCGGCCCAGCGGGATCCGCGCCTCCCACGCCTGTCGGGCCTGCGGGTCGGACATCAGGCCGGCGGTCATCGGGGTGTGCACCGGACCGGGCGCGATCCCGTTGACCCGGATGCGGTGCGGGGCCAGTTCGATCGCACCGGTACGCGTGATCGCGTCCACCGCGGCCTTGGTGGCCTCGTAGTGGCCCAGTCCCGCGGTGGGCTGCCGGGCGCCGATCGAGCTGATGTTGACGATGGCGCCGCCTGCCTCCGCGGCGATCATCAGCCGGGCCGCGGCCGCGGTGACGGTGAAGGTGCCGCGCAGGTTGACCGCCACCACGGTGTCGAAGACCTCGATCGGCAGGTCGACGAGCAGTCCGCCGCCCGCGACCAGTCCCGCGTTGTTGACCAGGACCGCGAGCGGGCCGACCTCGGCGAGGACCCGGTCCAGGGCCGCGGCCACCGACGCGGGGTCGGTGATGTCCATCGGGATCGGAACGCCGCCGATCTCCCGGGCTGTCTTCTCGGCCGCGTCGACGTCGAGATCGGCGATCACGACCCGGTCGCCGCCCTCGGCGAAGGCGCGCGCGACGGCCGCGCCGATGCCGCTCGCCCCGCCGGTGACCACCACGACGCGTCCGGTGCTCATCGGGCCTCCGCCACGATCACCCGCGGACTGCCCGGGAGTTCGAGTATGTCCACCGGCCGCCAACCGGCGTCCGTGAGCCATTCCTCGACCTCGCCGCGCGGGTACACCGTGGTGCCGTCGATGACCAGGTACTCCCCCGCGTGCAGGGTGTCGATCAGCCGCGGCGTCCCGTTCGGCTCCAGGAAGAAGTCCAGCAACAACAGCCGGGCCCCGGGAGCCGCGGCCTTGCGCGCCGCGGCCACGATCCGCCGGTTCTGCTCGGCGTCGAAGCGGTGCACGACGTGTTCGAGGAGCACCAGGTCGAAGCCGGTGGGCACGTCGTCCGTCAGCGGGTCGCCGGTGACCACTTCGACCCGGTCTTCGACCCCGGCCGCCGCGAGAGTGTTCTCCGCGTGCCCGACCAGGTCGCCGGCGGACATGAAGGTCGCGCTCAGCTCGGGGTTCGCACGCAGCGCCTCGGCCAGGAACGACCCGGACAACCCGCCCAGATCCAGGACCCGCCGGTGCGCGCCGAAGTCGTAGGCGCCCACCAGCATGCGGGCATGCAACGCGTTGTACGTCATCACCCCGCCGAGGAAGACGCCGAGCCGATCGCCGCCCAGATCCAGCGGGGCGGGCCGCGCGGTGCGGGTGGTCTCGGCGAAGCCGAGCCAGTGCGGGTAACTGACGGTGTCCAGGAAGGTCAGGAACGGGCGCAGATCCACGTCCGATGTCGATCCCCCGAGGTAGCGCCGGGCCGCGGGCGAGCCGGTGTATCCCGCCTCGCCGCGCTCCAGCAGCCCGAGGCCGACCATCGCGTCGGCCAGGATCAGCGTGGTGCGCTCGGGAAGTCCGGTCCGGGTCGCGAGCTCGTCGAGCGGCGCGGGCCCGTCGGCGAGGGCCTCGAACAGGCCGGCCTCGTTGGCCGCGAATAGCTGCTTGGCGGCCATGTACGCGATCGCGATTTCGATGATGCGATCGGGGCCGACCTCGGCCTGGGCGTCCGAGGGAACTGACATCGGATCTCCTCGCGGGACAGGAAGTTGGTATCTGGAATGCTATATGATTACCGATGCCATCAACAGTGGCGATCGTGTCCGTCTCCGCTCCCTTGGAGGATCCGTGGTGCTCTCCCCCGCCGCCGGCAGCCCGAGCCCGGTGCCCCGTCGTCGACTCGGCGCACACGGTCCGGAGGTGCCCGTGCTCGGCCTGGGCTCGTGGAACACCTGGGACCGGATGAGCCGTTCGGACGCCGTCGCGCTGATCCGCGACGCATTGGCGCACGGCGTGGAGCTGTTCGACGTCGCGCACTACGACATGGGTCCGCACGCGGAGAACGCGCGCACCGACCTGATCTTCGGGCAGGCGATGCGCGACGCGGGCGTGGCCCGGGAGGACTTTCTGCTGTGCGGCAAGCTGTGGTTGTGGGAGTACCCGAGGAAGGGATTCGCCGAGCAACTGACGGTCTCGCTGGACCGGATCGGCACCGACCGGGCCGACCTGGTCGTGGTCGGCGACTTCTTCGGCGAGTTGGACGTACGAGCCGTGGTCCGCGACGTCGCCGAGCAGATCGCGGCCGGCCGGTTCACCTCGTGGGGCGTCAACAACTGGTCGGCCGCGGATGTGTGGCGGGCCCGGCGGTTCGCCGCCGAGGAGGGGCTGACGCCACCGACGTTCGCGCAGCTCAAGTACAGCCTGGCGCGTCGCGCGGTGCCCGAGGGCGAGCCGTTCGCCGAACTGTTCGCCGACGGACTGGCCATGCAGGCGTCCGACGTGCTGGAAGGCGGCATCCTGGCGGGCAACCTCCGGCCGCACCGCAAGATCGGCGCCGACCCCGGCGGCATCCGCGATCGCATCCGCGACACGTACCCGCTGATCGCCCGCGTGGCCGCCGAATTCGACGCCACACCCGCGCAACTGGCCATCGCCTTCTGCCTCACCAACCCCGCAGTCGCCACGGTCCTGTTCGGCGCCAGCCGCATATCCCAATGGCAAGACAACCTCAAAGCCCTGAACCTCCTCACCCGCCACCCCGAAGACCTCCGCACCGCCCTCTCCGCCACCTGGGTCGACGCCGACACAATGAACCCGACGGGCACGGAACGCTGACAACCCAACCAACCGACAACCCCGCCGGCCCGGCCAACCCCCAACCCACCTCTCAACCCGGCCGGCCCCCGAGCCCACCCCTCAGCCGGGCCGGCGCCCGAGGCCACCCCTCAACAAACCAGCCCGGCCGGCGCTTGAGGCCACCTTCCAGCCCGGCCGACGCCCGAGGCCAGCTCTCAGCAAATCAGCCCGGCCGGCGCTTGAGGCCACCTCTCAGCCCGGCCGGCGCTTGAGGCCACCCCAAGCCACCAAAACCCTCAAGGACCCGAAGGGTCCACCACACCCCCGTCCGCAAAAAACGGCACCAGCCGAGCCCGCAACGCACTGGCCCCGACCCGATCCAACAACCGCAACCCCCCGACGTTGTCCACCAGTTGCTCCCGTCGCGTGGCCCCGAACAACACACTCGCCGTGGCCGGATGCGACAACGCAAACGCAACGCACACCTGCGCGGCGCTCGCGTCCAGTTCCGCCGCCACCGCCGCGATCCCGGGCGCGGACGCGATGATCCGCTCCCGTACGCCCCCCGGATCCCGTCCGATCTCCCGCGTCGGCGCGACCTTGCCGGCCAGGATGCCGCCCTCCAACACATCGGACGCCTGCATCGACAGACCGGCCGAGAACAATTCGGCGAACGGCGCGCCGTCCGCGATCGCCCGCCTGCAGGGGCTGTACTTCAGTTGCGCGACCTGCGGACCGGCCGAACCCGCCTCCACCGCGTGCCGCCGAATCGTGGTGATCGCCTGCGCCGACCAGTTGTTCACACCCCAGTGCCCGATCAGCCCGCTCTCCTCCAACTCGGCCAACTCACCGGCGAGTTGCTCCAAATCCACGGCGGCACCGTCCCCAGCGCCTTGCGCGTCGTCGCGGATATCGCGGATATCGCCCAGGATCGCCAGATCGGCGTACTCGGTCCCGGCCCGGAACATCGCCCGTTCCACCTGCTCGCGCAACGGCCGCGCCGGATAGCCCTCCAGCCACACCTTGGTGGACAGCAGGTACTCCTCCCGAGCCAGTCCCGCCGCCCGCACGATCGCCGAGAACAGCACGTCGGTGAACACCTGCTTCTGCCCGGGGATCCCATACACCGCGACGTCGAAGAGGTTGATCCCCAACTCGACGGCGTGCGAGACCATGTCGACCGCGTCGTGGAAGTCCATCCGGTCGTAGGTGTGCCACGACCCCAGGGAAAGCGCGGACACGTACGGGCCCTCGACCCCCAGCCGGCGGCGCGGAACGGTCATGCTGTCGATGTCACCCATCGAAGGTCCTCTCGGGAACGACTACTGCGTGCGGACGGAACCGGCGCTCGAAGAACGACGAACAACGCTTACGGCAGCCACGGATGCACCACGGCCTTGACCTGCTCCTGCCGACCCATCGCCGCCAGCGCCGCACTCGCGCCGGACAGCCCGACCGGCGCCGCGAACAGCCGGTCCCAGTCGAATCGGTCGCGGAAGTCGCGCAGGAACTCGACGGCCCGGTGGTAGTCGCCCACGTCGCCGTTGAGCGAGCCGACCACATCGAGTTCCTTGCCCATGACGGTCCCCAGCGGCAACCGCTCCGGGGTGGGACCGGTACTGCCCACGATCACGAACGTGGCACCGAACGCCGCGAGTTCGACCGCCTCCGCACCCACACCGGGCGCACCGGCCAGGTCCAGGATCAGATCCGCGCCGCGCCCGCGGGTGGCGGCCAGTACCTCCTCTCGTCGGCCCCCGGCGTCGCCGTCCAGGCCGATCGTCACGTCCGCGCCGAATTCCCGGGCCAGTTCCAGCCGGTTCTCGGGCCCGCCGATCGTGATCACCGTGCGCGCGCCGCTCGCCTTGGCCATCGCGCCGGCCACGATGCCCAGCGCTCCGGCGCCCTGCACCACGACCTCGGCGCCGGGCCGTACCCCACCCGCCCGGTCGAACGCGTGCAGCACGGTCTTGACCGCGCACCCCGCGCACGCGGCCCAGGTGTCGGGCACGTCGTCGGGTACGAGCACCTTCTCCGCACGCGGCCCGACGTAGGCGAACTCGGCCAACCCGGCCGTGGCGTACGGCCATCGGTCCGATCGTTGCCGGAAGCCGTAGCCCCGATCGACGCAACCCACCGGCCGGCGCAACACCGTGCAGGCGTGGCACGTGCCGCAGGTCGACTCGGACCAGCCGATGCGATCGCCGACCCGCAGCGTGCGCCCGAGCGCGTCGGTGGCGCCCACGCCGACCACTTCGACCACGCCGGTCATCTCGTGGCCGAGCACCATCGGCAACATGCCGGGAAAACTCATGGCGCCGCGCCACAGGTGCACGTCGGTCGCACACAGCGTGGCGCAGCCGATCCGGACCAACACCGCGCCCGGCTCGCAGCGTTCGGGCAGTGCGATGTCCTCCAGGGTGAGCGGTTCGTCGTGCGCGCGCAGCACCGCGGCGCGGGTGGAGCCGTCCGGGGCGGAGCGGGTTCCCATGATCATCTGCGAACTCCGGTTCATTGTCATCGACTGTGCGCGGTGTCCCAGACTTCGTGCCGGCTGCGCCACCACAGCAGCACCAGGATCACCAGGAACGGGATCACGCCTCGGTACTCGCGCACCGCGCTCATCGCGGCGGACATGCCCTCGAGGCAGCCGAGCAGCAGGCCGCCCGCCAGGGTCAGCGGCAGGTTGCGGAACCCGCCGACCATGGCGACGGCGAGCGCGGTGACGATCAGCTTGCCCAGCGTGGAGAAGTCGCCGCCCAGGCGCGGCGCGACCAGGATGATCACCAGCGCCGTGAGCGCGCCGATGGCCACCCACACCGCGGTGGCCAGCCGCGGTGCGGAGATGCCGACCACCTGTGCGGTGCCCGGCCGTTCCGACAGTGCCTGCAGGCGCAGCCCCACCAGGGTCCTGCGCAGCAGCAGTTCGACTCCGACGGTGATCGCCACCGCGAAGGCGATCGAGACCAGCACGGCCTGCGAGACCACCACGTCACCGATCCGGAACAGCGCCCCGTCGAAGGGCGCCGGGAAGCGGCGCGCGCCGGTGGAGGTGGCACCGAACAGCCGCAGCCCCACGGCCATCACCGCGACGTAGACGGCCACCGTCACGGCCGCCTTGGTGCGTTCGTTGTGCTCCCCGAACCAGCGGATCAGCACCGCGCCCAGGATGCCGGACAAGGTCGCGCCGACCGCGACCCCGAGCGGCAGCGCGAGCCATACGTTCAGTCCGTCGTCGGTCAGCGAGACCATGGTGAAGGCGCCCATCGCGCCGATCGCCGCCATCGCGAAGTTCACCACGGCGACCAGGCGATAGGTCAGCACCACGCACAGTCCCAGCAGCGCGTAGCCCCCGCCGCTGCTCAGGCCCGCGATCACAGAGTTCAGCATTCGAGCACCTCCTGCTCCGAGGCGCCGGCCGCGCCGACCGCGCGTGCGCGGTCGGCGGCGGTCACGGCGAGGTCGATCGGTCGCACCGGGATCGGACCACCGCGCGCGCTACTTCTTCCTGGTGGGCACGACGAAGCCCTCGGGCAGCACCTGCCACTTGCCGTCGACGGCCTTGACGAAGCGGCTGCCCTGGACCGGGTTGTGCTTGTCGTCGGGGCCGAAGACCCACGGGGAGCCGACCATCGGGTAGTCGATCGGGCTCATCTTCTTGAACGCCTCGGTGACCGACTTGCGGGTGATGTCGCCCTTGATGCCCTTGAGCACCTGGACGAACACGTCGGCGGACATCACCGCGCCCTGGCTGAACGCGGTGCGCTGGATGCCGTGTTTGTCCATCAGTTGCGCCCAGCGTCCGTTGCCGGGCAGGGTCACGTCGGTGTACGGCTGCCATTCGGTGCCGACATAGGCCCGCATGCCCGAGGGCACCAGCTTGGCGTTGGCGTCGGTGTAGCTGTTCGCGCCCATGATGAAGTCGACGTTGTTCATGCCCTGGGTCTGCGCCTGGGCGAACCACGGGCCGACCTGTGCGTTGTACAACACGGCCTGACAGCCCGCCTGTTTGGCGGCGATCAGGTGCGGCGTGGGGTCGCCCTCGCCGACGGCGGTGTCCTTGGCGGCCAGTTGTTTGCCGGTGAGGTCGCTCCACTCCTTGATCGCGTCGCTGATCCCGCCGCCGCTGCCGGGCAGGGTGGTGTAGTAGAGGCAGACCTTGTCGTGGTGCAGCGTCTCGGAGGCGTAGTAGAGCATCGCGGTGAGCAGCTTGAACGGTCCGGGGTTGACCGGCGCGATGTCGGGGCTGTTGAAGCACGCGGGGTCGACCCCGACGGCCGGGATGGAGACGATCCTCGCGCTCTTGTACGCGGCGCGGTTGACGCCGCAGTCGACCGCGCTGGAGGAGCCGACCAGCGCGACCACGCCCTTGGACTGCACGAGTTCCACCTCGTTCTCGGTGGAACGTTGCGGGTTCATCGCGTCGTCCTTGCTGATCAGCTCCAGCTTGCGGCCGTTGATCCCGCCGGCCGCGTTGACCTCGTCGAAGACGGCCTTGACCGCCTGCGGGACCTCCGGGGTCTGGAACAGCCCGGTGATCCCGTTGATCGAGCCGACCTTGATGGCGCCGCTGGTGGAGCCGCCGTCGCTGCCGTCGCCGGCACACGCGGTCGCGGCCAGGGCGAGCGCGGCGGTCACGGCCAACCGGCTCACGAGGGAACGCTTCATGGGGAACGTCCTTGTCATGGTGGATCGGTACGGAGTCGATCCGATCGAAGGCATGCCGGGGGAACCCGGATCGGCGCGAAGGCGAGCGCGCGACGCGGGGGTGGTGCGGGCGGGTCGGAGCGGGTCGGCCGGTGGACGGGCCGGTGGTCGGCCCGCGAGTCAGCCGGTGGGGGTGACGATCGCGGTCGGGGGGGCCGCGCCGTCGGGGGTGTCCGCGCCGCCGAGGTAGGCGGCGAGCACCGCCGGATCGCGCAGGACGTCCTCGGTGCGGCCGCTCGCGATCACTTTGCCGAAGTCCAGGACGGTGACCTCGCGGCAGGCCACGCGTACCAGTTCCATGTCGTGCTCGACCAGCAGGACGGCCACGCCGTAGCGCTCGGGCACCTGGGCGAGTCGAGCCCCCAGGCGCAGCGATTCTGCGGCGGACTGGCCCGCGGCCGGCTCGTCCAGCAGGGCCACCGCCGGCCGCGCGGCGATCGCCGCGGCCACGTCGAGCAGGCGGCGGGTGCCCGCGTCGACGATCGAGATGGGCAGGTCGCCGACGGGGCAGCCGAAGAACTCCAGGAGTTCGTCGGCCTCGGCCCGGCCCAACCGCCGCCCCGCCCCGATGTCGAGGTATTCGTACTGGGTCAACTCCGGGGCGATCAAAGTGGTTTGGAAGGTGCGGCGCAGGCCCTTGGCGGCGCGTACCTGCGGGGCGAGTCGGTCGATGGGCGCCCCGTCCAGGCGGACCGAGCCGGGCGTGCGGCCGAGGAAGCCGCCGACCGCCGAGATGAAGGTGGACTTGCCCGCGCCGTTGGGGCCGATCAGGCCCACCACGGCGCCGGCGGGGACGGTGAGGTCGACCGCGTCCAGGGCGGTGACCGGGCCGTAACGGACCGTCAGGCCCGAGACGTCCAGGGCGGGTTCGGTGCCCATGGGTCGGGCGGGCGCGCCGACGGTGCGCTCGGGTGGTGGGGCCGCGTCGGCACGTTCGTGGTCGTGCGTGGGATCGGCGTCGGCGACCTTGCGGGCCTTGGCCAGGCGTTTGCGGTTGCGGGTGAAGTCGGTCTGGCTCATCCCGCTGCGCAGCGCGAGGATCGGCACGATGCCGAAGATGATCCCGCCCAGGTCCTGGGGCAGCTTGACCTTCTCCAGGAGGGTGGCCATGGTCGCGCCGAACACCCCACTCATCAGAGCCCCTTCGGGGTGATGCGGACCGATCAGGATGGCGATCGCGAAGAGCGTGACGGATTGGCCCATGGCGAAGTTGCCGGAGACGACCAGGCCGAGTTGACCGGCCATCAGGCCGCCGCCGATCCCGGCGATGAACGCGCTGATCGCGAACGCGGCGAGTTTGCTGCGGGCCACCGAGATGCCGTGCGAGGCGGCCAGCCGTTCGGAGTGCCGCAGTTCGAGCCAGGAACGGCCGAGTCGGGTCCGGTCGAGAACGGCGAGGGCGAGCGCGATCACGGTGAAGACGATGACGACCAGGACGAAGTAGTTCGCGTTGGTGGCGAAGGCGGCCGGGCGGGCGACCGTCTCGAGTTCCTCGGTGCCGGGGAACTGCTTGGCGCCCAGCACGATGTCGGTGGACACCGCCGCGCCGAAGGTGATCACGGCGAGGTTGACGCCGCGAACGCGCAGGGCGGGCAGACCGATCAGCATGCCCACCGGTGCGGCGGCCAGGCCGCCGAGGACCAGCCAGACGAGCAGCCCGCCCGGTGCGTCGGCCACGTTGAGCCGCATCACCACCCAGGCGCCGATCGCCGCGAAGGAGAGTTGGCACAACGACATGACGCCGGCGCGGCCGACGATCACGCCGTAGCTCTGCATGATCACGGCGCTGATCACGCTGGTGATGGCGAGGTAGAGCCAGTAGGGCGACAGGATGTTGGGTATCGCCACGCAGGCCGCGACCGCGAGCACGATCGCAACGGCCGCGCCGCGCTTGTCGAGCAGGTCCATGGCGGTGGGTGTCGCGTCGGCGAGCGGGCGGCGGGCGGCCCCCGTGCGGGCGTCGGGCTTCATCGGGCGGCACCGCCGATCCGGCTGTCGAGGGAGCCGGCCGGGACCTGCTCGGCCGGGTCGGTGGTCGGCGTCGTGGTCGAGCCGAAGTAGTACTCGTGCAGGAGTTCGGCCCGGCCGCGCAGTTCCGCGCAGGGTCCGTCGTGCACGATGCGGCCCTTGCGCAGCACGTAGGAGTGTGTGCCGACGTCGAGGGCGAGGTTGGCGAACTGTTCGATCAGCAGGACGGCCAGTCCCGCACCCGCGAGTTCGCCGACCACGCGCATCAGCCGGTGCACCACCATGGGCGCGAGTCCGAGCGACATCTCGTCGACGAGGACCACCTTGGGATCGGTGACCAGGGCGCGGCCGAGCACGAGCATCTGCTGTTCGCCGCCGGAGAGATGGCCGGCCTGCAGGGTGCGGCGTCGGACCAGTTCGGGGAAGAGCCGGTAGACGGTGTCCGGGTCGCCGCCGCCGGCGCGGGCGACCAGCAGGTTCTGTTCGACGGTGAGGGTGCGGAAGATGGTGCGGGCCTGTTCGACGTAGCCGATGCCGGCCCGGGCGCGCTTGTGCACGGGCAGCCTGTGCACGGGGCGGTCGTCGAGTTCGATGCTGCCGGTGGTGGTGCGCACCAGGCCGGCGATGCCGTCCATCAGGGTGGTCTTGCCCGCACCGTTGGCGCCCAGGAGCACGGTGACCGCGCCGGGGGCCACATCCAGCGTGACGTCGCGCACCACCGGGATCTCGTCCCGGTCGATGCTCACGTCGCGTAGCCGCAGGACGGCCGGGGCGCTCACCGCGCCTTCCCCGCGAACGCGTCCCGCAGTGCCCCGACGACCAGTTCGTGCGCCTGTTCGGCGTCGCCGAGGTCGGTGGCGAGCAGTCCGAAGAAGCCGTGGATGAGCCCGTCGAAGCGCACCGCGGTGGCCGTGGTGCCGGCGTCGTTCAACGCCCGCGCGTAGTCCTCGCCTTCGTCCCGGAGCACGTCGTACTCCGCGCCCAGCACCAGCGCGGGCGGCAGCGCGGAGAGGTCGTCGGCACGGATCGGCAGCAGGTACGGGTCGGCAAGGTCGGCGGCGTCGCGTGGGTACTGGGTGAAGAACCAGTCCATGCTCGCCTTGGACAGGAAGTAGCCGTCGGCGAATTCCCGATAGGAGGGCCGCCCGTCGTCGGGGTGCCCCACCACCGGCGACACGAGCACCTGGAGTGCGATCGGCGGGCCGCCCAGGTCGCGGCTCTTCAGCGCGACCACGGCGGCCAGATTGCCGCCCGCGCTCTCCCCGCCGACCGCGATCCGCGTACCGTCCACCGCCCATCGCTCGCCGTTTTCGCGCAGCCACGCCACCACCGCGTAGCAGTCGTCGGCGGCGGCCGGATACGGATTCTCCGGCGCGAGGCGATAGTCGACCGAGACCACCGCGGTCTCGGCGCCGGCGCACACGGCCCGGCAGGCGTACTCGTTCTCGTCGAGACACCCGATGGTCCAGCCGCCGCCGTGGAACCAGACCAGGACCGGGAAGGGGCCGGGGCCTTCGGGAGCGTAGATCCGGACCGGGATGTCTCCGGCGGGTCCGGGGACGGTGGCGTCGCGGACCGATCCCACGGTCGGCAGTCGCTCCGGCATCGACCAGGTGCGGGCGAAGCCGGCACGCATGGCCCGGGCGTCCAGGGCAAGGGGGGCCGGTCCGGATTCGCCGATCCGAGTGCGCTCGATGATCTTTTGGGCCTCCGGATGCAGGGGCACCGTTGCCTCCCAATCGACTCGCAAATCGTATCTGATTGCGTGTACGGTATGGGCTCCCAGAGGACCTGTCCAGATCCCAGGAGGAAATAAAGTGCGCAACCGCGAATCGTGGGACGCCACCGGTCCGGCGGACCTGGTCCTCACCGGAGGACGCGTCCACACGTTCGACGCGCGGGACCGGATCGCGACCGCCGTCGCGGTCACCGGGGGCCGCGTCGCCCGGGTCGGCGACGACACCGAAGTGGCCCCACTGATCGGCCGCGACACCCGGGTGATCCGCCTGCGCGACCACGCGGTCCTGCCCGGGATCAACGACTCCCACCTGCACGGTGTCTGGCTCGGCGCGATGTGGCCGCGCTTCCTGATGGAGCAACTCACCGGCGGCGCGGACGCGGGCGCGCCGGGGCCGCACGCGGGCACGCCCGCGCCCACACCCGCCCTGCGCACCGCGGCCGAGCGCCGGGACGCCATCGTGCGCACCCACGACCTGCTGGCCACGCTGGGCGTGACCAGCTACACCGAACCGGGCCTGGGTCCGGGCGAGGACGCCGGCGCGACCGGGTGCTTCGGCTCCGCCGCGCTCACCGACTACGCGGAACTGGCCGCGCACGGGCGGCTCACCGCGCGCGTCACGGCGCTGTTGCTCTTCGGCGAACTGGACGGCCCCGGTTCGGCGGACGCCTTCGCCACCGGACTGCGCGAGTTCGCCGCCCCGGCCGACGTGCCGGGCTGGTTCCGGGTGGCCGGGGTGAAGATCTTCGCGGACGGCATCCCGCCGATGCGCAGCGCCTGGGTGTGCGAGCCGTACCCCGACGGGTCACACGGTTCGCTGCTGATCGACGGCGACTCGGCCGAACGACGCCGGCAGCGGCTCACCGAGATGATCGACATCGCGCACGCGGCCGGACACCAGATCGGCGTGCACTCCACCGGCGACCGCAGCTCCGCCGCGGTCGTCTCCGCGCTGCGGGCGGCGCTCGCTCGCGATCCCCGCCCGGCCGCCCGGCATTACCTCATCCACGGCGACCTGCTGCATCCCACGACGCTGGCCGAGATGGCGGCGGCCGGCATCGGCCTGAACACCCAGCCCGGCATCGCGGTGGCCACCCGCAACCTGCTCCACGACACGCTGAGCCCGCAGGTCCTCGCCCGCATGTGCCCCACCCGCGACGCGCTCGACGCGGGCATCGACGTGTGCCTCAGCTCGGACTCCCCGGTACTGACCCCCGACTGGCGCCGCGGGGTGGTCGCCGCGGTCACCCGGACCGGCGTCGACGGCACCGTCTGCGGCCCCGCGCAACGCCTGGCCCTGCGCGAGGCGTTGCGCGCGTACACCACCACGCCCGCTCGCCAGGACGGTGCCGAGTCCTGGAAGGGCTCGCTCGAACCGGGCAAGGCCGCCGACCTGTGCGTCCTCGCCGACGACCCCCTGGAATCCGAGGTCACCGCCCTACCCGAGATCCCGATCACCCTCACCATCGTCGACGGCCGCGTGGTGCACGAACGCCCCTGACCAGCCCACACCCCACTCCGACGAAACGCCGACACCGCGTCCCGCCCCGGCAACGAACGCGCAGCCCAGCGACGGCGCGACGATGCCGTGCGGCAGGCCGGCGGGACGGTCCGGGGGCAGCGGCGCGGCGGAAGGCGGCAGCAAAGTGACGGGCGCGGGGTGGCGGCGAGGCGGTGTCGGTGGGCGGCGGTGTCGGCAACGCGGCGCTCCGGC
The DNA here is from genome assembly GCF_044460165.1 of Embleya sp. NPDC050154. NCBI lineage: Bacteria > Bacillati > Actinomycetota > Actinomycetes > Kitasatosporales > Streptomycetaceae > Embleya > Embleya sp. NPDC050154. The sequence goes on from NZ_JBITJP010000003.1 coordinate 594,742, forward strand.
AGCGCAGCCGTGTCGAGGACGCGGCGCTCCGGACACGGGGATGTCGGGGACGCGGCGATCCGACGTCCGGCAACGCGGCGATCCCGCAACGCAGTCATCTCAGGGCGTGGCGGGGCGATCCGGCGGCACAGCGGCATCAGAGACGCAGCCACGGCCGAGGCACGGCAATCCGCCAGCGCCGTCGCCTCAGGGGGCGATCCGGCAGCCCAGCGGCGTCGAGAACGCAGCCACGTCGGTGGCACAGGCGATCCAGCAGCGCAGCGATCCCGCAGCGCCGTCGCCTCGGGGGCGCCGCGACGAAATGGGACGATCCGGCGGTCCGGCGGTCCGGCGGTCCGGCGGCGCAACAGCGTCGGGAGCGAGACCGTGTCGGGACGCGGCGATCCGGCGACGCGGCGAGGGCGATCCGGCGGCCCAGCGGCGTCGGGAACGCAGTCATGTCGGTGGCACGGCGATCCGGCAGCGCAGCGATCCCGCAGCGCCGTCGCCTCGGGGGCGCCGCGACGAAATGGGACGGTCCGGCAGTCCGGCAGTCCGGCAGTCCGGCAGTCCGGCAGCGCAACGGCGTCAGGAGCGTAACCGTGTCCGGACGCGGCGATCCGGCGGCGCGGCGGGGGGCGATCCGGCGGCCCAGCGGCGTCGGGAACGCAGCCGTGTCCGGGGGCGCGGGGATCGGTGAGCGGTCCGGGGTCGGCGCTAGCATCGGGTCATGTCCGGTCGTGCGCGCACCTGTACCGCACAGCCCCACCCGCACCGGTCGCCGCCGCTCCCGGTCGGTGTCGGTCGCAGGCCGTCATCGTCACTGCTCCCGGTCGGCCGCAGGCCCTCGTCGCCGGGCGAGGCGCCCGAAGGCCGATCCGCGGGTGCCGCCGGCCGGCCCCTCGCCCCGTGCCCGGTGCGAGTTCCGGGCCGATCCACCCCGAGACCGCCTACCGCCAAGGACGTGCCATGACCTCAGCGCACACTCCGCCGCCGTCCTCCCCATCCGCCGACGGGCAAACCGTCGCCGGCACCGGCTTCCATCCGCACCTGCCCGACCGTCCCGCCGCCGAGCCCGGGTCACCGCGACTGCGCATCCACCACATTCGCGCCGACGCGCTCGACGCCGACACCACACAAACCGACGGCATGCGCCGCTTCGCCGCCATCAGCGGCCGATCCGTCGGCGCCGAGAAGTTGTGGATGGGCCAGACCCACGTCGCCCCGGCCACCGCCTCCGGCAATCACCACCACGGCGAATCCGAGACCGCGATCCACGTGATCAGCGGCCACCCGGTCTTCGTCTTCGCCGACGACTCCTCCGGCGAACCCCGCGAAGTGCGCCTGCGAACGGGCCCCGGCGACTACATCTTCGTCCCACCCTTCGTGCCCCACCGCGAGGAGAACCCCGACCCGGACTCCGAAGCCGTGGTCGTGATCGCCCGCAGCACCCAGGATGCCATCGTGGTCAACCTTCCCGGCCTGCACCCCCGCCTCGACAACCCGCCGACGTGACCCTCGTCCAGCCGCGTTCAGAGCCGCCGTGAGGTTCCCCGGGTCGCCCCCGCATGCCACGTCGTACCTCCACTCGCCGGACCTCGACCGAGGCCGAACGCGGTCACCGCGCCGATCAGCCCCAGGACGATCAGGGTGATTCCGGCGAGCACGGCCAGCACCGTCGTGCTGGACACGGGGGCGGCGATCAGGACGATGCCCGCGGCGATGTCCACGCATCCGAAGAAGATCACCCAGCCACGGCCCGGCAGGCTCTTGTGCACGACACCACCCGCGAGTTCGGCCAGGCCCCGGACGAGCCAGCCGATGCCGATCCAGATCGCCAGCACGGTGACCGAGCGCGAGCCCCCGCCCAGACACAGGACACCGAACACCACCGACACCAGACCGCTGACGATCAGCACCGCCCGCATGCCGCCCGAGAACAGCCCTCCGGCCCCCAAAACCACCTGGATCAGGCCACTGACCAGCAGGTACAACCCGAACAGGATCGCGACCACCCGCACCGTCTGGGTCGGCCAGGCCAGCACCACCACGCCGAGGACCACCGAGGCGACCGCGAGCACGAGCAGTACCCGCGGCGGGCCGACCGACCCCCACCCGGATCCCGGCGACCGGGACCGAAGACCACGCGACATCGGAGACATCGTTCCTCCCGGCGTTCGACGTCCGCACCCACCTGGATCCGGCAAGCAGTCCCCCGCCCACTCCCATCCACCGTCGCACGCACGCCACGAGAACGCCCGCCCGTGGGGGAAAGGAGCGCACGGCCTCGGCGGCACACCCGCTCCGGGACGGGCACGCGCCGGCCGCCCTCCGACCTCGCCTTCACCCCGGAACCGGCCGGGCTCCACACCGCAGGCTCCACACCACGGGCGGCTGCCCGGCGCGTCCGGGACTCGCGGCGGCACGATCACGCATCGGCCCGCCCATCGCCTGCCGGCCTACGGCGCCGGGGGATGCGGTAAGCGACAGGCCGGACACGAGAACCTGGGTGCCGCTTGCGGCAGTTGGCGAGTGGTACGAGCCCATTCCCGGACCAGCGAATCGAACACCGGCGTCGCGCCCATGCCGATCGACCACACTCGCGCCGACACGGGGGCACATCCATACGACCCCGCGCACGACCCACTCGGGCGCGTCGTCGTCAACCTCGACTTGTCATCCATGCCCCCTTGATAGTTCGGGAGGGCCACCAGCCGAGGCCGTCCGGCGCACGCGCCACCCGATCAGGTGACAACCGCGCCCTCGAACGTGTGGTTCACGACAGCGGGATCACGGCTGATCACGCTGGGTTCGCCGGGACCACCCCGACACCGCGGCCCCTCGACGACGGGGCCGCGTGCCGGGGTCGACGCGCGTCAACCCAGAAGCTTGACCGCCTGGTAGTACGTCCACGCCGTGCCGTTGCAGGTGGCCCGGGTCACCGCGCCGTAGGGGGCACACACGCGCTTGAGGTCCTCGTAGAAGGCGCTGTCCACCCGCGCCTTGTTCGCCGCGAACGTGCCCGCCGCCTTGTAATTGCGGTATCCGAAGTCGTGCCGGGCGCAGGAGTTCTGGAACGGGAAGCCGAACGGGTTATCAGGCGAACTGGAGCAGTAGTCTGTGGACCAGTCGAAGCCGTAGGCCGACCAGGATCCCTGGTTCTGCCGCGCCGAGTTCCAGGCGTTGTAGCTGTTCACGCTCGTCTGGGTCCAACTGGACAAGACCTGCGGCTTGTCCGCCGGGGCGGCCTGGGCCGGTGTGGTCACACCGACTCCGGCAACGACCGCCGTCGCGGTGGCGGCAAGGACTGTGGTCAGCCGACGCATCGAATACCTCCAGATTGCCGACGCTCCCTCGATGGGACGTCGGGGACAGGGGTGTGCAGCCGAACTCCGAGCTCGAACCCTCGAACTCCCCATCGCGGTCCGGAAAGACGGGCCGGACAACGGTGGGCGAGCGGAGGGCGAAGACCATCCCACAGCACGAAGGAGCCGGCCGTCCACAATCCGGCCGTCCACAATCGAGAATTCATCCGCCTCGGGTCTCCCGTTCGCCACGATCCACGTCGGCGACACGTTGCGTCGCATCCACGCGCGCAACCGGCCTCGACGCGGCTCCGCATCGGCCGGGCGTCCCCGTGACCCGCCCGCTCCACCGGCCCGCAACGCGCCCGGGTCCGCGCCCGCACCCGCCCCGTCGCCGCGCTACGCCGCCATCGCCCGGCGCAACACCGCGGTGACCTCGACGATCCGGCGCTGGGACACATCGGCGGTGAGAATGGCCCGCGATCCGTGGAACGTGCCCGCCCATTGGTGCAGTTCGACCGATACGCCCGCCTCCGAGGGGCGCATCGCGTAGCCGATGCCGTCGCGGACCGGATCGAGCTCGGCCGTGGCGACGTAGGCGGGCGGCGGGCCGGACAGGTCGTGGGCACGCGCGGCAGCCGCGTACCACGTGGGGTTGCACCGAACCGAGGTAGTGCCGCCACGAGTCGGCGATGTTGTCGCGGTCCATCCGCGGTGTGCCGGTGAACGTCCGCGCCGACACCGTGGTCATCCGGTCGTCCAAACTGGGCCGGCAGAGCAGTGGGAAGCGGATCGGCGGCCCCTGTTCGTCCCGCGCTTGCAGCGCGACGGCCGCCGTGATGCCCGCGCCGGCGCTGGTGCCGCCAACCGCGATGTGATCGGCGTCGGTGCCCGGTTCGGCGTCGTGCTCGATCGCGCCGACCGACCGGACCGGTCCTGGCATCAGGCCCGTGCCGCGCTGCGCTTCACCACCGCGCGCGAGCCCATCGTGCGATACGACGAACTCGGCGCGTTGGCCCTCCTCGCGGAGATCCCGCGGGACGCCGCGCGCGGCAACGTCGAGGTGGCCGCCATCGCCCGCCTGGCACGCAACCCGGACGACCTGGAGACCCTGGAGGTCTATTGCGCCACCGGCTCGCTCCGCCGTGCGGCCGAGATACTGCGCCTGCACGACAGCAGCGTCTCCCGTCGCCTGAACAGATCGGCGGCGTCCTGGGCATCACACTCACCGAACCCGCCGGCCTCGCCCTCGCCACCTGGCGGCTGCTCGAAGACGAGCCACGACCCGACGGCACCCGGCACCCGGCACCCGGCACCGGGCACCGGGCACCGGAGAACGGCTGGGCCGCACCCCCGGGGACACCCCGTCCACCCGAGGCGGTACCGTTGACGGGACACGTGAGGTGCGTGATCGCCGCCGCGACAAGGGAGGTTGATGAATATGGCCCGCTCGGAGCTTATTCGTCATGCCCTTGTCCGGGTCGCGCGCTCGTCGTAGTCGGCCCGGTCGTCCCGAACGACCAGGAGTGTCGCGTGTCTTCATCTTCTTTTCCCGCAGGTATGGACCTGACCACCGATCGCCTCGTCCTGCGGCCGTGGTCCGCCGACGAGATCACCGCCGTTCTCGGTGACGCGCGGTCGGCGGACTGGGCGGAGGACTTCCCCGCCGAGGGCGATCAGGTGATCGCCGGCGTCATCGCCGAACAGTCGGATGTACCGCGGCTGTACGGGCACCGTCAGATCGTCGAGCGAACCACCGGGCTCGTGGTCGGCAGCATCAGCCTGCTCTGGCCGCCGAACGACGGCGCTCTGGAGATCGGTTACGGCGTCGTCGCCTCCCGGCGCGGCCGAGGCTACGCCTCCGAGGCCACTCGGGCCCTGGTCGCGTACGCGTTGACCTCACCACAGGTGGACACCGTGTACGCCGACGTCGAACTGTCGAACCCGGCCTCGGTCCGCGTACTGGAGAAGGCCGGGTTGCGGCGCTGGAGCGGCGACGCGTCAACCGCCCGCTTCCGCGCCACGGCACCGGAACCGAACCGGCAGCAGCCGTAGTCGATCGGGTCGGCGGCGGCGCCATCCGCCGCCGCCGACCCCCGGCTCGCCCGGTTCACCGGCCACCGGGCCCAAGTCACGACTTCCCGCGCTACTTCTGCTCGGCGAGCCACTGGTCGAACGTGGTCGGCGCGATCCGGGCGCCCTCGCCGGGCAGCAGCGCGTCCCCCGCCATCGCCGGTCCGAACATGCCGGACCACGTCGGCACCAGCCGCACCGAGCGGCCACGCGCGGCGAGCGTGCGCCGGGCCATGTCGACCAGGTCCTGCGGGTCGGGCCCGGCGATATCGGCGTAGCGCCCGCGCGGCTGACCGGTCGCGACCTCGGCCAGGACGTCTGCCACGTCCGCGGGCGCGATCGGCTGCACCAACAGCGGCGCGATCGTGGCGACACCGTCCTGCTCGGTCCAGCTCGTCACCATCTCGGCGAAGTCGTGGAACTGCGTGGCCGGCACGATCGTCCACGGCACCGTCCCCTCGGCCACCAGGCGCTCCTGCTCGCGCTTGCCCGCGTAGTGCGCGTTGCCCTCGACCCGATCGATCCCGACGATCGAGAGCAGCACGTGGTGCCGGACCCCGGCGCGCTTCCCGGCGGCCAGCAGGTTCCGCGTCGTGGTGCCGAAGTAGGCCACCGTCTCGGCCGGGTCGACGGCCGGCCCGTTGGTCGCGTCGACGACCGCCTCCACGCCGGCCAGGGCATCGTCGAGGCCGTCACCGGTGGTCAGGTCGACACCGAGCGAGCGGCTGATCCGCACCACCTCGTGCCCGTCCCGCTCGAGAGCGGCGACGGTGAGCGCCCCGATGTTTCCCGTCGCGCCGGCGATTGCGATCCGCATGGTGATCTCTTTCTCTCGCTGCCAGGAACACCGACGCTATCACGGACTAAATAGGTCCACAAAGTCTGCGATAGACTCGAGGCATGAAGCTGCCCGGGAGTACCGAATGGGTCCTGCACTGCGCCACCACGCTGGCCCAACTCGACCCCGGGACCAGCGCGTCGACGACCCAACTCGCGCAGTACTACGACCTGCCGGCGCCCTACCTCGCCAAGCAGCTCAAGACCCTGGTCCGGGCCGGCCTGTTGTCCGCGACCACCGGTCCCAGAGGCGGATTTCGGCTCGCCCGACCCGCCGCCGAGATCACCCTTCTGCACATCGTCGAGGCCGTGGACGGCACTTCCTCACCGTACGAGTGCCGGGAGATCCGGCAGCAGGGGCGCGGTGCGCTGCCGGCCGACGAATGCCGGCGGGACTGCATCCTCGCCGCGAAGATGGCCGACGCGCACCAGGCGTGGCAGCACAGCCTGGCCGGCGTCAGCCTCGCCGACATCGTCGCCGACCTGCCCCCCACCGCACCGGCCCGCACCCGGCTGCGCCTGACCGGCACGGCGTAGGGCGGTTCTTCGATCCCCGTCGGATTCCACGACGGGAATCGAAGACCGGCCCCGGCCGCCGAGCCCGCACGAACGCGAGGCGGAAGGTCCTGACGCCGAAACCCCGCGCGAACCCGCGGATCGGGCGGTGCCGGAACGGCGTAGGGCGGGGCGCCGGCCCGCCGCCCCGCCCGATCCCGCACCCCGGCCGGGTTCAGCCGCGCCCGCCCCCGCTCGCCCCGCGCTCGGTGGCGTTCGCGGACGGGATCGCCGTACCCGCGTCCCGGACCAGCGTCACGGTATCGACCTGCGCACCGGTGGCGCTGAGCGTGCGAATGGTCATCGTGGTCTCGCGCCCGGCGGCGGCCGGACGGACGTCGACCGCGATGAACGCGTTGCCGCGAAAGCGCACGCGCGACCACTCGACGGTCTCGTCGACCCTGGCGCCCTTGACGTGGAAACCACCCTTGACCGCGTCGGTGACGTCGGCGGGACCGCCCGCGTAGGTCTCCGGCGCGGAGAACTCGTAACCACTCTTCCCGCCACTGCCCACGGTCAGGTACGTGGTGCCGTCGGTCGCGGGCCGGATCCGGTCGCCGATCGCGGCACGGCGCGTGCGCACACCGCCGCGCATCGGATCGGCCCGCTCGTAGACGTGGTTGTGCCCGTTGATCACGAGGTCGACCTGATAGCGATCGAACAACGGGATCCACTCCTCCCGGATCGCGCCGTCCGAGACGTGGTCGGTCGCCGTGCAGTACGCGCAGTGGTGGAAGAAGGCGACGATGAAGTCGATCCCGGGAGTACGCCGCAGTCGGGCCAACTCCCCGGCCAGCCAGGTCGTCTGCGCGCCGGCGGTGTAGCCGCGGTTGTGCGGGATCTCGTGCGAGATGTCGTTGGCGTCCAGGCTCACCACCGCGACGTTGCCATAGCTGAAGCCGTACGTGGCGTGCGCGTTGCGCGGCCCGTTGCCGGGCAGGTGCCAGCGGGCGAGGTGACCGCCGTAGCCGTCCGGCGAGTACAGCGCCTCCATGTCGTGGTTGCCCATCGCGACCATCCACGGCACGGACGCGGCGACGGGATCGATCATCCGCAGGTATTCGTCCCACACCTCCGGCTGAAGCTTGTCCGCGCCCTCCGCGCTGTGGTGGCTGGACGGCAGTCCCGCACCGGACGCGGCGTAGGAGATGTCGCCCGCCAGCAGGTGGAACACCGGGTTCTGCCGGAGCATCAGCGTCTGGTTGGCGGCGGCGCCGAACTCCACACCCTCGTCGCCGAACGCGGTGAAGGTGAACGGTTCCGGCACGCCGCCGGCCGCCGGTGCGGTACGAAACGAACCGACGGTCGCGGCAACGGAGTTCGAGTCGAGGCCGTCGTGGCCCAGCGCGTAGTGGTAGCGCGTGCCGGGGTCGAGCCCGTCCAGCGCGGCATGCAGGTGGTACTGGTCGTGGTCGAAATAGGCCGAGGCGGGGTTGTCGGCGTACTCGATCAGGTGCGAGTGCAGGTGCCGGATCTCGGCCGGCACCACTTGGTCCAGCTGCCCCGGCGAGGTGCCCAGCCGCAGGTACGGCCGGCGCACCGGCTGCGGCACCTGCCAGCTCATCGCCGCCTGGCTGCGCGGGTCCGCGCCCAGTGCGAGGTGGCGGCCGGCGGGCTTGAGCGCGTTCCCGTCGACGTAGTTCGTGCCCACGAGCAGGGAGGGCGCGCGGCGCACGCCGGCCGACGACGAGGTGCCGAACAGCGGGACGGCCGCCGCACCGAGGCCGATCGCGGTGAGCACGCTGCGGCGCGAGACGGTGCGGCGCCGACTGCGCAGGTATTCGTGCTGTTCGGCGATGCTCATGGTCGCGGCGAGCCGGTCGGGGACGCCGGAGCGGGGCAGGTGCGGGTTCCGGCCGGGGGCGGGGCTCATCGGGTGCTCCTGGAACGTGCGGCGAACAACAGGACGAGGCCGGCACCGAGCGCGGCGGTGCCGAGGAGGACGGGCAGGACGACGTCGGCGCCGGTGCGCGACAACGAGCCGCCGCCGGTCGCGGTCTCCGGGACGGTGCCGGAACGGGAGCCGCCGGTACCCGAGTTGCCCGAGCCGCCCGCACCCCGGGACCCACCGGAACCTCCGGAGTCCGACCCGCCGGAGTCGGATCCCGGCGGCGTCGAGGTCCCGGTGGACGGGACATCGGTGGGAGCGGTCGGCGCCGGCGTGTGGGTCGGCCCGCCCGAGGGTTCACCGGTCGGGGGAAGCGTCGGTGGCTTGCCGGTGGGCGGCCCGCTGATCGGCGGCTTGCTCGTCGGCGGCGACGTCGTCGGCGGCCCGCTCGGGTCGGGGCTCGTCGGTGGTGTGGTCGGCCGTTCCCGGCCCAGGGCCCAGCAGCCGCCGACGGGCCCCAGCGCCGCCTGCTTCGCGACGTCGCCGTGGTGCTCGGCACGCAGCGCGACCAGGGTCCAGCCGTTCGGTACCACCGCCGCGGCCTGCGCGGGCCGGGTGCCGACCACGTGTGCGGCGGGCCCGGCGGGCCACGGCTGCCCCCAGCTCGGCCCGGCGTCGGTGGCCACCTCGTGCCGCGCGCCCGCTTCGTCGGCGAAGGTGAACACCGCCGAGTCGATCGCCGGCGCGCGCACGCCGCCGTCGCCCAGTGCGGCGGTGAACACGGCGCGGTCGGCGGGGACTCGCCATTGCGCGGCCGTGACGCAGGACTCGGGCAGGTCGCCCGCCTTGACCGCGGGGCCCTGCCACGAGGCGTGCCGGACCGGGCCCTGATCGGTCGGGCTCGGCGGCGCGCCGGTCGCGGTGTCGGTGGGCCCCGAGGTGCCCGCACCGGGCGAGGGGAACGACCCGGCCCGACCCTCGCCGTGGTCGCCGACCACGAGTACGCCCTTGACCGGTGTCGCGCCCGCGGGCACCGCGAAGGTGAGCGACGTGCCGTCGGCGGCCACGTGCAGCGCGCCGTCCGCGACGCGCTCGGGCGAACCGTCGACGTACACGCCGACCCCGCCCGCGTCGAGGCCGGACCCGCTCACCGTCACCGTGTCGCCCGGCCCCGCCCCGGGCGGCCCGAACCCGGTCACGGTGGTCGTGGGCAGCGCCGGTCGGCGGAACACCGCGGCGGTGTCGCCCGCGGTCACCTCGGCGATCCTGGTGTCCAGGTACCGCTCGTTGCCGTCGATGCGCAGGCGCAGTGTGTCCCCCGCGTCGATGCCCACCCGCCACCGCATGTCGATGGTCACCCCGAGCCCGGCCCGCGCGGAATCGGCCGTGGTCGAGGCGAGGTCGGCGACCATCACGGTCCAGGTCGCGTCCAGGAAGCCGGTGCCGTCGCCAAGCATGACTCGGTACATCGCCGGATCGCCCTTGTAGAGGCTCTTCATGACCAGGCCGTCGTCGTCGGTGCGGAAGTGCAGGGCACGGGTGACCAGGCCGCCGGGTATCCGGCCGGCGGGCAGGTCCACGTGCTCCTCGCGCGGGGTACCGGGGAAGAACGTCAGGCCGGTGACCTCGGTGCCGGCACGCGGTGCCGGGACGTCGGCGCCGGGGGCGCCGGCCTCCGCAGGGGCGCCGACCTCGGTGCGCACCCTGTCGATGTGCACGAGGGACTTCACGCCGACCACCTGGTCGAGTTCGCGGAACTGGTTCAGCGGGTGGTCGAACCCGGTCACCTCCGAACCGGCGTTCAGGCTCTGCCCGGTGCGCGAGACGTTCGCCGTCGCCGATGCGATCGCGGGCGTACGTTTGCCCAACGGTGTACCGGCCGGCACCGATCGCTCGGCCGAGGCGGTGCCGTCCGACCCGGCGGCGGGCACGGTCAGCCAGTCCGCGGCGCGCGAGCGCGTGTCGCCGAAGTTCTCGTCCGGTCCGGAGGCCAGTTCGCTGTAGCTCCCGGATCGGGTGACCAGTCCCGGTGTCATGGCGCGTTGTTCACCGGTCAGGTATTCGGCCCGCGCGGTGCGGGTCGGCGGAGATTCGGCCGCCGAGGAGATCAGCGGGAAGAGCAGGACCAGCAGTCCCAGCACCATCAGACCGACCGCGACCCGTCGTGGCCGAAGAGCGGTGAGCAAGGGACGACTACGCGTTGTGCCCATGTGGAGGTGAAGACCCGTCACTCGTCCCGGTGCCGGCGGCTGCCCGTGGTGTGACCGCCGGGAGCGTGCGTGGGAACGGGAAGCCGAAGGAACCGAAGTCGACGATTTCCGATCGGAGAACGTCGACGACGATCGTGAGTATGCAAGACGGGCGGGCCGCGAATCCGGCCGAAGATCAACCTTCGGCGGGAATTGCCCCATGGTTCCCGCGCGATGGTCCCAGGGTTCACCAAGCTCCGGCGATACTCGCCGGCGACCACCGACCCGACTACGCGCCGTAGCGGTTCGGCAGACCGAAGTCGGGTGGTGCCGCGGGCCGGAAGGGCCCACGGCATGCCGAACCGGCCCCGCCGACTGATGTCGGGAGGCCGGTCGGCGCGAGTCGGGTGTCAACGACCGTGGTCGCCGGGCCCGTTCGGCGGCGCCGGGGGTGCCGGGGGTGCCGGGTCAGACCGGCGGCGCCGAGGGGTGCCGGGTCAGACCGGCAGCGCCACACCACCGGTGAGCACCGCGAGGGCCTTGACCGGCAGGTCCTTCAGACCGGCGAGCACCGCGGTGGCATCGGCCGTGGCAGCCGCCACGTCCAGCTTCTTCACGTCGTCGAGAAGCTTGGTGATGTCCGCGATCAGCTTGTCCAACGCCGCCTTGAGGTCCGCGACGACATCGGTGGCGGCCACCGGGCCGGCCCCGTCGGCCCGGGCGGCGTTGGGCTCGGTCGTCTCGCCGCGCACCGGGACCGCGGCCGTCGGCAGCGTCGGCAGGCCGGGCAGCGTCTTCAGCAGGGCCGGCACCTTGAGCAGCAGGTCCTTGACGTCAGCGATGGCGGCGGCGAGGGCCTCCTGGGCCCCCTTCAGATCGTTGGCCAACACGCGCTCGAGCAGCTTGCCGGCGTCGGCGACCAACTTGTCCAACGCGGCCTTGAGTTCGGCGACCGCGTCGGTGACCGCGGCATCCGCCCCGGGCGAGACCGGCGCCGAGGCCACCAGGCCGTCGCCGGACACGCGCAGCCGCTCCCTGAGGGTTTCCAGCTTGGCCGCGTCCGGGTGGCCGGAACGGGCCTCGGCGGCGATCTCGGAGAACGTCGACAGGGTCTCGCCGAGGCGATCGACCGTGTCGAACCGCTGGTGGGCGGCGGCGACCCGGGTCTCGGTGGAGGTGGCGGCCACGGCCGGGCCGACGGCGCCGGCGACGAGCGCCCCGGACACGGCGGTGGTCACGATCACGGAGGTGAACTTGGTGGTGCGCATGCCGATATGACCCTTCGATGGGGTGCGTGGGGTGGGGTGGGGGACTTTCGAGGTACTTCTCGTTCACCTTGTGGCGGCCGATGACGCACCGCAACTCAGCGCCACGGTTGGTGACCGGCACGCCCAACCGGCGTCACCGCACGACCTGCCCATTCGTAGAATCCGACGGCCGACGCCGCTCCTCCCCCATACGGCCGTCCGGGCACCGGCGGCCCACACGGCCACATGGCGGGCGATGGCCCCGCGACGCATCGACCCTTGGGCGCGGCGTCCCCGGCCCGAGACGGGGTCGAGCGGGCCCGGCCGGGTCCCGCGTGTCCGGGCCGCCGGCGCGGTGCCTGCCCGGTCGCGGCCAGGTGCGCGAGCGGTGGGCGGGCGCCGAGGGGCGACGCCGTCGCGGGGCCCGGATCACCCCGGCGGAGCGGCGCCGACACGAGCGATCGTGCGCCGTCGCGTCCCCCCGGGCCGCGAGCTAGCGTGGAGGTGAGGGAGCATGCTCATGCGCTGCCAGTCCTGTGGATACGAGAACCCCGTAGGCACTGCCGAATGTGCGCGGTGCGGGGCGACGACGGCTCCGCTCTCGACGCCGTTGGCCCCGGCCCCGGCCGTGGGAACAACCGGGCACGTACCGCATCGGCGGGCCGGGGACCTGCCGGGGCACGGCAGAGAGTTCACCGGCCTCGTCCGCGATTTCCGGATCCGCCGTGAGCGGCGGATCGACGACCTCGACGCCGACCTGGAGGTCTGGAGCTTCCACGTCCAGCGTCCGGACGCGGACGGCGAGCGGCTCGTGCCGGTGCCCGTGGAAATGCGCGGGTTGTGCTTCGCGGGCACGGTCAGCGAGGGAGACGAGGTACGGGTCGGCGGCACCTGGCGCGACGGCGCCCTGCACGCCGAGGAGCTCGACGACCTCACCACCGGCGCCCGGGTGCGCGCCAAGGCCTCGCGCCGCGTGCGCTCGGTGCTCGTGGCGGTGGGCTTCATCCTCTTCGTGATCGTCGCCGGCTTCGTTCTCACCGCGGTGATCTCCTTCTGACCGACCCGCGAACGGCCTGATCGACCCACCAACGGCCGGCGGACGCGGTAACCGGGCGGACCGGGCGGACCGGGCGGACCGGGCGGACCGGGCGGACCGGCACAGTGGACACAGCCCTCACGGGATATGGCCGTCACGGTGAATGTGGCCCACGTCACACAACGCGGCCGAGGCCTCGCGGTGTCACGCAGGTGTGAACCGAACTCCTTGCGGGACCGAGCTGTCGGTCGTGATACCCGTGTTCAACGAGTCGCGGCGGCTGCCGGCGACGCTGGTCACCGTGCTCGACCACCTCCGGGACATCGGGATCGACTGGGAACTGGTCGTCTCCGACGACGGGTCCACCGACGATACGTACGCCATAGCCACGGCGGCGGCCCGGCACGAGCCCAGGGTGCGCGTCGTGCGGCAACCGAGCAATCGAGGCAAGGGACACGCGGTACGCCGGGGCGTCGAGGTCACGCGCGGGCACCGGGTCTTGGTCTGCGACGCGGATCTGGCGACCCCGATCGCCGAGTTGGCCCGGCTCCAGGCCGTGCTGGACGACGGCTTCGACGCCGCGATCGGCTCGCGCGGCGAGGCGTTCGCGGTGGCCCGGCCGCCGATCCGGCGCGTGTTGTCCGACGTCGGGAGCCGGCTGATCCGGGCGGTCGCGCTGCCCGGCACCGTGGACACCCAGTGCGGGTTCAAGCTGTTCGACGGTGCCAAGGCGCGCGCCGCGTTCGCGTGCGCGGACGTGGACGGATGGGCGTTCGACATCGAGGTGCTCCGGCTCTTCCTCGGCTGCGGTTGGAGCTTCGTCGAGGTCCCGGTGGCGTGGACCCATCAGAGCGGCTCGAAGCTGCGGCCGGGCCACTGCCTGGAGGTGCTCACCGACCTGGCCCGGGTGCGCCTGCGGCACGGCCGGCCGGGGCGCGCCGGAGACCCGTCGGCGCGGATGCGGCGGCCGGCGGGCGGTACCGGCTCGCCCCGCGACCCTTTCCCGCTTCCGCTGCCTCCGAGGCGGGCGGCGTGACCGCGGTACGCGACGCGAGCGCGCCGCCGCGCCCGCCCGCACTCCCCCGGCTTCCCCGACTCCCCCGCTCCGGACGGGTCGCCGACGCGCTCGCGTGCGGCACGTATCTGGTGGCCGCGCTGCTGCTGTTCCGAGGGCTGTGGGCGGGTGGGCCGGCCGGGCGCTACCTCGTGGACAGCGGTCAGGACCAGCGCCAGTGGGAGTGGTTCTTCGCGGTGACCGCGCGTGCCGTCGCGCACGGCGAGAACCCGCTGACCACGACGCTGCAAAACCACCCCGACGGGGTGAATCTGATGGCGAACACCTCGATGCCGGGCCTGTCCATCCCGCTGGCCCCGATCACCTGGCTGTTCGGACCGTCCGCGACCTGGGCCGTCGTGCTCACCCTCGGGCTGGCCGCGACGGCCGCCGCCTGGTACCACCTGATCTCCCGTCACCTGGTCGCCTCGCGCCCGGCCGCCGCCCTCGGCGGGGCCTTCTGCGCGTTCGCCCCGCCGATGGTCTCGCACGCCAACGCGCACCCCAACCTGGCCGTACTGTTCGTCCTCCCGTTGATCATCGATCGCCTGATCCGGGTCGCCGCCGGTCGTCGACCGATCCGCGACGGCGTGCTCCTCGGTCTGTTGACCACGTATCAGATCTTCCTCGGCGAGGAGGCCCTGCTGCTGGCCGCGACCGGCATCGCGCTGTTCGCGCTGACCTACGCGTGCGTCGCGCCGGGGGCCGCGCGCGCCGCGCTGCCGCACCTGGCCCGCGGGGTCGGGGTCGGTGCGGCGCTGTGCGGTGTCCTGGTCGCGTATCCGTTGTGGTGGCAGTTCACCGGCCCGCAGAGCTATACGAACCTGCTGCACGGCCCGGCCGGCAACGACCTCGCGGCGCTGACCGCGTACGCCGACCGCTCGCTCGCCGGCGACATCGACGTCTCCGCCCGCCTGTCGATGAACCGGACCGAGGAGAACGCGTTCTTCGGCTGGCCGCTGCTCGTGCTGGCCGTCGCGATCACCGTCGCACTGTGGCGGACGGTCCTGACCAAGGCCCTCGCGGCCGTCCTGGTCGGTGCCGCGCTGTTCTCCCTCGGCCCGGAGATCATCGTCGACGGCGAGGCCACCGGGATCTTCGGCCCGTGGAAACTGCTCGGCCGACTCCCGCTGTACGAATCGGTGTTGGAGAGCCGATTCACCATGGTGTGCGTGCCCGTGCTGGGCATCCTGCTCGCCCTGGGCGCGCAGGCCGCCGGCCGCGCGGGTGACCGACGGATCCGGCTGCTGTGGTGCGTCGTGGTCGTCCAGGCGCTGTTGCCGCTGCTGCCCCAGCCCCTGGCCACCGCGCCGCGCGAGCCGACGCCGGCGTTCTTCGCGGACGGGACCTGGCGCCGCTTCACCGGTCCCGGCCGGGCCATCGTGACCGTACCGCTGCCCGACCCCGGCGACGCGCGCGCGTTGACCTGGCAGGTCGACGCGGGGCTGGGATTCCCGCTCGCCGAAGGCTACTTCGTCGGCCCGTTCGGGCCGGACCGGCTCGGCGGCTATGGCGCGGTCACCAGGGCCACCTCGCAGTTGTTGCGCGAGGTGCGCGACGGCGGGGTCGTGCCGGAGGTGAGCGACGCGGACCGTGCCCAGGCCCGCGCGGACCTCGCCTTCTGGCGCGCGGACGCGGTGGTGCTCGGGCCGCACGACCGCCGGGAGGCGCTGCGCGCCACGCTCGACCGGCTGCTCGGTCCGGGCGTCCCGATCGGCGGGGTGTGGTTGTGGGACGTACGGGCGGGAGGTGCGGCCGGTGCCGGCTGAGCAGGTGACTCCGTACCGAACCGGGGAGGGCGAGATCGCGGTCGGTGGGGAGGCGGGACAATCGCCGACGGGTGTGGGCGCGAGAACGGAGGCCGGTCGGGTGCGGACGACCGACGAGCACGCGTACACCGAGTACATCTCCGCCCGGCTGCCCGCGCTGCGCCGGGTCGCGCACCTGCTGTGCGGGGATCCGCACCGCGCCGACGACATCGTGCAGAACACGATCACGCGCCTGTACGTGCATTGGCGGCGCGCGGCGGCGGCGGACGATATCGACCGGTACGTACACCGGATGCTGGTCCGCGCGTTTCTCAACGAACGCCGCCTGGCCTGGGCTCGGGTCCGACTCGTCGGCGCTCCCCAGGACACCCCGCTGCCGGCCGCGCCCCCGGGGCCGGACGTGGAGACGCGCGACGCGGTCCGGATCGCGCTCTCCCGGGTGCCGCCTCGGCAACGGGTCGTCCTGGTGCTGCGTTTCCTGTGCGATCTGCCGGTCGCCGAGGTCGCGGACATCCTCGGCAGATCGCAGGGCACGGTGAAGAGTCAGACCGCGTTGGGACTGGCGCGGCTGCGCACACTGTTGGACGGGCCGGTCGTGGCCCGCTGGGAAGGGGAGTAGACCGGCCATGGACACCGACGAGCAAGAGGGCGCCCGACTGCTTGGCGCATTGCGCGGGACGCCGTGGACCGGGTCCGACGAGCCCGGTGTCGACGTCGCCCGTGCGATCCGGGACGGCCGGCGGACGATCCGGGTTCGGCGTGCGCTCACGGTGGCGGGCGGTGCGATCGCCGTCGCGCTGGTGGTGCTGATGACCGTGTTGGTGGTCGCGCCGACGCACGACAACGGGACCGGGCCGGCTTCCGGCGGCGCGTTCGACGTTCGGGAACGGGCGTTCCGGGTCGGCTCGGCCGGCGGTTTCACGCCCGTGTCCTACGAGACCGGCAAGTTCCGCCAGCGGGTCGTGCTGGGCATGGAGAAGCCGAACGGCCCGGCGGAGTTGAGCGCGACGCGGGCGATGGTGACGATGTACGCGCCGGGCCGGCTCCCGGGCGGCGAACCTCCGCTCGGCACTCCCGCCCCACCGGTGAACGGGCATGCGGCGGTGTGGCCGGTCGGCCCCGAACCGTCGGCGGATCGCCTCGAGTTGCTCTGGCAGTGGGCGCCGAACGCGTGGGCGGTCGCCACGCTCGCCGGTCCGGCCGCCGACGCCGAACGTGTCCACCACGTGGCCGAAAGCGTCGTGCCGGGGGTTCGCCAACCGGCGCGCGGTCCGGTGTCGCTGGATCAGGCCGTGCTCGCCGCGGGTGAACACCTGATCGCGGTGGTGGCTCCGATGGGTAACACCGCCGGGTCGCCGCGCTACTCGCTGCGCTACGGCACCGTGGACCCGCCGGGCGCGGACGGCACCGAGCCGGCCTGGTTCGAGGTGGGCGTCGGAGACCGGCCGCCCGGGGTCGACCAGCGACGGCTCGAGCAGGTCACCCGTTCGGACGGGGCCTTCGTCGAATTCGATCCGGCTGTCGATCAGGACCGCTCGGCCTCGATCCTGGCCGCCGTGCGGGTGGGTGAGATTCCGTCGACCGGCCCCACCGGGCCGACGCGCACGCCGCCGTCGCCGACCTACTCGGAGCGGCCGTCGGATGCGCCCTCCTCGGTTTTGGAGGCGACCGAGACGGCCGGTTCGCCGAGCGGGACCGCGACCACGCCGACGGGGAACGACACGAGTACGGGCTCTTCCTCGACCACTGCCCCGGCTTCGACCTCTTCCTCGAATGGGCCGACGACACCTGCGGGCTCGTGGGCTCCGTGAGTGGGGACGGGGCGAGCTACGGCTCCCCCCGCGGCACCCGGCCCGGCTTCGGCTAGAGCTTCGCCTTCGGGTTGTTCAGGCAGCCACTGGAGATCGTCACACGCACGATCACCGTGTCCGGGCCGGACTTCGACCGCTCACGGGTCGACGCGATCCGGACGCCGGCCGGAGTGCCCTGCTTCGACAGGGACGCCGACACCGAGGCGGAGTCGTCGCGAGGTGCGGTGCGCTCCGTCGGCAGCCAACCGCGCATCTGCAACTGACCGACCATCAGGTCGTGGATCTCCGCAGGCGAGCGGCGGTCGGTCGGCGGCAGTGTCACGTCGAGCGAATGCCTGGTGCGGATCAGGTTCTCCTTCCGGCTGTTCAGCAACTGCCGGTCGCCGCAGGCGTCCTCGCGCACCTTGCTCAGGGGCTCGTACCTGGGAAACACCGCGTCGAAGGCGCCCTCGACGTCGGGGTTCGCCGTCGCGAACGCCTCGTCGATCGTCATGTCCGAGTCGGGCGCCCGCGTTCCGCAACCAGTCAGCGTCGCCAGCACGACAACGGCGAGAAGGCATCCGACGGTTCCGGTCGACCACTTCATCCCGCTCCTCCGAACACCTCACGTCCCGGTACGAACGACGGCCGGCGTCGTGTCCCGAGCACACGTCGTCGCGGCCTCGACCGATCCCTACCCGCGAAGGGCGGACGCTGCGCATCCCGGGCACGACCGGCGACCACGGATGCCTCGTTCCACCCGAAGCCAACTCCCGGGCAAAGCAGCTGATTTCGCCCCCCACGCGCGAAACCGCGGGCCGGTCACGGGCGCCGGATGTCACCACCTCCGGCCGGAGTCCCGTGCAGGTCGTGGAAGTCCTCCTCCCACCGGTTCCGGGCGTAGCGTCGGCCGACCGGGGTCTCCCACCACAACAGGTCCTTGGCCAGGCGGACGTGGTCGAGGGCGATGCCCTTGCGGCGCAGCAGGGGCATGAGCGTGCGCAGGTGGGCGGCCAACTCGTCGACCGTGTCGGCCTCGACGGCGGCGTCGAAGCGGGTGCGTTGTCGCCGTTGCACGAGGGTCCGCTCGGGCGCGATCAGCAGCGACAGGTCCCGACAGGCGGCGCCGATCGAGGTGCCGTCCGGGTGGTGCGGCGAGGTCCCGGTCGTTCCCTGGTGGAGCAGGTACAGCGTGACCACTTGGCAGACGGTCCGACGCGCGCGGCGTGGTTCGAGGGTGTGCGGCAGGTGAACGGTGATCGGCTCCACGGCGGACGCCGACAGGCACGCGTCGGCGCCGGGTGGAAAGCGCCCCGCCAGGGTGCGATCGCCGTGTACGCGGAGAAGAAGCGCGTGCAGGGCGTGCTCCCAGGGCGCCCAGTAGGCGGAGACGCGCGCGATCGACGGCGCCGTCATCGCGCGCACCACGTCGTGAGAGCCATGCCGTCGTCCTTACTGCCGTCGTCCACCGACCGAAGACGAAACGACCCGACCCGACCCGTCCATGGCCGGCATCGCCCCGTCCCCATAAAGACGCACGACGGTCCGCACGTGTGACACGAACCCTCGACACAGTCGCCGTTACCCCGCGTCGCGCGGGGCGGGTGGGCTCGTCAGGGTGTCCAGCCACGCGGTGATGGTGGTGAAGTCTCGTTCGGTGAGCCCCAGGTGGGGGTCGACGTGGTGGAGGAGGGCGGGGGCATCGTGGTGGGCGGCGACCCATGCTCGGTCGGTGTCGGTGACCTCGTCGTCGATCCAGACGAACGGGCGGCCCGCCGCCCGGAGTACGAGTGTGCGGGTCTTCCAATGCAGGCCGTCGCGCTCGTCCTGGTCGTCGACGGCGGACTGCTCCGGCCAGATCACCACGGCGAGTTCCGGTAGACCGATCCGAGGGGAGATGTATCGGTTCGCCTCCTCCATCCACGCCGTGGCCCAGAGCAGCTCGCACGCCAGCCCCAGCAGTCGCCGCCCGTGCTCCGGATCGGCTCTGGCCAGAAGGGGGTTCGCGTCGGCATCCGTGCGCTCCGGATCCGAACCATGGGTCGGATACTCGGCCGCCCCGAAGGGAAGCAGCGGTCCATCGACGTCGAGAAAGAGCAGCGGACGCTGCACGGAGCCGGTCACGACCGCACGATAGCGACCCCGCTCGACGGGCCGACCGGGCAGGCGGGACCGGGCACTCAGTGGTCCAGGTGGGCCAACACCGCCAGGACCCGTCGGTTGTCGCTGTCGGACGGCTGGAGATCGAGCTTGGTGAAGATGTTCCCGATGTGCTTGGCGACCGCCTTCTCGGTGATGAACAGGCCCTCGGCGATGCCCGCGTTGGAGCGGTCCTGGGCCAACCATTCCAACACCTCGCGTTCGCGTGGGGTCAGGCTGCCCAGGTGGGTGTCGCGGTCCTTGCCGGTGAGCAGTTGCGAGACCACGTGCGGGTCCATCGCGGTACCGCCGTCGGCCACCCGTCGGATGGTGTCGACGAACTGTCCGCCGTCGAAGACGCGGTCCTTGAGGATGTAGCCGACCCCGCCCGCACCGTCGGCGAGCAATTCGTGGGCGTACAGCGGCTCGACGTATTGGGACAGCAGCAGTACGGGCAGTCCCGGCACTCGGCGGCGGCCTTCGAGTGCCGCGCGGAGGCCGTCGTCGGTCGTCCCCTCTCGGCGGGGGATCGAAGACACGCCCCGGCCCGCGGCTCGGCGGGTGATCCACCCATCTGCGTCGGCGCGGGGACAGGTCGGAGCGGCAGGCTCTATTCTCGAACACATGTCCGAACAACCCGAACCACTGCCCGACCACCTGTTGCCGTTGCTCGACTTCCAGCTCGGGTTCGAGCGTGCCCACCTCGCCTGCCTCCGGGCGGCCGAACTCGGCGACGAGGACGCACTCCACCGGGGCCGGGCCGCCCGTCTGCACGCCATGCGAGCCCTGATCACCGCTCGCGCCGCCGCGGGCGCCGACAGCGCCCCCGATCGCGATGTGCTCAAGCTCGCCGCCTTGGCGGCCCTCGCCCGGGAGTCCTCCGAGGCCACCTGACGACGGCAACGGCGCGAGCCGGAGCGAGTGCGACCGACGGCCGCCGCCGCGTCAGCCCGTCTTCCTGCCCGGCCGCGTCGTCGTGGTCTTCTTCGCCGAGGCGCGGCCGGTCGCGGCCTTCGCCGACGCCCGGGTCTTCGTCGTCGCGCGCGCCTTGGTATCGGTGCGCTTCGCCGGCTTGGGATGGTCCTTCTCGGCGGCCTCCACGCTCGCGGTCAACACCGACATCAGGTCGACCACATTGCTCTCGCCGGTCGAGCGCGCGGCGACCTCGTCGGGATGGGCACCGGTGGCCTTGGCCTCGACCAGGGCGTCCAGGGCGCGCTGATAGTCGTCCCGCACGTCACCCAGGTCGAAGTCCTCACTGAGGGTGTCCATCAGCGAGGCCGCCATCTTCAGCTCCTGGGGGCGGATGGTGACGTTCTCCGTAGGGGCGATGCCCTCGGGGGCCCGGAGTTCGTCCGGCCACAACATGGTCTGGAGGGTGAGGATGTCGCCTTGCGCGCGGACCAGGGCCAGGCTCTCGCGCGTGGACAGCGTGATCTTGGTGACCGCCGCCCTGGACTGCCCGGCCAGGGCCTGTCTGATCAGCACGTACGGCTTGGTCGCCGCCGGCGTCGCGGGCCCCAGGTAGTAGGGCTTGGACAGTGTCAACGGGTCGATCGCGGCCTCGTCGACGAAGGCCAGGACGTCGACGACCTTCTTGCTCGGCAGCGGCAGCTCGGCCATGTCCTCGTCCGTGAGGACGACCTGACGACCGTCCGAGGACTCGTACGCCTTGGCGATGTCCGCATAGGCGACCTCCTCGCCCTCCAGTTCGCACACCCGCTTGTACCGGATCCGGCCACCGTCCTCCCGATGCACCTGATGGCCCGGCGAGCGATGCTCGGACACCGCCGAGTAAAGCTGGACCGGGATGCTCACCAGCCCGAACGAAATGGCACCCTTCCACGACGCCCGCATACCGACCCCTGACCGTTTTGATGGGAAATGACCATCTTCAACGGTAGGCCGGCCGCCGCCTCGGCGCCTCGACCCGAGCCGAACACCGGATCGCTCGGGCGCCGCTCCCGCACGTCAACGATCGACCGGCCCGGGCACCAGGCCGTCCGCCACCAGCCCGGCGAGTACCGCCTCGCCCAACGCGAGAACGGCGGACTGCGGACTGCGGACGGACCATGACGGTGATCTCCTCGATCCGACCCGTCTCGTCGCACCTGAGCAGGTCGATCCCGTGGATCCGGGTGCCCCGCACGGCGGCGCGGAAGACGAGGATCTCCGCCGCCGCGTCGATCCCGCCGGAGTCCGTATCGGTGCTGCCCTCGAACCGTCCGACACAGCGGAAGTCCTCGAAGGTGCGCAGCAGCACGTCCAGAAGCCCGAGCACCATGGCCCGGCCCTCGAAGGGCTTGAACTTCACCGGACTGTACAGGCGCACGTCGTCGGCCAGGAGGTCCTCGAGCGCGGCGCGGTCCTGCGCCTCGACGGCGGCGCGAACGACCGAGTCCACACCCCGCGGTGAACCACGACCGCATCGCCGCGGCCATCGCCGACGCCCTGGGGCTTCCCGGCAGCGACGACACCTGGACGCTCCCGCTGCCCACGTTGCCGGTCCCGACCGGACCGCGAGCCGCGGTGGCCGAGGTGCGCTGGGGCGCCGCGTTCCTCGGGCCGTGGCCGGCACGGCGGGTGCGCGGCCGCTCCTCCGGCGAGGGCCGCACCGCGAAGCGGCCCGACCTCCTGCCATGGGCCGCCGCCCCCGACTCACCGGCGACCCTCGGGCAGGTCGACCTCACGACAGGCGGAGCGGGCGGTCTCGGCGCCGACGCGTGATCCGTCGGGTGTGTCGCGATGAGTTTTCGGTGGGCGAACGGTCAAATCACTGGAGCACCGCTCGCACCCGCTCGGCCCCGACCGGAAAGCAGGACTCACCATGACGATCGGAACCCCCACCGTCGGATACGCCTCGGTGAACGGCATCGAGATGTATTACGAGTCGCACGGCACCGACGGGCCGCCGCTGGTGATCCTGCACGGTGGCGCCCAGACCATCGACCTGAGCTTCGCCGCACTGCTGCCCGCACTGGCCGCGCGGCGGCGGGTGATCGCGGTCGAGTTCCAAGGCCACGGGCACACCGCGGACACCGACCGCGACATGTCCCTGGAGCTCTTCTCCGACGACGTCGTCGCGCTCCTGGACCGGCTCGGCATCGCACGTGCCGACCTGCTGGGCTACAGCCTCGGTGGCCTGGTCGCGCTGCGCACCGCCGTGCGGCACCCGGAGCGTGTCGACCGTCTGGTCCTGGTGTCGACGCACTACCGCCACGACGGCTATCACGCCGAGATCACCGCCCCCGAGCAGACCTCCGAGCGCCTGCCGACCGAGGACGACTTCAAGGCGATGGTCGAGGCATACGCCCGGGTCGCCCCCGACCCGACCCGCTTCGAGGCCACCCTGGCCAGGCTCCAGCCCCTGGCCCACGGCTTCGTCGAGTGGACCGAGGACGAGTTGCGCGCGATCACCGCCCCCACGCTCCTGGTCCTCGGCGACACCGACTTCATCCGGCTGGAGCACGCGGTGCGTATGTACGAACTCATCCCGAAGGCCCGGCTGGCGGTCCTCCCGGGCACCACGCACATGGGCGCGATCACGCGCGCCGATCTGCTGATCCCGATGATCGAGGCGTTCGCCCCGACGAACCCCTGACGACGCGCCGGCCGCGGCGACCCGCGCGGTCGTCGTGCCGGCCGGGCGTCGGCGAGTGTCGACGGGTGGGGGTGGGCCGGGGGCGAACGCCCGGGCGTGCCGGGCGCATCCGGCGGCGGATCACGCCGGATGCGCACCTCGCTCGAGAGTCAGGCGGCCTTCGCCCGGGCTCCGGAGACCTGGCGCAGCGCGTCGTCGAGGTCGGCCTGGGCCCGTTGCAGCCAGGCCGCGGTGATGTCCACGGCGTCGCCCGCTTCGCCGGTTCGCCGATGGAGCTGCGCCACCTCACCCTCCTCGGCCGCACGGGCGTGCTTGAGCGCGTGGTGGATGCGCCCCGCCGCCGCGAGTTCGCCACCCGCGACCTGGAGCCAGGCCCGTGTGGTCGCGTCCGCGACCTTGTCGGTGTTCGCGGAGTCGGTCAGCGCCCGGGCGATCGCCTCGATGCTTTTGCCCGCCAACTTGCGGGCCACCAAAGCCGGAGGCAGACCGGGAAGTTGGGCCAATTCGCCCATGACCACGCTCTCCAGCAGGGCAAGGCTGTACGTCACTCGTCCCAGTTTCAACAGATACTCGTCATCCGGAATCATCGAGCCATTGTGCGATATCGGCCGGACACGATCGGTGCGCCACACGGGTGTGTCGCACCCATTGCAGCCGGACGCACGCACCTCCGGTCGGCGTCCTCCGTCGGGCATGGGGACGGCCGGGCGAGCCGACGGGCGAGTGGTCGGGCACACGTGCGGCGCGGTCGGAGCGCGGGCAGGGCCCCGGGCCGCACACATGTACCCACACCGGACGTCGTGGCGACGCCAGGACCACCGGCGCCGGGTCTACCGCGTCGTCGGCTCCGGGCCTGTCGACGCGGTGATCACCGTCGGGCGCGATCCCGTTCGCGCGACCGCGTCCGGGTCGGCTCGCGGTGTCGAGAGCACCGCGGTGACCGTGCCGCTCGGATCCTGCGGGGAGCTCGCCCGCCGGATCGGTGGGGCCATGCGGCGGGCCCGGACGAGCAGGCGTACGCACACGGCCGGGTTGTCGCGGGCCGAGCGCTGGGTGATCGCGGGACCCAGGTCGCACGCGTTGTCCAGGCGGTAGTGACTGATGTCGATGACGCCGCGCACCAATGGACGGTACTCGTGCGGCACTTCGTCGACGATACGGGTACCGGCGTCGAGTGCGGCACGGGCGGTGGCCACGGTCGCCGCGAGCAGGGCGCGCACGCCCGGGGTGTCCCGGCCCGACTCCAGGTCGGCGCGGGTGACGCCGTACCGGTCGAGATCGGACCTGGGCAGCCGCAGCCGGCCCTCGCTCAGGTCCTCCGCCAGGTCGCAGACCAGGTCGGTGCGTTGGAAGCCGTCGGCGAACTGGCGGACGGAGGCGGCGAAGTCCTCGTCCGAGACCAGATGGGGTGTCATACCGGTGCTGAGCATCGCGCCGGGCCAGGTCAACGTGTCGACGTAGGACTGGTATTCGGCCTCGTCCGCGAACTCGGGGAAGGTCAACTCGGCCCGCGTGCCCGCCATGTAGGCGTCGGCCCAGTCGCGCGGCAGGCCGTTCTCCCGGGCCGCGTGCAGGTATGCGCGCAGCAGGGGGTGCGTCGCGGTCCCGGTGTCCAGCGCCACCCGCACCCGGGTCGCCCATGCCTCGAACCGCCGAGCGCGGCCCTCGGCGTCACCCCGGTCGCACACGTCGTCGGTGAAGTACGCGAGGGCTGCTCCGGCGACCGCGTGGGGCAGGAACTCCGGCGGGGTCAGGAAGCGCAAGGCGCCCCAACCGGCCGTCTCCCTCCGGCGCATGAACCGTTCGGCAGCCGTGTAGTCGGCGCGCAGCGTGCTCTCCCGCACACCCGCAGCGTCCAGACAATACCGCCACGACCGCATGAGCCCCCCGATTTCGATCAGCCGAAGCCTTGTCCGACGGCACGGACAGTATCAGCCGGCGGGAGTCCGGTCGGATCTCGGCGCATGGGCTGTGGCGGCGCTCGCCGTCCGCCGCGGACGAGTTGTACCCGCCCGGGGGAGCCGCCCGGCGACCGGGGGTGAAATCGCCGGGCAGCCCGGGCGCCGACCACGGGGGTTGTCGGCGCACTCGCAACGATCCGCCGTACGACCGTCGTGCGCAAGACCGCGTCCCGCCTCGGACCGACGCCCCGAGGCGGGACGCGACGGAACGGCAGTACCCGCTCCGGCGGGGGTCGGTTCGGCCCGCGCGGGAGCGGGAAGAGGCGCGAGGCCCTCGGCGCGACGCGGGCGGCACGTCGGCTCGGGTCAGCGCTCCCGGGGTCGCCCGCGCTCGGCGTGCGCGGTGAGGAAATCGTCGACCACCTGCCGTACGTACGCCTTGCCGATCGTGCCGTTGGCCAGGAGTCGGCGGAACACCAGCGGCCCGACGAGGCGGTCGATCGCCGCGTCCGCGTCCAGGTCGACGGGCAGGTCGCCACGAGCCTTCGCGGCGTCCAGGATCACCCTGAAGGGATGGGTACCCGCGCGTTGCAGGATCTCCCGGACGCCCACGAACGCCGGGTCCGACGCGCGCTCGATCAACACCCGCATGGCCCGCTCGCCCTCACGGTCGTGCAGCAGCAACCGGGTGCCGTCGAGCGCGGCCACCAACTCCTCCCGCAGGCCGCCCGTCCGGCTGCCCGGCCGGGAGCCGACGGCCGGGCCGAGCCGATCCCGGTATTCGGCGACGAGTTGCACGATCGCGTCGCGGATGAGTGCGGTGGGCTCGGGCCAGTGCCGATACACCGTGGTCCGGCCCACGCCGCTCCTGGCGGCGACGCCCACGTGGGTGACCGCGGCCCAGCCGTCCTCGAGCAACAACTCGCGCGCGGCCTTCAACACGGCGGCGCGGCTGCGCACCGCGCGCGGATGCGGTGCGCGTCCGGGCACGCCGAACCCGTGGGCCACATGCGCGGATTCGGGCATCGCGTCCAGCCTCCTCCGCTGCTCGTGGCCACGCACGGCACGACCGACGAGACCACACCCGCCCGACGCCGAGGGCCCACCGCCCTCGCGAGAGGAAGTGTTCCACGTCCACCACCACGCCCCGCAACACGTAGTCCCACAAGGGTCGATCGCGTGCCCGGCGCATCCCGCGCGCCCATGGGCATGCCATCCGAGTGGCCGTGGCCGGCCATGAAGCCGACCTCGCGCCCGCACCTCCGCGCATGACAACCCACCGCTCGGGCACGAGGCCACCCCGGCTGCGCACACGAGGTCCGGTCCGGCGTCGCGGCGCCGCACGCCTCACACGCCTCGCACACGACGGCGGACGGCGTGCCCGGTGAGCGGCTCGTCGCCTGGCGACCCCGGCCCTCGACCCCCGACCTCCGCCTCCCGTCCGGGATCGAGCGGCCACCGAACCCGCGATCACGCCCTGAAACCAACAACGCCCGAGCCCGAGGCGCCACGGGATCCGGAGCCTCAGGGCGCAATTCTCTAAGCCTGGGACGGCGTTCCTCCCCGCTCGGTGTGCCGCCCCGCGCCGCGAATGCGACGTGGCCCGGCTCGCCGGGGGCGACGGTGGTCGTTCGGCCACGTGAGCACGTCCCCGTTCGCCCGCGCGGCTCGCGCCGACGGGGATGATCGCGGGGTGCGGTCGGGGAGGATCGTTGGGTAGAGTGCCGGCGCCGACCGGCCACCCGTTCCACGGAGGCGACTTGACCAACCAGCCGGGAAACCAGGGTGCGTACGGTTACCCTCCCCCTCCGCCGCCGCATCCGTCCCAGCCCAGATGGGCCTGGTGGGTGGTGGGCATCGCCATCCCGCTGATCGGCATCTTCGTCACGATCGCCGTCAGTGGGTCCGATTCGGATTCGAACTCGAAGAACTCGTCCACGAGTACGAGCACCACGGCCGGCACGCAGGCCCAACAGAATCCGCCGGAGAGCGGCCGGTCGGCGTCGAGCCCGCCGGGCCCCGGCGGGCAGACGACGGGCGGACGGCCGTCGGGCGGTCAGCCGCCTCCGGTCCTGTTCGGACCCGGCACGGTCACCGTCGACCCGTCGAGCCGCTATGTCGATCTCGACACCAAACCCCCGCTGGTCGGCCCGTCGAACAAGGCGGCGGACATCGTGTTCCTCTACACCTTCGCCAAGCCCGAACTCGTCACCGTCGGCTCCACCCCGACCCTGGCGGCACTTCCGCAGGGCGGTTCGGAGCCGACGGCCGCCTCCTGCGCCGAAGCGGTCGCCAAGCGCGGCACCTATCTGGCCGGCGAACTCGCGCAGGGCTCCGGCTTCTGCGCGATCACCAACGAGGGGCGCACCGCGTACTTCCGACTGATCGGCCCGCCCGCCGGGGAGGCACCCGTCCGCCTCGAGGTCACCGTGTGGGACATCCCCGGCAGTTGACCGTCCCGTACACGTGACGGCTCGGGGCCGGCCGGGTTCCGGCCGACCCCGAGCGGTTCCGACCGGTTTCCGATCATGATCGACACCGACGTCACCACGTCGTCGATGTCGCCGTCTTTGCCGAACCGGCAACGAATCTTGCCGAAATCACCGTTGCGGTCGCATGGTCGTCGTGGAGGTGGTCACGATGACCGATCGGTTGCGGGACAGCTACGACGTGGTGGTAATCGGCGGCGGCGCCGCGGGGTTGAACGGTGCGCTGATGCTGGCCCGGGCGCGGCGTTCGGTAGTGGTGGTCGACTCGGGCGCCCCGCGCAACGCGCCCGCCGGAGGTGTCCACGGGCTGCTGGGCCGGGAAGGCGTGTCGCCGGCGGAGTTGACGAAGCGCGGGCGGGCGGAGGTCCGGGCGTACGGCGGTCATGTGGTGTCCGGCGAGGTCGATGCCGTGACCGGGGTCGACGGCCGGTTCGACGTGGCGCTGACCGACGGCCGCACGGTCCGCGCCCGCAGACTGCTGGTGACCACCGGACTGGTCGACGAGTTGCCCAACGTGCCGGGGCTGCGGGCCAGATGGGGCCGGGACGTGCTGCACTGCCCGTACTGCCACGGCTGGGAGGTTCGCGATCTGGCCATCGGAGTGCTGGGCGGCGGGCCGCGGTCGGTGCACCAGGCGCTGCTGCTGCGCCAATGGAGCGACAATGTCACGTTCTTCGCGCACACCCTGTCGCCGACCGCCGAGGACGCCGAGCGGTTGGCCGCCCGTGGCGTCCGCGTGTCGGCCGGCGAGGTGTCCTCCCTGGACGTCGTCGACGATCGCCTTGTGGGCGTACGCCTGGGCGACGGCACATCGGTCCGCATCGATGCGCTCGCGGTGTCGCCGAGGATGGTCGCGCGTGCCGGGTTCCTGTCCGGGCTCGGCTTGCGGACGGTGGAACATCCGTCGGGAGCCGGTGAGTACATCCCGTCCGAACCGGGCGGTGGTACCGGGATCCCCGGGGTGTGGGTCGCCGGCAACGTCACCGACCCGACCGCCCAGGTCGGCGCCGCCGCGGCGGCGGGCGCCACGGCGGCGATCCGGATCGACGGCGACCTGACCGACGAGGCCACCCGCGCGGCGGTCGCCGCTCACCGGGATCCGTTCTCGGCCGCGAACGAGGCGCGAGTGTGCGAACTGGTCCTGGGCAACCGCCGCCACGGCCTGTGAACCGACCCCGCGCGACATGAGCGAGTGGCTCCGCGGGGACCGGGACACCGGCGCCTACACTCCGGGGGTGGCCGAACGAACGAGTACGACGCCGCTGTCGGGTGTGCGCTTCGTGGGGTTGCGCTTTCGGCTGGAGACCCGGGGGCTGCATCGCCCGGTCCCCGTCGAGGTCGCCGCGCTCACCCACCACGGGCCCGGAGGTCACGTCGCCTGGCGGGCGTACGCCCCGATCGAACCGCCGCCGCCCGGAAGCCCCCCGCCCGCGCCGATCGGCGTCCCGGTACCGCCGGCCGCCCCCGGTTCGCTCGCCGAGGCGCTGGCCGGCGTCGAGCGTCACCTGGTGCGCGACATCCCGCACGCGCTGCTCGGGGTGTCGCCGTTCGCGGAGAAGACGCTCGTGTGGGAGCAGCGGGCCTACTGCCCACTGCTCGCGTCGTCCCTCGTCCTGGACGTGCCGGCCCTCGCCGCGATCGTCGCCCCGACCGCCGCGCCGCAGTCCCTCGACGCCCGGCTCCAGCGGATCGGCCTGCGCCCCCCGCCCGAACGAGCCGTCACGTGGGACGCGTACGCGCTGGCACACCTGTTCCACACCGTGGTCGCGCAGGGCGTCGCCGTCGGCCGCTGGTCGACGCTGGAAGACCTCGCACGCGTCGCGGGCTCGTCCCCGCCCGCGCTCGAACCCGAGTTCATGCCCCCGCTCGACGTGCAGGAATCGCTGTTCGACTGACTCCGGGCATGTCGGCAGTACGGCACCGCGGCGCCGCGGCACCGGGCGGGTCGACGACGTCCCCGTCGTCGAGACCGTGCGCCGCACCCCGTGAACCGTCCGGACGCGTCCGCCGCGGGTACGCCGCCCGGACGGATCAGCGCGGCGGCGCGGAGAGCGGGCCCCGACCCGCCGTGCGCAGCAGCGGCTTGGTCATGGCGCGGTTGACGGCCGGATCGCGGCCCTGGACGTAGGCGTCGCGAAGGGTGTAGCCGCTCGCGGCGAACAGGGCGAGCGCCCCGATGTTGCGGTTGCCGGTCTCCACCACCAGTCGCAGTGCGCCGGCCTGGGCGGCGGTGTGTTCGAGCGTGGCGAGCAGGCGGCGTCCGTAGCCGCTCCCGCGCCGCTCCGGGCTGACGTAGAGGCGTTTGATCTCCGCCGCCCGACCGGGCATGGTCCGCCAACCGCCGCAGCCGACCGGCGCGTGTCCGTTGTAGGCGAGCACGAACAGGCCCTCGGGGGGCTCCAGATCGCGGGGCTCGCTGGTGTCGGGATGATCGGCGAACCCGTAGAGGCCGACCTGCTCCGCGTACAACGCGTGCAGGAGGACCTGGGTGTCCGGATGGGTGTAGGCCCGGGGCACGAGACGAACGTCGGCATGGCCGACCGGCAGGTCGGCGCCGAACGGCCCGTGGTGGCCCGGTGCCGCCCCCAGCACGGACCCGCCCTTGGCGCGGTGCGCGAAACGGATCAACGACCTGCTCCCTTCCCGCCGACCCCGTGCGTCGGGGCTTCGCAACGATTGTCCGCGAAGCCCCTACCCCGCGAACAGTGGCCACGAAAAACCCACTCGACCGGGGTCGACCGGAACCGGTGCCGAACAACGCCTCCGCGCGGTCGAGTTGGGCCCGGTGCCGGGCCCGGCGCCGGGCGTGGCGCTCGCGGTGGCGGCGGGCCCGCCCCGCCCGGCCACACCGCGGTCGCGCCCCGGTCACACACGGGTCACACACCGGTCGCGCCGGCGTGCCGCGGGATCACAAGGATTCCCAACCACACCCCGTAAGGGTTATAGTCTCGCTTGACCAGTTACCGCCATCACGGGGGCAACACGTGCGGATCCCCATCACCGACTACGCCGTCGGCGCGGCGATCGCGACCGACCTGATCAACACCTCACCCACCGTGCGGCCCACCACCGGCGACGCCCTCCCCGACCCGGGCGCCCTGGCGGACTTCCTGGCCGAGCACGACCTTCGGCCGGCCGCTGTCGCCGACGGGCGAACACCGACCCCCGCGGATCTCCACGCGGTGGGCCTGCTGCGCCGCGAGGTGCGGGTGATCGTGGAGACCGAGACCGAGGAGCACGCCGTCGCGGGTGCGACCGTGCTCGTCGCCCGCGCCGGGCGCGCCCCGACGCTGGTGCGCGACGGCGACCGCCGGTGGCAGTGGTGCGTCCCGACCGCGCCCGACGCCGACCTCGCCGACGAGTTGGCCGCGTTGATCGGCGTCGGGCTGCTCGGCGTCGTCCGGGTGCTCGGCCACGACCGCTTCCGGGCCTGCGCCACCGCGCACTGCCGGGGTGTGTTCGTGGACACCAGCCGGGCCGGGCGCCGCCGCTACTGCATGCCCGACCGATGCGGCAATCGGGTCAATGTCGCCAACCACCGCGCGCGCCGCAGGGAAGAGAGCGTGAACCGATGAGCCACACCCCCCTCGTGGGCGCCCTCCGACTCCCGGACGGCACCTCGATCCGCGGTCGCGGCCTGCGCCACCCACTGCCCGAAGGACCGCCGCCGGAATTCGGCCTCTACCTCGGCTCCGACCGCCTGCGCCGTCGACACGAGGACGCGCTGCCGTGGCCGCGGACGTGGCTCGACTGGCCCGACTTCCGCCTGCCCCGCGACCGGGACGCGGCCGTGCGGCAGATCCGTGCCCTGCACGAACGGGCCCGTACGGGCGCCTCGGTCGAGGTCGCCTGCGGAGGCGGCGTCGGCCGAACCGGCACCGTCATCGCCTGCCTCGCCATCCTGTCCGGCGTCGACCCCGCCGAAGCCGTGGACTGGACCCGTCGGCACCACCACCCGCGCGCCGTCGAGACACCCTGGCAACGCCGCTGGGCAACCCGATTTCCCACCTCGTGACCGCACCCGCGATCGTTCCTCGCGCGGGCGACGCGCACGACGCGCAGTCCGAGCACGGGTGGGACGCGAACTCCGTGTGCCGGCACGAAAATCGGATCCGTGCGCACTACACGACCGGTTCGCCGAGGTCGGCCGAGCCGCCCGAATCGGCCAACTGCTTCAACGTGCGCTCGACCGACGCGCGCCCCGCGGGCAACAACGGCAGTCGCACGTCCGCGGTGGGAATCCGGCCCTGCGCGTGCAACACGCCCTTGATCACGGTGGGATTGGGCTCGGCGAAGGCGGCGGCGGACAACCGTGCGAGCGCGTGACCCAGGTCCCGCGCGCGGGCGAGGTCGCCGTCGCGCCACGCGGCGCACAGCTCCACGAATCGGTGGGTGGCCAGGTGCGCCGACGCGAGGATGCCGCCGGACGCGCCCAACGCCAGCAGCGGTGACAGGAACAGGTCGTCGCCGGCCAGGATCGCGCAGTCCGGCGGAAGGTCGCCGAGCAGGTCCACCGCGTCCTGATCGATGCCGCCCGGCGCGAACTTGACGCCGGCGACGCCCGGAAGCCGCCCCAACGCGCGCAGGTCGGCCGCGTCCAGCGACTGCCCGGTGCGATACGGAATGTGGTAGACGATCAGCGGTACGGGGCTGTTGTCGGCCAGATGGGTGAAGTGCGCGATCACGCCGGCCGGCGAGGGACGGGTGAAGTACGGGACGGGCACCAGCGCGGCGGCGGCCGTCGGCCACCGGGCGAGGTCCGCGAGAGCCGCCGCCGTGGCCCGGGTGTCGTTGCCGCCGGCGCCGATGGTCAGTACCGCGTCGTGTTCCGCGCAGACCCGGGCGCACACGTCGACGACCGCGACCCGCTCGTCGGCGTCGAGCGTGGCGGCCTCGGCGGTCGTGCCCAGGGCGACGATCCCCTCGGCGCCCGCCGCCAGCACGGCATGGGCGAGCTCTTCGAGCGCGTCCCGCGCGACGGCTCCGTCGGCGGCGAACGGTGTGACGAGCGGTACGTGGACCCCGTGTCGGGGCGGGTGCTGGGTCATGCCTTCGAGGGTGACCCGCGCGGATCCTTCAGGTCCAGTTCACATTCGTGAACGTGAGCGTAAGCTGTACTGATGCTCGACGTCCGCCGTATGCGCCTGCTGCGCGAACTGTCCCTGCGCGGCACGATCGCCGCGGTCGCCGAGGCGCTCGCCTTCACCCCGTCCGCGGTCTCCCAGCAACTCGGCGTCCTCGAACGCGAGGCCGGGGTCCCGCTCCTGGAGCGCACGGGACGCCGGGTCACCCTCACCCCGGCCGGACACAACCTGGTCCGCCATACGGAGGCCGTCCTCGCGCACCTGGAACAGGCCTCGGCCGACCTGGCGAGCACCCGCCGCGGCCTGGCGGGGCCCCTGCGGATCGGCACTTTCCCCAGCGCGACCCGGACCATCGTCCTCGGCGCGCTGACCTGCCTCGGCCGACGGCATCCGGGTCTGGAACCGATGGTGCTGGAGATCGACCCGGCCGAGGTCGCCGGCGCGCTGCGGGCGGGCGACCTGGACGTGGCGCTGATCCACGAATACGACTTCGTACCGCCGGTGGACGAGGTCGGCCTGGCCGGCCTGCCGTTGTACAGCGAGCCGATGTACCTGGCCTCGACGTCACCCGCACCGGACCGGACGGCCGACGCGTCGATGCTCGGCTTTTGGCGTAACTCGCCCTGGATCACCTCGACTTCAGGCACGTTGTGCCAGGCGATGACCATCCGCGCCTGTCAGGCCGCCGGCTTCACCCCACACGTGCGACACCAGGTGGACGACTTCGCCACGGTGTTGGCCCTGGTCGCGGCGGATCAGGGCGTCGCCGTCGTGCCGCACCTGGGCATCGTGGATCCGCCCCCCGAGGTGACCCTGACCAGGCTGCCGATCCACCGCCGCACCACGATCGCCTTTCGCGGCGGCGCCGCCGAACACCCCGCGGTGCTCGCGGCGGCCGACGCGCTGCGCACGTGCGTTCCGGCGGAACCGGCCCCCGCACAGACCGCCCCGCCGGCGCACTCGCCCGCCCCACCGCAGGGGTGAGATCCCCTGGGCCCGGGCTTCGCGGGCGATGCCCCCGGCGCGTGGGTCCGGGTGGGTCCGGGTGGGTCCGGACGGACGATCATGGCCGCCGCCCCGCGTGTCGCGGTCGGGGTCGCGGCGTTGCGCGGGCGACGCTGTCGGCGACGAGCGGTCTCGGCCGGACGATCGCCGCGAGGAGGGTGGGCCACATGCTGGTGCTCGGATACGCGCAGGTCGAGGCCCTGCTCGAGCCGGACGCGTTGATCGACGCGCTCGCCGCGGCGATGGCGGACCTCAGCGCGGGCCGTGCCTCGGCGCCGGACCGGATCGCCGCCGTGGTTCCCGAACGGGACGCCTTCCTGGCGGCCATGCCGGGACACGTTCCGTCGTCCGGGGCGCTGATGAGCAAACTGGTCACGCTCTTCCCGCGCAACGCCGGAACGCCCCTGCCGACCCACCAGGCACTGATCGTGGTGTTCGACCCGAAGACCGGTGAACCCACGGCGTTGCTGGACGGCACCGCCATCACGGCGGTGCGCACCGGTGCCTGTTCGGCGCTGTCGGCGCGGCTGTTGGCGCGCGAGGACGCGACGGTGCTGGCGATCCTGGGCACCGGGGTCCAGGCCCGCTCGCACGCCCGTGCGATGTGCCGGGTCCGGCCGATCCGGCAGATCCGGGTGGCCGGGCGCGATCGGGCCAGGGCGGCGGCGCTGGCCGACGAGTTGTCCGCCGAATTGCCCGCCGAGGTACACGCGGCGGCCGACTACGCCGAGGCGGTCGACGGCGCGGACATCGTCGCGGCGGCAACGAACGCCGTGGAACCCGTGGTCCGGCGCGCGTGGTTGGCGCCCGGGACACACGTCACGTCGGTGGGCTTCAACCCGGCCGGCCGTGAACTCGACGATGCCACCGTTGCCGATGCGCTCGTGTGCGTCGAATCGCGGCAAGCAGTGTTGGCGCCGTTCCCGGCGGGCAGCAACGACCTGCTGATGCCGATCCGCGACGGCGTGATCACCGCCGAACACGTATACGCCGAACTGGGCGAAGTGGTCGCCGGCAGCCGCCCGGGCCGCACCTCGCCGGAGCAGCTCACGCTGTACAAATCGGTCGGCGTGGCCGTACAGGACGCCGCCGCCGCGGCTCTGGTCGTCACCGCCGCCCGCGAGCAGTCGATCGGCCGGGAGATCTCGCTGCGGTAGCGCCGCCGCCGTACGGCGCGATGCGCGTACGCCCGCCCGTGCCCGTGCCCGTGCGGCGGGGTGGCCGGCTCCGACGCACCCGTATGCCGTACGGCCCCGTCCGCGACGCCGGCGTGCCCGGGCCGGTGGGCGGTATGGCACGCTCCATCGGAGCAGGCGCGCCCTTCGCCGGCCTGTCGGCGATCGCGCACGACCGAGACCGATTTGTGGGGCACCGATGAGCGACGGCACGCGGGTCATACGTTGGGGAATCCTGGCCACCGGCGGCATCGCCGCCGAATTCACCGAGGCGTTGCGCGGCCTGCCGGACACCGAGGTGGTCGCGGTCGGTTCACGCCACATCGAGTCCGCGAAGGCGTTCGCCGAGCGCCACGACATCGCGCGGGCCCACGGCAGTTGGGCCGAGTTGGCCGCGGACGACGAGGTGGACGTCGTCTACGTGGCCACGCCACACTCCGCGCACCGCGCGGCGGCCGGCCTGTGTCTGGAGGCGGGCCGCGCCGTGCTGTGCGAGAAGGCGTTCACGCTCGACTCCCGCCAGGCCCGCGAACTGGTGGATCTGGCCCGCGACCGCGGATTGTTCCTGATGGAGGCGATGTGGACGTACTGCCACCCGCTGATCCGCCGGCTGCGCGAGGTGATCGCCGACGGCGTGATCGGCGAGGTGCGGGGCGTCTCGGCGGCGTTCGGGTTCGCCGGGGACTTGCCGCCGGAGCACCGGCTGCGCGACCCGGCGCAGGGTGGCGGCGCGCTGCTCGACCTCGGCGTCTACCCGGTGTCCTTCGCCCAGTTGTTGCTGGGTGAGCCGGACGCGATCCGGGCCTGGGCGCATCTGACCCCCGAGGGCGTGGACGACAACACGGGCATCGTCCTCGGCTGGGACGGCGGTGCCGTGGCCACGCTCGGGTGCACGTTCACCGCCGATAACGACGCGCCCGCGACGATCACCGGCACCAGGGGCCGGATCGAGTTCGCCGACGGCTTCTTCTATCCGGACCGCTTCGTCATCCACCGCCCGGGCCACGAACCGCAATCGGTCCTGCTCGCCGACGTCACCGACGACCCCGAACGCGGCACGATGCGGCACGAGGCCGCCGAGGTGATGCGGTGCCTGCGCGCCGGTGAGACCGAATCCCCGCTCGTACCCCTGGACGGCACCCTCGCGGTCATGCGCACACTGGACGCCGTGCGCGAACGCATCGGTGTCACCTACCCGGGAGTGGCCTGACCGGTGTGCTTCGCCCGGTGTTCGTGCCGTGTTCAGGCGTCGGTCGTCGGTGGGCCGGAACCTTCGATGGGAGGGCGTGTGCGCTGCCCGACCCACTGAGACAAAGGACTGGCTACCTTGCGAACGCATTGGGAACGGCGGCGGGCACGCCCTGCGCGCCGGCACGCTGCCCTGCGCCACATAGGCGGCGCACACCCACCGACCCGCGGCGGGACGGGCGCTCGCCCGTCCCGCCATCCGCTCGCTCGGTGCGCCCTACCGGGCGAGGTCCTCGGTGAGGGTGTGCTTGACCAGGGCGTTCGCGTGGCCGTGTCCGATGCCGTACTCGGCCTTGAGCCAGGTGACCAGTTCCATGTGCTTGGTCAGCGGCGAGGACCGGATCAGGGCCTGCCAGTCCGCGATCGTGCGGCCGTACTTCTTCTCGATCGACGGAAAGTAGCTTGCGGGGCCGTTCGGGGTCTCGCTCATTTTCCCGGTGTCCTCTCGGCGCATGCGGCGGATGGTGTTGTCACGGGTATCGACCGCCGTGCACCCGCGAACTCATCGGCCTCGGAAAGAGATCCGGGTCACACGTCCTGTCGCCCGTTCGTGCCGGCGGGCTCGGCGCCGGGGGCGAGGCGGGGAACCGGGTGGTGATGTCCAGGCCGCCGGTCGGGCGGGCGGTCGTGGTGATCTCGCCCCGGTGGGCGATGACGATCGCGCGGACGATGGACAGGCCCAGTCCCGCCCCGCCGTCGGCGCGGGTGCGCACCCCCTCGCCGCGTACGAACGGCTCCAGCAGCCCGTCCGCGTCCTCGGCGGCGACGAGCGCGCCGGAGTTGTCGACGCGCAGGAACGCGCGGGCGTCCTCGGTGCCCGTGGTCACCGCGATGTGCCCGCCGGGCCGGTTGTAGCGGACGGCGTTGTCGAGCAGGTTGCCGACCAAACGCTCGATCAGGATCGGATCGCCGCCGAGCGCGGCGGGCCGCAGGTCGGAACGCAGTTCGATGCCCCGGGCGGCGGCCTCGTCCGCGGCACCCGCCACCAGGCCCGTCGCGACCTCCGCGAGGTCCACCGCACGGTGCGTGTCGGGGAGTATCCGGCCGCGGGCCAGGGCCAGGAGGCCGTCCAGGGTCCGCCGGCTGTGTTCGATCGCGGTCCTGACGTCCTCGGCCATGGTCAGCAGTTCGTCCCGGTCCGGCTCGCCGTCCAGCGTCACCTCGATCGCGGTGCGCATGGTGGTCAGCGGGGTGCGCAGTTCGTGCGCGGCGTTCGCGGTGAACATGCGTTGGCCGGCCAGCGCCCGGTCGCGTTCGGCGATGCCGGCCTGGATGCGGTCCAGCATGCCGTTGACGGTATCGGCCAGTTCCGCGAGTTCGTCTGCCGGTGTGCTCACCGGCATGCGCTCCGAGAGGTTCTCCGCCGACAACCGGCGGGCGGTGGCCGAGATCGCGCGGATCGGCCGCAATACCCGCCCCGCCACCAGCCACCCCAGCACGGCGGCGAGCACGACCACCAGGATGAGTGCGATCGCGGCCTGGGTCAGCAGTTCGGACAGCGTCGTGGCGCGGACCCGATCCGCGAGCGCCTCCGGCCTCGGCAGGCCCGTCGGCGGAGGCCCGGGGGCGCCGGGCGACTCGGTCCTGATGTCGATCACGATCCGATGGCGCATGCTCCGCCGCACCAGCGCGTAGGTCAGCGCGGTCAATGCCACTCCCGCGGCCAACACGAGCGCGGTGTACAGGATCGCCAACCGGCCGCGCGCGCTCAATCGCACGGCCACGGTCCGCCGATCCGATACCCGGCGCCGGTCGCGGTCTCGATCAGCGGCGGATCGCCCAGCTTGCGGCGCAGCGTGCCCACGGTGATCCGGATCGCGTTGGTGAAGGGATCGGCGTGCTCGTCCCACACCTTCTCCAGTAGCGTCTCCGCGCTGACCAGGTCCCCACCCGCCGCGAGCAGTTGGGCCAGGACACCGAACTCCTTCGGCGTCAGCGACAGCAGCCGGCCGGCCCGCTCGACGGTGCGCCGGGCCGGGTCCAGCGTCACGTCCGCGGCGCGCAGGATCGGCGGTCGGGCCGGCGCGCTGCGGCGTGCCAGGGCGTGCACCCGGGCGATCAGCTCGGAGAACGCGAACGGCTTGCCCAGGTAGTCGTCGGCACCGAGGGTGAGCCCGTCGACGCGGTCCTCGACCGCGCCGGAGGCGGTCAGCATCAGGATGCGCGACGTGCCCCGTTCGGCCATCCGTCGGCACACCGTGTCGCCGTGCACCACCGGCAGGTCCCGATCCAGCACCACCACGTCGTAGGGCGTGGACTCGCCCCTGTCCAAGGCGCTTTGGCCGTCACCGGCGACATCGACGGCGAATCCGTGTTTGCGCAATCCGGCGGCGATGTAGCCGGCCAGCGGTTGTTCGTCCTCAACCAGCAGCACTCGCATGCGCGCAGCATGCCGGCCGGCACATATGGATCCCGTATGGCCGGACGATCGGCCGCCCATCGGCCCGCGCCGCTAGACAACGGTCATGGCCCACGACACCCCCTCGACCTCCGCTCGATCGACGGTACGACCGTCCCGACGCTCGATCATCGGCCTGCTCGCGGCGGTTCCGCTCGCCGGCGCGGGCATCCTCGTGGCGTCCGAGGACGCCGACGCCAATGCCGACGCGCGAACCGCGGCGGCCGAGGGCACGGCGCGAGGCGACACCCGGGCCGATCGGGACACCCGATCCCCCGGCCCGATCCCCGCGGGACTCCGGCCGGGGGGCGAACTCGACAGGTTCGTGGCGAACCTGGCGGCCAGGGACGAGTTCTCCGGCACCCTGCTGATCACCCGACGCGGCCGGACCGTGCTGTCCCGGGCCTACGGCATGGCCGACCGGCGACGCGACGTACCGATCACACCGGACACCCTCTTCGCGCTCGCGTCGGTGACCAAGCTGTTCACCGCCGTCGCGGTCGCCCAACTCGTGCAACGGGGCCGACTCTCCTACGCGTCGACCGTGGGCACCTACCTCGACGGCCTGCCCGCCGAGATCGCCGACCACGTGACGCTGCATCACCTGCTCACCCACACCTCGGGCCTGGGCAACCATCAGCAGGCGCCGGGATTCGAGGAGGCCGCGGCCACGTGGACCACGGCCGACCAAGTCATGGACGGCACGCTCGACTTCATCCGCAGGATGCCGCTGTCCTTCGCGCCCGGCGCCGCGAACCTGTACAGCAACTCCGGGTATCACCTGCTCGGAACCATCGTGGCCCGCGTCTGTGGCCGGTCCTGGTTCGACTACGCCCGCGAACGGATCTTCCGCCCGGCGGGCATGGCCGACACCGACTTCGTCACCGCGCCCCGTTGGCGCCGCGACCCGGGCATCGCCCACCCGTACGTCAAGCAGCCCTCGGGAGAGCGCGTCGACGACGTCGCGGGACGGGTGTTCATCGGTACACCGGCCGGGGACGCGTTCTCCACCGCCTCGGACATGGACCGCTTCGCCCGAGCCCTACTCCGCGACAAACTGCTCGCCCCGCCGTTCACCCGAACCCTCCTCGGCGGCAAACTCCCCTTGGGGCTGCCCACTTCCGGCCCACCGCCGAAGGACCCGTCGCCCACGGGCCCGTCCCCCACCGGTCCGGCCGACCCGCCTCCCGGCGGAGGCGACCCCCGCCCACAGGCCATGTTCCAGTGCTACGGGCCGATCGGCGCGGTGCTCGCCGACCGGTGGACGTTCGGCCACGGCAGCGGCGCCCCGGGTGAGTCGACCGGCATCGAGATGTTCCCGCACGGCGAATGGGTGATCGTCGTGCTCAGCAACTACGACCAGGACACGGTGCGTCCCGTCGTCGGCATGGCCCGCCGTCTCGTCGCCGTCGCCGGATAGGGCTTGTCTTCGATCTCCCGCCCCGGCCGACGTACCGGCGATCCGGGGTCGACTTCGCCTCGAGTACATACGGTGGCGAGTTGCTCACACCTGCCTTGGCTCGTGCCGGGCGACGACTCCGATCACTCACTGAGCGGCGACGCGCGCGGCGCCCCGAGCGGGCCGGCCGGCGCCGGGCCCGTCCGGGGCATCCGGATGGATCAGGCGCCACCCATGCCGATGCCGTTGTCGGAGTCGAGAGCGTGGGTCGCCGCGGCCGCGACGGCGGCGGTGAGGCCGGGCTGATCCGGTGCCGGAAGGAGCGCGTCCGGCGGCGTGCCCTCGACCAGCGCGTGCACCGCGGCCACCCGTGCGCGCGCGGTGATCGGCCGCCGGGTCGTGGTGGCCGCGGTGAGCAGCCCGGGCAGCGCGTGTAGCGGGCGGGGACCGGTGGTGGCCGCCGCGAAGCGTGGTGGCGCCTCGGGCCGGGCGCGCAGGATCGGGACCTGCTCCGGCGGTGTGGCCAACCCGGTGAGGTCGACGATCAGATCGGCCTCGGCGGCGATCGCGCGCAGGTTCCCGCCACCGGGGCCGAAGGGGTCGAACAGGGTCAGGTCGGCGATCCCGGAGGCGATCAACAGCCCGGCCAGATCCCCGCCGCGCGCCGGGTCCACCAGGACCACCCGGCCGCTCGACGGCCGCACACCCCGATTGCTCAGGGCGTTGATCGTCGCGGCGGCGATCGCGACGGCGAGGCCGTCGTTGAGGGTGTCCAGCAGGAGCAGCGGCGGGGTGGCGCCCAGGATCGCGCGGGTGGTGAGCACGTGCTCCGGGCGGGTGTGCACCAGCACGGCTGCCGCGAAGCCGGGGGCGAGCAGCCGTACCGCCTGCGCGATGTCCTCGACGTGCGGCGTCGCGATGGGCAACGGGAAGACGTCGAGCCCGGTGGCCCGGCGCAGGTGTACCGCCTGGGATTCGAGGGCCGGCAGCGCGGCGTCGGCGGGCAGCGCGTCGAAGTCCAGGACGGCGCTGGCATCGCTGATCAGCGCGACGCGGTGCCGGCGCCCGGTGTAGTCGTCGGTGTGTTCGGGGTGTGCCGCCAGGTGCGAGACGACGCGGCGATCCGCGTCGGCGTCGAGCAGGGCGATGTCGTGGCCGGTGGTGGTGGCCGCGCACACGCGCAGCGTCAGTTTGCCGGTGGAGGCGGCGACGAAGACGGGATCCTGGGTGAGCAGCAGGTCCGTGCCCAGGCGTCGGGTCAGGGTCCGGGTGAGCCAGGCCAGCGTCCGGGGACCGTCGGCGTCGAGGGTGATCCGACAGGTGCCCATGGCGTCCGGTTCGTCGATCCGACTCGTCACCGTGCCGGGGGCTTCGGCCAGTACGCCCGCGACCGCGGCGGCGGCACCGGGCGGCACGTGGATCCGCACGCTGAAGGCCGGGTTGGTGGCGGGATGCCTGGGTCCGGACATGTCGCGGTTCACCACGGCAACGCCCGCGATCGCGGGCCGGTCGGCACGCGCGCCGTTCGGGGCGGCGTGTGCCCGGTGGTGTCGGATGTGTCCCGCCGGTCGTTCATGGCGCGGATTCCCCTCCGACTTCCCGCGGATCGAGCAGGTGCTTACGTTAACAAGTCGCGCGCTGAGGCCCAGCGTAGTGCGGCCTGCCCGGGGCAGGTCGCGGGGCGGGTCGCAAGGGGCCGCGGGGACGGCTCGGAGGCCGGGCTCCGGATCGGCTCCCGATGGGTCGGGGCTCCCGGTGGGTCAGGTCCTCGTACAGCGACCGCCGAGGAAGGTGTGGCCCGGGTCGACGCCTTGCGCTCGCGGTTCGCGGAAGGGGTCGACGAAGAAGTGCAC
This sequence comes from Embleya sp. NPDC050154, assembly GCF_044460165.1. Taxonomy (NCBI): domain Bacteria; kingdom Bacillati; phylum Actinomycetota; class Actinomycetes; order Kitasatosporales; family Streptomycetaceae; genus Embleya; species Embleya sp. NPDC050154. Next base: position 636,696 of record NZ_JBITJP010000003.1, read on the forward strand.
CGAACCCGCGCAGTGGTAGGTCGCGGAGGGGGTGGCGACCGTGTCGTCGCCCGCAGCCCGGGCCCGGTCGCACGCGTAGGCCACCACGATGTCCGGCCCGTCGGTCACCGTGCCGGCGCAGACGATCGGGATCGCACCGGGAGCGGCGTCGGCCACACCCGGGCCGAGTACGGCGGCGCTGCCGACCAGCAGCCCGGCGACCGTGGTGATGCGGGCCAGGAAGGTCATGTCGCGTCCTTGTCGAGAGGCGTGTCGCCGATCGGGCGCGCACTCCGCCGCCGCGGCGGGTGCCTGCCGTACACGCGGCGACCGGCGGGAAACCTCTTCAGTATCGGAGCGCGCTTTCGTCCGGATCGCCCCGACACGGCCTTGTCACCCGTCCGAGGCGGGCGACGGTGGCGCCTCGGGCCCGCTTCGGGTTGCCGGAAACACATCGGACTGCTCGTCGCGGGCGCCGCCGCAACCCTGCTGCCGCTCGCCGGCGCTACCTCGGCGAGCGCCGCGGGCGAGTTCCACATCCGAGTGGTGTACTACACGCAGGCCCAGTGCCACGCGGCGGGCCAGGCGGGCTATGAACTGTGGGGCCCGAGCTTCTTCTGCGCCGACGGCCCGCAAGGGCTGATCTACCTGTACACGCACTGATTCGTACCGGCGGATTCGTACCCGGTGTGAGGTCGGCTACTTGTCCCGGGGAAGCGTGTTCAGGAAGGTCTTGACCGTGTCGATGGGGATCGCGAAGCCGATGCCGACGCTGCCCGCCTCGGTGCCGGTGCCCGTGTCGGGAGTGGCGCTGTAGATGGCCGAGTCGATGCCGATGACCCGGCCGGAGAGGTCGACCAGCGGTCCACCGGAGCTGCCCGAGGTGATCGCGACGTCGGTCTGGATCGCCGGGTAGGTCAGTGTGTCGGTCCCGCCGGTCGCGACGGGCGAGGTACTCGAACCGCTCCCGTCCTCGGACGAGCCGACCGCGCTGTCCCCCGACACGGTGACCCGGCGGTCGAGTGCACTGATCACTCCGGAGGTGACGGTCCCGGTCAGGCCCAGGGGTGAGCCGAAGGCGACCACCTCGTCCCCGACCCGTGCGGAGCCCGAGTCGCCGAGGGTCGCCGGGGTGAGACCGGAGACGCCGGTGACCCGCACCACGGCCAGGTCGTGCGCGCTGTCGGCGGCCACCACACCCGCGGGGGCGGTCCGGCCGTCGGCGAACGCGACCGTGACGGTTCCCGCGTTCGCCCCGGCCAGGACGTGGTTGTTGGTCAGGATCCGGCCATCGGTGTCCAGGACCAGGCCCGAGCCGGTGACCGAGCCGCGACGTGTGGTCACCCGCAGCTCCACCACACTCGGCTGGACCGCGGCGGCCACCGCGGACACCGGCGCCGCCGCGTCGGTGTCGGCCGCGGTCCGCGCCGGCACGCCGATGGCCACCGGTGACCCGCCGTCGGACCCACCGAAGCGGTGTACGGCGGTCGCCCCGGCGAGCCCTCCGAGCAATCCGGCCGCCACCGCCGCGGCGACCAGGGCGACCGAGGCCCGGCGGACCCGCCGACCGGACGGCCGGTGCCGGCCGGCTTCCGGCGGCGGTACCCGGGGCAGCGGCGGGATCGTCGGCACCGCGTGCTCGTCCCCCGACGGGACCGGGCCGGAGCGAGTCGACATGGGTTCGGGAGTCCTTGCCTCTTCTGTCGTCATGCTCACGACTGTCGGACGTGTGCATGAAGAAAGACTGAGAGCAGCCTCGGAATCGGCACAGAACCGTTCGCGGATCCGACCCGCCCACCCGCCCGAGGCTTGGACCCGGCCGCGGGCCGCCTCGGGTCAGCTGCCGCCGTACCGCGCCCGCAACAGGTCGACGACGTCGATGTCGTCGAACAGACCGGAGCGACCGGCCACGCTCCACGTGGTGTTGCCGAACACCTCCAGCATCATCAGGCAGCCGGAGAAGTCGTCCACGCTCAGTTGCTCCGGGATCAGCAGGTCGCGGGATTCGGCGGCCACGACGAGCAACTCCTCGACCCATTCGAGTCCGCCCGCGAATTCCTTCAACTCGCGCCAGGACATCAGGAATCCGACCTGAGAGGCCAACACGAGCTCGTTCGCCCGGCCGGATCTCGACTCCCACGGCATGGTCCCGATGCCGATGCATTCCAGCACGCTCCACTGCCAGTCGTTGTCCGGGACGACCTCGACCAGTTCCGCCAGGCGGATGTGGAAGCCGGGTCCCCAGAGCGGGAATTCGGTCTCGTTCATCGCGTGTGCACTCGCTCCCGTGACGTGGTGGGCCCGTACCGCCGGGTCGTGTCGGTCGGTGTTCGAGGGTGGGATCAAAGGTGCGGACGGGCCGACGCGTGCGCCCGACGAGGTGGCGCGGACGGCCGGCGCGGGCGCGGGTTCGCTCATCCGTCGCCTCGCACGCCGCGCCCGCCGCGCGCGCCGGCGTGCGGATCCTCGGCGAGCGCCGATTCCGGGGCCGCATGGCGTGGCTCGCGGGTGCCGTTCCCCGGCGCGAACCCCCCGTCCAGGTGTCGCGCGAGCCGTTCGCCCTCCAGGTCGATGTGCGGCAGGTACCGGTGCAGGAGGCCGGGCAGCCACCAGGCCCGGTGGTCGAGGATCGCCATCACGGCCGGGACCAGCGTCATCCGCACCACGAAGGCGTCGAACAGGACACCGATCGCCAGCGCGAAGCCCATGCCCTTGACCACCGCGTTCTCGGACAGCACGAAGGATCCGAACACCGAGACCATGATCAGCGCGGCGGCGGCGACCACCTTCGCACTGTGCGCGTAGCCCACCCGCAGGGCCTCCCGCGCGGGCCGGCCGCGGGTGTACTCCTCCCGCATCCGCGAGACCAGGAACACCTCGTAGTCCATCGCCAGGCCGAACAGGATGCCGATCACCAGGATCGGCAGGAAGCTCACGATCGGGCCGGTCCCGTCGAGACCGACCAGGCCGGACAGCCAACCCCATTGGAAGACCGCGACGACCGCGCCCAGCGCGCCGACCACCGACAGCAGGAACCCCAGGGCCGCCTTCACCGGCACCACGATCGAGCGGAAGACCACGGTCAGCAGCAGGATCGCCAACCCCATCACCACCAGGCAGTACACCGGCAGCGCGGACGCGAGTTTGGCGGCCACGTCCAGGTCGACCGCCGTGCTGCCGGTGACGTCGATCCGGGTCCCGGTGAGCGCGGCGATCGGGTCCCGCGCCCGGCGGATGTCGTCGAGGAGATCCTGGGTGTGCGCGGAATCGGGCCCGGCCGCCGGGATCACCTCGATCATCACGGTGTCGCCGGTCGCGTTCGGCACCGGCGCCGCGACCGAGGCCGTGTGCGGCAGTGCGGTCACCCGCCCGGCGATCTGCTCGGCGGCGGGCCCGACGTTCATCGTCGAGCCCTGCACGACCACGATCAGCGCCCCGGTGTAGCCGGGGCCGAAGCCCGCGTCGATCAGGTCCTGCGCCCGCACGGCGGTGCTGTCGCCGCGGTCCTTGGGCAGGCCCAGGCGCAGGTCCAGGGCGGGCAGCGCGCACAGGGCCAGGCCCGCGACGCCCAGGGGCAGGACCACCCACCGCCGGCGCGTCACCGCGTGCGCCCAGCGCAGGCCGGCCGACGCCGGCGCGCCGGGCCGCCTGCCCGACCGCCCCTTCCACTGCCCGCCCGACCGCCCACCCGGCCGCCCACCCGGCCGCCCGCCATCGGCTCGATCCGCCGACCGGCGCAGCACCGGGATCGAACTCGCGGCCACCCGCGTGCCCAGCACGCCCAGCAGCGCCGGCAGCAGGGTCAGCGCGACCAGGACGGACACCACCACGGTGCCGGCAGCGCCCACCCCCATCACGGTCAGGAACGGGATGCGCACCACCGCGAGCGCGGCCAACGCGATCACCACGGTGGCGCCGGCGAAGACCACGGCGGTCCCGGCGCTGCCCACCGCGCGTCCCGCCGACTCCTCCGGCGCCATGCCGCCCCGCACCTGATCGCGGTGTCGGGAGACGATGAACAGCGCGTAGTCGACGCCGACCGCCAGGCCCAACATCATCGCCAACGTCAGCGAACTGCTGTCCATGGTCACGAACCGACTGCCGGCGAGCACGAGCAGGACGCCGACCGTCACCCCGATCAGCGCGGTGACCAGCGGGATGACCGCGGCGCGCAACGAACGGAAGACGAACACCAGCACGCAGAGCGTCACGAACAGGCCGGCGATCTCGCCGACGCCGAACGGGGCGGGTTGCTCGACGAACACATCCCCGCCCAGTTCCACCGTCAGGCCCGACGCCCGGGCTCGCTCGGCGATGTCCTCGATCGCGTCGCGTGTGCCCGCCGGGACGTCCTCGGCCGGTTCCTCGGTGAAGGTCAGGGTGGTGATCGCGGTGCTGCGGTCGGCCGAGACGGCGCCCGCGTCGTACGGGTCCTCGGCCGAGGCCACCCCGCGTACGGCCGCGGCCGCGCCGGTGGCGGCCAGTACCGTCCGCCGCGCCGGGTCGGCGGTGATCGTGCTCCCCTCCGCCGCGCGGAAGACGATCCGTCCCTCCGCTCCGTCTGCGGTGGGGAATCGGGCCTCCAACACGTCGAGGGAGCGTTGCGACTCGGTGCCCGGAATGTTGTTCTGCGACGCGAAGGGCCGCATCAGGGTGATCGCGGCGGCGGCGGCGAGCAGCAGGATCGCCAGCCACCCGGCGATGACGAGGCGGCGGCGCCGATAGGCGAAGCGGCCCAGGCGATACAACAACGTGGACATCACGAACTCCCGGACGGTGCGCTGCTTGTAGCGGGGCGGATCGGCCTTGGCCACGCTAGGAGCCGACTCGGCCCGACCACCGCGATCCGGCCCGCAGACGGGGCCATTCACACGCAACTCCCATAGAACGGAACCCAGTTCGTAGGCCACGCTGGAGAGGTGCGGGCCGCCGCGCCGGCGCCTGCGGAGGTCGGGGCCCGGGTACGGTGCCGACGGGGGCGCGGCGCACCGTAGTGTTCGCGGCGATCACGCCCACCGACCCCAACCCACCCGCCGCACCCGGCGGAGCGCGTCGCGAGGAAGGCACCGATGAGCATCCCGGATCCGCAGGCCGGCCCACCCGCGACCCACGACCGGGGCCGCCTCCTGGTCGTCGACGACGAACCGGCGATCGTGGACACCGTCGCCCGGTTCCTGCGCTTCGTCGGCTACGACGTGCGCACCGCCGCCACCGGCCTTCAGGCGCTCACCGTCGCCCGGGACTTTCTGCCCGAGTTGATCCTGCTCGACGTCATGCTCCCCGACGGCGACGGCTTCGAGGTGCTGCGCCGACTGCGCTCGGACGAACTCCAGGTCGCGGTGGTCTTCCTTACCGCGCGCGACACCCGCAAGGACGTGGTCCGCGGCCTGACCGCCGGTGGCGACGACTACATCACCAAGCCGTTCGGCCTGGACGAGGTCACCGCGCGCGTGGAGGCGGTGCTGCGCCGCACCCGGCGCGCGGCACCCGGTGGCGACGTCCTGCGCGTCGCCGACCTCGAACTCGACGCCGCCGCTCACCAGGTGCGCCGCGCCGGACGCCCCATCGACCTCTCGCCGACCGAATTCCGGCTGCTGCGCTACCTGATGCTGCATCCCGACCACGTGTTGACCCGGGCCCGCCTGCTGGAGCACGTGTGGTCCTACGACTTCAACGGCGACGACACGGTGGTGGCCACCTACATCAGCTATCTGCGCCGCAAGATCGACGACGGCCAGGGCACACCGCTGATCCACACCCGTCGCGGGGTCGGGTACTGCCTGCGCACACCGCCGTGCTGAGCCTGCGGCCCAGGATGCGCCGGCAACCGCTGCGCCGGCGCCTGGTGATCGTGCTCGTCCTGGTGTGCACCGTGGTGCTCAACACCTGCGCGGCGGTGACCGTGGGCGTGCTGCGGGACTCGCTCTTCGACCGTCTCGACAACCAACTCGACACCACCGTCGCCGCGTTGCGCGCCCTGGACCAGCGTGAACGCAACAACCAGCGGTTGGGCCTGGATCCGGGCATCTGGCTGAAGTACCCGGGCGGCCTGCGCGTGGCCCTCGCCGCCCCCGGCCGCCGCCCGCCGCAGGGCCCGGGGCCGAGGCTGACCGGCGTCCTGCCGCCCACCGGCAGCACGGTCACCGCGCCCTCGGCCGAGCCCGGGTCCGGTGAGAAATTCCGGGTTCGCGTCCAGGACCTGACCGACGGGCGCACCGCACTGGTCGCGCTGAGCACCAACGATGCCGAACGGGCCGCCGACCACGCGCTGTACGTGGTGCTGATCACCGTCGGCATCGCCCTGCCGACCCTGGGCCTGCTCGGCGCGCTGTTCGTCCGGCGCGAACTACGGCCGCTGGAACAGGCCGCCCAGGTCGCCGACTCGATCGCGGCGGGCGACTACGGGCGGCGGGTACGCAATCCGCTGATCGGCCCGCGCACCGAGGTCGGCCGACTGGCCATCGCCATCGATCGTATGCTCGACCAGATCCAGGCCGCGTTCACCGCCCGGGACACCTCCGAGGAACGCCTGCGCCGCTTCGTCGCCGACGCCTCCCACGAACTGCGCACCCCGCTCCAGTCGATCGGCGGATACACCGAGTTGTACCAGCGCGGCGCGCTTCCGGACCGGGCCTCGGTCGACGACGCGGTGTCCCGGATGCGGGCCGAGATACGGCGCATGAACGGCCTCGTGGAGGCCCTGTTGCTGCTCGCCCGCCTGGACGAGGAACAGGACACCGACCTCGAACCCGTGGACCTGGCCCGGGTCGTGGCCGACTCCTGCCGCGACGCGGCCGCGGTCGAACCCGCCCGGCCGCTGACCCATGCCGCCACCGCGTCCACGGCGGAGGTATTGGTCCTGGGCGACGAGGACCGCCTGCGGCAGTTGGTGGCCAACCTGCTCGGCAACATCCGCATGCACACCCCGCCGGACGCCCCGGCCGCGGTCGAATTGCGCCGTACGGGCGATCACGTGGAACTGACCGTGCGCGACGCCGGCCCGGGCATACCGGCCGCCGATCTCCCACACGTCTTCGACCGCTTCCACCGCGCGGACAAGAGCCGCAGCCGCGCCCAGGGCGGCAGCGGCCTGGGCCTGTCCATCGTGGCGGCCATCGTCGACATGCACCACGGCAGCATCCACATCGGCCCCGCCGCCGATCGGGGCACCGTGGTCAGGGTCCGCCTCCCCGCCCTCGGCGACACCCGTTCGCCTCCCGCGTCGGCATGACCGACGTCGGCGTCGCTCACGGGCCGGTCCTCTTCCCGAGCGTCGATCGAGTGGCCGTGGCGGGCACGCCGCGGGTCGTTCCGTAGGGCAGTACCGCGTGTACCGCCCAGCCGCCGTCGGGGCCGGGGCCGATGTCGAGCCGGCCGCCGAGCATCGCGACACGCTCGCGCATGCCGATCAGGCCGTGGCCCATTCCGTCGCCCGGCGCCTGCGCGCCCCGCCCGTCGTCGCTGATGCGCACCTCCAGCGCGTCCCCGCGGTACCCGACCAGGACCTCGGCGCCGGCCGTCGGACCGGCGTGCTTGCGGGTGTTGGTCAACGCCTCCTGGATGATCCGGTACGCGGTGAGCGCGACGGTCCGGGACGGGTCGATCGGCTCGCCCTCCACGACCACCCGCACGGACAGGCCCGCGCGGCCGACCTGGTCGACGAGATCGTCCAGGTGGCGCAGGCTCGGCTGCGGGACCAGGCCCTCGGTCTCGTTCTGCGCGCGCAGCACCCCCAGCAGTCGGCGCATCTCCACCAGCGCCTCGCGTCCGGTCTTCGCGATCGTTTCCAGGGCCTCGCGGGCCTTGTCGGGGGAGGTGGCGATGGCCCGGCTCGCACCGTCCGCCTGCACCACGATCACCGAAACGTTGTGCGCCACCACGTCATGCAACTCCCTTGCGATCCGCGAGCGTTCGGCCGCAGCGGCGATCAGCGCCTGCTGGTCCCGCTCGAACTCCAGCCGGGTCGCTCGCTCTTCGAGTTCGGCGTAATAGGCGCGGCGGGTCCGCATCGAGTCGCCGAGCACCCAGGCGATGCCGAGCGTGATCGCGATGAAGGTATACACGAACGCGCCTTCGCGCACGTCCGGATTCACGCTCGTGCCCCAGCGCGCGAAGTAGAGCCCGGGCACCGCGAACACGCAGACCAGAGCGAGCCGCACTCGGCGCGGCGAGCCGATCTTCGCCGCCGTGTACAGCACCATCGGCACCGCGATGCTCGTCATCATGATCTCCGAGCTCACCACGAGCTGGCCCGCGCTGCCCAGCATCACCAGCCCGAACGCGGTCCGGGGCCGCACTCGGCGCAGCGTCGCGCCCAGCCCGTGGAGCACGATGAGAACCCACAGCCCGTACCGGACCCGGCCGGCCGGTGTGGTGTCGTCGTCGTGGACCTGAGCGGCACTCAGCAACAACACCGGCAGCATGATCATCGCGTCCACGACCAACGGGTGCCCGCGCAGCCAGGCGTAGATTCTTTGCACACCGGGACGCTACGGGCGGGGGCCCGCGCGGGCGTCATCCGGTGCGCCGAGCGGGCCCGTCGTCCCCAGGTCTCACCCTCGCGGGCGGTGCCTCCTTCCCGCGCCCCCGGCGGATCCGGCCGAAGGCTGACGACACGGCACCACCGGCCACTCGGTGGCACCGCTCGCCCCGGGGCGAGCCGGTCTTCGAACGCGCGTCGAGCCGCTCGCGAATCCGACGGGATGTCAGTCGAGTACGGCGGTGGCCTCCACCTCGACCAGCAGGTCGGGTTCGCCCAGGGCCGCGACGCCGAGCAGAGTGATCGGCTTGACCGGGTCGACGCCGAGTCTCGCGGCCGCCCGGATCACTCCCTCGCCCAGGAGCGGCATCTTGTCGGGGGTCCAGTCGACCACGTACACGGTCGGCTTCGCCACGTCGTCGAAGGATCCGCCGACACCGGCCGACACGGTGGCGCAGGCGGTTCCGGGTACGGCGAGCGTGCCGCCGTACCCGGACACCACGCGGGCGCGCCCTCGATACCGACCGAACAATGCCGAGACGGCCCGCCACCCCGGCAGGTTCGTCTCGGACGCGTTGCGAGCCACCTCCCGACACCTTGCCCGCGACCTCGGCGGGTTCCCACCCGTCGAGTGTCGCTCGCAACGTCTCCGGACGGATCGTCGAGCGCTCCTCCCCCATCCGACCATCGACTCCCGGCGTGACACGGGAATCACGGTCGCCCCCCAGGGCCGCAACGAAGTCGATCACGTTTGCGTGATCACCTCGTCACCACCCGTGAACACGACTTTAGGCCCCGGTCACGGCCGGGGAACAGGCGGCAAACAAGCCGGCCTTGCCGCCCGCGCCAACCGACACAAACCGTCGGTTGCCCGACTCGCGCACCCGGCCCGGTTCCGGGACCGCGGGTCGGTCGCGGCCGGATCGAAACGGCCCCTCGGGCGCCCGCCGGGGTCGGGACGCGCCGGCGCCGACACTCGCCCGGGTTGGCCGAATACCGCTGTACCACCGCATCGTTCGCGGAAGCAGAAGCGCCCGCCACGGCGTCGCCATGCCGCCGGCGCGTCACCGGTCACGGCCATGCGCCACGAATCAGCGCGGGGGAGCCAGGACCGGCGCCAGGACGGTAAGGGCATCGAGGATCCCGCGCGCGTCGGGGGTGTGCTCCGGGTCGACCAGCCACTGGAGCATCAGGCCGTCGCAGATCGCGATGAGCAGCGCCGGAATCGCCTCGGCGCCCGCCGGCGGCTCGACTCCCGAATCCGCGAACGCCCGGTCGGTCATGGCGCGTCCGGCCCGACGGGCGTCGGCGTATCCCGCGGCCAGGCGTTCGCGCAGCGCCGTCGAGCGCATGGCCGGCGCGAACGACTCGACACACGCGACCACCATCGGGCGCAGTTCCTCGAACGAATCGATCAACGCCACGAGCGCCGCGGCCAGTTGCGCACGAGGACCATCGGCGACGGCGGCCGACACCGCGTCCCGCACCCGGCGGGTCCACACCTCGAAGCACTGCCCGACCGCCTCCTCCAGAAGCGCGTCCACGCCGCCGAAGTGGTAGCCGATCGAGCCGAGGCTGGTTCCGGAGGCCTGCGCGATATCGCGTGCGGTGGTGTGCGCGTAGCCCTTCTCCCGCAGACAGCGCACGGCCCCGGCGAGGACTCGCTCCCGATGACTCCTGGACAGGGGCGACTTGGGCATCCCACCATGTTAGACAAGCGTGCAGCACGAATGTTCAGACTTCTCTCGGATCAGGAGCGAGTCGATGACGTCTGCCACCCCGCCGCCGGGTTCCCGGCTGCCGAGCTGGATCCAGACCGCGCTCTACCTCGCCGCCCCCGGCCGTTCGCTCCGGGCGGCTCGGCGTCGCCATGGGCCGGTCTTCCAGGCCAGGTTCCTCGGGTTCCCGCCGCAGACCTACGTCACCACGGCCGAACTGGCCCAGCAGGTCTACGCCGTCGACGCCGGCGGCGGCCGGGCCGGCGAGGTGCGCCGACAATTCCTGGAGGGCATGGTCGGTAGGAACTCGCTGCTCACGCTGGACGGCGACCCCTGGTGGCGGCACCGCAGACTGCTGAGCCCACCCCTGCACGGCAAGGCCATCGCCGACTACGGCGACGAGATCGCCCGAATAGCCGCCGAACACATCGCCGAGTGGCCGCGACACCGGCCGTTCGCGCTGCGCGACCGCATGCAGGAGATCACCCTGGAGGTGATCCTGCGGCTGGTGTTCGGGATCCGCGACAACGATCGTCTGGCCCGGCTGCGCACCGCCATCCCCGAACTGATCGAGGTAGGCGGCTCGCCGGTCATGCTGATGTTGCCGCCACGGGTTCGGGCCTGGACCCAGAGCCCACCGGCGACCCGGCTCGGCTTCCTGCCCACGACCCGATTCCAGCGCGCCCGCGACGCGGTGGACGCGATGTTGTTCGACGAGATCGCGCATCGCCGTACCGAACCGGTCCCCGGCGCCACCGACGTGTTGTCCCGGCTGTTGCAGGCTCGCGACGAGCAGGGCCGGCCGATGAGCGACCAGGAACTGCGCGACGAACTGATCACCATGCTCGAAGCCGGCCACGAGACCACCGCCACCGCCCTGGCGTGGACCTTCGAGCGCCTCCTGCGCACCCCCGCCGTCCTGGCCGAACTCCGCGAGGAGATCGACGACGGCCGCCACACCACCTACCTGGACGCCGTGGTCAAGGAGGCGCTGCGCTCGCGTCCCGTGGTGTACGAGGCCCCGCGCCTCCTGGACGAGCCACTCCAACTGGGCCGATTCCGGGTGCCCGCGGGCTCGTTCGCGTCGCCGGTGATCACCCTCATCCATCACGACCCCGAAGTGTTCCCGGAACCTTCCCGGTTCCGCCCCGAGCGCTTCCTCGGCCCCGACGCGGCCCGGGCACAACGGGCCTGGATGCCCTTCGGCGGCGGTCGTCGGTACTGCGTCGGCGCGCAACTCGCGGTCCTGGAAATGACGGTGATCATCCGTGAGGTGCTGACCCGCCTGGAGTTGACCGCCCCCGATCCGACCCCGGAACGGCCGCGGGCGCGGCACGTCACGCTCATCCCGGCCAAGCGCACCGTCGTGGTGGCCCGCCCCCGCGACAGCGCCGTTCCTCCCGAGGGCCTGCCGGCCCGACGCGCCGTCACCGTGCGCCGCGAGGTCGCCGCCGCCCCCGCGGTCGTCTGGGCCGCGCTCGCCGACATCACCCGCATGGGCGAGTGGAGCCCCGAATGCACCGGCGGCAGTTGGCTCGGCGCCCGCCGTGAGCCCGTCGTCGGCGCCCGCTTCCTCGGCACCAACCGCAAGGGTCTGCTGCGCTGGACCACGCGGTGCACCATCACCGACGCCCGCCCCGGCCGCGCCATCGCATGGGACACCCGGCTCGGCATCCCGCTCGCCCATTGGTCGTTCGTGCTCTCCCCGACCCCCACCGGCACCCTCGTCGAACAGACCTGGCGGGACCGCCGGGTGGGCCCGCTCGGCACGCTGATGACAGGCCTCTCCGAAGCGGCGCTGCGCACCGGCCCGCGCGCCGACCACAACGAACAGTCGATGCGCGCGACGCTGTCCGCGCTCGAACGGCACCTGAAGACGCAGTAGCCCCCGTCCCCGGCGTCGACCGGGAACGGGGGCTGCGTCGCGACATCGAGGGAAAGCCTCGTGCCGCGGGTTACTTCACCGGCTCCGGTGCTCCCGCACCGGGTCCCGCGTCACTTCACCGGTTCCGGTGCCGGCTCCGCGGCATCCTCGGACTCCCCCCGGGCCGCCGGTGGTTCGGGGAGTTTGACCGATTGCAGGAGCAGTTGTGCGACGTCGACGACCCGGAGGTCTTCCTTGGCGTCGCCGGCCTGCTTCTTGGC
>NZ_JBITJP010000004.1:0-120163 GCF_044460165.1 Embleya sp. NPDC050154
GGGCCCCCCCCCCCCCCCCCCCCCGGGGGGGGGGGGGGGGGGGGCGGGGGGGGGGCCCCCCCCCGCGGCGGGGGGGGGGGCCGCGCGGCCCCCCCCCCCCCCCCCCACGGCCCGTTTCGGCGTCCTCGGCCATTTTCCGAAACGGCGCCCGGTGACGCCGCGGTCCCGAGATGAATTTCGATTCCGGGGGCAGGTGCCGCGCCACGGCCGGGGCCGCTGTGATCCGCAGGGAATCCACACCTCGGTCACGCCGGGCCTCCGCCGTTTCCGCCGACATACCGCGCCCATCTCCCGCGAGGGTTGTCGCGCAACGGAAACGCCGGCACTCCGGCGGTGGCGGCGGGATCGGTGACAAGACCCACTACTGCAAACGGGTGTACCCGACGCGGTGCCGGGCAGGTAGCACCCGCGTCCATCCGACCAACGAAGGGGATGCCCAGATGAGCCCGAGTACCGTGAGCACGACCGAGACGACCGCCACCGAACGGCACATGCCCTCCGTCGGCCTCCCGACGACGGAGGAGATGGCGAACATGACGGCGACGGACGCCCGGGCGATGTCCAAGGTGCTCTTCGATCGGCTGAAGGTGCTGGAGGAGGGCACGCACGAGTACCAGTACGTGCGCAACACCCTCATCGAGGTCAACATCCCGCTCGTGCGCTACGTCGCCGGGCGATTCCGGGCGCGCAGCGAGAGCGCGGAGGAGATGGTCCAGGTCGGCACGATAGGCCTGATCAAGGCCATCGACCGGTTCGATCCGGCGTTCGGGTACGAATTCCCCACCTTCGCCATCCCCACCATCTCCGGCGAGATCAAGCGCTTCTTCCGTGACACCTCCTGGGCGGTGCACGTCCCGCGCCGTTTGCAGGAACTGCGCCTGGAGCTGGCCAGGGCCCGCGACGCGTTCACCACCGAACACGATCGCGAACCCACCAAGGCCGAACTCGCCACCCTCACCGGGACGAGCGTCGAGGAGGTCGCGGAGGGCCTGACCGCTTCCGCCGGCTACACCGCAGCGTCCCTGGACGCCCCCGCCGGCGACGACGACGGACCGGCTCGCTCGTACAGCGCGCAGGCGTCGTTCGTGGACCCGGGCTTCGACATGGTCGAGAACCTGCACGTCCTCAAACCCGCCATCGCCGCCCTGCCCGAACGTGAACGCGACATCGTGTCCATGCGCTTCGGCCAGGAGATGACCCAGGCCGAGATCGGCGAACGCCTGGGCCTGTCCCAGATGCACATCTCCCGGCTGATCTCCCGCATCCTCGACAAACTCCGCGCCGAACTGATCACCGTCTGAGCCCAGGGTTCCCCGGTCCTTCGACGCCTTCGTGCGCGAAGGCGGTGGTGAGTCGGGCTTCCAGCTCGTCGAGTCGGGGCAGGTCGGTGGCAAGGGCCACGTATCGCCATTCGACGCCGTCCGCAGGGCGGTCCGTGTACAGGACCACGCCTTCCCGTCCACCCGGTCGAAAGTCCAGGCCGGCCTCGATCAGACCTTCCCGCACCGTGTCGAACGCCATGGCCGGACCGGCTCGAAAAGTGCCCATCGACCAGACGGGTGCGGGGTCCTCGCCCACGAGCCGGGTCACCAGGGTGTGGGTGGTGGTGGTCGCGGTGCGCCGGACGTTGCATTCCAGGGCGTGGAGGCCGCCGTCCCGGGCGCATACCGCGTCCAGACTGTACGGGCCCAGGTATCCCTCGGCGCCGAGGTGACGTCCCAGGGCGATGGTCCAGTCGGCGAGTTCCGCGCGGGCCGTCTCGGGAAGGTCGTTCAGCGGCGAACGGTAGCCGGCGAACGAGCCCCCGCACATGCGCATCTCGCCGTCGTACAGCGCCGTCGCCCGCTCGCGCGCGACGTGGCCCTGGGCACTGACGGCGCGGGTGTGCTCGACGTACCGCTCCACGACCCACCGGCTGTCGGGGGCGACGGGCGCCGTGGCCCACGGTTCTCCCCGAGTCACGAAGGAAAGGCCGTGGCCGCCGGCGGAGCGGTCGGTTTTGACGACCACGCGCTCCCATACCGACAACATGTCGTCGATGGTTCGGGGGAGGTCGGCGCCTGTGCACACCCGACCGGACGGCAGGCGCATCCCCAGTCGGTCGGCGAGGGAGCGGAAGCCGGATTTGGTGTTCAGGTCCGCCACCGTTCGCACGACTCGGCGCGAGGGGCGGTCCGCTCCGTACGGGGCGACGGGGATGCCGAGGTCTGCGGCGAGGGCGACCGACGCTTCGTCGAGGGCGGTCGGGAGCAGGCGCGTACCGGGGCGTTCGTGCACGAGTGCGCGCAGCGGTTCCAACAGGCCGTGCATGGCGATGGCCTCCGCCATCGGTGCGTGCGTGGTGTCCGGCACCGTGACCACCGTGACGGAGTCCTCGGGCATCGCGAGCATGCGCAGGGCGTAGCGTCGAAAGGCATCGGACAGTGGCAGCGGAACGACCAGGAGGTCACCCGGTCTGGTGAGCCAGATTTTGCGGGACGCCTGCTCCGACCAGCGCCGCAGGATCGACGTCTCGCGGAGATCGACGGCCAGGGGCGACACGAAGTTGGCCAGGATCAGGAGCCCGCCCGGGTCTCGATGTTCGGCGATCACCGGGTGCCCGCCCCGGGCGCGGGGGTGGCTCCCGATGCGAAGGCATCGGCCTCTCGGGAACGCAGGGAGCTTCGGCCCTCGTTCCACGCGGCAAGCAGGTGTGCGGCGAGACGGTCTTCCACGAGACCGGTCGCCCGGATTCCGAACACGAGGTCGCTTTCGAGGTCGGGTTCCTCTTCCAGCAGCCCCGCCACCACCTCGCGTCGCATGAGCTGTTCGTGGACGGCGTCCGCCTCCACATGTTCGGTGTAGAAGAAGGCGCAGGCAGGGTCCGCGACGTCCAGCCGCCGCAGCGCCTGGGCCAGGCGGGCCGCGCCGGGCGGCGAGCCGATCTCGATGGCGGCGAACTGGCCGACCGCCATCGCCCGGTGCTCCCGGTGCAGCCCGAACAGTGACATGAGGTTGACCACCGCGAGCATGGGCGCGGGCACTCGGTCGAGGTAGCAGCCGTACGTGGCGTCCAGTCCCAGACCGCGCATGAGGTCGGCGAACAACCGCGCGTGCATGCGCTCGGCGCGGCCACCGCCGTACTCGTCGAACTCGACCGTGATCACGCCCGCCTTGGCCCGCCCGGTCAGGCGCGGGATGAGCCACGCCTGGGGGTCGGCCTCCTTGAGGTGGTACAGCGAGCGGTGGACGACGTACTCGCGAAACTGTTCCACGTTGCCGTGGTCGAGCAGATGGTGGCTGACACCGCCGCGGTCCAACGGCTCGATCAGCAAGGGCGCGAGCGCGTCGTCGACGCCGGCGTCGGCGGCATCGACGTGCGCGCGCAGGGCGCGTAGGAACGCCCCTTCCAAGCGGCCCCGCAGGCGCAGCAGGTCGGGATCCCACTCCCATCGGGCGTCCACCCCCGCGAACGAGCGGTAGTGCAGTTCGTAGCACGCGTACAACGCGAGTTGGAGGTCCTCGCCGAAGGGATCCGCATCGACCTCGACCTCGGGGGTTTGCATACCGCTTCCGGCGGGGTTGCGCAGCGCCGCGACGATGGTGCGTGACAGGGGGCCGCGGGGGGCGGGTAGTTCCGGTTCGGTCATCGCTGCTCCCGGACTGTGCGAGTCGCGGCCTGTGGCTCGTTGGGGAGCCGGTGGGGTCGGTGGCTGGTGTCGCACCACGGCGGTCGACGGGTGCGGCGGCACGTGCACAGCGCCACGATCCGCCGATCGGAGGATGCCGTGCTTCCGTCGGCCAGGAGCACCTCCACCGGCCCCTCGATCAGCATCGGCCCGCCGTCGACCACCTCGACGCGGCGTGTCTCACGACTGGGAATCGCCACGGATGACCACCAATTCCTCTTCTCGGCAGCCGGGCTTCACCAGACCGCGTTCCTCCAGGAAGGCCGCGCGGGCGGACAGGACGGGACCGAACGGCTCGAGGCTTCGCGCGACCACGCGGGCACGCAGGCCGACCGACTCGAGCAGACCCAACGTCGTCCCCACCCCGCACAGCGCCGAATGCACCACCAGCAGTGTCCCGCCGGGGTTCAGGTAGTCCGGAACCTGGGTGCAGAGCCGATCCAGGACCAGCCGTCCGTCCGTGCCGGCTTCCCACGCACGCGAGCGCCCTCGGACGGGGACGTCATCTTCGGGGGAGGGCACGTACGGCGGGTTCGCGAGGATGACGTCGAATGTTTGGCCCGCCACGGGTTCCAGGAGATCTCCACGCAGGACGTTGACCCGGCGCCGACGCCAGGCGCTGTTCAGGCGGGCCGTCCAGACGGCTTGGCGGGAGACGTCGATCGCGGTGACCCGACACCTTCCGGACGGCGCGGAGGCGGCCGCGAGCGCCACGGCGCCGGTGCCGGTGCCGACATCCAGAACACGATCGGACCGGTGCAGGCCCTGCTCGATGAACGCCGACGCCAACAGTCTGGTGTCCGCCTGGGGACGGTAGGTCCCCGGCAAGCGCAGCATTCTCATTACCTCCGGCTGCCCGGCCCGCCCTGGGCGAAACTCCATGATCGCCGCGCTGCCGGAAGCGATGCGGGGCCGACATCGAAGGCGCAGGGTGATCGATCGGTCACGGTGGGATCGCGCTGATTCGTGGCACCGTGCGAATGCGCCCCGTCGTAGGCGGCCTCGACCACGACGCGGTACGTTCCACCCCCACACCGGCCGCCCCGCCACCGCCCTGGACGGCGTGGGCGGGGCCTGCCGGGAATCCGTACGCACGCACACAGGAGTCGACGTGACGCCGACCGAAGCGGATCTCACCGAAGCCGTGTACCAAGCCGCCCGCGCCGCCATCTCGGACCTGTTTCGGGAATACCCGGATCACGACTTCTACTACTGCGCGCTGGTCACGCCGGGTGAGGCCTTCGGCCCGTCGTTGTCGGCCTGGTCGACCCAGGCCCTGGCCGCCGCGGCGGGCGGCTCGGCGGCCGAGGCCGAGGAACTGCGGTGGTCCTACGCGGATTCGCCGTTCTGCACCTACGGGGAGCGGCACCTCGCCCCGATCCGAAGCCTCTTCGACGCCCGACCCCAGGTCTTCGAACTCCCCGACGACGAGGGCGAGGACGAGTACGAACTGCGGTTGCGCGCGATGGTCACGGCGATGGGCCGCCTCGACGCGGAAGGGCTGTTCGGCAACGGCGAGCGGCGTCTGTCCATGGTCGCCGTCGTCGAGGTTCCCGGGGACGAGGCCGAGAACGTCGCCCGTGCCCGCGCCCTGAACCCCCCGGCGGCCGTCGCGGCGTACATGGACGCGTTCGGTCCGTTGGACGAATGATTCCAGGCATTGGCGGGGGTAGGCGGTCGGTGACCCGGGAGCGTCGGTTGGCGAGACGGTCCGATGCGGTGTCGACGGCGCCTGCGGAGCGCCGATGGTGCCTTTGCGAAGGGGTCGTACATGGTTTTGCGCGGGTGGGAACTCGCATCGGCCTTCCCATCCGGTCCGACAAACCACCGCCGAGGAGCCATACGCGTCACATCGGTCGTGGCGGCGCCCAAAACCGTCCCGCTGCTTCAGGCTTATCGGCGGCTCCGTCGAACGACGAACAAGGCGTGACGGTGTGGCTGGAATGGCGCCGGGCCGGCCGGGTGCGTCAGCGGATTCCTGCCCGGGATGACGGCGACGGCGGCCACGACTTTCCCTGACCGGCGACTGAGACGGCGTGAAGTCGGACCTGATTCTCCGTTACGATTTCCTTCTTCCCAGGAAGGGGATTCTCCGAAAATGGCTCAGCGCGTAGTCACGTTGTTCATCGATGACATCACCGGCAACGAAGGTGAAGACATCGCGACGCACACCTTCAGCCTGGATGGCGTCAGCTACGAAATCGACCTCGGCCAAGACACCTACCAGCAACTGCTGGACTCTCTGGGCCCGTACTTCAGGGCCGGCCGCAAGGTCGGCACGTCGCGTCGCACCAAGGCCGTACGTTTGGCGGCGGGCGAGGGACCGGACCCGGTGAAGGTGCGGGAGTGGGCCAGGTCGCAGGGCCTTGAAGTCAACGCCCGCGGTCGGGTTCCCTCCGAACTGGTCGAGAAGTACCGGGCCGCGCACTGAGCGACCGCGCCGGAGCCGCTCGGGATCTGCCGTCGCAACGGGTGCCGAAAGATCGCCCGCGTCAACGGTCCCGCGAGGCAGCGGTCCGCACATACCCTGACGGCCCGCCAGGATCCGATGGGTGTCATGACGATGCGGGCAGACCCGGTAAGACTGGGCGGGCACCCCACACGGCGCCCACGCTCTCGCCTCGTGGCGGCCTGCTCCCCGCGATGGAGACAGGAGACGGTTCCGACCGCGCGTCGGTACCGTCTCCTGTACGCCGGATGGGTAGGCGGTGATCGGCGAGCGGACGACCCATATCGGCGAATCATCCGGCTCGTCGCGCCTGGTTCCGGCTCAAAGGCGGATGGCGAAGATGCGGTCGAAGGCGCGGATCACGGCTTCGGACAGGTTGATTTCGAAAGACGCGGTCGAGTGGGATCCGAATTCGTCGAGACTCGATTCGGGGAATGACTCCCTCATGCGCATCGCGAGGTCGATGTGGTCGGACCAGGCCAGATCCAACTCCGTTCGAAAGACCTCGGCGCATGCAACCCGCCACGGTGTCTGCTCGCCCGCGTACCGCTCCGCATAGCGGCGGGCGAGCGAGTCCACGGTGGCCGAGTGCCTCAGGACACGATGTGTGCGCTCGAGGCCGCGCACTGTCGTCTCGAGCAATCCGACGATGTCGGAGGGCGACCCGCCGTCGGGCGAAACCGCTGCCCGCGCAGTCCGGTAGCGCTTCTCCGACTCGGCCAGTACATCCCAGCGCTGCAATTCTCTCCTGCCGTGGACCGCGACTCGATCCATGACCTCGACGTACTGTGCGTCGACACCCCGGAATTCCGGCGCGCGCAGGTCCACGACGTCCAGCCCGAAGACCGCCTCGAGAACGGCGCCGTAGGACACCGTCGACCGGCAACCCCCGCGAACGGTCGCATACTTGCGGATATGCGCGCGGACGTTGGCCACTTCGAGGATTCTCTGCCGCTCCTCGACAACCAGGCCCTCTCGGGCGGCCAACGCCTGATGCAGCCCGGCCTCGTAGGCGGAACCCGTCGGAAGCGCGCCTTCGGCGATCGGAACGATGTGCCCTTCCACGACGTAGTAGTCGATGCCGACCTCGAAGCACTCGTGCGCGCGGACCGACAGTTCGGCGTCGACGGCCAGGTCCATTCGATCCACCGGCGAACTCCGCTCGGTGATACCGAAGTAGTCCCACAACGCATCCAGTGCCCTCGGCGTCAGCCGAGCCCTGACGAGCTCCTCGTCGATCGTGTAGTCGGCGCCCTCGTCCAGCGTTCGCACCCACCGAGCCAGCGCCGCGTATCGGTCCGGATTCGACGTCGCAGGTCCGGTGATCCGAATATCCGAGTCACCGCTCTTGATCAAGACGGTGTCGATCTCCTCCACGAACGCGACGCATCGATCGTCGACGAAGTGGCCGTCGGTGACCGGTGCCATCCTCAGCGAGTCCATGACCAAGGTGTCGTACGACCCGTAGACCACGTCCGCCGCGTACCGACGCCGTCGCTCCTCCGACACCGGTTCCATGAGGTCGACCCGGTGCCATGGTTCGACGTACGCGGACCGGATTCCCGCGAGGTCGAAGTACTCCCGCGCGGCCTCGTGGCAGTGCGCGGCCCGTTCGGCATCGTGAGTGAAAACATGCACGCGGCGTCCCGCAGCGACGTGAACGTGGATCGGCACGATGCAGGCGACATCGAATTCCAGGCCCGGATGCGCTTCCGTGCGATCCAGCACCGGTCCGTCGATCATGGCCAGCATGCCCGTTACGAAGTCCGTGTCGAAGTTCCTGCCCGTGCTGCGGGACAGGGTCTCGATCGCCGGCGCGACAAAATCCACCACCTCGTCGTGGCGACTCCCGGGGCCAATCATCCGGGCATTCCCCGCCAAACGGTGGTGCAATTCGGCGTCGGTAGCGCCGGGAAGTGCCGATCCGGCCCGCGCAATGGCCGAGGCGTCCGTGCCGCTCGGGAGAATGCGATCGACTGCCATATTTTCCGCCTCGAAGCCGCGAAATGACGTCCGGAATCCCGGATTCTGCGTCCCCGCAAGGTAGCAGCCGACTCGACCCTGCGTTCGAATCGGCGCCGGTGTCGAATGGTTCCGCGTGCCGATGATCGACGTGCGGCCCCGCGCGCACGGCGTGCGGGGCCGCATCCTCAAAGGACGTTCTTGCGGCGGGCGGCGGTGATCCAGGTCGGGAACTCGGAGAGCAGCCGGTCGTAAAGCTCTTGATCGGGGACTTCGCTGATGTCGTCCACGGCGAAGAAGCCGACGTTGTCGACGCGGCGACCGCGCATGGTGTCGAGGCGCCGCAGTACGCCGTAGTCCGCGTTGCCCAGGCCCACGAACTGCCAGAACATCGGTTCCGTGGACGCGTCCTTGAGTTCACGCTTGATTTCGTTGTTGCGATAGACGCCACCGTCCGAGAAGAAAAGCACCAGAGTGGGAGCGGCGGACGGATGCTCCCGGACGTACGAGCGAACCTCGGCGATCACCTTGTGCTCTTCGTTGCCGTAACCGACCGCCGTCATGTCGACCTGACCCGGTTGCAGCTCCTGCTCGGCCTCGTCCCCTCCCGGACGGACGTGCAGCCGGAGCCATTCGGGGAGTCGACCCACACGCAGGTCCGGAAGGCGCGCCGGGGCCGAGGCGAACGTCCAGGCCTGCATCACACCGTCGTCCTCCAACCGCGCGGCCACGGCCGTCATGCGCTCCACCACGTCGGCGACGACACCGCGGGAGTAGAGCCAGTCCATGGAGCCGGACGCGTCCATGACCAGGATCACTCGGGCGGCGATCCCGGCCGCCCCGTGCTTGCGGAGACTTGTCGCCACTTGCTCCTTGCGGAGCGAAAGACGATTGCGCATGTCCACGGGCAGCGCCTCCTCGCCCTGCTCGGCCGGTGCGGCGACGGGTACTGCCGCCGACACGGACGGGGGCTGGGGAGCGACCGGTTGATCCGGAACCGGCGGGGACGCGACAGGGTCGGTCGCCGGCTCGTCGTGCACCGCGATGCCGTAGTCCGCGGCCAGCCCGGCGAGCCCGGAGGCGTACCCCTGTCCGACCGCGCGGAACTTCCACCGCCCGTGGTGCCGGTACAACTCGCCGCTGACGAAGGCGGTCTCGATCCCGCCCTCCATGTCGAAGCGTGCGATCTCGGCCGACGTCCGAGTGTCCAGCAACCTGAGGCTCAGGTCCGGCACCTGGCCGAAGGTGCCACCCTCGGACGACGCGCACAGCAGGACCCGTTGTATCGCGTCTTCCACGACGGCGAGATGTACCGCGAGGGTGTCCGTCACGCCGTCGGCGGTCTTCTCCTTCCCCAGATGCGTCACCGCCTCGGACGGGTGGCGCGGTTGGTTGTAGAAGACGAAGTCACCGTCCCCACGCACGTGTCCGGCGTCCGTGAGAAGCAGCGCCGACGCGTCGATGTCGGGTACCCCGGGGCCCCGGGACCACGAAAGCTCGGCACGGATTTCCGGGGAATCGACGGGCAAGTTGGCGCCTTGGCTCAAAGATGAAGGTTTCATGGCGCAAGTTTGCCGAGTGCCCGACGCCCCGCTGCGATCCGGGTCGACCCACCGTGCCGCGGGTATCGGTCGCGGGGGCGCTCGGGCTGTAACACCGCACGGCCACGGGGCTTTGGAGCTTCGTCGGCGTCACCATCCGTCTGGGCACCCTCGATCGGCCGACGTCGGGCACCGTGCGTCTGGCCGGGTACGACGTGGGGCGTCTGTCGGACGCGCGACTGTCCGCGCTGCGGGCGAGCCGCATCGGCTTCGTCTTCCAACATCTGCGATCGCGAGCCGGTTCGCGGGGCGGCTCACGGGCCCGGGTGTCGGACGGCATGGCGGGGCGTGAAGCCCTCGCAGCGGGAGTGCGGCCCGCAGGGGGAGTTCCGGCGGCCGGGCCTTGGCTAATCTGCACGGGTGACCACCGACTTGACTCTGTTGCCGCGTGTCGCCTATCGCGGACGGGAGGTCACCGCGCCCCGGCTCCGCGCTCTCCTCGCGCTGCTCGCGGGTGATTTGCGTACGGGTTGCAGCACCGGACGTCTGGTGCAGGGGCTGTGGCCGGACGAGTTGCCGGAGCGACCGGCGAAGGCGGTGCAGGTTCTGGTGTCCAGGGCGCGGGCGCAGTTGGGCGCAGGAATCCTGGCGAGCACGCCGACCGGATACCGGCTGGCCCTCGCCGCGGATCGGGTCGACAGCTCGGCCCTGCTGCTGCACGCCGCCGCGAGCGCGGACCGGGCCAGGACCGGGGACCACGCGGGGTCGTTGGCGGCGGCCGAGGCCGGGCTCGCGTTGTGGGAGGGCACCCCGGGCGGGGCCGGCGCCACCGACGACCCCGTGGCCGCGCTGCGCGCCGAGCGCGCCCCCGTCCGCGGCACGCTCGTACGCGCGCGGGCGCTCGCGCTCGCCCGGCTGGGGCGGTACGCGGAGGCGGTGGGGCCACTGGCTGCGGCCGCTGCGGAGCACCCACGCGACGAGGAGGTGCTCGCCGAGTTGCTGCGCGGCGAGGCGGCGACGGCGGGCCCGTCCGCCGCGCTGACGCGGTATGAGGCGTACCGCCGCGAGCTGCGCGAGGAACTCGGCTCGGACCCGGGCGGCGGGCTCCAGGCCGTACAGCGGGAGCTGCTGCGCACCCGGGCGCCTGTGATCGGGCGCGGCGTGCCGCACGAGCCGAACCGGCTGCTGGGGCGGGACGAGGACATCGCGGCGGTGGAGCGGCTGCTGCGCGCCTCTCGCGCCGTCACCGTCGTGGGCCCCGGTGGCCTCGGCAAGACCCGGCTCGTGCACGCCGTCAGCCGCCGGGCCGAGCAACGCGCGGTGTACTTCGTGCCGCTCGCCGGCGTCACCGCGGACGAGGACGTGGCCGCGGAGGTGGTGTCCGCGCTCGGCGCGGGCGAGGGACGGCCCGGCGCCCTGAGCGGCCACGCCCCGGCCGACCCGGTGTCCGCCATCCTCGGTGTGCTCGGCTCCGGGCCCGGCCTGCTGGTTCTGGACAACTGCGAGCAGGTCATCCGGGGCGCCGCCGCCCTCGTACAGAACCTGGTCGCGGCCACGAAGGACCTGCGGGTGCTCTCCACCAGCCGATCCCCACTGGACCTCACCTCGGAGGCGGTGTACGCGCTGCCGGAGCTCGGTCTCGACACCTCCATCGAACTGTTCACGCAGCGGGCCCGGGCCGCCCGGCCCGGCGTGGAGCTGCCGCCGGACACGGTGGCCGGGCTGTGCCGCCACCTCGACGGGCTGCCGCTCGCGGTGGAGTTGGCCGCGGCGCGGGTGCGAGTGCTGTCGGTTGCGGAGATCGCCCGCCGCCTCGGCGACCGATTCGCACTCCTTCGCGGCGGGGCGCGGGACGCGCCGGAGCGCCACCGCACCCTGCACGCGGTCGTGGAGTGGAGCTGGAACCTGCTCACCCGGGACGCCAGGGCGGCGCTGCGCGCGCTGTCCGTCTTCCCGGGCGGCTTCCTGGGCGAAGCGGCGGAGCACCTCCTAGGCAAGGACGCGCTGTTGCTCCTCGAGCAGGCGACCGATCAGTCGCTGCTGACCGTCACCGACACCCCGGCCGGCGTGCGGTTCCGGATGCTGGAGACCGTGAGGGAGTTCAGCGCGGCCCGGCGCGCGGAGGCGGGCGAGAACGAGGAGGCCGTCGACCGATTCCTGGCCTGGGCACGGGACTTCGGGGTCACCTACCACGACTGGGTATTCGGCCCGGAACCGCGGACCGCCTGGGAGCGAATCAGGGCCGAGCAGGACAACCTCGTGTCGGCGCTGCGGCACGCCCTGGCTCGTACGGACGGCCCCACCACCGCCGCCCTCACCGCCGTCCTCGCCGCACTGTGGTCCACCGACTCCAACCACCCCCGCCTCATCGCCCTGGCCGCGGACACCGGTCCGCTGCTGTCGCGCTATCGCCCTGAGCCCCGATACGTCGAAGTCGCCCGCGCAGCGACGGTGTTGTGCATGGCGAGCCTGTTCATGGACTACGGTCCGCACGCCGACGTCACCCGCCGGCTCGTCACCCTGCGGCGTCTGCCGCCGGCTCCGCCGGACACGCTGCTGCGCGCGACCGCGGCGGTGCTGAGCGCGATCCCCGAGATGCTGCCTCCCGACTACGACGTACTGCACAGGCTCTGCGGCCACGAGCAGCCGCTGGTCGCCGGCATCGCCGAGTGTGTCGCCACCTATGTCTGGGAGCACGAGCACGACATCGACCGCGCGCTCGCCTCGGCCCGCCGGATGACCGCCGCACTGGCTTCGGCGGACAACCCGTTCCTGCGGGTCATGGGTCATTCCCGGCTGAGCGAGCTGTGCTTGCGGACCGGGCAGGGCGAGGCCGCGTACAGACACCTCCAGGCGGCGCTCGAGCAGCTGCCGCGGCTCGGCGACGCGCACGACTACATCGGGATCCGATCGGCCCTCGCCCTCGCCTGCCTGCAGCGCGGCCGCTACGACGAAGCCGAGTACTGGCTGGGGCAGGCCCAGGGTGACAACACCCCACGGGCCGATGCCTTCTACAGCCCCGATCTCGGCGCGCGCGCCGAGATCGCGCTCGCCCGCGGACTGACGGAGGCCGGGCTCGGCCTGTGGCGCGGTGCCGTGGAGCGGATGTCCGAGGCGGACGCGATGCATGACGGCGACCCCTGGCTCGACCCGTGGGCGCTGCAGATCCAGGCGGCGGCGGTGACCGCGCACGCGCACGCCGGCCGCCTCGAGCCCGTCGCGGAACTGGTCGTTCGGTTGCGGCAGCGGCTGTGGACGCTGCTTTCCGGCCCGTCCCGCACGCCGGTGGAACTCCCTGTGTTCGGGACGGTGCTGCACGCGCTCGGCGTGACGGGGCTCGCGGCGGGCGACGCCCGCGCCGTGCGGATGCTCGCCTTGGCCGAACGGCTGCGGGTGCTGCGCGAGTTCGCGCCGACGATGTCCGGGGACCGCGCCCGGCGGGCGGCCGAGGACGCCGACCGGGCGGCGTACGCCGAAGCGGTGTCGGAGTACGCCGCCCTGGGGCGGGACGAGCTGCGGGAGGCAGCCCGCACGCTCATTTCGGGTCGCGGCGGAACAGCGAATTCGACCAGCGGCACCCGAGGGCGGCCAGGCCCAGGCACCAGATGATCGTGACCCACCCGTTGTCGCCGATCTCGGTGCCGAGCAGCAGGCCGCGCAGGGTTTCGATGGCGGGGGTGAACGGCTGGTATTCGGCGATCGGCTGGAACCAGCCCGGCATCGCGTCGATGGGCACGAAGGCGCTGGAGATGAGCGGGAGGATGATCAGCGGCAGCGCGTTGTTACTGGCCGCCTCGGCGTTGGGGCCGGCCAGGCCGATGCCGACGGCGATCCAGGTGAACGCCACGGCGACCAGCGTGAGCAGGCCGAACGCCGCGAGCCATTCCAGGGCAGTGGCGTCGGTGGATCGGAAGCCGATGGCCACGGCGACGGCGCCCACGAGCACGACGCTGATGACCGCCTGCAGCACACTTGCGACGACGTGCCCGATGAGCACCGCCCCTCGGTGGATCGCCATCGTACGGAAGCGGGCGATGATGCCCTCGGTCATGTCCATGGACACGGAGATCGCGGTCCCGGCCGGGGTGGCGCCGATGGTCATCATCAGGATGCCAGGGACGAGATAGGCGATGTAGCCGGCGCGATCGGCGCCGCCGCCGTCGATGCCCGCGCTCATCACGTCACCGAAGACGTAGACGAAGAGCAGCAGCAGGACGATCGGCGTCAGCAGGATGTTGAGGGTGAGGGAGGGGTAGCGCCGGGCGTGCAGGAGGTTGCGGCGCAGCATCGTGTTCGAGTCGCGTACGGCGAGGGAGAGGGAGCTCATCGGACAGCCTCCTTCGGCTGGTCGGTGCCGCCGGTGAGGGCGAAGAAGACGTCGTCGAGGTCGGGGGTGTGCACGGTGAGTTCGTCGGCTTCGATGTCCTCCGCGTCGAGTAGGTCGAGGATGGAGCGCAGTTCGCGTTGGCTGCCGTCGCTGGGGATCTGTAGGGACAGCGTCTCGTCGCGGCAGGTGACGCCGTGCAGGGCGGCGGCGGCGCGTTCGTAGGCGCGTGGGTCGGTGAATCGGAGCCGGACGTGTCCGCCGGGGATCATCCGCTTGAGTTCCTCGGCGGTGCCCTCGGCGGCGATCTTTCCGTCGTGGAGCACGGCGATGCGGTCGGCGAGTTCGTCGGCCTCGTCGAGGTATTGGGTGGTGAGGAGGACGGTGACGCCGTCGGAGACGAGTTCGCGGATGATGCCCCACATGTTGTGGCGGCTGCGCGGGTCCAGGCCGGTGGTGGGCTCGTCGAGGAAGATGATCCGCGGGTTGCCGACCAGGGTCATGGCGATGTCCAGGCGGCGTTTCATGCCGCCGGAGTAGGTCGAGGCGGGCTTCTTCGCGGCCTCGGTGAGGTCGAGGCGCGCCAGCAACTCGGCGGTGCTGCGGCGGCCCTCGCGCTTGGACAGGTGGTGCAGGTCGGCCATGAGGTGCATGTTCTCCTCGCCGGTGATCAGCCCGTCGACGGCGGAGAACTGCCCGGTGACGCCGATCGCGGCGCGGACTCCGTCGGGTGAGGCGGCGACGTCGTGACCCGCGACCTGGGCCTGTCCGCCGTCGGCGCGGATGAGCGTGGAGAGGATCTTGACCGCGGTGGTCTTGCCGGCGCCGTTCGGGCCGAGCAGGGAGAAGACGGTGCCGGTCGGCACGGCCAGGTCGATGCCGTCGAGGACCGTCCTGCCCCCGTATGCCTTGCGCAGGCCCTCGGCCGCGATGGCGGGCGAGGGCGATGTCGTTGTCGTCATGCCGCAGAGGTTGCGGCAGGACGCATTCAGCCTGGTTTCACGACGGTTTCAGCACCTGGAATCGGGCGACGGGGGGTTGCTTCGACGCCCCGTTCTCGCACTGCGCCGGTCCGCCGCACCGAGCCGCCCACGCACCCTCGTGGTTGACGACCATCCGACATGAAGGCGTTTGTGCGGGCCGATGTCGAGGGTCTCGAGCGGCTGCTCACGGAGGACGTGATCGTGGAGATGCCGCCGATGCTCAACTCGTTCGCCGGCCCCGCGCTGTGGCGCGTCGTCCGCTCGCGACGGGAGAGGGTTTCCACCTCCGATGAAGCTCGAAAATCTATCGCGGCGGGAGTAGACATCGTGGAAGTCGGTGGGTATGTTTTCTCTCGTAGCCAAGCGAATCAGTGAGGCGCGACAGAGACGAACTGGCGCGCGTTGTTGAGGGTTCGACAGCAGAGTCCCGGGGCCGTGTGTTGTTCGGTGAAGGGTTCCGGAGGCTGGTTGTCGGGCCGAGGAGAAACTGAGGGCGGCCCACCGGGCCGCCGTGCGGGACGAGCAGTAACCCGGCAGTACCTGCAGTTCGGTTGTACCCGCGGTGGCATTACACGTTGCACGAGGTAGGAAGGAAGGAGTGAACGCCATCCGGATCGCCCGCTCGGTGCGGTGAGGTTGTTCGGCCGAGCGGGATCCGTTGAGACACCGGTACGAAAGGTGGTCCGCGGTCACGCAATTGCGATCCCCGCAGCCCCGCCACGTGAGGCGGATGCGGAACAGGTAGACCGACACGTCGGTGTCGGTGGATGGTGTGGATTTCTTTCGGGGCCCTGGTGTCGTAACGGCGCCAGGGCCCCTCGACGCGGTTCCCTGTCGACTTTGACCAACGTGAACCCGGACCAACGTGAACCCGGACGAATGTGAACCCAAGACAGGCGCCGATGGCTTCAGAAAATCTGTCATGTTCATGGTAGACATTCGCATACAACGTAGCTAACGTTCTCTGTGTCGGAATCGAAGGAAACGTCAAACGGACGTGGCAGATGACGAACTGCCCGTGCAGCGGCACAAGTTGGTTGAGGGATCGTCGGGGCCGGTGTGTGCGAAGGGCTCCGACGGCCGAAGGAAGCAGGACCCGTCGGCAGGTCGGGACCGAGCGGTAGTAGGGGTTTCGGCCGACGACGGGAGCAGGCAGAGGCAGGCAATCGCAGTAGATCGCAGTGCAGTTGTCGGTCAGAGGAGAAAGGGAAGGGTCCAGGCGCCATCGGGTCGCCCGCAGGCGGTGACTTCCGCCGAACGGGCACCGCGGTCCATCCGAACGGAAGGTGGTCTTCGGTCACGCATCAGCGATCCCCGCACACCCCCCTGCCGCGTGCGGCAGCCGTGCGGATACGACACCGGGCTCGGCAAGCCGGTGGATGGTGAGACAAACCCCAACCCGGACCCCGGTGCCACGGCACCGGGGTCCTCGTCATGAGCGTCGACCCGCATCCCGAACCCGGCGGAGCCCGCGAGACGGACCCCCGGGCCGTGGACCCGGTCGACGATCGGAGGCAGGCGATGGAGCAAGACGCGGGGGACATGGCCGCCCTGGCGAAGCGATTGGCCGCGGCGGCGGAGCAGTTGCTCCTGGCCGTCAAGGGCATGGACGACCTCGGTTGGTCGACGGACTCGTACAGCAGGTCCCACCTGCACGACGTCGCGAGTTGCCTCAGCAGCAGCGCCACGCGGATCGCCGCTCTCCAGGGCCGACCCGGTTCCCGCAACGACGCGGGCGGCCCCGCGCGCTGACATACGGCAGGACCCCTGCGACAGGAATCGCCTTCGGGACCTACCGGTCGACTCGACATGTCGGGTGCTGTACGGGCAAGCGCCGGCCGGGCCACCCGACCGAGCCGGGTGTGGGCTCCGTGACAGTCCCGGAGGCCGTTTCTGTTACCTTCGGATGTTGCCGGAGCGGAGCGAGTCGACCGACGTCGTCGTGATCGACCGTTGGAGACGCGGGTCTCGAATCAGGACAGGATGCCGTGTGAAGCCTCTCTCGAACGGTGCGGCCACGACGGTCGGTCTGCTCCGGGCAAGTCGCCACGCCGTCCTGGAGGATCTTCCGGACCTGATCGCCGCGCATGCCCGACCGCTGGGTCTGGCCCGCCCGCTGGTCTACCTAGTGGACGTGCAACAACAACTGCTCCGCCTGGTCCCCGGCAGAGGGGAGCACACGCGGGCAGCGGACGTGGTCCCCGAGGCGGAGCTGCGCATCGATGCCACGCTCGCCGGCCGCGCCTTCCAGAGCGTCGAACTCGTCGAGTCGCCGGCAGGCGCCGACGACGTCGACTCCGGCGAAGCGCCCACCAGGCGTTTGTGGCTGCCCCTCGTGGACGGCGCCGAACGCCTGGGTGTCCTGGGCCTGGAAACCGACGAGACCGACGACACCGTCCTCGACAGGGCGCTCGACCTCGCGCTCCTGGTGGGCTTGCTCCTGGTGAGCAAACGCGCCTATAGCGACACCTACGAACGCCTGGTGCGCACCCGCCCGATGGGCCTGGCCGCCGAGATGCAGTGGACCCTGATGCCGCCCGGTTCCTTCGCCGGCGCACAGGCCACCGTCAGCGCGGCCATGGAACCGGCGTACGAGATGGGCGGCGACGCGTACGAGTACGCCGTCGACGGCGACACCGCCCACCTGGCCGTCTTCGACGCCATGGGCCATGACACCTCCGCCGGCCTCACCGTCGCCCTCGCCCTGGCCGGCTGCCGCAGCAGCCGCCGCCACGGCGTGGGCCTGGTCGAAACCAGCGAGGCGATCGAGACCGCGCTCGTGGAACAGTTCGGCCGCAGCCGCTACGCCACCGCGATCATCGCCGAACTCGACCTGCTCACCGGCGCCTTGACCTGGGTCAACCGCGGCCACCACCCACCGATCGTGATCCGCAACGGCCAATGGGTCGCCACCCTGGAACGCCCGCCCGCTCACCCGATGGGCACGGACATGGGCCTGCCCGTCACGTTGTACGACGAGCAGCTCGAACCCGGCGACTGGCTCCTGCTCTACACCGACGGCGTCACCGACGCCCGCAATCCCCAGGGCGAGATCTTCGGACTGGACCGCTTCGTCGACTTCGTCATCCGCCACATAGCTGACGGCCTCCCCGCCCCCGAAACCCTGCGCCGGCTCATCCGAGCGATCCGCGAATACCACCACGACCGTCTCCGGGACGATGCCACCATCCTGCTCCTGCAATGGCACGGCGCCGGCTCCTGATCGCGGCGAGCCGGGGAACATCCCGCTCCCGGCCCGTCCGGCTCATGCCGCGGGTCGGACCACGGCGAGGACATCCCATCCGTGGGCACCAGGCGCGGACTCCCGCGCCACAACCGTCGCATCCGTTGCGTCACCGATGGTGCCCAGCCGCGCGCCGACCCGCCGATCGAGCCGGCCCGCCGCCACACCCGCACCGCCGATCGAGACAGTCGCGCTCCTCGGAGGGCGGCCGCCGGGCCCGCTTGGCGTAGCGGGCGAAGGGCCGCTCGGACCCAGGCGGCGCTCGTTCGTGCGGCACGCACCGGTCCCGGGCGCCGTTTCGCCTCAGGGCGGTGGGCGTCGAGGTCGGCCCAGACGGTCTTGCCGGCCCGGTGTGTCCGAACGCCCCAGTCGGTGGTGATGGTGTCGAGGATGTGCAGTCCGAAGCCGCCTTCGTGTTCGGCACCGGTGTCGCGGCGCGTCGGCGTTCGGGGATCGGTGTCGGAGACGGACAACCGTACGCCGCGCCGGGTCCGGCGCAGGGCCAGTCGCACGTCCCCATCGGTGTGCAGTTGCGCGTTCGTCAGCAATTCCGAGGCGACCAGGACGACCGCCGCGACGCGGTCCTTGTCCCAGCCCCAGTCGGTGAGAGTGGTCCGCATCGCTTTCCGGGCTCGACCGCAAGCCCCGGTCTGTCGTGGCACGCGCCATCGGACGAGGGAACGTCGGAGTCGAGGCATGACCTTCCTCACAGGCACGTGGTGGACAGCGGACGATACTCCGGGTCGACTTTCGGCATACGGGCCCGCCGAGACCGGGAGTCCTGCCGCTGCTCTCGTCCGGACGGCCGATGAGCGCGGCATTCGAACGGGAGAGCGCGAACCCTCCCGGAATGAGGTGACCTGCCCGCTCGTACCCATCGGCGATCCTTCCCCGCGGTCGACGCCGTCGTGTCGCACGCCTGCCCGGCGACCCGGCGGCTACGCGTCACCCGATCGAATGGTTCGTCAGGTCGACAACACGGTCCACACGATTGCGGTCGTGTGGATGCGACACCTTGGGCTCGGCAGCCGGGCTCGCCGCGACCGGATCGGCGAGCCCGGCTCCGACGTCGCGGTTCGTCGACGTCATGGTTCGGCCCGGCGGAGTGGACCGCGGACCATGACCGTCACCTGGTGATCCACCGCCGCCGAGCCCACCCGGGGGCCGCGTGTGCTCCTCGGGTCAGGGTGAAACGCACGAGACGGGAATCCGCTGCACCGCGTTGTTCCCGAATCCGCCGCGATTCCAGGACTGGGTGAGCGGCTGGTCGTTACCCAGCGCATCCGTCGCCCGCACACTCAGTACGTGGCAGCCGACCGTGGCCTGCCACCTCGCGCTCCACCCCCGCCAGGCCCACCGATGATGGTCTGCCGGGGCGAGGTCCGCCATTGTCCAGGTGCGCCCGTCATCCGCGCTGACCTCGACCCGGGCAACCGCTCCGAACCCGGACCATGCCCGCCCCTCCAACAGCACCGGGCCTGGCCGTACCACCCGCGCCCTCGACATGAAGTCCGGAAAACCGGGCGGAATCATCAACGCCCGCGGGGCGATCCGCGTCACCGGCTCACCCGGTTCGTCCTGCCTTTGTCGATACCGATAGGCCACCGCCTGTTGGAAGCCCGCGAAAGGCGCGTCGACCAGTGTGATCTCGCGTAGCCATTTCACCTGCGCCATCCCGTACCAGCCCGGCACCACCAGGCGTAGCGGGCAGCCGTGTTGCGGGGGCAGCGGCATTCCGTTCATGTCGTAGGCCACCAGCACTTCCGGCTCCGGATCGCTTCCGGTGCACACCGCCGTGGGCAGACTGCGCCGGTAATCCTGCTCGACGCCGCGCTCCACGCCGTGGTCGACCCCGCGGAAGACCGCCTCGACGGCGTCCGCCTCCACCCCGGCTTCGGCAAGCAGCAGGCGCAGCGGGACCCCGGTCCACTCGGCGGTGCCGACCGCCTCGACCAGCCACGGCTGACTGACCGGTCGGGGCGTCAGCCGTGCCCGGCCGTTGCCGGCACACTCCATCGTCACGCGATGGGTCACGGCCGGGAAGGATCGCAGCGTCCGCATGTCCAGGGTCAGTGGTGTGCGCACCCGACCACCCACCACGAGCCGCCAGTCGTCGACGCGGGCCGCGGGGATGTCGTAGTGGGTGAGCAGGTAGTGCAGTCCGGGTGGGGTCACATCGTGGCGCAGAGCCTCCAGGGGCAGGCCGTGGTTGCGCGCCGCGAGCGCCAGTTCCTCCGGGCTGATCTCCTCGTCAGGACCGGCGATTCGTCCCGGGGAGCTGATGTCGCCCATGCGATGGTTCATTGATTCCATGGTGCGCTTCGGCCCGAGCCCGGGCATCCGCTGCGGAGCCACGCCGGCCCCGGATCGGGGCCGGCTCGCTCGGATGGTTCGCCGGTACAACCGACTGATCGACGAACAACCTCGGCCCGGCCCGGACTGTCAGGGCCGGGCCGGGCCGGGTGTGTGCGTGCCAAGCGATGCCAAGGGCGGTGCGCGCATCGGCCCGGGCGCCGATGCCGGCGGGCGCGTCGGCCGGTGCCGTGAGGCCGCGAGTGCGCGCACCGGCGCCCGGGTGGTGTGCCGACTGTCGTGCCGGTCAGTCGGTGCCCGACTCCATGGCGGCACGGTCGAGCATGAGATCGCCGTCGCTCTCGACCCTGCCGCGGGAGGCGATGACCTCGGCGCCGCCCTGCGGCATCGCACCGATCAGCTCGGTGGAGGTGTCCTGGGCGGCACTGATGAGGGCCGCATGGGTGTGACCGACGATGCCGAGCAGGGCGTACTGCTCCAGTTTGGCGCGGGAGTCGGCGATGTCGAGGTTGCGCATGGTGAGTTGGCCGATCCGGTCCACCGGGCCGAACGCCGAGTCTTCGGTGCGTTCCATGGACAGCTTGTCCGGGTGGTAGCTGAACGTCGGGCCGGAGGTGTCCATGACCGAGTAGTCCTCGCCGCGCCGCAGCCGCAGCGTCACTTCACCGGTGACCGCCGTACCCACCCAGCGCTGCAGGGACTCCCGGATCATCAGCGCCTGGGGGTCGAGCCAGCGGCCTTCGTACATGAGGCGACCGAGGCGCCGGCCTTCGTTGTGGTACTGCGCGAGGGTGTCCTCGTTGTGGATCGCGTTGACCAGGCGCTCGTACGCGGCGTGCAGCAGCGCCATGCCCGGGGCCTCGTAGATGCCGCGGCTCTTGGCCTCGATGATCCGGTTCTCGATCTGGTCGGACATGCCCATGCCGTGGCGTCCGCCGATGGTGTTCGCCTCCATCACCAGGTCGACCGGGGTGGCGAACTCCTTGCCGTTGATCGCCACCGGGCGGCCTTGGGCGAAGGTGATCGTCACGTCCTCGGTCGTGATCTCGACCTCGGGGTCCCAGAACCGCACGCCCATGATCGGGTCGACGGTCTCGACGCCGGTGTCGAGGCGTTCCAGGGTCTTGGCCTCGTGGGTGGCGCCCCAGATGTTGGCGTCGGTGGAGTAGGCCTTCTCGGTGCTGTCGCGGTAGGGGAGGTCGTGGGCGAGCAGCCACTCCGACATCTCCTTGCGTCCGCCGAGTTCGGAGACGAAGTCCGCGTCGAGCCATGGCTTGTAGATGCGCAGGTTCGGGTTGGTGAGCAGACCGTAACGGTAGAACCGCTCGATGTCGTTGCCCTTGAACGTCGAGCCGTCGCCCCAGATCTGCACGTCGTCGGCGAGCATCGCCCGGACCAGCAGGGTTCCGGTGACGGCGCGGCCGAGCGGCGTCGTGTTGAAGTAGGCCCGCCCGCCCGAGCGGATGTGGAACGCGCCGCAGGCGAGTGCGGCCAAGCCCTCCTCGACCAGCGCCGCACGGCAGTCGACCAGGCGCGCGATCTCGGCGCCGTACGCCGACGCGCGGCTGGGCACCGAGGCGATGTCCGGCTCGTCGTACTGGCCGATGTCAGCGGTGTAGGTGCACGGGACGGCCCCCTTGTCGCGCATCCACGCGACCGCGACGGAGGTGTCGAGCCCACCGGAGAAGGCGATGCCGACACGTTCGCCGATGGGCAGAGAGGTAAGAACCTTGGACATGGAAAGAGTATGCTGCACTCCGCATGAATATGCAACGAGGGGAGTGGGGAACCGGAACTTATGGCTCAGGTCGCCGACTTGAGCTCTCGGAGACGGCCCGGCGTGCCCGGCCCGCCTCGCGCCCTCGTGACGGATCAACCGCCGGCGGGGCGTCGTCATCGAGCACTCGGCGCGGCACGCGACGACGCTCGGACGAAGCCGGCGACGCGGGCGCGCGCTCCGGGCGGGAGTTCGGTTCCGTCGTGCGGGTGTGTATGGCGAGGGGTCGACATCCCTGCGGATACTGCCGCGTCGGGTGGAGGCGGATGAGGAACGGCGGCTCCTTCGTCGCCCGGTTGGTCACCAGCCGGAGACGCGTTCCCAGAAGGTCTGAATCGTCGGTGCCGTGTTCGTGGTCAGTGCGCCGTCGACGACGTGATAGCCGCGGTGTTGGGCGGCGGTGGCGCAGGCGTGGTTGGGCAGGATGCGCAGTCGGGTGCCGACGGGCAGGTCGGGCAGGTGGGCGCCGTCGCGGGCGGTGAGGGTGCCGTGTTCCTGGCTTGCGGCCGTCATGAGCAGGCCCGATATGAGGTTGCCGTCCAGGTCGGTTACCAGGCCGTAGCCCTGGTCCTGCGACTGGGCGGCGGTGCCTCGGTCGCGGGACATGGCCATCCAGCCGCCGTCGGTGACGATCCACCCGTATTCGCGGCGGTGGCCGATGACGGTGACGACGACCGACAGGGCGAGATCCTCGATCCGGCAGATGCCGATGCCGGCCATCACCAGGTCGAAGAAGACGTAGTTCCCCGCGCGCAGTTCGGTGACTCCGTCGAGGTTCTCGGCCGCGTGGGCCGTGGGGGTGGAGCCGACACTGACGGTGGCCACGGGCATTCCGGCCGCGCGCAGCCGCTCGGCCGCGGCGACGGCGGTGTCGCGTTCGTTCTTCGCCGCCAGGCGCCGTTCCTCGGCGGTGTAGGCGAAGTAGGACTCACCCGCGTGGGCCAGTACGCCGTCCAGACATCCCGCGTCGTGCAGGACGCGGCCGATCTCGGTGAGCGCGGGGGCGTCGGGCTCGACGCCGCCTCGGTGGCCGTCGCAGTCGATCTCGATCTGAGTGGGGATGGGAACGCCGGCCCGGCGAGAGGCTTCGGCGACGAATGCCGCCTGCTCGACACTGTCCAGCAGGATCCGCAGAGTGACACCGCGGCGCAGCAGCGCGAGGACGCGCGTGAGTTTGTGGGGGTCGATCCCGACGGCGTAGGTGATGTCGATGTAACCGCCGTCGGCGAACGCCTCGGCCTCGGCCAGGGTGGAGACGGTGACCGGACAGGGCGTGTCGTGCGTGAGGCCGGCGACGTCGAGGCTCTTGGCCGTCTTCACGTGGGGGCGTAGGGCGACCCCGAGCCGGTCGGCCCGGGCCGCCAGTCGTTCGATGTTGCGCCGGGCCTTGTGGACGTCGACGACGGCGAACGGGGTGTCGGGGTCGGCCAGCGTCCGGGTGGCCTCGGGGCCGGTGGCGCTTGCGGGGGTGCTCACAGGGAGATGTCCGTCTTCTTCAGGAGGGCCAGGCCCGGATACAGGTCCTGCACTCCGATTCCGGAGCTGTCGAAGGCCGTGATGTCGTTGTCGTCGATGCGTCCCGTGGCGTGGCAGGTGAGGACCTCGCCGAGCGGGGTGAGGACCGTCCGCGCGGGGGAGTGCCGGCTTTCGCCCAGGCGGCGCGCGGTCGGTGGCCGGCCGGAGGCGGATGCGGGAACGGGGCGAGTGGTCGAGCCGGCGGCGGTCACGAGGCGCCCTTCACTTGGTGTAGTTGTAGACGGTCGCCCGGGACACGCCGAGCAGGTCCGCGATGGTCTGCGCGGCATCGCGCGAGTCGAAGTGGCCCTCCTGGTGCAGTTGCCGCACGAGGGCCCTCTTGCTCTCCCTGCTCAGCGACCGAGGGGCCGCCGCGCGCTCCGCGGCCAGTTCCTCCACCGCCCGGCGCAGCTCGTGGGCGTTGCGGTCCCGGAGGGATTCCAGGGACTGGTCGCGGTGCTCGGTGTCGGTGGCCACGAGGTTCGACAGCGCGAGGGTCACCGGCGACAGCACCGACACGTCCAGGTTCAGGCAGAGGGCGGCGACGTACTCGCCGGTGGCGTTCCTGATCCCGATGGACGTGCTCTTGACCGGGCGGCCGTCGGGGAATTGATTGGGGTAGTTCTGGATGACACTGGGGTAGCTCGGGTCCTCGATCCGGGCCAGGCCCAGCTCTGTGACCGAATCCCCGACCTTGCGGCCGGAAAGGTTGTTCTCGATCGCCCGGATCGCATGCCGCGGATTCCGCAGATCGTGCAGAACCACTTCGCACAGTCCCGGAAACATCCGGCCCAGCGCGACAGCGATCCTTTCGACCTCACGGATGAGATGCTCGTCCGCCTCGGTGGGGGCCGCGGCGACCATGTCCGTGCGCTCGCCCGTCTCCGGACCGTCGATGGGTTCCATGAGGTCCTCCCAGCTTAATTGTATTTATTGTCTACTATTGGACAGCAAGTCTAAGTAGCTCGCTCGGTGGTTGTCCAGCGGGCCGTCGGTCCGCGAGGCGACCCGAGGGCGGGGGCTCTTACGTGGTGAGTTGCTGCTTGGTGTCGGAGTCGCAGGTGGTGGCCTCGGGGGTGACGCCGTGCTGCTCCTCCTCGGGGCGGCCCTTCCTGGGGAGGAGGAAGGTGATGGCGAAAAAGGCCGCCAGCAGGCACGCCTGGACGATCAGCGCGCGATGGAAGCCGCCGGTGAAGTCACCGGTCTCGGCCTGGGCGAAGAACACCGATCCGAAGATCGCGACGCCGATGGAACCGCCGACCGCTTGGACCGCCGACAGGACGCCGGAGGCGGAACCGATCTCGTCGTCGTCGACCGCGGCCAGGATGAAGCTGAACAGGGCGGCGATCACCATGCCGGCGCCGATGCCCGCCACCGCCACACCGGGAGCGATGTCCCAGATCGAGAACGAGGCGGTGTCGAGGCCGTCGAGTTCGAACCACAACACGGTGGTTCCGAGCAACTGGACCAGTGGACCGATCTGCAGCACCCTGCGCCCGATCCGGTCCGCGAGGAAGGCGCCGCTGACGGCTCCCCCGATCGCGGTGCCCACCGCGAGCGGCAGGTTGCCGAGTCCCGCGTCACCGGCGGTGAAGTGCCGGCCGATCTGGAGGTAGAGGGTCAGCACGAGTTGCGTGCCGATCAGCCCGCCGAAGAACAAGGCGATGCCGCCGAGCCCGACGGTGAAGGCGGACTTGCGCAGCAGGCCTGCCCTCACCAACGGCTCACGACCTGCGGCGGCCGTACGGCGCTGCTGCACGGCGAACAGGGCGAACCCGATCACCGAGGCGGACATGCACAGCCATGTCCACAGTGGCCAGTCGTCCTCCTGTCCCTGGTTCAGCGGCAGCACCAGGAGGGCGCAGGAGGCTGCCACCAGGACCGCGCCGACCGTGTCGATCCGCACCGCGCGGTCGCCCGCCTTCCTGGGCACGAACTTCGCGGCGATGATCAACGCCGCGAGGCCGACGGGCAGGTTGATCAGGAACACCGAGCGCCAGCCCAGGCCGAAGAAGTCGCCCTCGATGAGGAAGCCGCCCAGGACCGGGCCGATGATGCCGCCCAGGCCGAGGACGGGACCGAAGATCGCGAAGACCTTGGTGAGTTCCGGGCCGGAGAAGTTCTCCCGCAGCAGGCCCAGGCCCTGCGGAAGCAGCATCGCCCCGGCGGTGCCCTGCAGCAGACGGAAGACGATCAACGACTCGATGGTCGGCGCGATCGCGCACAGCAGCGAGCATGCGGTGAAGGCCGCCAGGCCGATCAGGAACATCCGGCGCCGCCCGTAACGGTCGCCGAGCCGGCCACCCAGAACGAGACCGGCGCCCAGGGTCAGAGCGTAGCCGCCGATCACCCACTGCAGTCCGACGGAACCGGCGCCGAGAGACTCCTCCAGCGCGGGTCCGGCGACGTTGACGATCGAGGCGTCCAGGAGATCCATGATCTCCGCGGCGATCATCACCACCAGGATCAGCCACCGCCAACGGTAGGGCGCGGTGGTCTCCTCGGGGGCAAGAGGCGGATTGCGCACGCGTAATACCTCCATGGTGAAGTAATTCCATCATGAAGGTAAAGTGGCGACGGTAGGTTGTCAAAGCGGGCCGCCGGCGTGGACCGCACGGCAGGAGAGAAAGGTGGAGGGGTTCCATGGAGGAAGCGACCCGCGACGGTGTCGCGGCGCAGCGTGAGCGGCTGATGGAATCGCTGAGGATCTACGGCGGCCACTACGCCGAGCTCAGCCGGCGCTTCGCCGCCTGGCTGAGCCTGCACTCCACGGACGCGACCGCGGTACTGGAGATCGCCGCTGCCGAAGAGCGCGGCACCCCCCTGTCACCGGCACGGCTGAGCGAGCGGATCTCCCTGTCCACGGGGGCGACCACCGCACTCCTGAACCGTCTCGAAGCGGCCGGGCACATCACCCGCTTCCGCGAACACTCCGACCGGCGCATCATCACCCTGCGCAGCGGCGGGCACATCCAGGAACGGGCGGACGAGTTCTTCGGCCCGCTCGCCCGCCGCCTCGACACCGCGATGTCGCACTACCCGCCGCAACTCCTGGAACAGATCGAGTCGTTCATGACCGACCTCAACTCCACCATGGACACCCACCTCGCGGAACAGGGCACGGCGACCCCGCGTTCCCCCGACAGCCCCGGTGACCGGACTCCCTAGCCGGGGCGGTGTGGACACGGCGTCGTTCGGACCTCTGAGCCTGGCGGGAGCCGGCGGCGGTGCTCATTTCCTCGTGCTGTCGTCATCGTCATCGGGCCCGGCGGCGTTCGGGTCGCGCGGTGGTCGCAGGCTGCCGGCGGCCGGGGTGGAGGTGCCGAAGCCGGACCGGCCGAGCACGTCGAGGTTGCGGTGCTCGATCGGGGATCGCAGGTCGGGGGGTCGGCCATGGTGCGGGCCGCGATCGCGGCGCCGGGTGGTGTGGGCGGCAGACGGGACGGACGGGTTGCGTGGGCGAAGGGTGGTGAGGGCGAGGAGTCCGGTGAGGAGGTACAGGCCGGCTTGGGCGTCGAGCAACGCGAGGGTGCCGTAGCGGTCGGCGAGGGTGCCCGCGATCAGGACGCCGACCAACTGCGCGGCGCCGGCCGAGGCGTTCCCGGCGGCGAGAACGCGGCCGATGTGGGTCGGCGGCGTATG
The DNA here is from genome assembly GCF_044460165.1 of Embleya sp. NPDC050154. NCBI lineage: Bacteria > Bacillati > Actinomycetota > Actinomycetes > Kitasatosporales > Streptomycetaceae > Embleya > Embleya sp. NPDC050154. The sequence continues at coordinate 27,419 of NZ_JBITJP010000004.1, forward strand.
GGTCTGAGTGATTGTGAGCAGGCCGGCCGAGGCCGCCACGCCGGGGACTCCCGCGGCGACGAACAGCCCGGCGTACAGGCCGATCGCGGTGCTCACGGTGGGCGCGGTCCAGGTGGTCAGGGAGATGAGGCCGAACGCGATGAGGCCGGAGCCGACGAGGATGTGCGGGCGCATCCGACCGCCGAGTGCGCCGAGTACGAGGCCGCCCAGTACGCCGCCGATCGCCTGGACACCGCGCAGCAGACCCACGTCGGTGCCGTCGCCGTGCAGGTGGTCCAGGACGAAGACGACGAACAGCACCATGAAGATGCCCTGGGCGAGTTGTCCGAGCGCGGCGATCGCGATCGCGGCGGGCAGCGGGCGGTTTCGTCGGACCACCCGGAGCCCGTCGAGCCATTCGCCGAGCATTCCCGGGCGTGCGACGGGGGGAAGCTCGGGACGGCCGCGGCCGCGGATGCCGGCCGTGAGCGCGGCGGCGAGCACGAACGTCACCGCGTCGACGGTGACCACTCCGGGCAGGCCCAGGAGTTGGATCGCCACACCGCCCAGGGGCGCGCCGACCAGCCGGGCGAGGTTGTCGCTGACGGCATTCAGCGAGTTGGCGGCGGCGACGCGGTCCCGGCCGACGAGCATCGGGACCAGGGCGGCCTTGGCCGGCGTGCCCAGTCCGGCCAGGCACGATTGCGCTGCGGCGACCGCGTACACGATCCACAGCCGGTCGGCGCCGCCGGCCGCGAGCAGGGGCAGGAGCAGGAGCGCCTGGAGCAGTCCCAGCCGGACCAGGAGCCGCCGTCGGTCCCAACGGTCGACCAGGACGCCGGCGAACGGGGCGACAAGCAGGGCCGGGAGCAATTCGGCGAGGAAGACCGTGGAGGTCGCGGTCGCCGAACCGGTTTGCGTGTACACGTGCACCGGCAGGCTCGCCAACAACATCCAGTCGCCGAGATCGCCGATCAGACCGCCGCTCCACAGCAGCGCGAAGTCCCTTTCGCGCAGCGGCGATCGGGCGCTCACGTCGGTGGTTCCGAGGTGCGCAGCGCGGTCAGGCCCAGATGAACGACCCGGGCGTCCTCGGGCGCGTCCTCTCGGGTGGGCGCGATGTAGGGGCGGAGCAGGGCGTCGATCGCCGCGGTGAGTTCGGCCAGTTCGGCCGCGGTGACGCGCAGACCGTAGCCGGCCATGGTCTCCGCGTCCCGCCAGTGCGGCGGGAGTTCCTCGTGCCGGTCGACGGCCGCGTGGGCGAGTGCCGCGTCGTTGTCGATCCGTACGTGGGCGACCTCCCGTCGGGCCAGCGCGACCACCGGATCGGCGTCGGCGTCGGTCGGTGGATCGTAGATCAATCCGGTCACGGTCGCCCGCCACAGCCGTTCGCGGGCGTCTCCCGCGCTTGCCTCGACCCGCTCGACCAGACCGTATCTGGCGAGTTCCCGGAGGTGGTAGCTGCAGTTGGAGGGGGTCGCCTCGACCACGCTCGCGCACTGGGTCGCGGTCTGCGGGCCGAAGGTCATCAGGTGGGTCAGCAGGCGTTGCCGGACCGGGCCGGCCAGTGCCCGAAGGGTGTCCGCGTCCCCGATCCGTCTGCGTGCTTCCGGTGCCATCGTGGCTCCCGCCGAATTTATGAAGGATTCCCTTGATAGTTGTCGACGCATCGGGAGATGTCAACGGAAGCCGGAAGGCGGAAGCATCGGGAACGAGGACGTGCCACGGCCGTCCTGCGACCCCATGGCCGGGTGACGAGCAGTGACCGACGGGACGCGGAAGCCGCCGGAAAGCAGCTTGTCGAGTCCGCGGGTGTGTTCAGTCGAGAGTCGGCATCAGCGGTGGGCCGCCCGACTCCGCCATCAAGGTGATCTTTCGCAGCAGTGCCACGAGTTGCTCCCGTTCCGCTTCGCTCAGCGGAGCCAGTAGCGCGTTCTCGGTCGCCATCTGATCGCCGATCGTGGACGACCACGCCTCGTGTCCCTTGTCGGTCAGCGTCACGAGCAGGCTCCGGCGGTCTTCCGGGGTGTGCTCCCGGGTCACGTAGCCGGACTTTGCCAGGCGGTCCAGCCGGCTCGTGAGTGTCGCCGGATGGATGTCCAGACCTTCGGCGAGCCGTGTCGGCGTCATCCGGTACGGCTCGCCGGCGGAGCGCAGCCGCCAGAGGATCTCGTATTCCCACATCTTCAACTCGCGTTGGGTGAGCCCGGCTTCCTTTCGACGCTGGAGATGGCGCACCAGCATCTGCATCCGGGTGACGACGCCCTCGACCATCGGGTCCAGATCGGGCACCTCGTGCTTCCAGTGAGCGATGTGCCGGTCGACCGAGTCGGCGGAGGGGACCTGGCCGTGCGTCGTGTCCATGGCGCCAGCATAAGGCAAGTACTACCGATTCATATAATTTGAAATCGTAGTAACGTCGAAGCCCCCGCCCCGAGGAGGTTCCGATGACCCCATGGCCCACCCCGCTCACAGGCCGCATCGACGAGCACGTCATCGACAGCGTCCTGTTGCGCGGCAATCCCCTGGGAGACGCCACACAGAGGCCGTTGTGGGTCTACACCCCACCCGGCTACGACGCCGATGCCGGGCGCCGCTACCCCGTCACCTATCTGCTGCTCGGCTACGCCGGCACCCTCCCGGTATGGCGCAACCACACCCCCTACCGCCGGCCGGTGCCCGAACTCATCGACGGGATCTTCGCCCGCGGCGAGGCACCGCCGATGATTCTGGTGTTCGTCGACGCCTGGACCACCTACGGCGGCAGCCAGTACATCGACTCGCCGGGGACCGGCCGCTACCACTCGTATCTGTGCGAGGAGATCGTGCCGTGGGTCGATGCCCACTACCGGTCGCTCGCCGACCGCGATCACCGGGCGCTGGCAGGGAAGTCGAGCGGCGGGCTCGGCGCGATGATCACATCGATGCTCCGGCCCGACCTGTTCGGCGCGTTCGCGACACACTCGGGCGATTCGTTGTCGGAGGCCCAGTACATCCCTCATTTCCTCATGGCGGCACGCCAGTTGAGAACGTACGACGGCGACATCCTCCGCTGGTGGGACGACTTCCGCGCGCGAGTGGCCTTCACCAAGGACGAGGACCTGAGGCTGCTCGAACTGCTCGGCGTCTCGGCCTGCTTCTCGCCCGCTCCGGACGGCACGCCACAGTTGCCCTTCGACCCGCGCACAGGCGCACTCCGGCCGGAGATCTGGCAGCGCTGGCTGGACTGGGACCCGGTGAGGATGGCGCCACTGCACGGCGAGGCACTGCGATCCCAGCGGGCGATCTGGATCGACGCGGGCACCCGCGACGAATGGTTCCTCGACTTGGGGGCACAGGCGTTCCGCGATGCCCTCGCCGAGGCCGGAGTGGATGGGGACGTCATACGCTTCGAGTTGTTCGACGCGGGACACCACGCCGTGGAGTACCGGATGCCGCCCGCACTCGCATGGCTCTCCCATCGGATCGCCCACCCGCGATAAAGGCTCAGGGAGCGCGCACATCCCCGTCCCCGTAGGCGCTGTTCGCCGACCGGGTCGGGGCGCGCTCGAACCGCGTCATCGGTCGGACCCGGGGCGAAGCGCGTCGCTCGGCACAACGGTCGCGACGACGCCTCGTGCGGCCGTTCCGTTCGGCCGGGTCCATCCGGCGACCAGGTGTCCGGACGAGCTCCGCGTGGCCTCGACGGGGCGCGGGACGCGGTCGACCCGAACGTCGAACCCGTCGTCCGGGCCGGTTCCGTGCACGGTGACGGTCGGATCGGGGGTGTCACTGTCGCTCTGGTGCTGCGCCGTCGCCTCGCCGCGCAGGAGCGCGCGCAACTGCGCCGTCACCACGGGGTCGTGGAAGCCGTCGTAGATCCACCGCGTGCCGAGCACCCCGTGCTCGGCAATCCCGATCAGCGCCTCGTCGGGGACGCCTTCCAGGGCCGCGCCGCGGTAGCCCATCGGCACCGCGTACGCCACCGGATCCTGCGCGGTCGTGTCCACCACGATCATGAACTCGATCCCGACCGCGCCCTGCGGATCGTCCAGACGGAACCCACCGGCATTGACCAGTTCCGGCGTTCGTCCGTCGCCCACGTACCAGCTCTGCCTCGGCAGCCAGGCGGTGAGCAGATCCAGCTTGCCGGGCGTCATGGTGGTGTGGTGGATCGAGGCCATGCGAACTCCCTCACGCGTGGGTCCGAGCCCGTCCTTCGACGGGAGATGATCGAACCTATAGGAACCTCTATCCGACGCGTGGTTGTCGAGCGCGAGCAGACGGATCCGGGGTTCCGGATCCTGAGCGAAGCGGAGTCGACCCGGTTCGCCGGGGCGACTGATCGTCGGATTTTCGGGCAGGACAGCGATGTTGGTGTGGGCTGTGCCCGGCGCATCCGAGGTGGAATCCGGACAGCCCACGACGCCCCAGCGAGATCCTGGAGTGTGAGCGATGGACAGCCCGGCACGCCGGACACCACCGGAACGCCGAACGTCGGCGGCTCAACGCCGGCAGGACCAAGCGGAACGACGCCGGAGGCGGGCGGTATTCCTACGCGAACTGGCCGAAGCCCGTGCGCTGCGGGCACGTGTGCGACGTCGACGCACACGCAACGAGCGCCTGCGGCAGATGATGCGGGCCCGCACCTTCCGCTATTGACGCCTGCCCTCCGTCGAGCGCACGCCGGGCCGCCCACGCTCCGCGGGCGGTCGACCGTATGTCCCAGTCCACACGCCCCCTGTCTTGGACCGCACGGGACGGCATGCCGGCTGCGTTCTCGCCGACCCGCGGGTATCGGTATCGCCGTACGTGTGGGGTGCCGTTCAGGCGTCCGGGCTCGGGACCGTCGTTTCGGCGGACAGGCCGTGGGCCGTGACGAGTCGGGCGCTGCCGTCGGCCAGTCGGTAGGACAGGCCCACCACGGCCGTCTGCCCGGCGGCGACGCGCTCGGCGAGCACCCGGGAGCGATCCATGAGGAGGTCGACGCTGTGCCGTATGTGCTCGGCGATGATGTCGTCGTCACGGGTGAGCCCGGCCGCGCGGGCGGCCAGGATGCTGGGGGTGACGCGTTCGATGACGTCGCGTACGTACCCGGTGGCGGCGACACCGTCGGTCACGGCGGCACGGGCGGCCGCGACGGCGCCGCACGAGTCGTGTCCGAGGACCACGACCAGCGGGCAGTCCAGGACGCTCACACCGTATTCGATGCTGCCCAGGACCTCCGGGCCCGCCACGTGGCCCGCGGTGCGTACGACGAACAGGTCACCCAGGCCCCGGTCGAAGATGATCTCGGCGGCCAGGCGCGAGTCGGAACAGCCGAAGAGCACCGCGAACGGTCGCTGGCCGGGTGCGGTCTGCGCACGGCGCGCGGCGTCCTGGTTCGGATGCTGCGGAGTGCCGTCCACGAAGCGCCGGTTGCCGGCCAGCAGCAGCTCGACGGCTTCGGACGGGGTCAAAGCGGCGACGTCGATCATGGAGACAGGCTACGACGAGCCGGCCCGTCGGTGTGCTGGTGTCCGCCATGAGGACAGTGAGGGACGGCGGCCGCGCTCCGCTCGAGACGTGCATCCTTCCCGAAGCGGCTGCGCTGCCGCTCCCGAGCCCGGCCGCTCGGACGCTTTGCAAGCCCCGGAACTGCCGGAGCTGCCGGAGCTGCCGGACCTGCCACCGGACGCTCGGCTGCTCATTATTGGAGCAACCGGCGCGGTCGGCGCCAAGGTCCAGCGCCTCCCTGCCGTGATTACCCGGAGATGTCAACCCGCAGGCGTGTGGTGGTTCCGGTCTCGGTCGAGCGGATCTGGAACAGGTCGCAGATCTGGTTGGCGATCCACAGTCCGCGTCCGCCGTCCTGGTCGGCGGTGGGGCGATGCCGCCCCGCGAGTGGGTCGAGGACGTGGCCCTTGTCCTGGACGTCGCAGATCACGAACGTGTCCTGCCGCCACAGGGTGAGGCTGCCGCCGCCCCCTCCGTGCACGATGCTGTTGCCCGCGATCTCGCCGATCGCCAACAGCGCCTGGTTGACCAGCGGACGGGGGACATCCGACAGTTCCCGGCGGACCAGCGTTCGGACGGCGGCGAGTTCACCGGAACGGAACGCGAGCCTTTGCGCGTGGTCGGGCGCCGGGGGCAGGGCGGGACCGAGCAGGGTGGCGGCGTAGTGATCGGGCCCGGGGTGGGGGTGGTCGATGCGGGACGCGCCGTCCAGGACCTGCGGGTGGGAGTGACGAACCGCCTCGATGGTGTCCGGTTCGAGCGTGGTGGTGTCGTAGGGGCAAAGGAGTTGCCAGGGCACGCCGTCGAAGGCGAGGTTGAGGAGGGTCTCGTGGTGGCGGCATTCGACGAGTTCGGCTTCGTCGCGGCCGGCCCAGATCGGCTCGCCGATTCCGCGGAAGGTCCGAGTCCCCTGTTCCCGGGTCCACTGTTGCCAGGTCGGGATGATGCGCGCCGGGTTGCGGCCGACGCGTTCCATGTCGATCCAGGTGACCTGATTCGCGTCGCCGGCCAGTTCTTCGCGCAAGGCGCCCGCTCGGGGGTGGATCACCGCGACCGCGACCGCCTCGTCCGCGGCCAACCCCTCGCGTACGAATCCCGCCGTGCGCTCGACGAAGTCGTCCAAACCCGCGTAGAGCAGGGCGTCATGACGGAATTCTGTGACCGCGTTCATCCGGTCGTCACCCTCTCCAATGCCAGACCGGGCAGGTGTCCCCACCCCGCGAGCTCCACCAGGTCGCACAACTCCTCCGAGGCGCGGTGCAGGACCAGCCGCCGCCCCTCTTCCAGGGCGCGGGCGGTCTCTACGAGGGTGCGGACGCCGGCGATGTCGATGAACCCCAATGCCGACACGTCGACCAGGACGTCCCCCGGCTCGGCGCCCCGTTGCGCTTCCAGCGCGGACCGCACGTGCGCGCAGTTGTCGAGATCGATCTCCCCCAGGAGTCGAACTCCGGGCTGCGGCGAGCTCCGTTCGACACGAAGCACACCGTCGTCGTAGTCAACACCCACGTCTGTGTCCCTCGCTCGCCGGACGCTTGGGCGGAGCGTACCCGGGATCGGAGGATGTCGACGGCGTGGGGCCGGAAATGCAACCGAACGGGTCGACGCTGTCGTGACGATCCCACGCAGCCTCGCGTCTCGGGCCTGTGAGTGGAGACGTTCCACGAACGCGGGGCGGGGATCCCCGGGGGCGGGAGCGCGGGCCGGCCATTTCGCACGGAACCGGACTGCTTTCGTCCAAGGGAATGGCTCGGCAAACGGCGCCACTCGGGGCCTGTGCCCGGCGGGGTCGGGCACAAGAACGGGTCGGATGACCGTCGTCACCCGGGGCGACTCGGCGGCTCGGCGAGGACTTCCGAGCGCTCGGGTGTTCGGGCACGCGGGTACTCGGGCGCTCGGGCACTCGCTCGCGAGCGGGTCGGGAGGCCGGGGTCGGCTCGACCGTTTCGCGGCGGGGTCAGCGGAGGCGGAGGCGGGGGTGGCGTGCGTCCTGTTCCACGGTCATGTGCGCGAACGAGTCGCCGGCGCCCTGGTGGCGTGCACGGACCCCGTGGCGTTCGCGGAGGGGTGCAACCGCGGTTGTCGGCGTCGACGCGGCCGGCGGCGCTCTCGTTCCGGGGCTTCTCGGCAGGTTTCTCGTGCGCGGTCATGGCGGTGTACGGCCAACACCGTCTCCGAGATTCCGCCGGTGTGGACGGGCACTCCAGGCTCAGCCGCTACGTCGGTGTTTCCTGGCAGACGACCGACGGCGGTACTTCGGCCACGTTGCGTGCCCAGGGCGTGGCGACTCGGGCCATGGCCCGCGCCGTGCCCGGGGAATTGCTCGTCCGGATGGATGGATGGGTGGTTCGGATTCGAGGTTGTCCGCGTCGGGTCGGGTCCTCGGCTCGCGGACGCGTTCGGTCCCGGAACTCCGGCCCTCGCGGGATGCAGGCGCGAGGGCCGGAGGTGCCACGCGATTCGGTCCGTGGAGGAGTCGGCCGAATCGGCGTGTGTCATCGGTCGGGACCGAGGTGTGCCCGGCCGCTGTTCGGCGACCCGGTACTTGGGGTCAGCCCTGGTGTCCGCCGTGCTGGGGTGCCTGGTGGTGGTCACTCTGCTTGTGGCCGCCGTCGTGCTCGACGTCGTCGACGTTCAGGCAGGTGTTGCCGATGGCCGGGTTGAGCACGCCGACGATGTTGACGGTGTTGCCGCACAGGTTGACCGGCACGTGCACCGGGACCTGGATGTTGTTGCCGGAGGCCACGCCCGGGGAACCGACCGCGGCGCCGTCCGCCTCGGCCTCGGCGTGGGCTGCCCCCGCGCCCGCCATCACGACCGCGGCAGTGCCGGCCATCAGGACAGTGATCTTCCTGAACGAACTCACGAACTCTCCCTTATCCACAGGGACACCGGCCGATCCCGGTGCGCCCTCTCCCGACTCAACGACCCGGACCGGCGCAGGCAGCGCGCATGCCGGAAATTCACCCGAACGCCACACATCGGCCGGGCCACCCGGACAACATCCGGGCGAAGCCGCTTTCCCGCGGGCCGACTTCGCTCTCCCGAACCGCACCCGTGCGGCGTGGTGCACTTCATCGCCGTACGGGTGCGGTCGGCCGGGCTGATCCCAACCCATCCGTGGCTCATGACACGTCCGCCAACGGCACCCCATCTCCCGGGGTCGTGTCGGCGTGGTGTCGTAGCGTGTTGTGCCCACTGCTTCCGGACATCGAGGATGTGGCATGGGACTGACCGATCCCGATCCGTTTCCCACCGACCCCGACGAGTGGTTGCGGCGCGAGACCGCGCTCCAGCGGTTGCGCGATCACGGCGTCGCACGGATCCATGGCTGTGGGTCCGGGCCCGTTTCGGTCGAGACGCTGGAACTGTTCGCCGCGCATCTCGACCTCCCGCCCCCGGAACGCGAGGCCATCGAACGTCGGTCGCTGGGAGGCGATTTCGACTCCACGTCGGCGTCCCTCCGGCGCCCCGGGCCGTCGGAAGCCGCCAACCGGTGAACCGCGGCGCGGGATCCCGGCTCCGGGTGGCGGGGCCGGGTGCGGGGTACGGGCGGGGATGCCCGCAATCGTGCTCCCCGTCGATGTCGCCCTCGCCACCCGTGTCGACCGGGTCCCCACCGACTCCGGCTGGGCCCACGAGGCCAAGATGGACGGATGGCGGGCAACCCTGCGCACCGGCCCACGACCGCGCGTGTTCGGTCGGCACGGCACCGATCTCACCGAGCCTTTCGCCGACGTCGCCGACGCGGCGCGGTCGCTGGACACCGCGGTGCTCGACGGCGAGCTCGTCGCGGTCCTGGACGACGGGAGCGTTGCGTTCGGCCGCCTGCACACACGCAGCGCGAAAGGGCTCCGGCGCGGCGCGGACTATCAAGTCGTCCTGGTGGCCTTCGACGTGCTCTCGATCGACGACGTCGACCTTCGCCGGCGGCCCTATCGGGAACGACGCGAACAACTGCTGGACCTGCTGGAGAACGCGCCCCGGCCCACGCCGATCCAGCCGGTACCCATGACCACCGACCCGACCGAGGCCCTCGCCTGGGTCGGGGCGTTCGGCGGAGGCATCGAAGGGGTCGTCTCGAAACCGCTCGAAAGCCCCTACGCGGCCGGGCGCACGGCCTCCGGGTGGGTCGAGTGGCGCGCCTCCCACGCGACGCGATGACCGTCGAATGCACCCATTCGAACGTATTCTCCGCCGCGCCCTCGGCTCGGCTCCGGCGGCGATCATCGAGATCGCCGTCCACCTGTGGGGTAACCCCGCGTCGCAGACCAAGGCCACCGAGTCGGCCCTGCAAGCCGTCGACAACCTGCGACCGATCGTCGCCCGGAACCCCACCTACCGAACGAAGTTGGCCGTCTGGCTCGTGTCGCCCGCCGCCGCGTTCGTGGCCGAAACCAACCGGAAGCCGAGCGCGATCCCGCTGGTGCGCGAGGCGATCGGCCCGTACGTCGACCTGGCCCGGACCGACCCCACCACGTACGGCCCGAAGTCGGCCGAAGCCGACAACGCCTGACCGAACCCGGACGCTGACACCCGGCCCGGGAGGCCACCACCATCCGGAAGGGGGTGGCCTCCCCTGCGTCGACATCGATGTTCGTGGAACACCTCGGCACGACATCTACGGCCCGTTCCTCGCAGCGAACCCGGAGACGTCCCCGAGCCGGCTCGGCGGTCGTACCCCCGGACCCACCGCGCGAAGGCGCCCAAGACGGTTGTCTTCACGGCGGCGCGGATCCAGCGGCGCGCACGGGCCGGTTCCCGCGCCGTTTCATCTCGGCCGCCAATCGCGACCGGAACCGAGGGGCTCCTCGCGGGCATGGAGCGGCGGGTCCGAGGGCGAGGCCGCAGCCGACGCACGCGCCGCCGAACCCGCCCGCCGGCGGGGCGCATCGACGGGGCGAAGCAAGGTACTCATTCACCGACCGCGTCCCTGGGGTCGGAGCCGTCACCGCCCGATCGGTGCCGTGGGGTGCCTGGTTCGGGGTCAGCCGGTGGTGGGGGTTTCCCCGGTGAGTGCGGGGAGGTTGACGACGGTGTCGGGGGCCGGGGGCGTGACGGTGACGGGTTTGTTGTGTTCGTTCCAGTCGATGGTGCCGCCGTTGGCGGGGTTCTTGTTCTCCAATTTGATGGGGAAGGTCTCGCCCTTGGCGGGGACGTAGAGCAGTGTTTCGCCTTCTTGGGGGTCGGTCTCGCCGAACACGATGGCGCGGGTGCCGGCGATGTCGGTGTCGGGGCGGCGTTGGACGGTGGGTCCCCAGTCGGCGACGGCCTTGTTGATGTCGCCGAGTTCGGCGGCGGCGCTGATGCCCTTGAAGCGGGGGTCCTCGACCTTGAGTTTGACGTGCTTGTCCTGGATCAGGGCGATGGCGGTGGGGTCGGTGACCTTCGCGGCCTTGGTCCAGTAGTCGGCGCCGGCCTTGAGGTACATATCCGGGCCGATGCGCATGATCTGCGCGGTCTGGCCTGCTTCGATCAGGGTGCCGGTGTAGTTGCGGGTGGTGTTGTCCACGCGCAGGTCGAAGGAGGTCTCGCCGTTGGGACCGCGCAGGGCGCCGACCGTGTGCACGGTCTTGACCTGTGCGGCGGCTGTCTGGACCTTGGTGCGCAGCGTTGCGTCGTCGAGTTTGGTGTTGTCCCGGCCCGAGTCGGGGGCGGAGGTGGCTGCGTCGCCCGGGGGCGGGAAAGCGGTGTCGCCCGCGGGGGTTCGGCGGTCGTCGTCCTTGTCGTTGTCGCCGCATCCGGCCAGGAGCAGCAGGGCCGCGAGGGCGCCGGTGGTCACCGTGGTGGCGCGGTACTTCGTGTGGATGGTCATCTTCGCCCCGAATCGATCGTTGCCGGTCGCAAGTGGACTGTTCCTGCCCCGAGTTCGATCAGACATTCCCCTTGTGTGTGGCACCGTGACGCACCTACCCGAGCACATTCGGGTCTGCGGTGTGATCGCGGAATCAGGCCCCGGTATCCCGCACCCGGCCTCCACACGACGTCGAGCGGGTGGCCGCGCGCGCGGGCTTCGCACACTGTCCACGGACCGGGTCACGCGCCGTCCCACGCCGTCGGCAGTCGCTTCGTCGGTGGATTCCGCCCGCGGTAGGTGCCTGTCGATCGCGTACAACTCCCGTAGTGGGTGTGGCTTTTGGTGCCCCGGGCAGATGTTCGGCCGACCTGCGTCACAGGATCGATCGCGGAGGTGGGGACGTGAACGAGTACGCCCGAGGGGTACCGGAGTCGCCGATGGAGTGGGGGCTGCTGGGGGTGGTTCTCGCCGTGTTCGGTGGGGCTTTTCTGATTCGCGCCCTGTGGCGCAAGAGGAACGGGCAGCCGGTCAGTACCCGGGAGGACGAGGATTCGAATCGGCCCACCGAGGGCCCCAGTGGGAGCGCGTGGAAGTGGTGGCTCGGTGCGGGAGTCGCCGCTTACGTGGTGACGGTGATCGTCCGGTCGGTGATGGGCGGGAGCGGCGTCGAGGTGTGGCTGTTCCCGGCGCTCATCTTTCCCGCCTGTAGCGTGCTTCTGCCGGCCAGAACCGCGCTCAACGCCTGGAGCGCGCGCAAGGGCGACGAGTTCCGGGCGCGCCGACGGCACGGCAAGGGCGAGGACACCGCACCCGCCGGGCGCTGAAGCCGCCCACGGCGAAGCCACCCACGGCCCGCCCGCAGGGATGATCCCGACCCTCGACGTCTCTCCCGCGGCGTTCGCCGGAGGCCGCGGACGTCAATGTCGTGGTGAATTCGACCTGCTGGCACGGAACATGGCGTGGGTGGGTTCCGTGACGAGGGCGCGGACTTCGGCCACCATGGTGGCGATCAGTTCTTCGGGACCGCGGTCGGTCCAGACGACGGCCAGTTCGACGGGCTCGGCGTCGGAAATGGGGACCCAGCGGATGTTCATGGCCGGGACCGAGTGGGCGAGCGGTTCCGGGGCCGGCCAGATGCCGCGGCCGGGGGCGACCATCCGGAGGCACTCCTCGATCTGGGCGACCCTGGGGCTGCGCGGCGCCGGTGTGCCGTCGGGTCGCGGGTCGACGATCCGGTGGCGTTCGGCCTCCGGGGAGGTGAACATGTCGGGGCACACGACGGGTTCGTCGGCGAGGTCGGCGAGAGTGACCCGATCGCGTTCGGCGAGGCGATAATCGGCAGGCGGCGCGACGGCGTTCGCCGCTCTCTACAGCCTCGTCCTCACCAAAGCCGACGCCGGCACCCTCTGGCACGGCGTCGCCGTCGACTCCGTCGGCACCCCCCACTCGCCGCCGCCGACCTCGCCGCGGGCGGCATCGGCCGCGCCGAACCCTGGCCGCTCGAACAGGCCGCCGAAACCCTCGGCCTCCCGTTCGCCCGAGCCCTTGCGTTCGACCAGTTCGCCCAAGCCCTTGCGCTCGACCAGACCGTCTCCGGCGACCGCGCCGTCCGCCTGCTCGGCCGGCGGGCCGCGGAGGTACGCGGCCACAAGCCGAGCCCTCCGATGACCGAATCATCGCGTGTTCGCCATGGCGGCGGGTGGCCGGTCGGTTGCCCTCGCGCGCCCATGACGTCGACTGGCTTGTGCGCCTCCTCGTGCAGCCGGATCGCCCGTGCGCCCGGCGCCCGTGCGCCCGTGGGACCGGCCGGAGCGGTTATAGTGGAGGTTGGGGACGGTTTCGTCCACGCTCGGGTGCCGTGGGGCCGGTTCCTTGACGGCTAGGTGTATGGCCCACGGAGGTTGGTGACGGGTCGTACGGCGGGGCGATCGTGGCGGTGAACGAAGACGTGGGCTCGTCGGAGGAAGTGGCGATCCGTGGAGTCGCGTGAGGCGGTACGTGTCCCGGCGGCGGTGTCGAGCGGCACACATGGGATGCACCGACGCCTTGCCGTTCTCGGCGTACGTACGGATCCTCCGGGTGCGTACGGATCCTGCGGGTGCGTACGGATCTTGCGGTTCGCTGACATCACCGGCTTCCGGCACTACCGGGGGGAGGGCTTGTTCCAACCGCGCAGCATTTCCCCCAGCCGCCGTGCTTCAGGGTGTCAGTGGGCGCTGTAGAGCCTGGCCAGTTCATCGAACGCGGTCTTTGGTTCCCAGCCGTCGTCGACGACCTTGACCACGCCGAAGCTCGCCATGTCCAAGTCGTAGCGAGGATCGAGAGAGTGGGGCTTCGGCGCCATGAACTCGAACACGTAGGCGCCATAAACGCCTTCCGCTGCGAACACTCCCAGTTGTTGTGACAGGTAGTCCGCCTGCACCTGCTCATTGCGGGTGAACGTGCCTGACAGCGCGGGAGGATCCGCCGCCCAGTCGATGATGCCGTAACCGGCCGGGCCCATCTCGGCAGCGCCATCGAAGGCACAGCAGCCGAACTCGGTTATCCTGCGCCGGGGTGCCGGTGGCGAGCGGGTCGTGCGGGGCGATCCACGGTGCGAGCAGTGCCACCAGGCACAGCAGGACGAGCGCGATCGAGCAGATACGCGCGGGCAGCGGCAGGCGGCGCAGCCGGCGTAGGCGGATCCCGGGGCCGGTGAGTCGGGCGACCAGCTCCTGACGCATCATCAGGCCTCCCTGGTACGAGGGTTGGCGAACAGACAGGCGAGGTCGACGGTCAGGTTGACCAGGACGAAGACGACGGCGATCACGAGCACGGTGCCCTGCACCACGGCCACGTCGCCGGAGGTGACGCCGTTGAGGATGAGCGTGCCCAGGCCGGGGAGGCCGAAGATGGTCTCGATCACGACGGCGCCGCCCAACGCGTAGCCGGCGCGCAGTCCGAGCACGGTCAGCGGGGTGACCAAGGCGTTGCGCAGGACGTTGCGGCCGACGATCACCAGCGGGGGAAGGCCGTTGCCGGCGGCGGTGCGTACGTAGTCGCGATCGAGTTCCTCGACCATCGAGGTGCGCACGATCCGGGTCAGCGACGCGCCGACCGGGATCGCGATCGCGACGGCGGGCAGGAACAGGCTCTGGAACCAGGCCCCGACGCCGTCGACGGGGTTGACGTAGCCGCCGGTGGGAAACCAGCCGAGCCGCAGCGCGAACTGTTGGATGAGCAGGATACCGAGCCAGAACGAGGGTGTGGCCACGCCGGCCATGGACAACACCCGGATCACCTGGTCGGGCCAACGGTCGCGGTACAGCGCCGCGACCACACCCAGGAGCAGCGCGCCCACCGACGCGAACAACATGCCCAGGAAGGTCAATTGCAGGGTCAGCGGCAGCGCGGTGAAGATCGCGTCGGCGACCGGCTTGCTCGGCGGCGAGGTTACGCCCAGGTCGCCGTGCAGGAGATCGCCGAGGAAGGCGAAGTAGCGGACCACGAGTGGGTCGTCGAGCCCGTGCTCGGCGGCGTACGCGGCGCGTGCCGCGTCGGAGGAGCCCTCGCCCAGCGCGTTGTACGCGGGGTCGGTGGGCGAGAACCGCAGGACCACGAAGACGAACAGCGTGATCCCCAGGAGCAGGGGTGGAAGGGTGAGCAGCCGTCTGCCGGCCAGGCGCAGGATCGTGGTCATGGGGCTCTCGATGGGCTGGGAGGGTGGCCGCCCGTTCGGGCGGCCACGGTCGGCTCGGGGAGGCGGCACGGCATCGCGGGGCCGCGACGCGGACCGGGCGCTACGCGGGGGCGCTGTCCAGGAAGGACAGGCCGGTCGTGGGCAGCGGCCGGAATCCGGTCAGGGCCTTGTCGTTCCAGGCGGTGGCGAGTTTGCGGTGGAAGACCGGGTAGAGCGGGACCTGCACGGATGCCAGGTCGATCGCCTGCCCCCACAGTTCCTTGCGCTTGACCGTGTCGGACTCCGCGGCGGCGGCGTCCAGGAGTGTCCTGGCCTGCCGGCCCTCGGGGGTCTGGGACCACATGTGGCGTTTGTCGGCCCACAGGCCCACGTACCACCAGCGCATCAGCAGGTCGACGTCGTTGCCGAATACCGAGGGGTCGCCGGGCGCGGCCATGACCTGGTACTCGCCGTTGTCGATCTTGTTCTTGTACTGACCGCCGGACTGGCCGATGTCGAGTGTGGTGCGCACGCCGATTCCGTCCCAGCTCTCCTTGATCAGCGGCGCGACGTCCTTGACCCACGCGGTGTCGGTGAGCACGAGCGTGACGTCGAGTCCGCTCACGCCCGCCTCGGCGAGCAACCTCTTGGCCCGGTCCGGGTCGTAGCCGTAGACGCCGGCCGCGCGCCGGTAGTCGGGATGGCTCTCCTGGAGGAAGCTGCTCGCGGGGGTGGCGTTGCCGAGCAGCCCGGTGGCGATCATCTTGTCCTTGTCCAGCCCCCAATGCAGGGCCTGGCGCACCCGCACGTCGTCGAACGGCTTGCGGCGGAGGTTGAACATCAGGAACAGCAGCCCGAAGCTCTGCACCGAGTCGGCTCGGTGGGCCTTCTTGACCTGGGCGTAGTTGATGTACGGAACGTCCTCGATCACCCGCACCCGGTTCGAGTCGAGGGCGGTCACCCGAGCCGAGGCGTCGGCGAGCAGCAGCCAGTTCATCCCGGCGGCTCGCGCGGGTTTGGGTCCGTTGTACGCGGTGTGCTCGGCGAAGACGATCCGGTCGTCCTTGGTGGCCGAGACCATGCGGTACGGGCCCGATCCCACCGGCAGCGCGTCGAAGCGCTGCCGGTCGGCGAGCACGGCGGCCCTGGGCACGATCTTGACGACCGATATGCGCTCGCCGAACAGGGCGAACGCGAAGGAGAGCCGGAACTCGACGGTGTTCGCGTCGACCGCCCGCACCTCCCGAAGGAACGGCAGGAACTGACTGATCAGCGAGTTGTTCGCCGGGTCCAGGATCCGGGTGAAGCTGAACACGACGTCGTCGGCGGTCACCGGGGAGCCGTCGTGGAAGGTCGCTCCCTGACGCAGCGTGACCTGCCAGGTGGTCGCGTCGATCTGGCGCGGCATCGCGGCGGCCAGCGCGGCGTAGGGGCTGCGGGTGACCGGGTCGAGGTCGACCAGGCCCTCGAAGACGTGCAGGTTGGCGGCTACCGGCAGCGCGCCGGAGGCGGTCATCGGGTCGAAGCCGGTGCTCAGGGTGTACGAGAGCCCGGCGTCGATGGTCCCCTTGCCGCTTCCCTTGCCGCCGCCCTTGTCGGCGTTGCCGGTGTTGGTCGACGCGGGGCCGCACGCGGCGAGGGTGCCGGCCAGGGCGGTCGCGGCTCCCAGGGCTCCGGAGAGCCTGAGGAACTGCCGGCGGTCCAGGGCCCGGGCGGGTGAGCGGGACTCGGCCACGACGCCTCCTGTTCGTGTCTGATGTGCCGGGTTTCTCCGTCGGTTCGCGAGAAACGCGGGAACAACCGTAGGACAATGGGACAGCCGACGTGGGATGAGGGACGTCCTACGTCTAGGCTGGGGGTGACAGTAGGAGGTCATCCGCGACGCGGTCAAGGGTTCGTCCCGATCACTCGCGGTGACGGCGCCGGGCGGCACGCGGCCGTCTGGCGGTGGATACGGTGACTTCCGCAACGGCGGACCCGGCGATGGGGGACACGATGACGGTGCGCGGCAAGCGCAAGAACGGCGTACAGGAGCAGATCAAGGAACTCATCCTGGAGCGCGGGCTGGGCGCGGGGGACTCCATGCCCACCGAGACCGAGCTGATGGAACTTCTGGGGATCAGCCGAAACTCCGTGCGCGAGGCGCTCAAGGCCCTCCAGGCGGTCGGCATCGTGGAGATCCGGCACGGCTTCGGCACCTACGTCGGACGCATGTCGCTCGGCGCCCTCGTCGACGAGTTGTCCTTCCACGGCCGCCTGGCGCCGACGGGAGACAGCCGCAGCATCACCGAGCTGATCGAGGTGCGCCAGGCCCTCGAGTCCGGTCTGATCGGACAGGTCGTCGAGATCGCCGACGCCGGCGACCTCGCGGACCTGCGCGCGGTCGCCGAACGCATGGCCCGGGAGGCGGAGGCGGGCGAGGTCTCCCCCCTGACGGACCGGCAGTTCCACGAGACGCTGTACCGACCGCTCGGCAACGACCTGATGCTGCGTCTGCTCGCCGCGTTCTGGGACGCCTACGACCGGCTCGCCGCCGACCTGCCGCCGATCGGCGAGTCGGCGTCCGACGTCGCGGCCCAGCACCGCGAGGTGTACGAGGCGGTCGCGTCTCGCGACGCCGAGCGAGCGCGCCGGGCGGTCACGGTGCACTTCACCGGCATCCGCAACCGCGCACCCGGTGGAGGCCCCACGATCCCGTGACGCGTGGCCCGCGGACCTCCTCGCGTCCGACGAGGGCCGCGACGGGACCGCCGCGCCCGCGCGGCTCGCTCCCCCTCCCGCGAGAAGCGTTTCGGGACCCTGACGTCCCCGTACGTCGAGGATATTCGCGGCATCGGCCGCTACGACGTGGCTGTGGCCCACGCCCACGGTGTGCGGCCGGGGCGGCCGATCCGAAGAAAATCACCCTGGCGGGCGGTCGGCTTCAGGTGTGCGGAGCGGCGGCGACGGAACGCCGGGATGGGGCAGGGGAGCGGTGAACTGCGCGGTGTGGAACCGGAATTCGACGGATTGCGGGGTGACGATCAAGGGTACGAGCGGCCCGCTCCTGCCGCCCGACCTGCGGTCCGCTTCCGGGTCATCCGAGATTCATCAGGCAAACCCCTTGTTGTCCGATTGATGTGTGAATATCATGGAATCAGCCTACGGGGCGAGCGAGGGAGCTTGACCGACGGCTTTGGAGCAAGGAGCACTGCTCGGGCCAAGGTCGCAGGGCCAGGCTGAGAGGCCGGAAGGTCGAAAGGACCGGAAGGCGACCCCTAGCACCTGATCCGGACAATGCCGGCGCAGGGAGCCCACCTCGTAGGTTTTTATCCGCGCACCCCGCATCGCGATTCCGATCCGCGCTCGCGCTTGGCCTCGGCCGGGGCGGGCGCTTTGTCGTGACCCGCTCTGGTCGCGAGCCTGAGGCGAGAGCAGTCGCCGGCGCTGCGGGAAGCCGGGGGCGGGTGGCCGAGAATCGGCAGCCACCTCACCCACCGGCTACACGTCGACGGTGGGATATCTGCCGAGCGGTTCGTGGACCGGCTCGTCGGAAGCGCGCTCAGTTGGTGGGCAACACCCGTGCCCAGGTGCGGAGTTCGTCCAGGTGGCCGTCCACCACCAGGTTCGACTCCGCCAATATCGCCTCGAACTCAGCGTCTGTCAGCGGGCGGCAGCGGAACTCGTGTACCCAGTGAGCGTCCTGGAATTCGTATTCGATGCGCACCGCGCGCACCCCGTCTCCGATCGGCTCGGAGCTGAGGATGTTCACGGAACCGTCGGGGTGTTGGCTGATCCGGGGCAACTGGTCGTGCCAGCCGATTCCTTCGCGCTGGATCAGCACCACCCCGTCGTCGGCGACGTGTGCCCGACAGGCGTCGAGCATCGCCCGGCGGAATTCGGGCTCGACCGTGTGCACCAGATAGGACGCCAACAACACCACGTCGAAGCGCTCCTCGAGCCGCAGGTCCTCGATCGTGGACAGTACGGTCTTTGCCCCGCGCACCCGATCGAGCATCTCCGGCGACTCGTCCACCGCCGTGACCTCCCACCCGCGCTCGACCAAGGCATGGGTCACCCGCCCGGCCCCACAACCGAGTTCGAGCAGAGTGCGTGCCCCTTCACGGGCGCCGAGCGCGATCATCTCCGGCTCCTCACGCGCCGGCAGGCGGTCGTACATGTCCACGGCGCACCCATCCGGCGTGAACGCCCCGGGCCCCTCGCCGCGATACCCCTCACGAAAACGCGCCATGACCGATCCCCTCCCCCGAACGACCCACGGTCGCTCACGAAACGGACAGCAACGCGCCCACCCAAACCGCAACGGCCCGGAGCTGTCAACGGTTTCGACACCGGGCCGGCCGATTGCGGGCATGCCGACGGGGGTGTCCGTGCCCGACCCGGGCGGTGGTGATCGGCCCCGACCCGGCGCGGCTGTGTATCGCGGGCAGGACCGGGGTGCTCGATCGACGTTCCCGCGCCGGAGCCGCGCAGCCCTGACGGTGACACGGCGCATGATCCCCGGACGGCGGGGGAGCGGGTGATCCGGACCTCGGAGTACCGGGAACCGTCGGTCGGATGGGCTGCCGGATCACGCCTTCCGGCTCGCCGGCCCCGGTTCGGGGATGCGTCCGCAGAGCAGGTTTCCGGGCTCGGTGGGGTCGTCGCTCATCCAGAACTGGGACCACAGTCGGGCGAATTCCGGCCGGCTCAGGTAGCCGTCGCCGTCGACGTCGAGCAGGTCGAAGACCGCGTCCGTGTCGACGCTGCGGCCGTGCCAGGTCTCGACGAGTCGGCGGTGTTCGGTGCGAGAGATCCGGCCGTCCCGGTTCTCGTCGATGGCGTCGAAGATGGTCCGGGCGGTGGCCGTGACGGCCTCCGGCATGGAGTGCAGCCGGTCCATGAGGGCGTGGACCTCGTAAACGTCGACCCTGCCGTCGTTGTCGGTGTCGGCCGCCGACAGCTCGTCCCACCAGCCCATGAGGAGCGCCTCGACGCGGGCGCGCAGTTCCGTCCCGGGCTCCACGCCCGGCAGCCGGCCCCAGCGGTCCACCAGGGCCTCGAAGTCGTCCCGTTGCAGGTAGCCGTCCCCGTCGACATCGAACGCGACGAACATTTCCTGGATCTTGCGCTGCTGGAACACGCTGGCCATGGACGGCTCCCTCTGGACGACGGACCGATGAGTGCATCTCCACGACCTGAGGCAAGCCAACCTGAGGCAACCAGCCGGCAACCATAGGCGGCATGTGCAACCTTCGGCCATGGTGAGTGGATTGCCTGTCTAGCGGCAATCTCTCCGACGCTGCGACGCTCCTGAAGAAAGATCACTCCTACGAGTGAATCGTGGGGCGCGGGAGACCATCACAGGCCCTGCCATCCAGGCGCCGACCTCCCCGCCGCGGGCGCTCGCCGACTCTGCCGGACCGTGCCGTTCGTGTCGTGTCGGGCAGGTTCGACCGAGTCGTGGTGCCAAGATTCCCGGACACGGCTCTCACCGTCGCGGCATGGCCTGGCATGCTCGGCGGTATGAAGATCGCTGCCGCGCAGCTCACGTGTGTTCCCGCGGACATCCCCGCCAACGTTCGACAGCTTGTGGCTCTCGCCGAGCAGGCGCGCGCACGGGGCGCCGAACTCGTCGTGTTTCCCGAACTCGCGCTGACCGGGTACGAACTCGGATCCCTGGCCGAGGATCCCGGCCTGTGGGTGAGTGCGGACGATCCGCGACTGGATCCGATCCGGGCGGCGGGGATCGCCACCGTCGTCAACTGCGCCGTGACCACGGGCGGATCGCTGCCCGCCATCGGGACACTGGTCTACGACGCCGACGGTGAACCGGTGACCACATACCGGAAGCAGTACCTCTACGAGGAGGAGCGGGGCGTCTTCGCGGCCGGCGATCGGGACGGGCGCTTCGAGCTGGGTGGCCTGCGTTTCGCGCTGGCCACGTGTTACGACAACCACTTCCCCGAGCTGACCGCCCGCGGCGCCGCCGACGGCTGCCAAGTGCACCTCGCCAGCTCGCTGTACGGCACGGGCAAGGGGATCGCGGAGCGGGCGGCCGTCTACCCGGGAATCGCCGAGGACACCGGCCTGTACGTCGTGATGGCCAACCACGTCGGCCCGTCGGGACCGTGGACCGGCTGCGGCGGCGCAGCCCTGTGGGCCCCGGGCGGCGCGCTCCTCGCGGAGGCCGACGACCGCACGGTCACGGTGGTCGTCGCCGAGGTCGGCCGGCTCCGATCACCGGCCGACGCCGACGGGATCTCCGGCTGACCCGAAAAATCGCCCGAATGCGCGCGTGGGAATCGCGCGATCTTCGACAGGTGGGGCGAAGTCTCGGCGGGTGTCACGCAGGCACGGCATGATCGGTTCGGGTTTCCGGCACGCCCGCGCCGGTCCGCTGAATGCCCGAGGAGCACTCTTGTCCGCGTATGACCGAGAAATAGCGCAGACCCGTGCGGTGCTGCTGCGCATGTTCGACGAGTTCGACACCGAATTGGCCGCGGTCGAAGCGCGAGTGGCCGATTGCGGTTCGCCTTCCCAGGCTGTGGCTCGTACCGCGGACGCCGCGCGCATTCGGGACGCGTTGCGTGCCGCACCCGACCCGACCGACCTCTTCCTGGACGCATCGCCGGTCGGCTGGTTCACCGCTCAACTCGCCCAGGCCCGCGTGTGCCTGCCCGCAGGACCGGGAGAAGGCTTCGGCCCGGACGCCACGGGCCTGTACACGGCACCGTGTCTGTTCGATCCACACCACGGGCCGGCGAAGGTCGGTGCGTTGTGGCAGCCGTCGCCGGAACTGCTGCCCCGGCCGGTTCTGTGCTGCGCCGAGGACGCAGCGCGCCTGGCCGACGGCAAGGCGCCGCGGGCACGGCTGTTCGCGACGCTGAAAGGCCCTCGGCCGCTCTGGGAGTGCGACGACCGTATCCAGGTGTGGTGGCTGCTGGGTCACTTCACGCTTGCGGGCTGGGACCGGCTCGCGGCTGTGTTCGCCCATACCGCTCTGGCCTCGTCGCTGAACTACGTGATGACCCACTCGGGCGCCACCGGTACGAAATGAGTCCCCCACGCCGCCCGCCCGGCGCCCCGTTGGTCGGCAGGTGAGGCAGTGCGCCTCGGTGATTCGGGGCCGGGTGATGCGGACGGCCCCGACCCCGACCGCCTCGGCCCGGCTTTCCTCCCGAGCGGGTGAGGAAGGACCGAAGGGTCGAACCGGGGGGATGGGCCCGGGGATCGACCGCACGAGGAATCGCCGCGCACTCACCGGGGTTCCGGCGTGCGGGGCGCCGGCGTGTCCCTGTGGGAGGGGCCGTTCGCCGGCAACACGTCCTTGCTGATCAGTCGGGATCCCGAGAAGCAGAGCCGGTACACATCCACCTGCTCCAGGAGGTTGCCGTTGGATCGGTAGAACTCGCAGACGGCACCGGCGGGTCGAGGCAGCGTCCGCATCTCGTCCGGCACGAAGGGGAACTGTCGCAACGGCAGCGAGTTTGCCAATTCGGCGCGCTCGCCGCCCACGCGCAGCGCCGCGTAGTCCGCGGGGGCAAGGACGCATCCCGACAGTCGAAGCGCCAGATACGCGGCCGACGCGACCATCACGAGCCCTACCCCCGCCGGTAGCGCGAACGCGGCGGCGAAGCGGAATCGGGCGCTGCGCCGGGCGGCCGCGAGTTCACGCACCGAGTCCGAACCGGCCTTCACCGAGGGCCGATCGGTGGTCTCGGCCCGTTCGGACCGTACCCGATCCGGGAAGCCGGCAACGACCTCGAAGCCGCCGTCACGGGGAGCGGCACGGAGTGTTCCACCGATCAGCAGCACCCGCTCCCGCAGCCCGATCAGCCCCCGGTTGCCCGAACCGGGGGGCACGACCGTGCCGTACGTCGGGCCCGCCGACGAGGCTGCGGGCGGCGCGGAGTTGGTCACCCGTACGGTGGTGCGCTCGTTCCGATGGGTGATGCGTATCCGGACCTTACTGCCCCTTGCGTGCTTGATGGTGTTGGTCAACGACTCCTGCACCACGCGGTACACCGCGTGCTCGACCAGCGGCGAGAGCGCCGGGGCCGAGCCGTTCCGGCGCAGGTCCACCGCGACACCGGACTCACCGACCCGGGCGACGAGTTCTTCCACCTCTGGCGGCGGGCGGCGCGTACCTCTCACCGAGGGTCGCGGCCCGGGTCGTCGCGCGCCTGCGGTCCGACGCGCCGGCGAGTGAAACGCGGCCCCGGCATCGGATGGACCGACTCACCGATCGCGAGCACGAGGTTCTGGCCCTGCTCGGCACCGGGCTGCCCAACGCGGAGATCGGCGTCCACCTGTGCCTGGTCGAAGGTACGGTGAAGGCGCATGTCAGCTCGATCCTCGGCAAGATCGGCGCACGCAATCGGGTCGAAGCCGCGATAGCCGCGCACGAGGCGGGCCTGACCGAACCCGGTCGGCGACCCACGGACGGCATCGAGCAGGGCGGAACGGGCACCCTGGCCGGCGAAGACGACGGCCGCCTGCTGCCGCCAAAGCGGCACCGTGGTCTCGGTCGCCGGCGGCTTCGGGGTTGATGTGGCCGGACGCACGCCCTGACACGGGGGCCGATGACCGCAACCCGCTTCACCCGTCCGGAATCGATTCCGGGACCTCACCGGCATCCCGCGGGAGCAACCTGCCGCGTCTGTCGCGAAGTACCCCGGATTGGCCGTTGCCTACGGGAAGGGCTGGTACGACCACGCAGGTCCTGCTGTGGTGGACGGGGACGGTGTCCCGTCGCCGCGCCGTCTCCGACGCCGTGCGTTACGGGGTCGACCCGGACGGGGCGGGTGTCGGTGTGGTGCCGGCGCTCTGCGGCAGGGTGCCGGTGAACGTGGCGTCCGGCAGCGCCGAGGGGAGCGGGGTCATGGCGACGATGATGCGGAAACCGGGACGGAGGGCGTCGGGAACGTCGAAGAGCTGCTGGGCGAAGACCGACTGTCCCGGTGCCACCGTGCCGGTGAAGTCCTGCTGCGGCAGACTCCCGTGCGCGATGCGTTCGGCGCGGGCTCCGCCGACGCGGCTCATTTCGCTGACATGCACTCCGGAGACGTCGTACGGGGTTTGCGACCGGTTGGTCACGGTGATCGTGACCAGCGCCGGGAAGGAACCGGGCGCGGCGCTCGCAGCCGCGGGCGCGGGTTCCACGCGCGCCACCGACACGACGACGCCGTTGGGCATCGCCACCCAGCCCCCGACTGGCGCGGTGTTCGCCGACCCGGTGTCGCGACCGGATCCGGGCCCGCACAACCGCAACCACTCGTCCTGCGGCAGGCCGGGAGGATCACAGCTCACCGACGGCGACGCCGACGCGGCACCCGAACCACTCTTCCCGTCGTCGTCGCCGCAACCGGCCAACGAAAGAAGAGCGGTGACCACGATGCAGACAGACACGACCCGACGCGACATGACAACCCCTTGAGACCAATGCGGTACGGGGGGAGAGTCGTCCGATGGACAATCCCTCAAACAGGGCCGGACGTTCGTTTGGGCCATTCGATTCGTCCTTGTCACGCCGAAAGCCACGGCGCGGATTCCGCTCCCCGCGTCTGCGGGGATGATCCGACGCCGGAGCGCGCGGGCCGTGACACCGGGGAAGATGTGGTGGCCGTCCGAGAGGCGTTCCACTCGATGAGGGTCAGGTTGTTGCGATGGCGGGTGACAGGCGCTTTTCGCGATTACGTCGTCGGCGTCGGTCGGTGCTTCTCGGTCGTACTCCTCGGCCCGTGTGGCCGCCGGAGGCCGAGACTCCCGGCCGCCCAATCGATGCTGTCCGCCGTGGCCGGTGCGCTCGGCGCTCCCGGGAGATCGAGGTCACGGAACAGGCCACCGACCGGCCGCGCGGCGATGCCTGGTTCACATAGGCTCGGACGGTCTTCCTCGCCTACCGGAAGGACTGTGATGAGCATCGACGCCGGTTCGCTGACTCCCCAGGATCTCGAATTCCTCCAACGCCCCCTGCACGGATTCCTGTCCGTGGCCGGGGGGCCGATCCCGCCCCAGCCCCGGCCGGTGTGGTTCGAGGCCACTGCCGAAGGCACGATCCAACTCTTCACGGGTCCGGACTCGCCCAAGGTGCGGCGCCTACGCCGCGACTCCCGTGCCTCGATCGTAGTCGCCGCCCCGGTGGGTGAAAGCGAGCGCTGGGTGGCGGTCGCGGGCCGTGTCACGGTGGAACCCGACGGAGCACACGACTTGTGCACCCGTCTGGCCGCCCGCTATTGGGACGTCGACGACCCGGCCCGCGCCGACCAACTCGCCGAGATGCTGGCCGCGGACCAGGTTCGTCTCGTCATCCACCCGGAGACCGTGAGTCGCTACGCGAACTGACTCCGGCGGCAACCTGTGCGAGCGAGGCGCTGTCGCGGCGGCCGAGGTGGAGCATGAGCACACACCCTCGTCGCCTTGGTACGAACCAGGTTTGCCGTCCGCGACGCGAGGATGCGGTACGCGGAACCTGCATCGGTGGGAGACCGTCGCCATGTGTCCCGCCGTCGATGGCGCCGAGCAGCAGATGATCGAAGTCGGCAGCACGTCCGCTCCAGTGCTCCTGTGCCGCCTTCCGGCTGCGCGGCGCTCACGACCGCACCGATCGGCAGGTTCGTGACCTCACTCGCCGAGGGCGGGCCGCACTGGGGAGGAAGCCTTCGCCGCGGCGTACGCGAAGGGTTGCGAGCTGGACGCGAAGACGGCCGTGACCGAAGTCGAACCGGCCCGCCTGCGCAATGCCCAAGGCGCGGCGCCGAGTTGAGACAGCCGGTGCCGTGACCACGTAGGTTCGAGCGTGGCGATCGGGTCGACCGGAACGACCCAGCGTCGTGCCGGGCTCCTGCCGCCACCCGCGCTCCTACGGAGGAACCCCCTTGCGCCCTGTGAGTGTTCCGCCTCCGTCGACGGCCGCTACCCACTACGGGAGGGTCGTCGTCACCGGCGTCACCGGCGTCACCGGCGTCACCGGCGTCACCGGCGTCTCCACCGAGGTGAGGCCGGTGCCGGGATTCGACGTCGCCGCCGGCGTGCTGCTCATGCTGCCCGCCGGGGTCTTGCTCGTCGGCTACGACACGGAACAGACCCCGGACGCCGGCGTGATCCACCGCGAGCGGCTCTGGCAGGTTTCCGCCTCGGGCGCCCTGATCGTCCTCCACGACCACCGGGCCGCGTCCGTCTCCGGGCCGTGGGGTGATGTCGTGCGCGACGCGATCGCGGCGCATCCCACCTGGACCGGGCCGCCCGACCACCCCACCGTGCTGCACGCTCCCGCGTCGGATACCCCCGACGTCGTCCGATGCCCCGCCGCGCTGTGGCGTGGGCTACCCGCCGACGGGGAACCTCCGGAACCGCCGCCGGGCCCGTCCGTCCCCGAGGGTGATCGCGAACGGGTCCGACGCCGCGCCGAGTTGCGCGAGCGTGTCTGGCGGCTGCTGCGCTCGGGTGGGACCGACACCACGGACGGCGCCACCGTGTCCACGCACGACCCGGGCCCGCCGGATCGCAACGATCGCCGCGCCGTCGCGTTCGACGACACCGCCGATACGCGGCACGTCGACGAGGACCTGATGTACGTGGACGAGGACTGCGAGTGCGCGGTGTGGGTCCTCGAACGCACCACCCGATCGCACGAGTTCTACGTCGTACGCCGCTTTCCGCTCACGCCCGAGCGCGCACGGGTGATCCGGGACCTGCGCGTCGAGTACGAGGCGAGCGTGTGGGCTCGCACGACCGGCGCGGGCGCGGAGGCCGCGCGCATGCTGATCGCCGCAGGATGGGACCACGAGCACGCCCGCTTCGTTCAGCGCATCATCCCGCTCGACACCGCCGACGACGCCCGAGCCTTCCTCGACCGCGGACTCTCGCGCTGGAGGCGCGACCACCTGGTGGGCGGGAGCCACGACTGGGCGCCGTTCAACCTGCGCGACGCCGAGCGACTGGCCGAGGCGGACCTCTGCTCCGCCCGGGCGATCTCACTCCGGGAGAACCTCGACGCCCTGCTCGCCACCATGGATCCGCCCTTCCCCGAAGGGCAGTAGTGGGTTCTCGCCCTGTTCGAGCCGGCCCGATCTCGCGAACAGAAGGCCCGGGACGGCCGGCGCGTCGAGCTTCGCGGTTACCTCAACCCGGGCCCCGGTGTGCGCAGTTCACCCGAACGGGACAGGCGGGCCTCATGTCGCGGTGGCGATGTGGTGCAGTGTGAACCAGAAGGTCGGGACCGGGTTGGTACCGGGTGCCACGTCGACCAATTGCCACCCGGTGAACCTGGCGCGGAGTTCGTCCGCGGTGACGCCGGAGATCGGGTCGTCGAACGCCTCGGGCCCGTACCCGAACATCGACAGCCGTGCGCCGGGAGCGGCGCGGTCGGTGAGGCCGGCGGCGTAGGCGTCGCGGCGGTGCGGCGGTATCCCGCAGTAACGGCTCAGGTCGAAGAACAGGTCGTAGGGGCCACGCACGCCCACCTCGTCGAGGCGGGTGGCGTCCCCACACAGCACCGTGACCTCCGCCTGCGCCGCGTCGGCCTTCGCCCGTGCCTGTAGAACCGCGCGGTCCACCAGATCGACAGCCTCCACTCGCCAGCCGTGTCGGGCCAGGTACACCGCGTTGGTCCCGGTGCCGCAGCCGAGTTCGAGGACCCGGCCGGGGGTGAGCGCACCGGGCCCTTCCACCAGGGTCACCAGCTCGGGCGGCGTGACGCCGCTGTCCCACGGCGGCCGGCCGTCCCGGTAGTAGTCCTCCAATGCGCGGCGCACGGCCGCCTCCTGGTCGAGCTCCGCGGCCGTCCGAGTCTCGCTCATCGCCGGTTCCTCCAAGAAGTTGTAGTTGAACTCTAGTGATCGACTCTAGATATAGACTTCGGGTATGGACGCGGTCAAGGGATCCGACAAGCAGAACGCCAAACGCCCCGACAAGCGGGCCGAGCGCTCGCGGCTCACCCGCGAGAGGATCGTCGCCGCGGCGCGCGAACTGTTCGTCGCGCAGGGATACGGCGCGACAAGCCTTCAGGAGGTCGCCGACCGCGCGGGAGTGGCCGTCCAGACCGTGTACTTCGTGTTCCGCAACAAGCGCGCGCTGTTCAAGGACGTCGTCGACACGTCCATCGCCGGCGACGACGAACCGGTCGCCACGATGGACCGCGACTGGTTCCGCGCCGCGTGCGCCGAGCCCACCGCGGCCGGGCAACTGCGCGCCCACGTACGGGGCGTACGCGACATCCTCGGCCGAGTCGCCCCGGTCGTGCCGCTGATCGCGGCCGCGGCGGCCACCGACCCGGAGATCGCCGCCCAGTGGCCCGCCGGCCCGGACCCGCGCTATACCGTCCAGCACGCCGCGGCAACGGCATTGACCGCCAAGCCCGACGCCCGGCCCGACATCGACACCGCCCGCGCCGCCGACCTGTTGTACGGACTGCTCAGTCCCGAGCTGTACCTGATTTTCGTTCGCGACCGGGGCTGGTCCCCCGATGCCTGGGAGGAGTGGGCCCGCGCGACCCTGACCACCCAGCTCTGCGCCGAACGGGCGTAGGAGTAGCCGCCGCGACGTTCGGCTCGGGCGTCGTGCCCTCCGAGGCTGCCCGGGCGAGACGATTTCCGTGTATGTCGCCGCTGTGCTCTCCAAGGCGTCGGAGGGCCTCGATAGCATCCCGGATATGACCGTCAGATTGACCGATGCCGAGATCGATGACCTGGTTGCCCGGTTCGACGTGATGTCCATGGGGGAGTGGGATCGGGGCGCGGTGGAGCGCGTGACCGCCGATCTGGGGTGGACGTTGCGCTCCGAGGTCAGGCATGGGTTGACGTTTGTCGGGCCGTTGCCGGGTGGATGGAATTACGCCCACCGGGGCCATGTCCTGGGGTCGCCGGGTGAGGGCTGTTTCACCTCGCTGGAGTGCGACCTGGCGCGTACGGACGATGACGGCGTTCTGGGAGCGGTGTTCAAGGCGGCGAACGGGGCGGCCGAGGCGCGGATGGGGCCGGCGCCCATCCGGCGCGGACCCGGTCCTGTGCTGCGTTGGCGCCGCGAGGAGACCCTTCTGGAGATCGAATGGACCAGGGACCGGGTGCGGTTGCGGTTGCTCGCCACGAAGGTGGTCGAGCACCACGAGTACCAACTCGCCGAATGGGGTGAACGCGACGACAGCGTTGCCGAGCTCGGGGTGTGGCAGGGCTACCTCTATCGCCATGCCGCGCTGCGGAAGGCGTTCACACCCGGAGTCCGCCAGGCCGAGACCTGGGACGAGTTCGGCCGGTGGCTGGGCGAGACGCTGAAGGCGCTGGTGACGGACATGGGCCGGCTGGACGACAGCCTGGACATGGTGATCCGAACCTCGGACGACGACGACTCACGGTTCGTGCAGTTCTCCTGCTCCGCCGAAGAACTGCACCTGGAGGCGGCCGACGGGGCCCGCAAGGCGCTGTTGGAGTCGGGGACGGGCTGGCAGTTCGGTACCGGGCCGGTGCGGCTCCCCGAGATTCGCGTGCCGAACCCCGGGCCGGGTGACGCCGAGCCCGCGGCCCGGGCATTGGTGCACGCCCTGCGCGCGCAGGACGTACGCCTGGAGGATCTGGTCCACATGGTGTGGCTGAGGGGGGAGAGCGACCACGCGCCGAACATGCACGGGTTGGGCCTTCCGGAGATCTGACGAGGGCATGTGCACGAAGCTTTGACCGACAGAGCCCCGGGCGTCCCTCCCCGAGCCCGCCTCCGCGTTCGTCTTCGCTCTGCTGCCGCCTGCACGGCGCTCCATGACGCCATCCGCTGCCTGGGGCCGCCTTCCGCTGCCGAGGGCCATCGTCGGCTTCGGTATCGACGACCGGCTTCGCCCGGGCGGCTTCGGTGTTCAGAGCGGGAGTCGGCCGAGGACGGCCGAGGCGACTGCCGCGTCCAGTGCTCCGACGCCGGTGAGGTCGGCGACCGTGATCGCGCTGTGGGAGCGGTCGACGGGTTCCTTGAGCAACAGGCCGGCCGCGATGTCGTCGTCACGGGCGGCGGCCCCGGCGCGGACGGCGTGGCCGAAGTCGCCGTGGTCGAGACACTGGTCGTGGTCGTCGGTGGCGATGAGCCCCGCGCGGTGAAAGAGCGCCGGCGGCAGCTCGTTCTTGTGCGGCATGTCCGTGCCGATGCCGGTCACGTGCGCGCCCTCGCGCACGTGGGCGGCGTCCAGGACGGGTGCGGTTGCCGGGGTGGTGGTGATGAGCATGTCGGCGGCGGTCGCCTCTCGCGCCGAAGCGGGCCGGGCGGGCAGGCCGTTCGCGTTGAGCTCGTCGCACAGGGCGGTGGCCTTGCGCGGGTTGCGACCGTGTACCAACACCATGCCGACCGGGCGGAGTTCGGCCAGCCAGGAGGCCTGGAGGCGGGCCTGTTCACCGGTGCCGAAGACGGCCAGTGTGACGGCGTCGGGCCGGGCCATGGCGTGGGTGATCAGCGCACCTGCGGCCGCGGTGCGCCAGGCGGTCAGCGCGCCGCCGTCGTCGAGGAGCGCGCGCACCTGTCCGGTGCGGGCGTTGAACACGCAGACCAGACCGTGGTTCGAGGGGAGGCCGAGGTCGGGGTTGCCGTAGAAGCCGGTCGCGATCTTGACGGTGAAGTCGGCGGCGCCGATGATCCGACCGGCTTTGACGTGGCAGTCCCCGTCGGCTTCAGGGAAGTCCATGTGCAGTGGCGGCGGCACGCTGGTGCGGCCCTCGGCGTGCGCGATCAGCGCGTCCCGGACGGTATCCAGGACCAGCCGCCTGGTGGCGGCCTTCGCGATGGCGGCAGTGTCGAAGAGGGGGAGAGTCATCGGCGCGCTCGCATCCACCGGGCGAAGGCGGCGAGTCCTTCCTCCGGGTCGCGGCGGCCGATGCCGATGCGGAACCGGTCGGTGGGGGTGGCGGTGAGTTCGGAGCGGTAGATGCTCGCGGGCAGCAGCAGGACGCCGGCCTCTTCCACGAGACGGGTGCAGAATTCCTCCACCCCGTCGGCGCCGAGGTATCGGGGGTAGGCGACGCATCCGCCGTCCGGCGCCCGCCACTGGAAGTCGTCCGCGAACTCGGTGAAGAACGCGTCGAAAACCGGCAGATTGGCGGTGATCAGTGCGCGGTTGCGGTCCAGGATCGTCTCGCGGGCCTTGAGCGCGATGCGGGCCAGGACCTCGCCGGGCGCGGAGTTGCAGATGGTGGTGTAGTGCTTGGCGCGCTCCAGGCGCGAGCGCAGCGCGCGGTCGCGGCAGGTGATCCAGCCGATGCGCAGTCCGGGCAGCCCCAGGGCCTTCGAGGTCACGTTCAACGACAGCGCGCTTCGGGACAGGTCGGCGGCCTGCGGCAGGGTGCGGGCGGGGTCGCGTTCGAGGCCGCGGTAGACCTCGTCGCTGAACAGGTGGATGCCGCGCTCGTCACACAGTCGGGCCAGGGCGACGAAGTCGGCGCTGTCGATGACCTTGCCGGTGGGGTTGTTGGGGAAGTTCACCGAGACGACCCGGGTGTTCGGCCGGATGGCCGCGGCAACCGCGTCGAGGTCCAGGGCCCAGTCCCGGTCCGCGGCGAGAGCCACGCCGGTGACCTCGCACAGCGCCAGCGGCACGGTCTCGGCGGCCTGGTAGTTGGGGGTCACCACGACGGCGTGGTCACCGGCGTCGAGCAGGACGTTCATCGCCAGGTAGAGGGCTTCCTCGGCGCCGGCGAAACAGATGACGTCGTCCGTGTCGGCGTGCTCGTACGTCGAGGCGATCACCGCACGCAGGGCCGGGTCGCCGAAGGTCTCCGTGTAGCCCAGGGACAGATTGTCGAAGGCGTCGCGGTCCTTGTCGTCGGCCAGTGCGAGCAACTCGCGGAGTGTCATCGTCTGGGCGTCGGAGGCGGTCAGATGGTGGCGGGCGGTGAACTCCCAGCGGGAGAAGTACGTTTCCAGGCGGAAGTCGGGCAGCCGGGTCATGTGCGTCAGTCCTTCGCGCTCTGGGCTCGGAGCTCGGCCAGCAGGCCGTAGACGGTGGAGCGGGACACCCGCAGGGCCTCGGCGACGACCGGTGCGGCGCGGCGGACCGCGAACACCCGGGCCTCGTCCAGCCGGCCGAGGACGACCAGGCGGTCCTGGCGGGTCATGCGGTCGATGGGGCGACCCGTTTCGCGGACGTGGCTGCCGACGATGTGCCGGATGCGCTCGGACCAGTCCTGCTCGAACAATGGCTCGGGGCGCCCCACGGTCGGGGCGCCGAAGGCGGACAGGACCGCCGCGGCCCGTTCCAGCGGCGTGCGGTCGAGGTTTATGCACAGCACCGCCGACGGCCGGTCCCGGTCGTCCCGGAGGATCGCGCTGACCGAGGACAGCCGGCGGCCGTCCGCGAGCAGTTTCTCGTACGGCCCGTACACCTCCTGTGTGGACGGGCCGAGCTCGTCCAACTCGCCGAGCAGCGAAGGATCGCCGGCGCGGCGGGAGGTCATCGGATTCCAGATCTCCAGGACCCGGTCGGTCTCCGGGTCGTGCAGGACGACCTCGGCGTACGGGCCGAGCAACAGCGCGACCGCCCGACACACCGGCGCCCACGTTCGCACACGGGGGTCCCGGCTCTCTTCCACGTTCATGATGTGGACTCTACGTCCAATTTGGACACCAAGTCTACCGGCGCACCCCTTCGGAGCCCGAACGCAGCTGCCACAGACCACGCGCGCCGCGACGGATGGGCGAGGGATCGTGTGACCGGTCGTTCGTGGTTCCGGATGGCGGTGTGGGCTGAGAACGCAGGGGCGTGAAATGGCCCTGCGCTTAACGGATTTGCGCCGAGGCGAATGGTGTGCAGGGCGTCGGTTCTGTCTTGCGTGCGTCGTTGTGCGGGCGGGTGGCGCGGGGGGACCTCCAAGCCGGTCGCCGCCGGTGTTCGTCGGACGTCTGCGCCGATCCACCCCGTGGTGCTCCTCCGCCGTCTTCCGGTCGTCGCTCGGAGGCCATCCTCCTCGCGGGTCGACCCTGGCGTCGGAGCACCACGGCTGATGCCGGCTCCCGCCTTGCGGTGGTCAGTCGCTACCGGCTGTTCCGGTCGTTCTCGTGGGCCCTGTCGGTTGCTCGGGCGAGATCAGTGGGCGGGCTTGCCGAACCAGCGGGAGAGATGGTCGTCCAGGTCCTGTTGATCGTCGCCGATCCAGGCGACATGGCCGTCGGGGCGTAGCAGGACGCACGGAACGTCCAGTACCGCGGTGGGATCCGCGAGGTGGTCGACCCGGTCCGACCAGCCGCCGACGGTCAGGCGTTCGGTGCGGTCCAGCAGCAGGCCGCGCCCGCGATGCAGCAGATCGTAGAGGCGGCCGTGTTTCGTGTCGATGTCGCGCAGGCGGCGGCCGAGCAGGTCGGGGCCTGCGCCGAAGTCGTAGCGGATGTCGATCGCGGTGATCTTCTCGATGAGATAGCGGTTCACGTCGTCGAAGTCCATCAGTTCGGTGAGCAACCTGCGCAGGGCCTGCGGACCCGGTTCGGTGGAGTGCAGTTCCATCTGGGCGCGGGTGTTGTCCAGCACGTCCTCGGCAACCGGATGGCGTTCGGTCTGGTAGGTGTCCAGGAGTGTTTCCGGCGCCCAGCCGCGGATTTGTGCGGCCAGTTTCCAGCCGAGGTTGAATGCGTCCTGAACGCCCAGGTTGAGGCCCTGTCCGCCGGTGGGCGGGTGGATGTGTGCCGCGTCGCCGGCCAGCAGCACCCGCCCGACCCGATACCGTTCGGCCAGCCGGGTGGCATCCCCGAAGCGGGACAACCAGCGCGGGGAGTGCACGCCGAAATCGGTTCCGGCGACGGCGCGCAGCTGTTGTTTGAAATCCTCGAGGGTGGGCGGCTCCGCGCGATCGGTGACTCCCGCGGCGGGGACCACGACGCGATATACCCCTTGGCCGAAGGGCCCGATGCTGAATCGCTTGTCGGTTGTGTGGATTTCGCTCACCTTGGCGGTGATCTCCTCCTGTGGGACGCCCACTTCCATCTCGCCCATCAGCGTCTCGGTCCGTGAGGGCTCACCGGGGAAGCCGACGCCGAGCAGTTTGCGCACCGTGCTGCGCGCGCCGTCACAACCGACGAGATAGCGCGAACGCAGCTGTTGGCCGTCGGCCAGCTCGACGGTCACACCCTCGTCGTCCTGCTCGAAGTCGGCGACCGCGCAACCGCGCCGGATCTGCGCACCCAGTTGCATCGCGTGTTCCTCGAGCAGGTGGACGACGACCGGTTGCGGGATGCCCAGCAGGTAGGCGTGCGCGGAATCCAGGCCCTGGGGTGCGGGTTTGGCGATGGCGGCGAAGAATCCGGCGGCCGGACGTCGTCTTCCGTGTTCGAGGATGCGCTCCAGCAGTCCGCGCATTGCCATCAGTTCGATACTGCGAATGTGCAGACCGACGATCCGGACGAACGACACGGGCTCGGTTTCCTTCTCCAGGACGAGTACCCGCACGTCGTGCAGCCGCAGTTCGGCGGCCAGCATCGCGCCGGTCGGCCCGCACCCGGCAATGATCACGTCGAACATGAGGGGCGCGCGATCGGAGTGGGAGGCCCGCGACCGGAGCCCGGGGGCGTTGTCCGCGGTGAAGTCGCGCTCGACCGTATCGTTCGCCGACGGCTCGACGCTGAAATGCGGAGAATGCATAGGTATTGCCTCTCAGGAGTGCCTTGTTGGCGAGGCGCTCCCGGCGATACCTACATCAATCGCCCGACCGTGACGGCAAGGGGGAGCACCCACATCGATACAGCGTTCATGGGTCTCACCTCCTCGGGCGGTGTCACGGGCAACTGGAAGCTACAAGCCCGAACATCATCCCGTCCAATCATTTTGCACGCATGGCCGACCGCCCGGTGCGACGAACGGTTCGTCCCCTCAGCCGTCCGAGACACGTGCCGTACCCGGGGCTCGCACCGTGGGTCGAGCGCGCGTGCCGGACGTGCCCGGGCCTGTGGAGGCGGCCAAGCGGCCGTGGCCGGTGCCGTAAGCGGTTGCGCAGCTCGGCGCCACACCGATCGCGACCGACGTGAGCGCCCCCGGGATGCGGTTCGGGCCGACGCCGACCCGGAGACTGCGGTCCATGGCCCAGGCTTTGCCGACTCGACCAGTCATGCGGCGTCGGGCACCACGCGGGGCGGTACTGGGGCGGTATAGGGGCGGGGCGGTACAGGGGCGGGCGCTACGGCGACGGAATCGGTTGCAGCCGCGCTTCGATACGGTCGGCTATCCACGACACCGTGGGGTGCGCATAACCCACGGCCCGGATGAAGGCATCGGCTTCCTTCGGGTCCGCCCAGACAATGCGGTGGCCGTTGACCACACACAGGACGGTTCCGGCCGTCAGCGCGGTGCGTTCGTTGGCGTTCTCGAAGACCGCGACCTGCGTGATGTAGCTCATCAACGCGGCGGCCTTCTGCGGCAGCGTCGGGTTGAGCGCCCTTTCGAACCCGCGGCCGTAGACGGCTGCTTGGAGGGAACCCAACAGACGAGGGTCTCTTTCCCGGCCGGTACCCCCGACGCGAGCGTTGATCCGGCGCAGATCGTCATCCGAAAGTGCGTACACGGGTTACAGGCCCGCATCCTCGAACAGGGGAAGGAGTTCGTCCAGGGCCCTCTGGAGAGCCTGCTCGAACTCGTCCGCGGGCACGTAGTCGAGAGGCGGAACGGGAATGCCGTCCGTCCAGTCGACTTCGGCAGCCGGGCCGGATTCGGGATGCGCACTACTCATGGCCTCATATTTGCACGCCTACGGCAGATGTGTGGAGAGGTCCCGGAGAATTATGCAACCGGGGACACGATCGATGGCGGTGCCGCGGCGGCCTCCTCAGCCCGAAGTTCGGCACCGAGAGCCTCCACAAACATGATTCCTTGTCCCGGGGTCCGGTGCGGAGGACAGCCTCGACAAGGAAAACACCACCGGTCTCGTGCCGGGCCGCGACGACGAGGTCCGGACGGACCCGCCCGAGGCCGCGAAGGCTCCTCGTGGCGATCGACACAACCTCGGCCAAATTCTCGGCACGTCGACTCGACAGACATTCCGTGAGCCGGCGTGCCGAACAGCGAGGGTGTGGATCCGGTGGGATGCAGGCGA
This sequence comes from Embleya sp. NPDC050154, assembly GCF_044460165.1. NCBI lineage: Bacteria > Bacillati > Actinomycetota > Actinomycetes > Kitasatosporales > Streptomycetaceae > Embleya > Embleya sp. NPDC050154. The sequence continues at coordinate 63,348 of NZ_JBITJP010000004.1, forward strand.
CATGCAGCGCTGTGTCGTCAGGGCAAAGTGCCGGTGCCGAGACGGACGAGCCTGGTAGGAAGGCCCCGACAAGGTGAAGCGGTCGACGCTGGGGGCGCACGATGGGCCGGCACAACGAGATTCCGATTCGGATCCACCACGCGGGGCACACCGTCGGCCGTGAGCTGACCGAGGAACAGATAGCCGAGTTACGGGCATTGGGCCCGTTCGTAGAGGTCGGCTCGACGTGGTTCCACGCCGACTACGTCTTCGACGCCGAATCGAACACCCATATCGAGTTCGACGAACTCTCGCCCATGTTCGATCGTCTGTTCTATTTTCGCGGCGACGGGCAGATGTCCGTGTCGTTTCGACTCCCCGCCGGACTCGCCGAGCAGGTGAAGCCGTACGTCACAGAGGACGAGGACGAGAAGGGGTACGGGAGCGCGGTCACGTCGCGTATCGAGGGCGAAACCGTGGTGGTCACCATCCGCCGCTTCGGCGAGGACAGCGAAATGACGTTCTGGCTGGAGCGGCCGGAGAAGTGGCCGGCCATGATCGAGCCCCTGCACGCCGATCTGATCGGCGGCGACATGAGCGCGCTCTACGTGGGCCGGCGCATGGTCCACGAGGAGAGGTGGAAGTGGTCGCGTGGTCCGAAACCGGCGCCGCCTCCTGTTCCCGCCCGGCTGGAAGGCTACGATCCGGACGCGCCGCGGACGTGGCCCCGCCCGCTTTCCGACCTGGACAAGATGCTCCGCCTCTGGGACTGGACCACCGAAGACCTCGGCGCCGACTGGCCCCGCAAGTCCGAGCCCGAAACCACGACACGCAGACGCCGCCCGAAACGCTGACCGGGCGCCCGGTGCTCGGGTAACACATCCGGCGGCCCACGGAACCGGTGCGGAAAAATGCGACGGCGACCGCGCCCCCGGCGACTGCCGAGGACGATGGCGCCACACATCGGCGGGCGGCTTCTACCGACCGCTCTGCCGCCCCTCGATCGCCACCGCGAGGTCAACCGATCCGCCGGACCACGGCGTGGCACCGGCAGAGGTCCTCGGCCTGATGGCCGCCGCGGTGCCGGTGTTGTGCCTGGCCTCGGCGTGAGTGCCGGCGGATGGGTGAGGGGTTCACTCGTCCGGGTCGGCCCGGATGCCCTCCCGGTCACCCGCTGTCAGCGTGGGGACGGTGACCGTCGGCCGAGTCTGGAGCACACCATGACGACCGGGACCTGGGGCAGCACATCGGTGGCCGAGCGGGGGGAGTGGTTGCCCGTTCTCGACATGCCCGCTCCCGGGCGGCAACGCCGGCTCACCGTGCTGTTCCGCTACCTCCTGCTGATCCCGCAGTTCATCGTCGTGTGGGTGTTGGGCCTGGTGGCGACCGTCCTGGTGTTCGTGGGCTGGTTCGCCGCGCTCGTCATGGGTCGACTGCCCGGGCCGATCGCGTCGTACCTGTGCGGGTTCATCGGCTACGAAACGCGGGTGACGGCGAGTCAGATGCTGCTGGTCGACCGGTATCCGCCCTTCGCCCTGACGACCCCGGCCGACTATCCGGTTCGGGTGGGGCTGCGGCCGGGGCGGTTGAACCGGCTCGCCGTGTTCTTCCGCATCATCCTGATCATTCCCGCCCTCGTCGTCCAGGCCCTGGCGTGGGCAGGGTGGTTCGCGGTGTCCTTCGTGCTGTGGTTGATCGTGTTGATCGCCGGCCGGATGCCGGATCCGCTGTTCGAGGCCACCGCGGCGATCGTGCGCTATCGGATGCGTTTCATGGCGTACGGCCTGCTCGTGACGTCGGCCTACCCGAAGGGTCTGTTCGGCGACGCCGCTATGTGGGAGGCGGGCACGGATCGCTCCGCGACGCGCCCGCTGCTGATCAGCGGGCTCGGGCGGGGTCTGATCGCCCTGTTCCTGGTGATCGGACTGGCGAGCGCCTCGACCGCGTCGATCATCCCCGCCATCGGGAACTAGGCAGACGCGTGCCCTCGCAGCTGTGAACGAGGCTCCGGTGACGTGGGCCCCGGCGCGCCCCAACACAGCGCGAATGGTGAGGAACTGCGCGACGCCATCGCACTCGTGCGGCAGCGGCGACGAGGGCTTTGTGTTCGCCTCGTGGATCATCCGAATTCCGCAGCACGGGTCTTGACCGGATCCCCGATCGAGGCAAAGTGCTTAAATGATCAGGTCCGCGTCGCGCCAGGGCGTTTGATCGAGCGCCTGTGGGTCGCGTCCTTCGACCGACGATCCCTTGGAGGTCCGACATGTCCCAGCCCCTCGAACCGCCTGCGCGACCGTCCGGATCGACGCGGGAGAGCGCGAAGGAGATGCCGCCGAAACCGACACACGCGCCCGCACCCGCACCCGCACCCATGGTCATACCCCCAATGCCCACGGTCGCGCCGAGCGTCGGGCCACGCGCTCCCGGCTTGCGAACCGCGGTCAGGCGAGGAGTCGAGGCGATTCGCAACGCCCCGGAACGCGCCGCGGAACGCTGGGCTGCCCGATCCGTGGAGGCCGAGCGAGAACAGGCCCGGGAGCGGGAACGCGACCAGGCCTTGTGGGACGCGCGCATAGCGGACGACATGAACGATGTTCCTTCGCACGACAAGCTGATGGATAGGAGAGAGAGGCTGGATCGCGCGAAGAGCAACGGTGATTTTCTCCAATCGCTCGCCGAGGACATGAGGCCCGTCCCGCACAATGAAGCGGACACCTGGGCGGCCTTCGACAAGGCGAAGCAAGAGGCGGAAGCCAAGATCATCCGCGCGGCTCCCGCCCCCCAGAGGTCCCGTACCGCCAAGGCCGCCCCCACCCGCCACTCCGGGATCATCGGGGGGAAGATGACGGTGGCAAAGTCGGCGGCGAGCCTTTCGTTCGGGCCCGCAGTCGGCGTCGACTTCATGGTGCCTACAGCCAAGACTCCGGTGCACAACCTCGGATCACAAAACGGGAGGCGATCCGCCGCCTCCCGCGACCAGGGGATGTAGCGCCGAGGCGTCCGGTCACGGCGTGGACCGGACGTCGGCCTCGACGTGCTTCCGGGCGCGGGGATTTCGCGCATCGGTGGGTGCCGGGTCCACCTCGTTCAGCGCGTCGCGCAAGTCATGGGCGCAACGGTACGTCGATACCGAGGCCGCCGTCCCGGGAAGGGCGGCCGGCGACCCGCGCGGCGGGAGGACGAACGGCGACCCCGCGCCGGTCGAGAACGCGTCGTGCAGGTGGTGTTCGGCCGAGCCCTGGACGCGCAACCAGGTCGCTGAGGCACCGGGTTCGAGTCCACGTCGGCACGCCGACTATCGGATGTACCACTGCTGGGCCTTGTTTCCCGGAACGCAGTAGGCGAAGGTCAGTTGGCGGCCCGGGCCGTTGTCGGTCAGGCACTGCGTGCCCGTGAAACCGGTGATCAGGGAAGCGCCCGACGTGGGCGCCGCGCTGATGTTCAGCAGTCCGTCGGTGAAGACGGCGGTGCCGAGGGATGGGGACCCGCCGCCGCCGGACGTCGGGACGATCGTCAGGCCGCTCGTGTTGCAGGCCCGGATGTTCTTCCAGGGGCCGACCTGCGCGGTGACCCAGCCGTATTCGGTGTGTCCCCCCATGACCAGCCTGCTGCCGACGCCGGGGCTCGCGGTGTCGATGCCGACCCTCGTGCCGTCGCCGACGTTGGTGATGGCTGCCCAGCCCGAGCCGCCGCATCCGGCGGGCACCGCAGGCGCGGCTGCCGGGGCCGCGGCGGCCGGCTTGGCGACAGGGCGGCTCGGTTGCCGCGCGCCGCTGTTCGTGGAGGTGCCGCCGGCTTGCGTGGAGCCGGTACTCCCGGCCGCGGTGCGCTTCGTCGCTCCGGCCGGTGTCGGCCTGACAGGAGCCGCCGGGGGCGGCGCAACCGGGGCCGAACTCCCGCTCACAGCAGGCCCGTCCGGGACGGAGAGCGGGTCCGTCGCCGGCGCGGTCGTCGGATCCTCGGGCGCGCTGGACGGTGCGGCGCCGGGTCCCGTCGGTGCTCCGGTGTCGGCCTGCGGTGTCGCCTCCGGTGATGCGGTGCCCGGGGCGACCGGCGTCTGCGCGTTCGTCGGCCCGCCGTTTCGTGCCTCGGGGGTGGTGTCCGCAGGCGAGTGGAGCACGAACAGAGCGGTGGCGACCGCCGCAATGACGGCGGCGGCCGGCAACGCGGCGACGGCCGTGCGGTGTTTTCGGCTACGCCTGCGGGCGGGCCGGCTCGCGGCAGGGTTGAGTGTTCGGGGCGTGGGGCCGGATTGCTCGACGTCGCGGTGCACGATGGCGTGGCGATGTTGCGCATGCAACGCCTCCAGCGTCTGCGCCACGACGTCGGGGATTTGTTCGTAGGCTATCGAGCCGTTCGCGGCGGCTCTTCCGCTCAGCGCACTGCGGTCCACGAACTGCACCACGACATAAGGGATTTCTGGGACGTCCTCGGTCCTGTCCCTGCAGTGGACGCCGACGACTCCGGGGGGACCCAGCGTCGCCGCGAGTCGTGCCTCGCTGCGGAACCGTTCCACGGCCACGGCGTGCGCGCCGAGTTCCGGATGCAGGATCTTCATCACGACTCGCCGGCCGAGTACGGCGTCGTCCGCCGACCACACCTCCGCAGCGCTGCCGTCGATCAATTGTTCGGCCAAGGTGTATCGGTCGCCGAAGACCGTCCCTGGTGCCCACATACCGCGCTCCCCGTAAAGCCTCGAAGGTCGGACGATCCGGAAGACCACCGGAAGACCACCGGAAGACCACCGGAGGACCGCAGTATCCGGTCCGCGCCTGCCGATGGCGGGAACGCCCGACCCCGGCCCCCCAAGGCTTGGGGAGCAGCCGGGCCCGGGTTTTCATTTTCCGCGAACGCACCGTACGCAGAAGGTGGTTCGCCCGGGTCGGCCGGTGGCGGTCAGGCGCCCGTTCTCGTACGTTCGGCTGTCACGGTCCGCCGCCCGGTCCGGCCTGCCGGAGCCGGACGGCGGACCGTCGGTCACACGCGCTTGGACGCGTCCGAGCCGCCGCCTCCCGAGGACTTGCCGCCGAAGCCGAGGCCCTTGTTCCCGGAGTCGGGGCCGGGGTCGCTGGACTGTCCGCCACCGCCGCCGTTGCCGCTGCCGCCACCGCCGTTGTCGCCGTAGCCGCCGTTGCCGCTGCTGTTGCTGCTGCCACCGGTTCCGGGACTCGTACCCGACCCGCCGTTGGAGGGCCCGGACGAGCCGCCACCGGACGGTCCCGGCGCGCCGCCACCGGAAGGCTTGTGGCCACCGCCCTCTCCGAGCCGGTTGTTGTGGGACTCGGACGAACTGCCGTTGGAGCGGTCGGGGTTGACACTGTTGCCGCTGGTGCCCGACTTGCCCGGTGTGCGGTTGCTCTTCTCGCGCATCTTGGCGTCGACGCTCTGCTGGGCCCCCGACTTGGCTTGCGGACCCGACTTGGCAGGCGCCTTGGCCGGAGGCCGGCTCTGCGTCTGCGGTGGGGCCTGCTTTTCGGCGGGCGTCCGGGCCGGCGGGGGCGCGGCCTTCTTGTCGCGGTCGGTGAGCATGTAGATGCGCGACCGGTCGTGCCATTGGCCGTCCGGGCCCAGGGTTATGCGGTTGGCCGCGTCCGTGGTCTGCCCGCCGCCGGTGTACGGCTCGACGGTCACCTCGGTCGAGGTCATGCCCGGGTCACCCGGCGAAGCCGGCCGGTAGAAGTTCTGCATCGCCTGCATGTACTTCGCCATCTCCGGAAAGAAGGCCACCGAGTTGATGAAGTCGAGGCCGTCGTCGAAGAAGTGGTCGACCTCGTACCGGCGCCGTTCGGCCCAGCTCATGCTTTGCCAGTTCCCGTACTGGGTCAGGTACCGGTCCACGAACTGCGGGTCCTGCTGTGCTCGGCGCACCATCCAGTTGAGGTAGTCCGACGTCAGCCGGCCCTGAACCTGCTCGAGTGCGAACGCCGCCACCTCGAACGCGGCGTTCTGCTTCACGGCGATGTTGACGTTGCGGGTGAAGGCGTCCTCGGTGGCCGACCTGGCGGTCTTCGGCGTGTACTCCGGTGCTGCCGGCTTCTCGGCCGTGGCGGTGCGAGGCTTCGCCGCGGGTTCGACGGGAGCCTCCCGCGGCACGGTCGGCCTCGTCTCGTCCCAGGTCCCGGGCTTGGCCTCGGGCTCCGCCGCGGGCGCGGGTTTGGCCTCGGGCTCCGCCGCGGTCCCGGGCTTGGCCTTGGGCTCCGCGGTAGGCGCGGGCTTGGCCTCGGGCTCGCCGGCGGTGGTTCCTCCGGGTGCGCGGAGGGGGTCGGTCTGCGTGCCGCCCGACCCGCGCGCGGGCTCGCCCGCAGCCGACTTGCCTTCGCCTGCCGCCGGCTTCCCCGCCCCGGGGCGGGTTGTCGTACTCTCCGTGCTACCGCCGCGCCCGGACGATTCGGTCGCGCCTCCACGACCCGTTTCAGGCGTGCCGTTGCCCTGGCCGGTCGAGGGTTTGCCCGCCTCCGGCGTCTCCCCGCGCGGCAGTTCGGCCGCTCCGCCCGAGGGCCCGTTCGTCACCGGTTTGGGGTTGTTCGTTCCCTTGCCCGCCGGGTCGCCGCCGGGCTTCTCGGGTCCGTCCGGGTAGCCGGAGGTGGTTCCGGGCTTGGGAAGTCGGTCGCTGTACTTGGAGAGTTGGTAGTCCAGGAAGCTCCGGCCCCGCAACTCCTTCACCGACTTGTTCGGGTCCGTGGCTTCGACGGCCTTGATGGCCTCGTACTCCAATGCGTCGGTCAACGCGGGGGCCACCCTGGACCTCGCGAAGGTCTCCTCGGCGAGGCTGCGGAGCACCGGGTCGCTCCGCACGTCGCGGATCGGGCTGAGTTTCACCCGCTCACGCTCGTCGACGATGTTCTTGGCGAATTCGTTGATCTCCACATGCTTGTACTTGTCGTCGAGCCCCTGGTAGGCGGCCTCCGTCAGGGCGAGATTCCGCAAGACATCGGGGTTTTTCACCGGTCCGTTGCGCAGCTCTGCGACGTAGTCCGCTACCGCCGCGCTTCGCTCCCGGAGAATCGTGCGGGCTTCGTTCTCGGCCCCCTGAATGGTCTTTGCGCGCTCTGCCATGAACAAGTTGACACCGGCGGCGACGTCCTTGGCGGTAACAAGCCAACTGTGCAGATGTGGGTTGACGAAAGGACCGCCGAGCCGGGCTTCGGTGATGGTCGTTTGGATGATCGAAGCCACGAAAAGCTTCGACATGAAGAACTTGGCATCACGTGGCACCATGTCCGGCGTAATGGGGACATTCCGCTGAAGCGCGTCCATGACACGCCAGGACAAACTGGGCCCTCGGTTGTTACCGGGTTCCGGCAGGTTCGGTTCGTCGGCGTGGGCCCGCACTGCGGTGGCCGCCTCCAGCACTTGGACCCCGGTCACGGCCAAAACGAGCCCGGCCGCGATCCGGGTCCCTTTGACGGGTCGGCGCTTCGGATTTTTGCCAGATATGCCAGATGCCATGATTGGTGTCCTTTCGACAACGAGGTCGGGACCACCCGGTCGTTTGCCCACGGACTCGGCTGCTGTCGGAAATCCTCTGCTTCGACCGCCGGCGCGCCATGTGTGCGGGGAAACGATCAGTGGGGATCGCGGGTAGACACCCACAGGACATCCCAATGATCAGCCCTGCGGCTCGGGAGCGAAGCTACCGGCGGCGAATGTGGCCTGGGAATCGCACTTGAGCAACATCTGAGGTTCGGGCCAATCGGAATTCCGAATTCCGAATTTCGAATGTGGCCCCGTTGCGACGGCGGAGCGGTCGTATTGTGCGCAAGTTCGGTGCAGTACAGGGCAGTTGCGATGTTTATTCATATTGTGATGATGGGCGTTGTGTCGCGCAGGTTCCGTCGTAAGCCCGTTCCGCCCGCTTGGTGAGAACCGGGTGGGCGAGCCGCCGTCCCGAACCCCCGCCGCGGGGTGCAGCTCGGCGCTGTGCCGGTGAGTACGCGGAACTGCCGCCTGCTCGGACCCGGGCCCGCGAACTCGGCGATGTCGATCGGTCGGCGGCACGCCGAGTTCGCGGCTGTGCTCAGCACGTCGGCCGAGAGCTCCCCGTTGCTCTCGGCGCGTGCACGACGGCGGTGCCCCGTGGTGGAGCGGAGTGGGCGGACTGTTGTCGGGGGTGAAGCGGCCGAGGTCCTCGTCGGCGAACGAACCGGTCCGGCGGCAGGGGCCGGGCCTGTTTCACGGGATCGGTCGGTGCGTTGGTGGGTGGGATCAGACGCGTGCGCCGTTGTCGCGGGGCGCGTGGCCGGGACGGCGGGGGCCGTGGCCGCGATGGTCGGGCGAGGTTCGGGATCGGGCCGCGCGTGGCGGCGAAGGGGTCGCGCGCGACTCCAACACGACGGCCAGAGGCGCGGCGACGCTCACCGTGGAGCAGGTGCCGGCCACCACGCCGATCAGCAACGCCAGCGCGAAGTCGGCCAGTGAGTCGCCGCCCAACACCGCCAGCGTGACCAGGACGAACAACGCGCCGGAACCGGTGTTGACGGTGCGCGGCAGGGTCTGGAGCACCGCGGTGTCGGTGATCCGGGCGAGTGAGCGCTTGCCGTGCGCGGGCGTGCGGCGCAGTTCGCGGATTCGGTCGAAGACGACGACGGAGTCGTTGACCGAGTAGCCGATCACGGTGAGCAGCGCGGCCAGGAACACCGCGTCGACGGTGCGCCCCAGCCACGCGAAGGCGCCCACCAGGATCAGCACGTCGTGTGCCATGGAGACGACCGCGGCCACCCCGAAGGTCCAGCGGAACCGCACCGCGAGGTATGCCAGTTGGGCGGCGAGCGCGATTCCGAGGGCGATCACGGCCTTGAGCCGCAATTCCCTGCCCAGACTCGGACCGATGAACTCGTCGCGCACCTTCTCCGCTCCGCCGCCGAGTTCGTCGACCGTCGCGGTGATCCGCGCCTCCTCGGCATCGGTCGGCTTTCCCGTGCGTACGGTGAGTTCGCGATCGCCCGAGGTCTGCACGACGGCCTTGGGGAACCCGGCGTCGGCCAGTGCGGACCGGGCCCGGTCCGGATCGACCGACTGGGCGGTCGAGTACTCCACGAGCCGGCCGCCGGTGAACTCCACGCCGAAGTCGACGCCGCGTACCGCCACGCCGGACACCGCCAGGCCCAGCGCGAGCACGCCGGAGACGGCGAGCACGCGCCGGCGGTGCCGCATGAGGTGCGGATCGCGTCGGGCGAGCCACTCGCGCACCGGGCCCGCGTGCGCGATGCCGCTGATCCGAGGCCGGCGTCGTACCGCCGCCTGGCTCACGGCGAACTCGGCCAGGACCCGGGTGACCACCAGCGCGCTGACCATCGACGCGAGCACGCCGATGCCCAGTGTCACCCCGAATCCGCGCACCGGACCGGTGGCCAGGAAGAACAGCAGGCCGGCCGCGATCAGGGTGGTGACGTTCGAGTCGGCGACGGCACCGAACGCGTTGCGAAAGCCTCGGGTCAGTGACGGACGCAGGGCCGGTGCGGTTCGCGCGAGGTACTCCTCGCGGGCCCGTTCGAACACCAGCACGTTGGCGTCGACCGCCATGCCGACGGCCAGTACGAATCCCGCGAGTCCGGGCAGTGTGAGGGTGGCGCCCAGGCCGACCAGGGCGGCGTACGCGATCAGCCCGTAGCCGGCCAGGGCCACCGCGGCGAGGATGCCGAGCAGGCGGTACACGCACGCGATGAACAGCGCGGTCAGCGCGGCGCCGATGATCGCGGCCCACATGCCGGCCTCGATGGCCTGTTCGCCCAGCGTGGGTCCCACGGTGCGGTGTTCGACCGTCTCGACCGGGACCGGCAGCGCGCCGCCGTTGATCAGCAGCGCCAACTCGCGGGCCTCGCGTTTGTCGAAGTCGCCGGTGATGCGGGTGGATCCGCCGAGGATTCCGGTGTCGCAGCCCACCGACGGGTCGACCTGAGGCGACGAGACGACCTTGCCGTCCAGGACGATCGCCACGCGCCGCGCGGGCGTGCCCGGAGGCGCGCACGCGGCGTCCCCGGTCAACTCGGCCCAGGCCCGTTCGCCCCGACCGCGCAGGTCGAGCGTCACGTGCCAGCCGCCGCCGGCCGGCTCCAGGAGGGCTTCGGCCCTGTCTACGTCGGCTCCGGTCATCCGTGCCGCGTCCAGCGTCAGCATCCGGCCGGACTCGTCCGGCAGTATCCGTCGCCCGCCGGCGTCGGGTGAGGTCGTGGCTTCCGTGGTGTCGGCGACCTCGAGAACGGGATGGAAGGTGAGTTGTGCGGTTCGGCCGAGCACCTCGGCGGCCCGGCGCGGCTCCTGCACGCCGGGTAGTTGGACGATGATTCGTCGGTCGCCCGAGCGGACCAGGTCGGGTTCGGAGACGCCGAGCGCGTCGACTCGACGACGCAGCACCTCCAGGGCTCGATCGGTGGCGTCGCGGTCGGCCTTCGCGGTGGGCGAGTCCCGGGTTTCCAGGACGATCTGGGTGCCGCCACGCAGGTCGAGGCCGAGGCGCGGCGGTACGGTCGCGGCGATGTAGGTGGACATGACGAGGATGGCGAGGGCGAAAAACGCCCGCACCTTGGTGGCACGTGGCAAGGATGGTCTCCACGGATACGCCGCGGCCGGTGGTCGACGCGCGGCGATCGGACTCAGGGACGGTCTGGAGCCCGGGGAGACGGTGGAGCGCGACCCGTCGGGAGCGCGAAACGGCGGGGTGAAGGGTCGGCGTCGGCGGCCGGCGCGCCGGTTCGATGCCCTGCGGGGCACAGGAGCGCGAAAACGTGCCCCACGAGCGCCGCGTCGTGGGAGTGGTGGAGGTGGTGCCGCTCGTTGGGCAGGTCGCGGGTGGCGAACGGCGCCGGCGGGCCGCGTCGCACGTCGCGGGTCGCCTCGTCGGCGATGTCGCGCACGTGCCCCGGATCGGCGGTGGTGTGCGCGGAGACCGAGACATGGTCGGAATCGGGTATCGCGACCGCGCGCGCGGACGCGGGGGAAGTCACCGCGCCGAGCAGCGCGAGGACGACCGCGATCAGCACCCGGAGCCATCCGCCGCGCCGGAAACCCCGGCGAGTGCGGGGATCCGCGTGGCGGCGGCGCGTGGCCGCGGAGCCGACGAGGCGACGACTGGCGGCGACGTGTCGCCGGGTCATCGCGCCCTCCTGGGTCTGCGCCGTTCCCACGCCGATGTGGGCACGATTCGGTTCACACACGCAACGCCCGGCCGGCCGTCCGGGGTTCCCCGCATGCGATTCCCACCGCCGGAGGGCCGCCTGTAGTGAGACCGTGGCCCGGGCGACACCCAGGCCGGGGAACCGGGCGGGTGTTCATCGCTTCGAGGGTTGGCTGCGGCCCGCGACCTCGATCAGGTAGCTGCCGTCGTCGTCGATGGTCACGCCGTGGGTTTCGCTGCCGAAGGCGGGGAAGCGTCGGTCGAAGTCTTCCAGCGCGCGCAGGTAGCGCAGCAACGGGCCGTCGGCCGCGCCGATTTCCTCGCCCGGCAGCAGGACCGGGATGCCGGGCGGGGTGACGCACACCATGGCCGCCGCGACACGGTCGGCAGCGGCGGTGAGCGGGACGCGTTCGGTGTCGCCCCGCATGAGCCGGCGGAAGGACGCCTGTGGCGGAGCGGCGGCCCGGGGCAGGATGCGGAAGGCGTCGTCGAGAAGTCCGACCAGGCCCGCGTCACGCAAGTGTTCGTGCATCGACGTGCACAGGTCGCGCAGCGTCAGGTCCCGGTAGCGGTGCGGATGTGCGGCCACGATCTCGGGCAGCACCTCCGCCAGGGGCGCGCCCTCGTCGTATCGGGCCTTGAAGTCGGTGAGCGCGTCGAGCAGCGTGCCCCACTTGCCCTTGGTGATGCCCAGGGAGAACAGGATCAGCGTGCTGTAGGTGTCGGTCTTCTCGACCATGACGCGCCGGGTCTCCAGATAGGCGGTCAGGACACGAGCGGGGATGCCCCAGTCGGTCATCGTGCCGCCGGCCGTGGTGCCCGGGCAGGTGATCGTCACCTTCACCGGATCCAGGAGGCACCAGCCCTCTTCCAGGTCCGGGAAGCCGTGCCACGCGGCGCCGGGAGCGAGTTGCCAGCAGGAGGGATCGGTGCGCAGCAGATCCGGTGGGGCGTCCGCGAACGGCACGGCCTCGCCGGTGGCCGGGTCGACCACCTCCTCGGGCTGCCACACTCCGAAGAACCAGGCGGGGCGGTCCCCGGCGGCGGCGATTCTGCGGCCCAGGTGCACCATCGCCCGGCGAAAGCGCACCGCCTCGGTCACCGCCTCGTCGATCAGGCAGCGACCCTGTGGGCCGTCCATCATCGCGGTGGCCACGTCGAGTGAGGCGATCATCGGGTAGAGCGGCGAGGTCGAACCGTGCATCATGTACGCCTCGTTGAATCGGTCGTGGGTCACCGGCGCCCGAGGGGTGTCCCGCACATGCACCATCGCGCTCAGCGAGAGCGCGGCCAGCAATTTGTGCGTGGACTGGGTCGAGAAGACCGTCGGCCGCTCCGGCCCGGGCAATGTCTCCGGGCCCACCGACATCCCGAAGCGATGCGCGTACAGCGGGTGAAAGCGCGCGTACGCGAACCACGCCTCGTCGAAGTGCACCCGCGCGACGCTCTGCCCGAGCGTGCCGGCCGCTCGTACCGCGTCGTAACACAGGCCGTCGTAGGTCGAGTTGGTCAACACGGAGTACACCGGCACGGGCGAGACGGCGTCCGTGGTCAACGGATGATCCGCGATCCGTGCCCGCAGTGCCTGCGGGGTGAGCGCGCTCGGCGGGACCGGGCCGGCGAGTCCGTAGCCGTTGCGGGTCGGGACCAGATACACCGGCCGCGCCCCGGACATCACCAGGCCGTGCAGGACCGACTTGTGGCAGTTGCGATCGATCAACGCGATCTCGTCGAGCCCGATCGAGGCGTGACCCACGAGGCGGTCGGCGGCCGAGTCGCCACCGAGTACGAAGTAGGTGCGATCCGCGCCGAACACCCGCGCCGCGTTGCGCTCCGCCGCGCCGATCGGCCCGGTGTGCTCGAACAGCGATCCCAACTCGGCGACCGACACGGACAGATCACTACGAAAGAGCTGCTCGCCGAAGTATTCGTGGAACGCGCTGCCGATCGGGGACTTCAGAAACGCCACCCCGCCCGCGTGGGCCGGGGTGTGCCACGAGTACTCGAACGAGTCGTCGAACCGACGCAACGCCGCGAAGAACGGCGGGAGCAGCGCGTCCTGATACGTGCGGGCGGCGTGCGCGATCCGACCCGCGATGAAGCCGGGCGTGTCCTCCGACAACCACACGTAGCCGACCACGGTCTCCGCGACGAACAACGGCAGTTCCGCCGGATCGTGGTGGTCGAGAACCAGAAACGCCGGCAGGTCCCGAAAACGCTCGGCGACCGCGCGCAACACGGCGGCCGCGTCCGAATGGGCGTCCGCCGCTTCGAGTTCCCAATCGATCACGGCCGCCACCACACGAGGGTCGGATCCCAGTACGCCCGCCGCGTCCCGCGCTCGGGTCACACACCGCACATCGAAGCCATCGGCCTGAAGTACCGCTCGGATGCGTCGTAGTTGCTCGGCCCGGACGCCGTCGCCGTCAACCGCCTCGGATATCGCGAACACAACCGTTCCAGGAGACATTCGCACTCCTTCCCGCCCCTGGACGACCCGTCGGCCGTCCTCCTCCACGATCGGCCGCCCGATCGCCGGGGAGACGGTTCTTTGCCGATGACAACCCGGATGGCCTAAACAGGTTGATGCGTGGAGGACTCCGGCGTGGACTTTCGGGCCGAGTTTCGGTGTGTCTGCGACACGGACACCCCGGTCCGGAAACGGCCCCCGGCGTGCACAGCGGCAGGCGGCAGGCGGCGGGCGGCGGGCGGCAGGCGGCGGGCGGCCGACGGGCGGCTCTCACGTTCGATCCGTTCCAGCACCGGATGAACCGCACCCGCGCCGCCACGCTGCACCCGGCCGGAGGGAGCTCCCTCTGACGGGGCAGCGGCCGGTTGAGATGCTTGCCGCGGACGGGAGAGAGAAGCTGCGGCATGGACGACCGCCGGGAAAGTGGCCGTGATGCCGCTGCTGAACGCCATCAGGCGGCGCCGGAGCCGTGGTCGTCGGCGCCCCGAGGGTGGCGGTCGAGCATTTGCGTGGTGACGTGGCCGCCTTCGGCGAGCGAGGCCACGCCCGCACAACGGCGCGGCCGGCGGAGGGGGCAGGCGAGCCCTCGAATTCCTTGTTGCGCGGGCCCGGTTCGGCGGCGGGCGCGCCGCGCTCGCGGCGGCCCGCGCGAGGCATGAGGCAAGGGAGCGGGGAATGGGGGATGGGGGAGGTGGCCGCGCCGCCGGGTGTGTACGGCTCGTCCGTCGCCTGTGCCGTCCGTAGTTCAGGCAGCTGTCGCGACGGGGGTGGGGGTACGTGAACAACGATGTTGCGCTGCTGGTGCCCGTGGGGTTGGTGGCGGTTTACTTCGTGCTGGGGGCGTTGTCCAAGCGGCCTGCCTCACCTGCGGAGTTCGCCGCGGCGAAAGCGGCTGCGGCGCTGCCGATCAACCTCTACCAGGCCGCGGAGTTCGCGGTTCCCAAGGTGTCGGCGCGCGAGCTTGCCGTCGACGGGCTCCGCGAGGCAGGTCTGGTCTTCGTCTCGCGGCGACGCGTCGTCCGGGCCTTGGACCGACACCGCAGGCCGACCGACGATCCCGTGCAGGTCGCGCTCTACGCGTTGCTTGTCGAAGACTTCCACGAGGGGCTCACCTTCGAGGAGATCGACCGCAGCGATGCTTTCAAGGCCGTGCTGCACGAGCACGCGCCACCGGTGTTGGCGCGTCTCCCGCCGACGCACGGCGGCCGGCACCGGCGCATGCTGCGCCTGGCCATGGCGTCGGCGGCGCTGTTTCCCGGGTTGACGGCCTGGGCGATCGCGGTGGCCTGCGGGGTCGGCGGCTGGTTGCCGTGGGCCATGGCGGGTTTCTGCACGCTCGGCGTGTGGCCGCTGCCTTTCGCCTGTGTCGGGTTGGCCATCACGCGCTTCCCCGGGCCCCGGACCGATCCCGACGCGGTCGCGCCGCTGGTTGCCCGATGCAGCGCCATCGTCCGGGCGGGATGCGAGCCGGAGGCTCCGAGGAGTGCAGCGTGACGACACCTCCGGGTGGACCGACTTGGCGTCCGAGGACGGTCGGGGGCGCCTGTGTCAGGAAGGATGTGATTCCGGCGTGACCCGCCGGGCCGCGTGGTAATGCCGCGCGGTCCAGCCGTCGGAGTCGCGGCGGGCGACGATGGACACGCGTACCGGGACCGTGTCCCCGGTGAGTGGGGAGAAGTCCACGTCGGCCAGGGCCGTCACGGTCCGGTCGCCCAGGCGGCGCGCGTGCAGGAGCCGTGTCGTCGCCGTGGTCCCGGGGGCGACGGCCGTGTAGTAGGCACCGATGGCCTCTCGGCCGGAAGCCGGTTCGGTGTCGATGCCTTGGAACAGGGCTTGCGGATGGAACAGGTCGATGATGTCGCCGACGTGGTGTGCGTCGAAGGCGGTGCGGAAGCGGTCCAGCCAGTCGGCGACGACCTGTGCGGGCGCGTCGCGGTCGGTGTCGGGTGGGGTGGCGGTTCCTTCGGCCGGATCGTCGCCGACGCGTCGGTCAGCGCCGGTGCGTCCGTCGTGGACGACCTCGCGCTGCCACGCGGACCGGGGCTGGCGGTGCAGCCGCCAATAGTGTTCGGCGATGTCGTCGGGGTCGAAGTCGGTGCCGGGGGCGACCGGTCCGGCGACGGTGACGGCGGCGACGTGTACGCCGTCGGGGCCGTAGGTCTGGTCCAGCATCGTGACCAGGGCCCGCAGCCCGGCCTTGCCGAGGGAGAGACTGACGTAGTCGGCCTTGGGTTCGGGCATGCCGCCGGTGACGATGAAGGTACCGCCGCGTTCGGCGAGGGCGGAGGCGGTGTGGGAGGCGGCGGTGAGCGCGCCGAGGACGTTGACCGCCCAGGTGCGGCCGTGTTCGAGCGTCGTGAGTTGCCCGGGTGTGTCCGAGCGGACGATCGCGGCGTTGTAGACGACCACATCGGGCGTCCCCATGGCGTCGACCGCCGCGTCGAGTGCAGCGCGCAGCGCGCTCTCGTCCGCGCTGTCGGCCGACAGCCGCGTCACGGGCACGTCGTGACCGGCGATCGACGCGGCGACCGTGTCCAGTGACGCGTGCGTGCGCGCGACGAGCGCGATCGGCATCCCCTCGGCCGCGAACCTCCGTGCGACGGCGGCACCGATCCCCGGTCCCGCCCCGATGATGATCACTCCCGGCATTGCCGTCTCCCTTCGTGTTCCCTCGCGCTCGCGGGGGTTCGTAGCGCGGGACGTTAGATCGTCACACCGATGTGAGGGTCAAGTCGTGCGCCGGGTCGACGCGCCGCGTGCGGGCAGCCCACCCCGAATGCGTCCCGGCCCATCGGAGTCGGACGCGCGCGCGACTCGGACCGAGTCGAGGCGGCGCGGTCGGGAATCGGCAAGCGCTTCGGGCCGTTTCCCCATCGTCCGCGACGCCCGATGGCGAGGGCGGGCGTGGTGGCGTCATCGACAGCGTCGGGGAGTCTCATGCGTATCGGGGATCTGGCCGAAGAGGCCGGTGTGAGTCGCAGGTTGCTGCGCTACTACGAGGAACAGGGCCTGCTGCGGCCGCTGCGGTCGGCGAACGGCTTCCGGGAGTACACGGCCTCCGACGTCGCCGCGGTGCGCCATATCCGCCTGCTCTTGGCGGCCGGCCTGCCGACCGCGGTCATAGGCCGTGTCCTGCACTGTGTCCACGACGACGGGGGACACCCCGTCCCCTCGGGCTGTCCGGGATTGGTTGAGCAGCTCAACCGACAGCGTGCGCGGATCAGTGCGTCGATGGCGGCGTTGGAGGCGTCCCGGGACGCGCTCGACGCCCTCCTCACCGACACCCGGCCCCGAGGCCGCCGGCGATCTCGGGGCGAGGCCACCACCGCGCGTGGGCCGGAGGTCCGGGACGATCCGAGTCACCGGGCCGGATTCGCTCGTCCGCACACCCCGTAGCACCCGGACCCCTGCCGGCCGACGGGGCGCGGAATCCGCGGTGGTTCCGGGGGCGGTGGGTGGTGGGCCGTGGTGTGGGTCGGGATGTTGCGGGTTGGCCGGGAATGTTTGGTGGTGGGCCATGACAACTTCTTGAGGCGGCCCGGCCGTTCCATTCCTTCGGGCGTATTCGAGCACCGGTCACCTGGCGCGGGCGCCCCCGCCCGGAGGTTCCGGATGTGGCCTCCGTGCGGGTTCGGTGCGGGTCGCGCTCTGGCTGTCGCGGGTGTGGTGGTCCAGCAGGCGGGTGAGCAACCGGACGAACTGGTCGCGTTCGGCCGGGCTCAGCGGGGCGAGCAGTTCGTCCTGCAGGTCGTCCAGGACCTGGTCGAGGAGGCGTAGCCGGCGGCGGCCCCGGGCGGAGATGGTGATGATGTTGCGGCGCCGGTCGTCGGGGTCCGGTGCGCGCTCGACGAGGTCACGCTCGGCCAGTTCGTTGAGCACGCCGACCATGTCGCTGCGGTAGATGCCGGAGCGTGTGCTCAGCTCCGCCTGGCTGCCCGGCCCGTAATCCTGTAGCGAGGCAAGCACGGCATAGTGCCACTTGCGGGCTTCGACCCGGGCCAGCCCCTCGGTGATCAGCCGGTCCGACGGCACGCCGAGCTGCGACAGGAGCCGACTCGCCCGCCGGCGCAGCCGGTCGGGTGTCCTGAGCCCGCCGCCGTCGGGCATGTCTGCGGATTCGGCGCTGATCATGGCACCCATGCTACCCGTTGCATTAGTCCAACTAACGGTATAGGTTCGCTCACGCCCAAAACGATAGTGAGACTAACGTTAATGGAGCGAACTCCAAGGAAGGACGACCTTGCCCATCAAGACAGTGCAGATCCCCACCGCGGATGGCCGAGCCGACGCATTCGCCGCCTTCCCCGAAGGTGGCGGGCGGCACCCGGGGGTGCTGATGTACGCGGACGGGTTCGGCATCCGGCCCGTGCTGCGGGAGATCGCCCGCGAACTGGCCGGGCATGGGTACTACGTGCTCGTGCCCAACCTCTTCTACCGGCACGGCCCGGCACCGGTGGTCGAACTTCCCGAGTACATCGGCGAAGAGGTCCGGCCCGCGATCATCGCCCGGTTGATGCCCTTGATCCAGGCGCACACCACCGAACGTGTCCTGAGCGACGCCGACGCCTACCTCGGGTTCCTCGCCGCCCAACCCGAGGTCGGCGCCGGACCGGTCGCCGTGACCGGCTACTGCATCGGTGGTCTCCTGGCGGTACGCACCGCCGCGGCGCACCCCGGCCGGGTGGCCGCCGTCGCCGGATTCCACGGTCCCGTGGGTGCCGACGGGCCCGACAGCTTCGCCAAGCTCACCGCCCGGGTCCTCTTCGGCCACGCCGAATCCGACCTGACGCCGGAGGCCCTGGGCGAGCTCAACCAGGCCCTGGATGCCGCGGGCGTCGACCACACCTCCGAGATCTACCCCGGCACCGTCCACGGCTTCACCATGGCCGACACCGACGCCTTCGACCCCGCCGCGATGCAGCTCCACTGGGACCGCCTGCTGCCCCTCCTCGGAAGCACCCTGGGCAACGGCTGAGGCTCCGGCCCTGAACGGCGTTGACGGGCATTCCGTGCCTCCGACGTCGAGGCCGGAACGGTGGAGGTCGACGGGGCCAGGATCCTGTGCGCGATGACGAGTCGGGGGGACGGGTTCTTCCCGCTGTTCGTGGATCTCGACGCCACGGGCGCGCCGGTGGCGGTGCGGATCGACTTCGTTCCCGCGCCTGGCGACTTCGATCCGGACGACTCCCTTCGGCCGTAGCGCGCCCGTTCGCCGCGGGGAGGGCGGGCGGGGCAGGGCCCGACCGGTCAACCGGCGGTGTGCCAGGGGCCGACGCCCAGGCGTCGCGTGTCGCCGAGGTCGATCCCACCCGGGATCGGTAGCCGCTGCCGGGCCTGCCCCGGCAACGGCGCGACGTCGAGCCGGTGCCCGCTCGGATCGGCGCCCGCCGCGCTCGTGACGGTGTTGCGCCACGCCACCCCGGAGATCGCCCGCTCGCCGGGACGCAGCGTCACCGGTCGCGGCTCGGCCCGGAGGGTGTCGATGGTGGCGATCGAGGCAGCCCCCGGCTCGATCGCGACGTCGAGTTCGGTGTCGTCGGCGGCGAGGACGCGAATGGCGGGATACCCGGTCACGGTGCGGGTCGTATCGCCGCAGTTGACCATCGTCAGACCCATCGCCCGCAGCCCCATCGCGGCCTCCGGCTCCTCCGCCGTGATCCGAAGCCCGGATTCCGGGCAACGGGCGGGCGGGGACCCGGTGTTCGACGTCGTCGACGCGTCGCGGTCCCTGGGCGCGGAGGACGTTCCGCTGCCCTCGGAGAGCGTGGGTATGGACGACGAACCGCTTCCGCCGGCATTGCGCGTCCTCGACCCCGACTGGTCCGCGCACCCGTTCACACCCGCCACGACCGCCGCCATGAGCAGCCCGTAACCCCACGCCCACCGGCCACGCCGCCCCGTTGTCATCCGACGATCATCACATGCCCCGTCGGAGGAGGTTCCGACGCCGCGGATCACCGCGTGGACGCGGTCGCCGATCCGCGCCCGACGTCGCGCCGCGCCCGCCCGCAGACTCCTGCGGCGAAGACGCGATGCGGAACCCGGCCCGTCGACCGACGAACCGGGTCCCGGCCGAAGCCGAAGTTCATCCGCAGGTAGCCGTCGAAGCCGAAGTACTCGCCGGGGCAGATCAGTGTGGACGCGCCCGTACGGATCCGGTGTCCGGCCCGCACCGAGTCGAGCGAGGTGGCGAAGCGCAGGAACACCAGTGGGGTGGCCATCGGGCGATGGGCCCGGACGAGCCCGCCGAGCGATCGCTGCCAGTCCTCGAACAGGGCCCAACCCTCTCTCATCGCCGCCCTGTTGCGGGCCATCATCCGCGTCGAAGTGGCCTCCTCCAGCGCGATGCCCGCGAGGATGTTGTCGAGTCGGCCGGTGGCGATGGCGGCGTACTCGTGTCGCCGCCACAGGTCGCGGATCACCTGCGAGGGGCCGACCGCCCAACCGATCCGCAGGCCCGAGAGCCCGTACGACTTGGACATGCTGTCGACGCCGATGACCCGGTCGTAGCTGCCCACGAACGTGCGTGCGCGATCGCTGGGCCCCGACACCCGGGCAACGTGGCGGCGGCAGACACCTTGCGGGAGCGGACGGCCGCGTGGGCACGGCCCGGCCGACGGCGTCGAGCGTGAACCCTTCACCGTGCCGACCGGCCGTTGGCGGAGGGGGCGAAAACGTCGGCTCGTCGCTCGGTCGGTGCGTTTCTCCTCGGAGCGAGGAGCCCCGCGAAAGAACGGGGACCCGATCAGGGCCGGCCGGGGCTCAGGTGCGGCGGAAGAACTCGATTTCGCCGAGGGCGATGGGTTGTTCGGGGGTCGCGCCGGTTGCGGCGCGGATGGTCACCCGGACCGACGTCACGTTGCCGATGCCCATGCGGAGGGTCTGTGGGCCCGGCCGGTCGTCGAGGGTCATGGCGCGGGTGGTCGTTCGGCCGTCCGTGGTGGTGATGAGCAGGTCGACTCGGGTCGGCCGTGGCGCGCGGCGGAATTCCTCGGCTGCGGTGGAGACCCCACTGTTGACCACGACGCCCACCAGCCGGAAGGGGGCGGCGAAGGCGCAGGTGAGGGTGTCGCCGAGGGCCGGGGCTCCCCAATACTCGTTGGTGAGGCCGTCGGTGGCGTTGCCGGCGGGATGTCCGGGGGCTTCGGCGTCGGCGGTCACGGTGGTCGGAGTGATCTGCGCCGCCTTGCCGAGCTTGTCTCTGGTGTCCTCGAAGAGCGAGCGGGCGGCCGGGACGAGAAGGAAGCCGGCGATCACCAGGGCGATGACGACCAGGAGGGCAATCAGGCGCCGCACCAGCTGCCCCGACCCCGTGCGGACGCGGCGGCGGAACGGCCAAACAGTGCGCCACCAGGGCAGGGTCGGTGTGGGTGGGGGCGTGTGGAGCGAGGCGGCGCAGCGGCGGCAGAAGCGACGGTCGGGGCGATTGCGGGTGCCGCAGACCGGGCAGGGTGGGCCGTCCTGGGCGTCGTCGGTGCCGATCGCTCGGACGACGGGGCGTGGTGCCACGGGTTTCGCGGGCTGCACCGGCAGTACCGGGGCCGGCTCGGGGGGTGTGCGGGGAGCCGGCGCGGTGGGATGCGTGGGGGACGGGGGCGCTGTGGGGGGCGTTGGCGGGGCGGTCGGTCGGACCGGCGCGGGACCGGCCGAGGGCTCGGTGGTGGGTGGGGGCGGCGTCGCCGGCGGCGGTGCGGGGGGCGCGGTCGTCGGCTCCGGCGGTGCGGGACTCTCGGCGGTGTGTGGCATCGACACGGGGGTGTCGCCGGGCGGCGTTGCCGGTGGTTCGTTCGGCTCCTGTGACCAGCCCAGGTACGACCCGCAGTTGCCGCAGAAGTCGTCGTTTTCTTCGTTGGCTGCCCCGCACGTCGGACATGAGCGCATGGGTTCTTCAGTCCTCACTCGGGTGGGGTGGGCCGGGCAGGATTTCGATCCGGTAGATGAGGTGGACGGGGCAGGAGGCCCGGACGACGTCGTGGACGCGGGCCTCGTCGACGTCGGGGGTGCGGGCCGGCCGGACGCGGACGAGGAGTTCGCCGGTCGGGGCGGCCGGGAGCGCGGAGTTCGGTTCGGCCGACCAGGTCGCGCCGCCGCCGTCGGTGATGTCGGCGTGTACGCCGCAGCACAACCACAGGCGTTCGGTCAGGCCGCGGCGGGTGCCGCGCCATCGGTGCAGTTCGACCGCGCGGGCGACGACTGCCCGGCGCAGACCGTCGGGCCATGCGGGAGTGAGGTCGATGCCGACCCAGCCGGCCAGCCAGGGCAGGAAGTCGGTGGGGGCGAGGGTGGGGTCGAGGTACGCGGGGAGGTTGTCGAGGGTGGCGAAGACGGGGGCGAGGACGGTGTCGAGACCAGCGGTGAAACGTTGGGCCAGGTCGTCGTCGGCGTAGAGGGCGGGCAGCAGTTCGCCGATGGGGTGGGGGGTGGGCAGGCCGGGTACGGCGGCTCTGGTCATGCGGGTCCGTCGCTGCGGGCCGCTTGGCGGGCGGTGACGACGACCTGGTGCTGGTAGGAGAACACCAGGGCGTTGGCCGCGACTTCGATGCGCTCGGCGGCCCCGCCGCGGCGTCCGGTGATCGGGTCGGCCGGGAACAGGCGTACCTCTTCGACGAGTTCCGCACCGTCGACTTGTTGGAGGACGGCGAACACCTCGCCGTACTGTACGGGTCGGCCGAACGGCCAGCCGTCTCCGTCGGGTCCGCCGTGCAAGGGGTCGAGCCGGTGGAACAGGGCGGCGAGTGCGGCTTCGCGGACCCGGTCGACGTCGCCGGGGCGCGCGGCGATCAGCCGGGCGACCACGGTGACGCCCTGGTAGGCGGGGGGTTCGACGATCAGGCGGGTGCCGACGAGGCGGCGTTCGTCCAGGCGTTCGGTGATCGTGGACAGGACGTGCTCGGACGGGATCAGTTGCTCGAAGCGCAGGCGGTCGCCCTCCTCGGCGACGGCGTCGGGGACGATCAGGACGCGCACGGCGCCGGGTTCGCCGGGGACGGCCGGGAGGCAGCGCACGCGGCGTACGGAGGGGGCCGCCTGGCAGGCGATGATCTCGTAGTCGCGGGCGGTGACCGCGCGTTCCTGCACGCGCAGGACGGTGGGGGCGCGGGTCTTGGCGTTGTCCACGGTCTCGCCGTCGACGCCGCCGTGCGCGGCTTCGCGGTTGTCGACGTCGGAGACGTACGGAACGGAGCTGCGCAGCACGCGGATGGCGCCGCGGGCGACGTTGCCGGCGGTGCCACCGCCGGTGCGGTAGCGGGGCACGCGCAGGTGGGCGCCTTGAGCGGGGACTGCGCCGTAGTGGCGCATCGTGCCGTCGGGTTCGCGGACGGCGGGCGGGAAGGCGAACTCGCCGGTGGTGGCGTCGACGCGGACGTGTCGGTCGTCGGGGGCGGAGGCGCCGAAGTGTTCGACGGCCGTCCAGGTGCGCCAACCGTCGGGAGAGGACTCCTCGACGACGGGCGGTTCGCGGTCGAGCAGCAGGGGTGACCGGCTGAGGGCGAAGCGTTGTCCGGCGACGCCCTCGGAGACGCCGAGGTGGGTGTCGGTGACTGTCTCCGCGTGTTCGACGACCGCGGTGCCGCCGATGGTGAACACCTCGGCTTCGCGGATGGTGGGGGTCTCGGCGTAGAAGGGTTGGCCGGCCTCGGCGGGGACTACGCGGCAGCGCAGCCATCCGGCGCGGGTGCCGGCGACGACGGAGGCGGTGTGGCCGGCGGGGACGAAGAGGATGATCTCGCCGGGTCGGTTGAGTCCGCCGGTGCTGTCGGAGCCGAGCTCGCAGCCGATCCAGCGCGCTCCGTCCCATGCCTCCCAGACCAGGGGTGGTTGGCGGGGGTCGACGCCGACGCCCTCGACGCGGCTGTCGAGGCGGACCGCGACGATGCATCGGGGTACGGCGGTGGGCAGGCCGAGGAGCATGGCGTCGCCGGGGGCGGGGCGGGGTTGGAAGCAGGGGATGTCGGTGCCGGCGGCGAGCGCGGTGGTGCGGTCGTGTTGTCCGCCGGAGACGGGCGCGGTGACCAGGCGGATCAGGCTGCTGGGCACGATGGCCAGGTCGTCGGTGGTGGCGAACACCACGGGTTCGCGGGTCTCGTTGCCGGTGGTGGCCACTTCGGTGCCCGCACGCAGGTGCACCGTTTCCGGTTGCGGCGCGGACAGCCAGAAGTCGACGTCGGCGGTGGCCGCGGCGGGTGGGAACAGGGTGATGCCGAGCAGGTCGAGGAACGCGGCGTAGTTCTTCTCCGGGACGCGGTTGAGGCGGTAGAGGAGTTGGTCGACCATGTAGGCGAACGTCTCGATGAGGGTGACGCCGGGGTCGGAGACGTTGTGGTCGGTCCATTCGGGCGCGCGTTGCTGCACGTATCGTTTTGCCTCGTCGACCAGTTGCTGGAAGCGCCGATCGTCGAGGTTGGGTGAGGGCAGGGCCATCAGCGCCCCCCCGCGTTCGGTGCGGCCTGCGGGTCGGCCGGACTCTCCGACGACGGGATGGTGTAGAAGGGGAAGACCAGGTTGCGGGTGTCGTTGGTCGCGCGCACGGTGTAGTGGATGTCGATGTAGAGCACGCCTTCGTCGACCGTGTCGAAGGCGATCAGCACGTCGCCGACCTCGATCCGCGGCTCCCAGCGCTCCAGCGCGATCCGGGTCTCGTGCGCGATCCGTCCGGCGGTGGCTCCGTCGCCGGGGGCGAAGACGTAGTCGTGGATGCCGCAGCCGAATTCCGGTCGCATCGGTCGCTCGCCGGGTGCGGTGCCCAGGACGAGTCGGATCGCCTCCTCGATCTCCCGGTCACGCTCGACCATGCCGATGCCGCCGGTGGGGCCGACCCGCAGCGGGAATCCCCAGCCGCGGCCGATGAATCGTCCGCTCACATCGGCCCTCCGATCAGGACGTCGAGCGCGCCGGTGACGATGTGCGCGCCGCACGCGGTGGTGTCGCGCACGCGGGCCGCGGGCAGGCCGCCGATCAGGACGGCGCCGGTGCCGGCGGCGGCCGGGTTGGGCAGGACGACGTTGGCCGGGCCGAGTGCGACATGCGGTACGACCACGCACACGTGCAGGGTGCCGGTGACGGCGGCGGGGCGGCCGCCGATCAGGACGGTGGCGACGGCGGCTGCGGCACCCGGTGGCGGGGTGGTCAGGGCGCCGCCGTGGTCGGTGGTGTCGCCCGTGCGGGCTGCGGGGGGCATCGTCGCTGCTCCTTGGCTGTGGGTGGATGAACCACGGGTATGCGGCGCTCAGTTGATCCGGATGAGCCGGGCCTTGAGCACGCCGAGCAGGCCGCCGTCGATGGTGACGCCGGTCTTGCCGTTGATGTCGACCGAGCGGCCGTTGATGGTGACGTCGCCGGTGCCCGCGTCGAGGGTGATGCCGGTGGGGGACAGGGTCACGGACGTTGCGGGGCGGCGGCCGGTCGGCGCGTACACGGTCAGTTCGATGATGTTGGCCCGTTCGTTCAGGCGGACCTCCAGGCGCTTGTTGCCACTGGCCAACCGCACGCCGGACTGCCCGCGCGCGGTGTCCAGGAGTTCGAGTCGGTGGCCCGAACGCGAGACGAGGGAACGGCGGTTGACCTTGCCGCTGGTGCGGTCGATCAGCGGGACGTCGTGCGGGGATGGCTTGTCGACGCCGTTGTACAAACCGCCCAGCACGTACGGGCAGTCCAGCAGGCCCTGTTCGAAGCCGACGAGTACTTCGTCGTTGACCTCGGGGGCGAACACCCCACCGCCGCCTCGGCCGCCCCACTGCACGGAGCGGACCCAGTCGGTGACGTAGGTGTCGTCGAGCCAGGGGAACTTCAGCCGCACCCAGCCGCGTTGGGCGTTGCCCTCCTCGCGGACGTCGGTGACGATGCCGATCGCCAATCCGGGCATGCGGGGTCCGCGCGAGGGTGCGTTGGCCCCGGTGGCCAGTCCGGCGAGGGAGCGGTCGGAGACGGGGCTGACCACGACGGTGGTGCGGTAGCCACGGTGTGGTTCGAGGACGTGGTGCGCGGCGGTCGCGGTGTAGCGGCCGGAGAAGGCGGGCCCGACGTTGCCGAGCGTGACGGGTTCGCCGGCGCGGAGTTTGGGGTTGCCCTCGGCGACCGCCTCGACCTCACCGAAGCCGGAACTCACCGTGGCCGCCGTTGCGCTCGCCACGGCGCGGGTCTCGGCCTGGGTGCGGTAGGGGGTGTCCGCGATGGTGGTTCGGGTGGCCGCGCCGAAGGCGCGCCCGACCACCCTGGGGCTCATCCCCGGGGCGACCGTGGTGCTGGTCACGGATGGGCTCTTGGCCACGAGCGGGGTCTTGGTGGTGACGTTCCAGCCCCGTACCTCGACGTCGGCCGCCCCGTCGGCGCCGGTGAGCACGGCGCGCAAGGCGAGGAGGTTGCGGCCGTATTCAAGGACGACGGGACTTCGGCCGGCCGGTGTGGACGGGGGTGGCGCCGTCGAGGCGGCCCTGGGTTTGACGAATTGCAGCAGGCCCTTGTCGTCGACGCCGACCTGGGCACCGCTCTCGGCGGCGAGGTGGCGGAGGAATTCCCAGTCCGAGACGTTGGCCTGGGTCAGCTGCTTGTGCATGATCGGCGCGGCCTCGATGCGGCCGCAGGCGAGCCCGGCGCCGGCGGCGACCTTGCGCACGATGTCCGCGGTGCGCATGTTGCGGAACGCGACCACCTTGCGGCCGCGTTGCAGGCGGTGCGCCTTGGAGGAGGCGCGGATCACGGTGAACGAACCGGTGGTGTCCGAGTCCAACTCGATGGCGGTCACCTCGCCGGTGAACAGGCGCTCGCGGGTGCGGTCCCGTGCCGTCTCCACGGAGATCTTCACGGGCGTGCCGATGCCGATCCCGGTGGCGGAGAGCAATTGGTGGTCGGGGTCGCGGTAGGACAACAGTGCGGTGTCGGGCAGGCCGACGCTCTCGTCGACCTCGCACGCGACGAGCTGCGCCACCCACGCCGCGGGCAACTCGCCGGGCGCCTCGACGATCGGATCGGCCGCGAACGACCGGCCTGGGGGCGTCATGCGGGGTCCTTCCACGTCGGCTCGTCCCGCTCCGGCTCGCCCAGGGCGGGGACGAGCAGTTCGGTGCCGGGGGCGAGGGTCATCGGATCGTCGATGTCGTTGGCCTCCGCGATCGTGCGCCACAGCGTGGCGTCGCCGTACTCGTGCCAGGCCAGCAGGGCCAGACTGTCCCCGGCCACCACGCGGTGGGTGCGGCGCGCCTCCGGCGAGCCCGAGGTGGGGTTTTGGCCCGCCGGCGCGGAGCCGGCCTCCTCGATGGACAACGAGCACGTGGCGCGCAACGGTTTCCCGTCGACGTCGAACAGCGTGTACGACACGGAGAAGTTGGACAGCACCCCGTCGAAGGACGTGGTCTTCGCCGTGCCCCAGTCGAACCGCACCCACGGACTCGCCGGCTTCTTGGCGGCCAGGCTGGCGGGGGTGGGCACGCACGCCAGCATGAGCTGCTCCACGGCCTTCTCCACCGAGTTGTCGTGGGTGGCCGTCGCGTCGAGGAAGACCTCCAGGGACAACGAGCGCGGCCCGCTGCCGACGAATTCCGGCAGGGACGACTGCTCGGCCATCCGCGACGGCGACCGCCGCCACTCTGTGCTCTTGGTCAGCGACAACTTCGCGGGATTGAATTGCAGCGTGATGCGGGCGATGCGGCCGCCGGGCCGGGCGCCCACCGTGGCCGGCGGCTCCATGATGGTCAACTGGGCGCGGGCCCGGCTGGTACGGGCAGCGGGTGACACGCTGTCTTCCCCCAATGTCGGTCGGAGCGGGTTGCTCGGTCGGGGTCGGGCCTCTTTCGGTCAGGACGGGCGCAGACCCTCATGGGCGATTTCCAGGGTTTCCACCGCCGCCTGGGAGTTCGCCGGATCGAACGACGGACCCTGCCAGCGCACCGGCACGATGCCCAGCACCTGCCAGCTGATGATTCGCCCCAGGTCCGGTTTGAGCGCCACGATCTCGCCATCCTTGGGTTCCACCCGTTGGATGATCTCGCTCAACCACCGCGCGATCTTGGTGGTATCGGTGGTGACCGGGCGGGTCAGCGTGATGTTGGACCAGGTGATTCGTCCCGGTAGTTGCCACGCGAAGCCGTTGTTGCCGCCCTCGGCGTACTGCTCCATCTCCACCTCGGCGCCCAGACCCGAACAGGTGTGGAAGGCGCCCAGGTCGTTGCCGCCGATGGCGAGCTTGAAGAACACGCTCGTCGCGAAGATGTTGTCCGCCATGCGTTCGTTTCCATGCCTTTCTCGCGACGCGGGAACCGGGTTCGTTCGTGCCCTGTGAGGTCAGCGTCGGTTGTCGTAGGGGCGCCCGGCGCGTTCGCGCCCTCGGCGAAGGTCGGCACGGAGGAGTCGGCTCAGCGGTTCGACGAGGCGTCGGGCCAGGTCCTCCAGATCCGGGGTGGGGAGCGGTTTGGGCTTTGCCTCCTCCGCCGAGGCCCGGGTACCGGTGGAGGTGGTCGTGGCGGAGGCGGTTCGGGATCGGGCGGGGGTGGTGGTGACCGGGATACCGGTGACGCCCGGTTCGGCGGCGGTTCGCTCGGCGAGGGACCGTGGTGTGGGTGCGGTGCCGGGCGTCGGGGATGGTGTCGTGGGCAGGACCGCGGCGTTGCCTGCGGGCGGGGTGCGCTGGACGGTGCGGACCGCCAAGGGTTGCGGGTGCGCGAACAGGGACGGTGTGGGCGCGGTCGATGGCGGGCGCACGACGTCGGCGGCCAGGGGCGGGGAGGGGTGGGGCGAGAGGGGCGCGCCGGTGAGCGGGCCCGGCAGGGCCGGGGGATGCGGACGGACGGTCGGGACGATGTGGGTGGAGGGGTCCGAAGCGGTATGGGTCGCCCGGGTATCGGTCGCGCGTTGAACCGTGGGGAGTGGCGTGCTCGGTGTGTTGCGCGTGGTGTGCGGGCGACCTGTTGCACCGGCGGTGTGTGTGGATCGACGGCCTGCCATGCCGGTACGGGTGTCTGTGTTCGTCGTCGGCGCGGTGGGGCCGGTGCGCCCGCCGGTGTCTGTACGAGCCGCCGGGAGCACCCGGAACGTCGGGTCGGAGGCGCCGGGCGGCGTCGGGATCGTCCGTGGCCGGATTGCGAAGCGTCGACGCGGTTTGCTTCCGGACGCGGGGTTCCTGCGCGCGTCTGCCGGTCGGCCCGACTCGGCATCGGCGAACAGGCCGCCGCTCCCGGCCGTGTCGCCGCGCTCGGACGACGGTTGCCGCGACGTCGTTGTCGGTACGGCGTCGACGTCGCGTCGCCAGGTGACCGGCACTGCCGGCCGGCCGCCGCCGGACGTCGGCTGAGGCGCGGAAAAGCCGCTGCCCGCACCGGTGTTGACGCTCAAGGGTCGACCGGAGAGCAGCGACCGGAAGCGCCGGCCGGTGACCGAGGGGGAGCCGTGAGCGCGGCCGTGGCCGCTGTCGTTGTCGGCCGCGGACTTCGGGAGGGAGCGGTGCGCCGAGGGGAGGCGACGGGCGACCACCACGGGCGGTCGTGACGCGGTGGGCGAAGTCGTGACGCCTTCCCCCGCCTTCGGGTCCGTTCCTGGCCCGGGGGCTCCGCCGGCCGAGCGTGGCGGTGCGACGGTCGTGCTGCCGGCCGGGAGACGATCGGCGGGAGCGCTGCGGGTCGCTGGTCCCGATTCGACGGCGCGTTGCATGCTCGGGACCGACGAGGTGGATTTCCCGGGCTCCGAGGCGATGTCGGGCGTACGCACCGGCATCGGCGGCGATGCGCCGGCCCGGGTCGACATCGGCCCGGCCGCGGTGTGCGACTCCTGCGGAGGTACCGGATTCCGGTGGCCGACGGGTTTCGCCGGGATCTGTGCGCTTCGGCCGGCACCGAGCAGTGGCGCGGCCCCCGGCAGTGTGGATCCGGCCGTAGGCGGAAGTGCTGTGAGCGGGGCGCCGATTCCCATTCGGGTCCGGGACCGGGGCGAGGTCGCGTCGGTGTCGGGCCGCCGCGAGCCGGCCGCGGGTCGGACGGGGGCTGATTCGCCGCTCCGGTCCTGGGTGAGGGCGGGCGATGGCGATGGCTTATCCGACGGCTGATGTGGTGCCGGTTCCCGATCCGGTGACGACTGTGGCGGACGTACGCGTGACCGGTGGGCGTGCTGCGCCGGCTTTGGCGCAGTGGTTGGCGTCGGGGCGTCGTGGGTTGCCTGCCGCTGCACCATGGGCATCGCGGCGCCACCCTGTCCGGACGCCCCGGGGCGGGGTCCGATCGGTTCGCTCGCCGCTGGGAACAGCGCGGCCCCGGTGGGAAGTTCGTGCATCGGTGTGCCCAGTGCCGGGCGTACGGTCGCGGGCCGTCGCGCGGAGGCGCGTCCGGGCGGACGGGGTGATTCTCCCGACCCGTCGCCCCTCGCGTTGGTGGCCGTTCCGCTGTCCGGGGTGGCCGGCGGCGCGACGTCCGCCTTTCCCGGCACCGCCACACCTGCGTCGGGTGTATTGCCGGCCTGCATGGGGATCGCCGCCACCCGACGCAGGGTCATTGCCGGCCGCCGGGCCACGACCAAGGACGGGCGGACCCGATGCGGGCGTACGGCGGCGGGCCGAGCGAGCGGGGAAACCTCGGGCGAGAGCCCACCGGTTGCCTCAACGTCGTTCGAACCGTTCGAGCTGTTCGGCCCGTCAGGGCCGTTCTCCGGCGTCGCGGGATCCACGACCAGTCGCTGCACGGGCGATCCGCCGCCCGAGGCGGTGGAGGTCGGTTTCCGAACGGACCCTGGCGGGACTTCGGTCCTACGGCCGCCCGTGCCGGTTGCCGTCCGCCCAGGCCCATGCCCAGGCCCAGGCCCGGTGTTGGGCCCGGGCTCCGCTTCCGCCTCCGGTCGGGCAACCCGCAGCAGCAGGGGGCCACCCTCGGACATCGTCCGCGATGCCACGCCCGGTCGGACCACCCCGTGAATGAGCCCCGCCGGTGCCGACGGCAGTACCGCGTGCCCCAGTTCGCCGGCCGACGCCGGGTTCTGCCAGGAGGCGAGCCGTGACCGGAATCGGAGCCCGTCGCTGACCGCGATCGAGGAGCGCGCCGTGGTCACCACCGGTGGTGTGACCCGCCGCCAACCACCGTCCCAGTCGCCGGCGGCCGAGTGCAGCTCCGCTGACGGGCCTTCCACCGGTTCGTCGTCCGTCGGGACGCCGACCGCGTCCGGCAGAGCCGCCCGGGCCGCACGGCGTTCCCGCCGCCGGAGTCGATCCGCCAACCCCACGTGTTCACCCGCCTTCGTTGACGCGGGTGTTGATCCGCGCGATCTCCCGGACCCACTGCTGTCGTTCGCCGTGGGTGAGGTCGAGGATGTCCTCGCGTTGCCAGTGGAAGTGGTAGGCGATGTACGCGATTTCCTCTCGCAGTCGAGGAAGCGCGTACGTCACGATTCCCCCAGGCGCCCACCCGAGAGGTCCACCTCGAACGAACCGTGGCACAGCGGGCAGGTCACCGCCGCGTGAGTGTGGCCCTCGCTGTTGATCCGTCGGTAGAAGTCCTGGAGGAAGGCCACGTCGGTGGCGTACATGCGCTCTACGACGCCGGCGTGCACGTCGGTGACCGTGCCCAGTCGGGTGATCACCTGGCTGAGCAGCACAACGCTCAGGTACGCCGGGTTCTCCTTCACCCGCAGGTCGATCTGCGGGCGCAGTTCGTCCCGTGCGGTGGCCAGCCGCATCGAGCCGTTCCGGTGCAGCGTGCCGTCGTCGTCGAGGTAGCCGCGCGGCAGCTCGAACTCGAACTCGGTGCGCAGTTCGTGGCGTTCGCGGCTCGGCACGGGTGCGGGCGCGGCATGCGACTCGGTGGGCGCGGTGGCCTCGAGGATGTCGTCCAGGCCGCCGGCGGTGACCGTTCTGCGCCTCATTCGACCACGATCTCCTCGAAGGTGATGGTGACGGCCTCGGTGGCGGCGCTGGATTCGCCCGCCTTGAGCGAGGGGCCCTCCCATTTGCTGGCCCATCCCTGCATGAGCTGGATGCGTCGAACCGTCTCGCCCGTGGAGTCCTTGATCTCGATGGTGAGGTTCTGGCGGGCGGTGTCGACGGCGCCGTTGTTCAGCGTCTCCTTGATCCAGGTGGTGAATTCGCTGCTCTTGTCGAGCCCGCGGGTGATGGTCACCTCGCCGGCCTGGCGCGCGCCCGGCTGTTTGCGGATGATCTGCTTGCCCTCGGCGGTCACCTGGCGGACCTCGACGACCTCCTCCTCGACGGTCAAGCCGCTGATCTCCTGGATGGATTCGACGAGATAGCCGCCCAGTTGCACGCCGAAGACGTGGGTGGAAAGAGCATCGCCCTCTGCCATGGCCTTGTGTCACCTTTCCGGTGGGGAAGTCGTGCGGGTCACTCGTCGACGAGGCTGGTGCTGTCGGAGAACTGGGCGAGGCGGAAGATCACGAACTCGGCGGGTTTCACGGGTGCGACGCCGATCTCGCAGACGACCCGGCCCAGGTCGATCGACTCCTGCGGGTTGTTCTGCCGGTCGCACCTGACGTAGAAGGCCTCCTCCGCCGTGCGGCCGAACAGCGCGCCCCGGCGCCATTCCTCGGTGAGGAACGCGGTGACGTTGCGTCGGATGCTCGACCAGAGGCGGTCGTCGTTCGGTTCGAAGACCACCCACTGGGTGCCCAGGAGGATGGACTCCTCCAGGTAGTTGAACAGGCGCCGCACGTTGAGGTAGCGCCAGGCCGGGTCGGAGGAGAGGGTACGTGCCCCCCAGATGCGGATGCCGCGTCCGGGGAAGGCTCGGACGCAGTTGACGCCGATCGGGTTGAGCAGGTCCTGTTCGCCTTTGCTGAGGCGGATCTCCAGGTCCACCGCACCGCGGACGACCTCGTTGGCCGGGGCCTTGTGCACGCCACGCTCGCCGTCGCTGCGGGCCCAGACGCCGGCGACGTGGCCGCTGGGCGGCACCAGTGTGTTGCGGCCGGTGGCCGGGTCGAAGACTTTGATCCAGGGGTAGTACACGGTGGCGTAGCGCGAGTCGAAGCCGGCGTCGTCGTTGCGCCACGTGCGCACCCGCTGCGCGTTGAGCGCGGGCGGCGGGTCCAGGATCGCGACTCGGTCGCCCATCTGCTCGCAGTGCGAGATCACCGCGAGCTGCACGGTCTTGACGGCCTCGGCGTCCAGGTCGCCGCGTCGGTGTGCGCTCATCAGATCCGGGACGGCGACCATGGTGATCTCGTCGATCGCCTCCAGGCCGGAGAATCCGGTGCGGGCCGACGCGTCGCCGACGTACTCGGCCGCGTCGTGGCGGGCCACGCCGGTGTCCGGGGCGGCGGCGGGCGCGGTCGGGAGGGCGACGGTCTGGCGTTCCGGGCGGGTCTGGGCCGTGCCCGGCTGTTCGGTGACCTCGATGAGCTTGGACTCGCGGACCTGGTTGACCAGGTATCCCCGGACGCTCTTGCGGGTGGAGGCCTCGTAGGTCTCCACCACCGTGCCGTCCTGCCGGACCAGCAGCTTGAAGCGGTCCTCCGGGGGATTCTCGCCGTCCACGTCGGCGACTTCGACGGAGAGGTCGGTGCCGGCTCCGGGGCGAGCCGAGACGAGGAATCCGCCGATCGCGGTGGGAACGGGTGCCGGCGGAAGGGCCTGGGGTTCGTTGTCGGGCCCCTCGGCGGGGCCGCCGACGCGGACGACGTAGGCGGTGCCGCCGCCGTTGGCGAAGTAGCCGTAGACGGCGTGCGCCAGATAGGTGTCCGGGGTGAAGGTGCCGAAGGTCTGGACGTACTGGTCCCAGTTGGTCACCAGGGTGGGCTGGTGGAAGGGGCCGGTCTCCGCGAAGCCTACGAAGGCGGCCACGGCGGTTCCGACGCCTTCGATGGGCCGCGCTCCGGACTGCACCTCCTCCACGTATACGCCCGGGGTGAGGTACGTCGGCATGCTCGCTCCTTCGGCTGGCCCACTGGGTCGGATCTCGGTCGAAGCCGAGTCTTGCCCTCGAAGTCCCGCTGCACGTAGGCCCCAAGGTCCCGCACCCGGGGCAACCACACTGCCTTTCCGGGCACTCGGCCGGGGCATGCGGGGGCCCGAGCCGTGCCCGGGGGTGGGTTCAGCGGCGGGGGCGGCCGGTCGGACCCGGGACGGGGTCGCCCGCGTCGCGGTGTGCGACGTCCGGATCCCGCCCGCCGGGACCGCCGGCCAGCCAGGGGCCGAACTCGCTTTCCAGGACCAGTCGGCCGAGCTTGTGGTACTCCTGCAGGATCGCCGCCACGACCTGTTCCATCGTGAGCGGCCGGCCCGTCTCCGCCGCCAAGTAGGCGGCGGTCACCGCGCATGCGCGGATCGAACCGCCCGCCAACTCGAAGCGCCGCGCGCAGAATTCGAGGTCGAGTTCCGGGTCGCGGGGCAGCTCCGGGCCCAGGCAGCGATCCCACAGGGCGAGTCGCTGCCGGGCGTCGGGCATGGGGAAATCCGCGACGACGTCGAGTCGTCGGGTGAACGCCTCGTCGAGATTGGCGCGCAGATTGGTGGTCAGGACCGCGATGCCGTCGAAGGACTCCATGCGCTGTAGCAGATAGGCGGATTCGACGTTGGCGTGGCGGTCGTGGGCGTCCTTGACCTGGGAGCGTTTCCCGAAGATCGCATCCGCCTCGTCGAAGAGCAGGATTCCGTTCACCTCGGCGGCCTCGACGAAGATGCGTTCGAGATTCTTCTCGGTCTCGCCGATGTACTTGTCCACGACGGTGGACAGGTCCACCACGTACAGGTCCATCCCGAGCGCGGCGGCGACCACCTCGGCGGACATGGTCTTGCCTGTGCCGGACTCGCCGGCGAACAGCGCGATTACGCCGCGCCCCCGGCCGCCGCCGGGGCGCATCCGCCATTGCCCAAGGACCTGTTCGCGGTGCCGCGCGCGGAGCGCGAGTTCGCCGAGTTGGCGGCGGGTGGTGGTCGGCAGGACGAGATCGTCCCAGCCGACCGCGGGTTGCACGCGGCGGGCGAGTCGTTCCAGCCCCGCGCCGTTCTGCGCCCGGACGGCGGCGCGCAGATCGTTCGAACGTATCGCACGTCCGTCCAGTTCGGCCATCCGGGTGGCGACGGTGGCGGCCTTGCGGACCTGGTCGGTGTCGAGCCGGTACGAGACCACGGCATCGGTGAGTTCGTCGTCGGGCAGGTCGGGCGGATTGGATGGGTCGGATGGGTCGGATGGGTCGGGTCCGTCGGGAGTGGCGGGGGTTGCGGTGGCGTCGGCGAGGGCACGCCGCCACTGCCGGGCCCGGCGTGCGGGCGAGGGCGGGGTGACGGTGAACTGCAGGGGGCTCTCCGGCGACCACAGGGGATCCCAGACCTTGCTGCCGTGGGTGATCAGCGGCATTCCGCCGGACGCCGTGCACACCTCGTGCAGGAGTCGGCCGTGTCCGGTTCGTTCGAGGCCGAGTGCTTCCAACGGGCCCAGTACCACGCCGGATCCGTCGAGCCTGGCCTCGGTGGCCAGGGCGCGGGCCAGCCGTGCCGGTGCCGGGGTGGCGACCAGGGCGAGTACGTCCACGACCAAGGGGCGTCGACCGACGGCGGCGAGCGCGTCGACGGCCAGGCGGCCCGGGTCGCCGCCGCGGTCGAGCAGGTGGACCAGCCCGTTGCCGGTGCCCACGGCGTGGCCGACCCGGAGAGTGTGTTCGGGATCGGGGTCGGGTCCGGCTCGCCCGACGTGGACCAGGCCGAGGAGTCGGCTGTCGATCGTGTCGTCGCCGAGCAGGTGCGCGGTGATGCGATCGGGAACGCGCAACACCCTTGACGGCAGCGGTGATTCGGCGTCGCCGATCTCCACGAGTCCGGCGGCGACCAGGGGCGCGGACGGGGAGAGGCGGAAGCGCCCCGCTCCCGCGAGCGGCAGGTCGCACAGTTCCAGGGCAAGGCCGATGGTCGGACGGCGGCGGGTGAGGTCGTCGTTGAGGTAGCCGTACAGGCGCTCGAAGCGCGGGTCGATGTCCGGCGCCATCGCCACCAGGAGCAGTTCGACGTCGAGCGCGGTGAGGGTGAAGTCGGCGGCGAGGCGGCCGAGTCGACCGCCGGTGGGCCGATGCCGCGCCGACGACCGGGCACCGTTGCCGGCGGCGGGCAGGATGGCCGGCGGGTCGTCCAGGATACGTTCGACCGCCTCGGGGGTCAGGTACTGGCCTCGATAGGGGTCGTCCGGATCGGGGTCGACCGCCCGGCGGGCGGCCACGGCGTGTCGGACCCGGTCCTCGACGCGGGCCAGCCGTTCCCACAGGTCGCGGAGGCCGACGTCGGTGTCGTCGGGGCGGGTGTGCAGGTCGGGGGTCATCCGCTGGTACCGCCGCGACGCCGGCGGGCCGCGGGCAGGGGCCGTTCGCGTTCGGCGGCGAAGCCGTCGGGGCCGGGGTCGGACACGCCCTGGTAGCGCAGCCGACGGCCGGATCCCGTCTCGACGTCCCGCGCGCCGGCGGCGGTGCGCACCACCAGGCCCTCGGTCACCGGTGGGCCCGTCGGGACACGTTCGCCGGCGAGCGGGGCGGACACGCGCAGGTTGATGGAGGCCTTGAGGTCGCCGCCGAGGGCGGACCACAGATCCGAGGCGGAGGGGCCGTTGCCGCCGGGGCCGGCGGCCTCGAGGCGGACGGCGAGGCCGAGTTCGGCGAGGGTGCCGGTGTGCAGGCGGGTGGGCAGAATGTCCGAGTGGATCAGGCAGCGGAGCACTTCGGACAGCAGGCGGTGTTCGTCCTGAGGGCGGTTGGTCCAGGCGGTGACCAGGTAGGTCAGGTCGAACCAGCGCGGCTGGGCACGTCGGCCGACGACCAGGCCGGCGTCGTCGTGTTCCTCCGTCTCACCGGTCCTGCGCCGGCCGATGTCCTCGCGGATGTCGTACAGGAAAACGCTGATCGTCGGGGCGTTGCGCCGGGCGGCCCAGTCGCTGGTCGGGGCGTCGAAGACGAGGTCGACGCCGTTCTCGCCCAGTCCGGCCTCGGTGAGCAACAGCCTTAGTGCCTCGTCGACTTCGTGGATCATCGGCGGCTCACTTCGTCGGGCGGGCCGATGCTGCCGGCCACCACCAGGAACGGTGTGCTGACCGGGGAGAATCCGGGGCCGGTGGCGGTGATGACGCGCGGTCCGGTGGAGTCCTTGGGCAGGATCAGCAGTTGGGCGATGAACCTGAAGTCGGTCCCGGCGGCCGCGGGTGTCGCGGCGGCGGTGATTCCGGGTTTCCAGGTGAGCGTGACCGGTGCGCCGGGCGGGAAATCGACGCCGCGGACGGAGGTGACGAATCCCGGCTTCCCGATGCGGGGTACGGCGATGATGCGCGGCTGGAGGATGTCCAGCGGAAGGTGGGCGGTGTTGTCGGCGCGGTCGGCGTCGGTACCGGTGGTGGTCAGCGTCGTGTCGATGACGGTGTGCAGGGCCCGATCCGGTGCCAGGACCACGCGTAGGACGGAGGAGGCGCCGGGCGCGAGGTCGCCCAGGGCGCACACTCCGGCGCGGCAGCCGGCCGGCAGCGGACCGGTCGGGATGTCGCCGGGGAGGCCGAGGGTGAGCCGAAGTCCGGTTGCCAGGGCGTTTCTTCCGTTGCGCACGACGTAGGTGACCACGACCCGGCCGCCGACGAAGCCGGGATTGGGCTGTGCGGTGACCGTGACGCCGGGGCCGGCCAGGGGCGCCGGCGGCGCGGGCGGCCGTGGGGCGGGCGGGGTGGTGGGCGGCGGTGCCGGAGAAGACGCGGGGGGCGGCGAGGTGGGTGGAGGGGTGGAGGGGGGCGGCGTGGACGGGGGTGGTGACGAGGGCGGGGTCACCGGTACCACCGGGACGACGGTCCGCGCCGCGTTGTCCCCCGGGTTGGGGTCCACGACCGCGCCGGCGACGGACCAGCCGACCTGCTGGTCGCCCCTGGTCACACCGGTCAGTCGGGCGGTCACCCGTACGCTCGCGCCGGGCGCGAGTACGCCCAGGTCGCACTGGGGGGAGCCGGGGGCGCAGGTGCCGGCCGTGGAGGTCAGGGTGTCCAGCCGGAGGCCGGGTGGGGCGTCGACGGTGAAGACGGTGCCCGGGGAGGCCGCGGGGCCGTGGTTGGTCACGGTGACGGTCAGCGGGACGGTGGCGCCGATCTCGACCGGTGGGGCGGTGGGTGGGGCGCCGACGGCGAGGTCGACGGACTGCTGGTAGCCCGGTTCCTTCTGTCGGCCGGGCAGGCCGTTGGCGAACGGGGTCAGCACGCCGGACGCGAGGTCGAGGGTGGACAGGCCCTCGGGGGAGTTGGGTGCGAGGGCGCGGCGGGAGCTGAGGACCAGTCGGCTCGCGTCGGGCGACCAGGCGACGTCGCGGGGTTGGAAGGGACCGGTGGCGGAGGTGTCGGGGAGGTTCCGGCCGCAGGCGGTGGGGT
Source organism: Embleya sp. NPDC050154 (assembly GCF_044460165.1). Classification (NCBI taxonomy): domain Bacteria; kingdom Bacillati; phylum Actinomycetota; class Actinomycetes; order Kitasatosporales; family Streptomycetaceae; genus Embleya; species Embleya sp. NPDC050154. Next base: position 101,209 of record NZ_JBITJP010000004.1, read on the forward strand.
CCTCGCGCAGTCCGAGCGGGAGTACGACACGGCAGTCGGCGCCGGTCGGCGTGGTCAGGAGGATGCCGGCGCGTTCGTTGACACGGCCGCCGCCGTCCTTGCGGTTGAACGCGAGAGAACGGCCGTCGGGGGAGAAGGCGGGGCTGTCGTCGATGACCTGGCAACCGGCGGGGCAGATGGTCGCGCTCAGGTCGCGCTGCCGGTCCAGGGCGCCCACCGGCACGGTCCAGATGTGCTTGTTGCCGCCGTTGCCGTCGATCACGGCAGTGCGGGTGAAGGCGATCGTCGTGCCGTCCGAGGACCAGGTGGGCTGGGCGTCGGAGCCGGCCGGTTGTCCGGCGGGCGGGTCGATCCGGGCGACGATCGCGCCGGTCGCGACGTTGGCCACCAGGATCCGGCCGGGGCCGGAGGCCGGTCCGACACCGCCGGGGGAGGTGCGGGTGAACGCGAGCAGGGTGCCGTCGGGGGAGAAGGTGGGGTCGGTGTCCCAATCGTCGGAGCCGCGTCCGGCGAGCGGCAGTGCGCCGGCGTTCGCGCCGTCGGCGTCGGTGAGCCAGATGCGTTCGATCCGTCGGCCGTTGCCGCCGTCCTCGAAGCGGGTCGCCACGATCCGCCGACCGTCGGGGGTGTAGTTCTGCCGTTCGGTCCAGGGGTCGAAGCCCGCTCGGGGGTTGAACAGCGGGTCGCGCGCCGGGTCGGTGTTGGTGTCGGCCTCCGGATCCTCCTCGAGGATGGCGAATCCGAGGTCGCGCGGATCCGAGCCGTCGGGCCTGGTGTCCTGGAGGGTCGCGACGTGCGAGGCGTCGGCGGTGGTCCGGGTGACGAGGACCGTTCCGCTCGTCGGCGAGCCGAGCCAGGTCGGCGCGTCGACCGCGCGGTTCTCCTTCAGGACCAGGTCCGGGACGGCGTCGGGGGCGTCCTGGACCCGGTAGACGTTGGCGAACGGGTCGCAGCCGCAGGTCTGGTCGGGGCTGAGGAAGAGCAGGCCGTCGCCCCCCGGCAGCCACGCGGCCGACTCGGTGCGCCAGCCGGCCGGGCCGCCGGTGAGGAGGGGGCGGTCGGTGCCGTTTCCGGTGGTTTCCCACAGGCGTGGTCCGGTCTGCGGTCCGGTGTCCAGGGTGAAGACGATTCGGTCGCGATGCGCGGGGTCGTCCACCGGATTCCAGGCCGGTTCGGTCGCGTCGCCGGGCGGGGCGTGGCTGAGTCGGGTCTCCGGGCCGCCGGTTATGGCGCGCGCGAGGATCTGCCGGCCGGCGGCGGGGTCGGCGTTGCTGGAGTAGGCGAGCCGGGTGCCGTCGGGGGAGAAGGTCGGGGAGGTCTCGTCGGCGGGGCCGTCGGTGAGGCGGCGGAGGTTGTTTCCGTCCGTGCCCACCAGCCACAGATCGTGTTGGGTGCCCCCGCCGGGGCCGCCGGGCTCCGCCGATTCGAAGACCACGGACCGTCCGTCCGGGGCGAGTTCGGGGTGTGCGGCGTCGCGTCCGGTGGTCAGCCTGCGGATGCCGCCCGCGGCGTCGCGCAGGTACACCTGCGGACGGGCTTCGTCGCGCAGGCTCGTGAAGACGAGCTGATCGCCGCGTGCGGAGGACTGCGCGTCGAAGTGCGCGGGGCCGGGGCCGAAGAGCGGCTCGCTGCGCTCCGTGGTCGATACCCGGCCCAAGCTGCGGTGTTCGGTGCCGGCGAAGGTGATTCGCCCGGTGCCCGGCGGGTCCGCGAGATCGGCCCGCGCGGCCCGGGGCGGGGGCGCCGCGTTCGGCGCGAGCAGCGCGGCGGAGGTGACGCCCAGCACCGCGAACGGGACCAACAGCAGGGCGACACCGGTCAGTCCACCCAATCGGCCGCGCCCGGGGGTCGAGCCAACGGTGCCGATCACGCTCCACCTCACAGTCGGGCCGAGCCGGGGCCCTCATGGATTCGCGCGGGCCGGCGTCCACAGGTCCGCGCAGGCCAGCCTTGCGGTCGCGGGCCGGTGTGGAACAGGCCGGGAGTACCCGGGGCGGGGGAAGTACCGCTGCCCTTTGCGGCCATCGCACCCGCGCCGGCTCATTGCACCCGTCCCCGGTGCTCGTCTCGCTCGCGCCGGTCGACCTGCTCGCCGGGTCGTCGTGCTGCCCGTGCGGTCGTCGTACGAGCCCCGGGGTTCGCTCCCGACCCCGGGGCCCGTTCACCGACGCGGGGTCAGATCAGTCCCTGGCGCATGGCGTAGCCGACGGCGTGGGCCCGGTTGCGCAATTGCAGGCGGGTCGAGACGTCGTGCAGCACGTTCTTGACGGTGCGCTCGGAGTACGAGGTCTTGCGGGCTATCTCGGCGGTGTCGTAGCCCTCCGAGACCAGCCGGAGCATGTCGGCCTCGCGGGCGGTGAGGGTGGAGAGGGTGAGTCCTCGGGGGTCGAGCACGGTGCGCTGGAGGCTGCCGACGTAGTCGAGGAGCTTGCCGAGTAGGTCGCCCGGCAGGACTCCCTCCCCGTTCGCCATGGCCGTCACCAGGTGGACCAGCCGGTCCTGGTCGGCCTCGGAGCGGCGTAAGACGGCGGCTACTCCGCACTCGATCATCGTCTGCAGCGAGCTCGTCTCGAACACGCCGACCACCAGTCCGGTGCGGGTGGAGGTGTTGCGTTGCAGACGGCGCAGGAGCTGCACGGTGGCGTCGTCGACGGTGTCCACGACGACGATGGAGGTCTGCGCCCCCTCCGCCTCGGCGTCCGTGAGCAGCTTGATCTCCGGGCGCCGGCGGAGCTGTTGCACGACGCCGGTGTGCAGGATGAGGTCCTCCGCGTACACGGCGACGGAGACGCGGCCGGGCGCCTCGGCCGGCGCGGGGTCGCGCACGATCTTCGTGGTCGTCGCGGGGCCGTGCGGTGGGCGAGGGGTCTGTGGCTCCGACGTCGAGGCCTGGAATGTCATCGCTCGGTGTCCGTTCGTTGGAGTTCTGCCGCTGGGTGGGGGGCGTTGGGGCGTCCCGTCGAACTGCCGTCGGTCAGCGGTCGTGGGCGCGTGCCGGACAGGTGGGCGCAGTGCGGCCGTGCGCGCCGGGGGCAGCGCGTCTGCCCGCCCGTTGCCCTCCCGTCTCTGCGGTGGGGAGGGGTCGGCGACCTACGTTCGGGTCGTGACCACACCTGCCGAAATCGAAATCCCACCGGTGACGGTGTCGCCCGGCGGTGAGGCGACGACGACCCTGACCGTGCGCAACGACAGCGACATCGTCGAGGCGTACGCGCTGGAGGTGGTCGGCGACTGCGCCGCGTGGAGCACCGTCGAACCCGCGCGCGTCTCGCTGTACCCGGGCACGTCCGAGGAGGTGACGATCCGCCTCGCGCCGCCCAGGTCGCCCGAGGTGCGGGCCGGGGAGATACCTCTGGGCGTCCGCGTCCTGCCGGCGGAACACCCGGAGTCGGTGGTGGTACCGGAGACCACCGTCGTCGTCGAGGCGTTCCGGGAATTGCGCGCGGAGCTGGATCCCCGGCGCCGGCGCGGCTGGCTCGAGGGGCGGTATCGCGTCGCGGTGCGGAACCAGGGGAACACCGCCGTCGACGTCGCCCTGGTGGGGCGACAGGCCGGAGAGGAACTCGCTCTCGCGTGTACGCCAGAGCGACTGCGGTTGGCGCCCGGCGAGTCCGCCGAGGCGCGATTGCGGCTCCGGGCCCGGAAGTTGATCTGGTTCGGGGCGTCGGTCGTGGGCGTTCGAGGCCGAGGCCGGGATCGTCGAGGCTGTCGAAGCGGTGGCGGGCGTCGGCCCGGCAGGCCCCGACGGAACGTCCGCGACCGCGTCGGGAATCGCCTCCGCAGCCTCCCCCGAGCCTGCCGCGAAGCCCGGGGGCGTGGCCGTCGTCGAGCAGCCTTCCCGGGATGCGATCACCGCGCAACCGGTGGCCCTGCCGGGGGAGTTCGTGCAGCTCCCGGTGCTGCCGAAGTGGCTGTTGATCCTGTTGGCGGTGCTGTTGGCCCTGCTGGTCGCCTGGTTCGCATTGGTTCGGCCTTCGGTGCGAAGTACCGCGAAACAGGCCGGAACCAAGGCCGCCGAGAAGGAGGTGGCGCGAGACGCCCGGGAGCAGCAGGCGAACGCCGCGCCGAATGCCGCCGAGGGCCAGGGCGTCGGCCAAGGCGAGTCGACGGCCCCCGCGAACGGCCCGGCGAAACCCGGCGCGAGTGGCGGCTCGGGCACCGGAACGGGCACGAGCGGCGGGGCCGGGCGGCAGAGTTCGGCGACCATCGACGTGCAGACGGACGGCGGAGCCGACAAGGCGGGCACATACCGCGTCCCGGACGGAAACGTCTTTGCCATCACGGACATCGTGGTCTCGAACTTCCAGGGCGACGAGGGCCTGGTGACGATTTCCTTCGGCGAGCAGAAGATCACCACGATTGCACTGGAGACATTCCGCAATCAGGACTACCACTGGGTGACCCCCATCCAGATTCCCGCGAACGCGACCGTCACGGCAGCCGTGACCTGCGCCAAGCCCGGGACACCCGCCACGGGACAGCAGGCGGCCGGGTGCCATGAAGTCCTCAACGTCAGTGGTGTGCTCAGCAGAACCCAATGACAACATCCGTCACACCGGACAGTTTTAACCTCCTCCGGCACTCATGAGAAGAGCCGACATCGGCAGGCCGGCCGAAATCGGCCTGCCGAGACGCGTGTTCTCGTGCCTTCTCGTGGGGTCGCCGCGTGTCGTCGTCGTTGCCCCCGACAAGGGCTCGTCGGGCATCCGGCGGCGATTCCGCGGTCGATGAGGCGCAACCGCGCCTCGGGATGGGGCATTCCCCAAGCACGGTCGTACGTATGCCTGTGGGTCACCGGTTCCTGGGATTGGATCCGACGGGCAACCCGCTTTGCCCGAAAGGCTGCCCGCCGGGCCCTGTTCGCCGCCTCCGGCCACGCCGTAGGAAGGCATCGCAGGACGTTCGCCGGCCCGCCGCTCGCTCCGCTCCGCCGCGATCGACGGACCTCTTCGGATTCGGGAGGGCTCGGATATGCGTACACCCGCCGCCGACCGGCCGCGCACCCCGGCGGGCTCGACCCCCGAGCCGGAGCGGCGCAGGGGATCCGGTGCATCCAGGCCCGTCGGACTCGCGCCAGGATCCGCGCCGAGCCCCGCCCGGGTGGCCGACCTGCAGCGATCGGTCGGCAATGCCGCGGTGGCGCGGATGATCCGGCGGGAACGCCACGAGCACGGGCCCGACTGCGGCCACGTCGCCGAACAGCCGCCGGTGCAACGTTCGTTGGTGCACAAGGTGTTGCGCAGCCCGGGCAGACCGCTCGGCAACGGACTGCGGGCGGAGATGGAGGCCCGGTTCGGCGGTGCCGACTTCTCCGGAGTACGCCTGCACAGCGGGCAGTTGGCCCGAAGCTCCGCGGCCGAGGTCGGCGCCCGCGCGTACACCTCCAGCCACCACGTGGTCATGGGCTCCGACGGGGGCGACAAACACACCCTGGCCCACGAGTTGGGCCACTACCTCCAGCAGCGGCAGGGCCCGGTCGGCGGCGAGGTCGACCATCGCGGCCTGGCCGTCTCCGACCCCGACGACCGCTGGGAGAGGGCCGCGGAGGCGCAGGCACGGAAGGTGATGAGCGGCCCGACCCCCACTCTCGTGGACACCGGCACCGCGTAGCCGACGGTCGACCCCGCACCGAGGCGGCCGCCGTGACCTTCCCGACCGGTCGGTGCCGGGCGCGGGTGGTGGACGCCGTACGGGCCACCGGAGGCGCGTTGCCGGCGGCACGGCATCACCTTCCGGCGTCGCTCATCTCGATGTCATCGTCGTCGTAGAGGCGGACCATGCGACCGTCGATGAACGCGTAGTGGAAGCCGGAGTCCTCGTCGAGGTAGTACGGCTGGCCGCTGCGCGCGTCCAAGCGAAGGGTGTAGCCCGGGACCTCGGGAACCGGTCGCGCGCGCCCGGCACCGGTCGCACTGCTTTCGGCCATGCTGTTCCCGGCCCGGCCGCCGTGCGAGCTCGGCCCCGGACGGGTGGGAGGCCGCTGCGATTGTCCGCCTCGGGGACGGGACGAGGATCCGGCCGGGCGGCCTGACGGCGGCGGATCCATGTCGACGTCCTCGGTCTTCACGGGCTTCGTGGACGCCTCGTGTGCGGCGAGCAACTTGTCGCCCTTGCGGCTGATGGCCTTGCGTAGATTGTCGCCCTTGTCGCCCGTGTGCAGGTACTTGGACATGCTCGGCACGTTGTAGGCCTGGTCGCGCCGGAGTCGGGCGAGTGTCCTGAGCAGGTCGTCGGGTGCCTGGGTGGGGTTGAGTTCGCCGCCGGCGCCGCCGCGGTGGATCCGTTCCCAGTCCGCGCACCAGGAGTTGCGGGGCAGGCTGCGAATCACCCCCTTGATGACGTCCTTGCCGGCCTCGTCCAGGTCGCCGCCCTTGGTGAACTGCTTCTCGGGAGCGCCCTTCTTCCGGTTCTTCGGCACACTCTCGACCTTGCCGGAGCGCGAGGGCACGTGCTTCCAGTGGCCCTCGCTGCGGTAGCGGGCGATGTAGCCGCCGAAGCGGTCGTGGTGCAGGCCGACGACGCCCGCCAGGTATTCGAGGGTCATCCGGTCGCGCGTGTTGTACTCATCCGCGAGTTCTATCGCCCTCCGCCGGCTCTCGTCGGTGGGCGGAGCGCCCTTCGTGCCGTTCCAGAGTCCGTCGAGTTCGCGGGCCTGATCATCGGTGAGCCGCTCGTACTTGCGGCGCGGGATCGTGTGGGTCGCCGAGCCCTGACCGATCCCGGCGGGAGCCGTGTCCAGCGTCCAGGTGTCCGCCAGCGGCCGCTGCACCCGGGTGTACATCCCGTCGTCGTCGAGTTCGGCGTCGCTGGTGGGCGGGGTCACGTCGGCCTGTCGCGACGCGTAGCGCCCGGGCACGCGCAGGGTGGGGCCGCCGCGCCGGAACTGGGCTCCCTGCGGGGCAGCCTCGTTCGCCATCGCGGGAGTGCTGGTGATGTCGGTTTGCACCATCTGCCGGATATAGTCGTAGTAGTTCCGGTCCATGACGTGGCGCTGGTGTGTGTAGAGGGAATCCACGGAGCCCTGGAAGTAGTGTCCGTAGTTCTCGTCGAAGCTCAGACCCGCGTATCCCATCCGCTCCCGGTAGTACATCAGCGCGGCCGCGCAGCCCATGCAGGGGCGGTACTTGCCCATGATCGCGATGGGCCCCCGGACGTCCCGCCGCGGGTGGATGCCGGCGTGGCGCAGAGCCAGGAGCAGTTTCTGCTCCGCGTGCACCGAGCCCTCCTGCGTCTGCTGCCCCTGGTGCCTCCCCCTGGTGATGGTCCTGGGGTCCAGTGCCGCGAATCGGAGCAGGAAAACCCGGCCCTCGTGGTCGCGGTCGGTGAGCATGGTGTGCAGGTCCGGGTCCTCGATGTCCACGACGATGACGGGCGAGTCCGTCTTGGCCCGCAGCGCCATGGCCGTGGCGTCCGGCCCTCGGCCCTGCTCGCCGGCGCCGCGCTGCTCGGTGAGGATCGCCTCGTTCTTGCGGCGAAAGCTGGACAACTTCGCGCGCAGGTTCTCGGCCTCGTGACCGCGCAGGCCCCGGGTACGTCCTTCGTCGCTCTGCTCGATCTCCAGCAGCTCCTGCAGGGTCGGATCCGCACCGGCCTGCTGTGTCCCCCGTTCCACGAGGGTGTCGATCGAGGAGTTGTAGTTCGAGGCGAACACCAGGCGGTCGTTGATCAGCATGCCTTGCACTTCGCGGTTGTTGGTGTCCTCCGCGGCGTTGTCCGGGTCCTCGTCGCGGGCCTGTTCCTGGGCGCCCTTCATGCTGTCGAAGAGCAGGGCGCTGGTCTCGGACAGAGTCTCCTCGGCCTCCTCGCCCTGCTTGGAGCGGGCGAAGCGCATCCAGAACTCGCCATGCGCGCGGCCCTGTCGGCGAGCGCCGTAGTTGACCATGGGCGGGTTGTCCACCAGTGCGGTGATCGCGGCCTTGACCTGCTCGGGCGTCGGCTGCTGCGCGGCGGGCGGCTGTTGCGGGGGCTGCCCCGCGCCGCCGTTGCCGCCGTCCATGCGCTGGATGGGCAGCGGCGGGGGCGAGGCGGGATCCGCGCGGAGCATCCGGGTCACGGCGGCGTTGCCGATCGAGCCCTGGAAGGCGAGCGCGGTGGCGGGAGTGAGCCGGCCGGGGGTTGCGGGCGCGGGGGAGAGGGGCCGCGTCGGTCGGTGCTGCGGCCGCTCGCGACCGTCGCGTCCGGCGTGGTCGTGCGCGTCGGCGCCCGGCCGCTCGCCCTGTCGCTGCCTCATGGACCCGACCTCCTACGCCGACGAGGGCCGAGGTCATGGTCTCGTGAACCGTGGCGGGAGGCACATGTCCGCGAGGGTGCCTTCGAGGGCAGAGATCGCTGCCCTCGACGGCGGCTCCGGATCGTTTCCGACGCCCGCCGGCGTCAGACCGCCCAACATCGGTGCCGGACTCGCCGTCCCGACCGCCGGGCGAAGCCGATGCGGCCGTCCGCGGCGAGCGCTTCGAGGACGTGGTGCTCGTCGCGGTCGAGACGGGTGAACCGACCCGGGCCTCGAACGTGGCGCGCCGCCGGGCGGTCACAGGGTTCATCCGATCGTCCCGGCGACCCCCGTCGGACGTATGCCGGGCCGCCCGCTTCGGGCGGCCCGACCCGGAATCACCTCACAGTCCGCCCCCGCCGCCACGCATCCAGGCGGTGCTGCCCGAAGCCCGATTGCCCGCCGCAACCGGGTCGTTGCCGGCGTCCTCTCCGACCCGCAGCAGGTCCCGCGACCCCGAGTCGCCCTCGCGTCGGCCGAACGAGAGCACCACGAGCAGTCCGATCACCCCGACCAACGCCACCGAGACCGCGACAAGCAGCAGTGCGTCCATGCCGATTCCCACTCCCCCGAAGTAGCCGTGCCACCAATGAGCTTGCGCCCCTCGACACCGCCCGTAACCGACCACCCGCTGAACCTCCGGTAAAGAAGATGGACGCCGTCCCCAACGGGTCGCGTCGCGCCCGTGGTCACAGTGGTTCGTCGGCCAGGTACGGCGGCGCCGGGTCGTATTGCATGTATCGGCGTACGTCCCGGGCGTGGTCGCGGCCGTGGATCCGGCCGACCAACCACAGGGCGCTGTCGATGCCGGCCGAGACGCCCTGGCTGGTGAGCAGGGTGTCGTCCACGACGTAGCGCGCGTCGCGCACCACCGTGACGTCGCCGCGTGCCTGCAATTCGTCCTCGTAGGCATGGTGCGTGGCCACCCGCCGACCGCGCGCCGGGCCCGCCGCGTGCAGCAGGAACGCACCGGTGCACACTCCCGCGACCCAGTCGGTCCGCGCCGCCGTCCGGGACAGCCAGGTTGTGACGACCGGGTTGTCCGGCTGGACCACGCGCGCACCGCGCCCACCCGGGACGAGCAGTACGTCCAGGTCCGGGTGGTCGTCCAGGGTGCGGTCCGGCAGCACCCGCATGCCCCGGCTGCACCGCACCGGATCGAGGCGTTCGGCGATCAGCACGAGGCTGTCGACCCCACCGCGCAGCAACGAGGAGGCACCGAACACCTCCCACGGCCCGGCGAAGTCCAGTTCCTCCGCCTCGTCGAAGATCAGCACACCGTAGGTCGTCATCGGACCGCCCGTTCGCTCGTGGTCATGGGGATTCCGTTCCGGGGATTTCCGTTCGCGGTCGTTCGGCGCACCGTGTCCCGCCGCGACGCCGCGACCGGGAGCCGACAGCCCCGTTCACGCCCCCCACCGCGAACTCGCCGCCGCCTCCTCCATCTGTGTCCGCCCGCTCCCGTCCCACCCCCGCTCGCGGAGCAGTTCGCCCGGGAGGCTGTAGCGAGGCGCGTTCTCCGGACCGCGCCGGGCGTGCCGGACGATCTCCTCGGCCAGAGTCTCGGCCATCCGCAGTCGAGGGTGCTCGGCGTGGATCGCCCGGGCCTGGGCATCGGTGACACACTCGGTGTCGACGCCGAAGTCGATGGTGATGCCCTTGCGGGTCAGGTATGTCAGGACGCCGCGGCGCTCGGCGATGCCCGCCGAGGTATGTAGCGCGATCGCCTCCCACACCCGATCGACGTCGGCGGACGCGAGCCCGTTGTCGGTCAGGAACGCCGCGGCCAGGTCGGCCCCTTCGACCTCGAATCGCTGCCTTCCCTCGGCGTGCGACGACGTCCCGAGGTCGTGCAGCGCGCAGGCGAGGAACAGCAGGTCGGGGTCGAAGTCCGCGCCGGGGCGCAGCCCTTGGTGCGCGGCGTACAGAGCAGCGAATCGGTAGCTGCGGAAGCTGTGTTCGGCGATCGGCGCCGATTCACAGGCCCGGACGTACTCGATCGCGCGGCGGGCCGTCGGTGTGGTGGGAACGGCGGCGACTGTGTTCATACCCCGACCGTAGACAGTGGGTCGCCGACCAGGGGAGTGACACGATTGCCACGTCTCGATAGTATCGTGCCATGCCCGCCCCAGCCCCGCCCTGCCGACCGCACCGGGTCGTCGTGCTGGCCCAGCCCGGAGTCCTGGCGCTCGACTTCGGCATCCCGATCCAGGCGTTCGGTGATTGGCCGGGCAGCCCGTACGCGGTCACCGTGTGTACCGAGCACCCCGGCCCCGTCCCGGTCCACGGCGGGCCCGCGCTGCTCGTCGAGCACGGCCTGGACGCCCTCGCGCACGCGGACACGATCGTTGTGCCCGGCCTGGTCCCACCCGATCCCCCGTCGCCGCCGCTGCGCACGGCCCTCGCCGCGGCCGCCGCCCGCGGCACCCGCATGGTGTCGATCTGTACCGGCGCGTTCCTGCTCGCCGGCGCGGGACTGCTGGACGGACGACGCGTCACCACCCACTGGCAACGTGCCGCCGAACTGGCCCGGCGCCATCCGTCCGTGCTTCTCGAACCGCAGGTGCTCTACGTCGACGAGGGCGACGTGCTGACCTCGGCCGGCGTCGCGGCGGGCATCGACCTGTGCCTGCACATCATCCGCACCGACCTCGGCGCCACAGTCGCCAATCAGCGTGCCCGCGCCCTCGTCGCGGCCCCGCATCGCGCGGGTGGTCAGGCGCAGTTCATCGCCCACCCCACCCCGCCCGAGCGCGGCGGCGGCCTCGACGAGGTACGCGCGTGGGCGGTACGCCACCTGGACGAGCCGCTGACCGTCGATCAGATGGCCCGACGGGCCCGGCTGTCCCGGCGCACCCTGATCCGGCGCTTCCACGCGGAGACCGGCCTGCCGCCCATGCAGTGGCTGCTCGACGCCCGCATCGACCGGGCCCGCGAACTCCTCGAGGGATCCGACCTGCCCATGGACGCCGTGGCCCGGCAATCCGGCCTCGGTACCCCGGCCAACCTGCGCACCCTGTTCAAACGCCGACTCGGGGTGCCGCCCAGCATCTACCGCGGCACCTTCGACACCGGCGACCGCCCGCTCTGATCCGTCGTTACCGCCCCAACCTCGCGTACGCCCAGTCCAAGCTCGCCGACCCGGTCCTGACCCGACGTCTCGCCGACCTCGCGGCCGAGTGCGGTTGGCCGTTGACGAGCATCGCGGCCCACCCCTTATCCAGGAGAGATCCCAGTGCACGTGCTCCTCTTCGGCGCCACCGGCATGGTCGGCCAAGGCGTCCTACGCGAATGCCTGCGCGACGACCGCGTCACCCGCGTGACCGCGGTCGTCCGGGCACCGCTCCGCACGGCCGACCCCAAGCTCCGCGAGATCGTGCACGCGGATTTCACGGACTTCTCGGCGCTCGCCCCCGAGTTCGAAGCCGTGGACGCGTGCTTCTTCTGCCTCGGGATCTCGTCCGTGGGCAAACGCGAGGACGAATACCGCCGGATCACCCACGACTACACCCTCGCCGCGGCCCGAGCCCTCCCCGCCAACCCGGCGCTCACCTTCGTCTACGTTTCCGGCGAAGGCACCGACAGCACCGAACGCGGCCGCTCGATGTGGGCCCGCGTCAAGGGCCGCACCGAGAACGAACTGCTCGCGATGCCGTTCCGCGCGTACATGTTCCGCCCCGGCTTCATCCACGCGACGCACGGCGAGATGTCCCGGACCCCGACCTATCGCAGGCTCTACGTGGTGATCTCCCGGCTGTACCCGCTGCTGCGCCGGGTGGCCCCCAAGTACGTGACCACGACCGAGAATCTGGGTCGCGCGATGCTCGCCGTCGTGGCACGCAACGGTGCGGGCGAGCGCATCCTGCGCAGCCCGGACATCAACCAGGCGGCGGCCGGCGGGAGTTGATCAACCCCCGGGCCCGAGACCGATGACTGCGGCCCCTTCGACCGGCGGTGGGCGCAACTTGCCCGAATGGCTGGCCCTGTGGCTTCGTCAGGTGTCGAAGCCCGGATCGCGGTGGGCCTGCGGTGTCGCACCTGGTGTGCCGCCACGCGACCACGATGGACGGCCGTGCGGATGCGGGACGTCCTGAAGGTCGACCGAGTCGACGAGGGGAAGGAACGGGCGGAACGTCTCGCGCGGGACGTGCACCGGGCGACCCGGTACGTACGGGCCGAACCGTCGGGCGCTCATCGCGCACTCCCGCCTGGCGTCGGGTGTGGGGCCATGCCCAGGGTCGAGGCCATCGCCTTCCGTAAGCGGTGGCTGTGCGCGGGCGCCACGAGCCTGGCCGCGATGCGCGCCGCGTGGACGGCGGCTCGGATGAGAGCGTCCGTGTCGAGGGATTCCGCTTCGAGGGTCTGCGGGAGATGGGTGAGGTATTCGGCGGCGACGCGGTTGGCGTCGGAGACCGGGAACGCGCGCAGCAGCCCCATGACCGTCGCCTCGGCTTCCCGGGGGTTCAGGCTGAGGACGTCGGCGCAGCAGTGGACGCATCCGTCGCGCGGAGACGAGACGTAGTACTGCTTGGTGTCGCCGTGATGATGCATCCCGGACTTGGGGTACTTGGTGACCTGTACGTCGGGGTCGATGCCTGCTTTCGGGCTGTTCACGAGGATTCCTCGGGGGCCGAGAGGTGCTTCAGGCCCAGCGGGACCAGGACCTCGAACTCGTCGGGACGCACGGCGGCCCACCTCTCCGATTCGGGGGCTTCGGACCCGACGGGACCGGTCGCGGCCGTCTCCACGAGCACGGCGAATACGGCCGGGCTCAGGTGCGGTGCCATGCCGCCGAGCGCGCGGACGAGTCCCCTGTTGTAGTGGGTGGACAGGCCGTGCAATGTCCTGTGTTCGAGCCGGTGGTGTCCGAGGCGGCTGACGATGTCGGCCAGGTTCGCGCCGAACGGCCCGTGGGTCGGCTCCGCCCCGCAGCCGAGCAGCCAGGTGTCACCGGTTTCGGGATCGACGCGGACATCGTCCGGGCCCATCGACCACACCACGGTGCCTGCCGGCGCGGACAACACCGCGTCCACGCCGCTCGGGGGGATCAACGAACGATGGGGGTGCTCCTGCGGTAGGTGGGCTGTCGCCATGAGTGCAACCCGGCGCTGGTCGGCGAACACTCCCAACTCCTCGGTGAATTCTCCCGAGTGGGCGAGTACGGCGGTTCCGTCGTGGATCGGTTCGAAGGTCAGGGCGCGGTGGAGCGCGCCGTCGAGTCGCCCGATGCCCTCGGCGATCGCGTCCAGGTGGCGCGGAGCCAGGGGAAGGGTGGGCGTCGCGGTGGTCCAGGACAGCGGCGCCAGGTTGCCGGTCCAGTCCGGGCGGTGGATGGAGGACACGTCCGCCACGTTCACGCCCTCGACGGGTCGGGCCAGTGCCCACGCACGAAGGCGGGGGAGCAGGTCGACGGTGCGGACCAGGGGCGACTTGCCGGACGCCCGCACGTTGCGGCGACCGTATGCCAAGGGTGGGTTGAACTCGTTCACGCTTGCTCCAGGGGTGGTGGCTCGCGGACGATCACGGTGGTCGCCGCTCCCCAGGGCGCCGAGTCGAAGGGGCGCTCGGGGGTGGCCCGCGGGCTCAACGGGCGTACGACGACGTGGTCGCCGCACCAGCGCTGCACGACGCCGCGGCGACGGCAGGGCGGATCGGGCGAGTGGTACTCGATGACCGAGCCGTAGTCGGGAGGACATGCGAGGTTGGGTCGCTCGGGTCGCTTCGGCTGCTCTGATGGCTCGTTCGGGGTGCTCACGCTGCCGCCAGGATCGCGGTGAAGGTTTGCAGCCCCGGGGTGTGTTCCTCGCACGAGAACGTTCGGGTCAGGCTTCGCACCATCGCCAGACCGCGTCCGCTCTCCGCGTCCGGATCGGGTTCCGCGGGCTCGGGCAGCTCGAACCGAGGCTGGGGAACGACGACTTCCAGAATCATCTCGTTCACATGCTTGCGCCAGTGGATCCTCACCAGCACGCGCTTGCCGGGCGTGAGGCGTGCGTGCGTGTACGCGTTCGTCAGGAGTTCGGCCATCACGAGGACGAGGTCGTCACCGGCCACCTGCCAGGTTCGACAGGCCGCCAGTACACGGGCGCGGGCCTTCTTCACCGGGCGATCTTCACCTGGCGTCAGGGTCAAGAAGCAGGTCGTCGACGTGCAAGGGGCGAGGCGGACGAGACAGACGGAAGCGTCGGAAGACACAACGGTCCCCTTGGAGTTGGGGTGGTCCGATCAAAGGATCTTGTTGCACATGGTGATCTTGCATGTGCTCTGAGTCGCTCGCCGATACAGTTCCAAACCTCGGATGGGTGTGTCAATGAAAATCCCAGAGAGAATTTCACAGACCCTCGAACGAGCGACATCGGCATGTCTGCCAGTGGTGCACAATGAGCCCTCACAGGGAGGGCGGTCATGGGGAGCACACGTGGACCGGTCAGCGGCGGAACCGTTGTCGGGCAGCGCACGCTCGGCGCGATGCTCAAGGCGGAGCGCAAGCGGGAGCGCGGCCGGTCGCTGAAGTGGGTTGTGGACAAGACTCAACAGGCCTTCTCGGTGAGCCGATTGAGCCGTGTTGAGAACGGCGACGCCAAGCCGACGCGCGCTGACGTCAAGCTGCTGCTGAAGCTTTACGGCGTTCCGAAGGAGCAACAGGCGCGCTTCTACGAGCTGTTGCCTGCCGAAGGTGCACTGCCGAAGCCGCAGCTGTGGTACGAGCCGTACAGCGGGATCCTGAGCGCGGATCTCTACCAGCGAATCGCCATCGAACACGAAGCCGTCCGATACCAAGAGCACTTGCCTCTCGGCATTCCAGGACTGCTCCAGACTCGGGACTACGCTGCTCTGACGCAGCATGGCGCCTATCTGGCCATGGGCGCTGACGAGCGCGAGGATCACACGAAAGTGCGCATGCTTCGGCAGGAACGCCTGCACGACCACGAACCCCTCGTGCTGGCGGCCTACATCACCGAGGCCACGCTTTCCTTGACCTTCGGCGCAGGGCCGGAGTTGATGGCAGGCCAGATCCGACGCCTCATCGACGAGGCCGCACACCCGAACATCACGATTCGCATCGTGCCCAACACCGCAGGGTTCAAGGCCGTGTATCCCTGCGGCATCAACCTCTTGGAGTTCGGTGACGCCAGTAGTTCAGTCGTCTATCTGGACGTAGTCGGCGGGAGCGTACTGCGCGACAATGAGCGCGACATCCAACGCACGCTGCGAGTCTTCGAGGAACTGGACAGGCAGGCGTTGCCTCAGGAGGAGTCACTCGAACTTCTCCACCGAAAATTGAGAGAGATCACGTGAGCCAGAACAAGCACCCACTTGCGCCGTGGCGCAAGTCAACCTATTCGGGCGAGGGCAATGGGTGTGTCACCGTTGCGCCGCTCGACGTGACCATCGGTGTCAAGGACAGCAAGCTCAGCGACAGTCCGGTTCAGGAGTTCGCGCCCAGCGCATGGACGCAGTTCCTGCGCGACGGCATACGCTGAGGACAGACCGGCGGAGTTTCGCGCCAAGGTTCGCAATCAAGAGGACGGCCCCTGGCGTAGAGGGGCTGTCCTCGTCTGCGTCACCGTACTGTCCGATTCCGACGGCGGAGGGGACAGCCGTGGATTCGTCGGGTGAAGGTGGACCTCTACGGGCTGATGGCCCGGGCCTGTCTGCGGCAGAATTGATGACGGTGGGTTGTGTTCTCCTAGCCGATCGTGATTGACGGGCCGGGCGTGTCGCCCGTACGTTGCCGGAGAGCACTCTTCCGCCCGCACCAGGCCGCATCCGCAGTGACTACCGACGCGACAGCGCGTTTCGTCCCAGGGATGCGGCGAGGCCCCCAGGGAGGGAACGCGTGGGAGACCACGACGGCGGCAGCGCGCCGATCAAACCGGCCAAACCCGACCCGAGTCCCAAGCCAGGCGACCCGCACCCTGATGGCAGCTCACCTCCTGGCCCGGGGAAGCACAAGAAGGACGACAAGTGACGACGCGGGGGGTCGGCGCGTATCTCGCGTCCATCGACGCCATGCCTTCCGGATGGGAGCACGCGTTCGCCGCCGTCGAGCGGGCCGACTTCCTCCCGCGCCGCGTCTGGTCGTTCGACGTCGCCACAGGCACCTACACGTCCGTGATCGACCGCGATCGCGACCCGGTCGCCTGGCATCGAGCCGCGAACAGCAACGCGCCCTTGGTCGTTCAGTGGGACGACGGCACACACACCGGTGACGAACCCGGCGAACTCGCCTCCTCCTCGGCGTCGATGCCGTCCGTGGTCGCCGACATGCTCCACGAACTGGACGTCACCGGCGGCGAAACCGTCCTCGAAGTGGGCACCGCCACCGGCTACACCGCCGCGCTGTTGGCCGCCCGCGGCTGCCGTGTCGTCACGATCGAGATCGACCCCGTCCTGGCCGCACAGGCCCGCGCCAATCTGAACCGCACCCCGTACGCCGATGCCGTCACCGTCGTCACCGGCGACGGCGCACTCGGCCATCCCGCGGGCGCCCCCTACGATCGCCTGCACATCACCGCCGGCGTACGCCACATTCCCCCGGCCTGGATCGACCAGGCCCGGGACGGCGCGATCATCCTCATGCCCTGGGGTACCGACTACAGCCCCCACGACCAGGCCCTCAAGCTCACCAGGATCGGCCCCGGACGTGCCTGCGGACCGTTCACCCAGCCGCTGTCGTTCATGAAACTCCGCGACCAGCGCCGTGAGTTCCCCGAGACGTCGTTCCCCGACGACTGGCCGGAAACGTCCCGCGAATCCGCCCCCGACATCGACGTCACCGACACCATCGGCGCGGCCTACGAACCCGTCGAATTCGTCATCGGCCTCCACGTGCGCGACTGCGTCCCGCAGCAGGTTGAAGGCACGCTGTGGCTGTATGCCCCCGACACCGGTAGCGGGGCATCCATCGCCGCCGTCTCCTATGCGGAGGGCTGCAAGTCCGCCGCCTACGAGGCGGGCCCTCGGGACCTGTGGGGCGAGGTGCAAGCGGCCTATCACCGCTGGGAGGACGCCGGGAAACCGGCCGCCGACCGCTTCGGGCTGACCGTCATCGCAGACCGAGAAGGCCGGGTCGAACAACGCCCCTGGTTCGGGTCGCCCGACGTGGAACTGTCGATCCACCATCGACCGCCCCTCTGACGGATCGATCCGAAAGAGCACGTCGGCGTGCCGGACGTTCCGGACCTGTTCGCGATAGGCCGGCCGCCGAGCGGAGAACGCGATTCGAAGGACCCGCCGGCGGTCGCCACCCTGCGGACGGTGCAGCCGCGACGGCGCCACCCGCTCGAACAAATCCCACAAATCGTCCGGCGGCAACCGCTCCGCAGGCGTCGCCACACCGGATTACGACGGACCCGTGCCGAGGAGACGGGTTCCGCCGTCGGTGGCACCCCCGAATCCGCGGCCACAGGGAACAAGGTCCAGCGACCACGGTGGGGGCCACCGGGGTGTGAGATCTTCGGTGTGGTCTCGCGAGGGCGGTTCCGGTTCGACGGTGTGGTGCACCGCTCGGGGGAGTTGATGGTGGCTGTGCGGGTTTTGGGCGTTCGGTACGAACTCGTCGCGTTCGTCGGACGAGGCGGTATGGGCGAGGTGTGGGAGGGCCGGGACCGGGTGATCGAGCGCCGCGTCGCGGTCAAACTGCTGCCGTACGACCGGCACGACACTTTCGGCGCGGACCTGTTCTTCCGTGAGGCCCGCACCGCGGGCAGGTTGAGCCACGCGGGCGTGGTGACCGTGTTCGACCTCGGGCAGGACCCCGACGACGGAACCCTGTACCTGGTGATGGAGTACGTCACCGGGCGGGACGTGGGTGCCGTGCTTCGCGAAGACGGCCCCGGCCCGGTGGCGACGGCGGCGGACTGGACGGCGCAGACGGCCGCAGCGCTGCACGCCGCCCACACCGCGGGGGTCGTGCATCGAGATCTGAAGCCGGCGAATCTGATGCTCGGCCCGGACGGTCGGATCAAGATCCTCGACTTCGGCATAGCCCGGTACATGGCGGCCACGCACAAGTCGAGCAAGGTCATCGGCACGTTGGCCTATATGCCCCCGGAACGGTTCGACGGTCTTCCCGGGGACCCCCGCTCCGACCTGTACTCCCTCGGCTGTGTCCTCCACGAACTCCTCACCGGGCACACGCCCTTCCAGGCCGTCGGCGCGGTCGCGATGATGGCCGCCCATGTACACGCGGCCCCGGTGGCACCGGGCCGCACCCGGGCCGGCGTTCCGGCCGCGCTGGACGACCTCGTCCTGGCGCTGCTCGCCAAGGACCCCGATCACCGTCCCGCGTCCGCGGCCGAGGTCCACCAACGACTGGCCGAACTCCCCACCGGCCCCGGCATGTCCGGGGCTGCCACTGTGCTTTCCGGTGCCGGTTGCGATGCCGGGGCTGCGTTGGTTGCCCCACCTCTCGCGCCGCACCCGCCGTTCTGGTTCGCGGTGCCCACCGTGCGATCACTGTCCGACCCGGTGACCGGGGACGAGACCCGGTCGCTCGTCCCCGGCGACTGGTACCTGACCGTGGCGCGACTCGAAAGGGGATTCCTCGTCGAGGTGGACGGAACACGAGGCGTCCTGGCGGACATCGGCGGGATCGAGTACGGCCACGGCAGCCCGCCGCCCCGGATCGCGGGGCCGACGTCGGCGAGGTGCCTACCGCCGTTCTGGTTCGCGGTGCCCTCC